>NZ_BCLE01000037.1 GCF_001431045.1 Streptococcus orisasini
CCGTGTCGTAACTCTTTAGTCAAACTTGGAGCTGAAGCTCCTATGTTTGACACGCCAACTACTATGCTGGATTAGCTAGACTTCTCATTAATTTCGAAAACGAAGTGATAACGCCTTCGTTTTCTGCCTATCGTATGTTTACTTTTCTTCTGACGCAATTTTAAAACTGCGTCAAAGGATGACCAGCGTGAGTCCTGCTTCGATACTTTTTCGCGGAAGCAACGACCCAGTTGGTCGCTAGACTCCTCTGCCACTTAAGAAAAGGACCAAAAAGAAAAGCTAAACGAGCAACCATTCTCACTCAATCAGGAGATAAACATGACAACCTACTACAAAGCAATAAACTGGAATGCTATCGAAGACGTTATTGATAAATCAACTTGGGAAAAATTGACCGAACAATTTTGGCTGGATACACGGATTCCGCTCTCCAACGACCTGGACGACTGGCGCAAGCTGTCAGCCCAAGAAAAGGACCTTGTTGGTAAGGTTTTTGGCGGTCTGACACTGCTTGACACCATGCAGTCAGAAACGGGTGTTGAAGCCATTCGTGCTGATGTGCGTACACCGCATGAAGAAGCCGTTTTAAACAACATTCAATTCATGGAATCGGTTCACGCCAAGTCTTATTCGTCTATTTTCTCAACCCTCAATACAAAATCAGAAATTGAAGACATTTTCGAGTGGACCAATAACAACGAGTACCTGCAAAGAAAAGCTGAAATTATCAACGAAATTTATCTTAAGGGCAATCCTCTAGAAAAGAAAGTGGCCAGCGTCTTCCTTGAAACCTTCCTTTTCTATTCCGGTTTCTTCACACCGCTCTACTATCTGGGCAACAACAAGTTAGCCAATGTGGCTGAAATCATCAAGCTGATTATCCGTGACGAATCGGTTCACGGTACCTATATCGGCTACAAATTCCAGCTTGGTTTTAATGAGCTGTCTGAGGAAGAGCAGGATAAATTCCGCGACTGGATGTATGATCTTCTTTATCAATTGTATGAAAATGAGGAAGGCTATACAGAAACCCTTTACGACGGTGTCGGCTGGACCGAAGAAGTGAAAACATTCCTACGTTACAATGCCAACAAGGCACTGATGAATCTAGGACAGGATCCCCTTTTCCCAGATACAGCCAATGATGTCAATCCTATCGTCATGAATGGTATTTCAACCGGAACTTCCAACCATGATTTCTTCAGCCAGGTCGGAAACGGCTACCTGCTTGGAACCGTGGAAGCCATGCAGGATGATGATTACAATTACGGTTTATAAAAAACTGCTAAGATGACATAGCAAGCTTGGCTGAGCGAATTGGCTCAATCTATTGGCTGAAAGCGCAGCTAAATTGCTGTTTAAGAATCTTTACAATTAAAATCAGAATTGATGTTCTAACTTCAGACTGTAGAAAAAGTCAATTTTTATCAAAAAAATTATTGTGTTATGATACTTTCCTTAGGTAGCACGGACGGCAAAACCAAACGCCAACGCTATAGCTTTTGGCTAGGTTTTGCATTAGATTGCCGTTAGAAATAGTATCGATTTCTAACGGCAATCGTCGCAGCAACTTCCTTTGGAATTTCATACCTAGATTTTGAGCCCAAGTCTCAAAATCTCCGAACGCCAGAAATCACTCATTTCTGGCGTTTTTGCTACAGCGGAAAGTATCTGGGTCAGGTTCGTTTAATTCGCCTATTTTTCTTATAGATTGTGAATTGATATTATCCTAAGCTGTGTGTGCTTGTGAAATGCTAACTATAGAGTTTGCCTACCTTGATCAGCAAAGAAGTCTGCAGACTACCATATAAATTCCACGAACGCAAACGAGTTAGATAAAGGATACTTCCACCGTGATGAAAGTGTCAGAAATGGTGAATTTTAGCCAATTCTGACACTCGGAAACTTTGAGACCGTGGCTCAAAGTTTAGGCATGGAATTCCCTAGGAAGTCGCTGCCGTCCGACATCACCTAAGGAAGTATCAAAGAAAAAAGACTTTTTCTTCAAGCTAAAGTCAGAATTGCTGTTCTGGCTTTCTTCTTGTCTTATGCCAAAATAAGACGACCATTTTTGACAGCACTGATTCACTTTTAGTTTTTGTGTTATAATGAAAACGAATCTTTCAGCGGAGGCACGGTATGATTTTATTCTTGATTATGATGGAGCGGGCAGGCCTGATTATTTTACTGGCCTACGCTTTCGTGCATGTCCCCTTCATCAAGCAGACGCTCAACCATCCTGAGTTCAAAAAACATCAGCTGATTTTACTGCTTCTGTTTAGCTTTTTTGCGATTATTTCAAATTTTACCGGTGTGGAAATTCAGTCTAATCTAGCCATCGTCAATCAAACTCTGGGCAAAATTGCCCAGCATTCTTCTGTCGCCAACACTCGGGTGCTGACAATTGGTGTCGCTGGCTTGATTGGAGGACCTGTTGTCGGTATTTTCGTCGGTGCCATCTCGGTTTTGTTTCGCTACTGGCAGGGTGGACTGGCTCCTTACATTTATATTATTTCCTCGCTCTTAATCGGTCTGTGCTCAGGCTGGCTGGGCAAATATTTCCGCAGGGAGCGGCCTATGGTCACTGTCAGACAGGCCATGTTTGTCGGGATGTCCATGGAAGTTTTGCAGATGCTCTGCATCTTGATTTTCAGCTCTGACTTTCATCAATCTTGGGAATTGGTTCGCTTCATCGGGCTGCCCATGATCTTTGCTAATACGCTGGGGGTGGGAATCTTCATTTCCATCATCACCTCAACCCAACAGCTGGAAGAACAGGCTCGAGCTATGCAGACACACGATGTTCTAAAATTGGCCAATGAAACCTTGCCTTATCTGCGGCAGGGTCTCAGTTTTCAGTCCTGTCAGCCAGTTGCCGAAATTATTCACCAATACATGCGAGTTGCGGCTGTCAGCCTGACTAACAGGGACACCATTTTGGCCTATGTTGGAGCGGGTGCCGATCACCATGTTCCCAATATTAAAATTTTAACGAAATTGGCCAAACGAGCTATTGAAACAGGGAATATCTGCATTGCTAAAGACCGCAGTGAAATCGAATGTGATCACGAAGGCTGCACGCTGACTTCTGCTATCGTTATTCCTTTGAAAATTCAAAATGAAACGGTCGGGACACTCAAGCTCTATTTTTCAGGCCGCCACAAAATGAGCTATGTCGAGCAGGAGGTTGCCGAAGGCCTGGGCAATATCTTTTCAACACAGCTGGCTCTGGGACAGGCCGAAGCGGCTGCTCATCTGCTGCAGGATGCCGAAATGAAATCCCTTCAGGCTCAGGTCAATCCGCACTTCCTCTTCAATGCTTTAAATACTATTTTAGCTCTCATTCGCATGGACGGTGAAAAGGCCCGACACCTTCTCAAAGAGCTCAGCAAATTTTTGCGGGCCAATCTGCAGGGGGCACGCCAAAATGTCATTCCTTTGAGTCAGGAAATCATGCAGGTCAATGCCTACCTCGCTTTGGAAGAGGCGCGATTCCCAGACAAGGTACACTATCAAATACTGGTTGATGAAAATCGAGACGGCAAGGTATTGATTCCGCCCTTTACCTTGCAGGTCTTGGTCGAAAATGCCTACAAGCACGCCTTTAAACAATCTAAGACGGACAACCATCTTCGTGTCACTATTGAGCGCAGGGAGCAGATGCTTGAGATTGCAGTTGAGGACAACGGTCAGGGCATTCCAGCTGAAAAACTGAAAACTCTGGGCAAGGTCCAGCAGGAATCAGCTGAAGGCTCAGGCTCTGCCTTAGAAAATCTCTCCCGCCGTCTGACGCTCATCTACGGACACGAAGCCTGCCTTAATTTTCAGTCATCGCCTGACGGAACAAGCGTTTATATCGCTGTTCCCTTGACAGAAGAAAAAGAATCATGAAAGTTTGGCTCTTGACGATAAGACTTTGGTAGAGTCACTTGCTCTGCCTATAAATAACAAGTTCACAAACCTGCCTTATGAATTGATAATAGAAAAAAGAGACTGTATGTTATACTGACCAATCGTTAGATTCTTTGTCTAACTTTTGGGGCAGTACATATCCAGCCTCTTTTTTAGTAATTTACTTGGAAAGGTCAACCGCCTTTCCCACAATTAATCAATTAATAGCAATATAGCGACGATTGCCACTGAAGGCCATGTAAGAAATCCAAGTAAGACCATCGGAATGCAAGACTTTATCATAATTAACAGTCTGTCCCGCATCATAATAAGCAATTTCCGGACTGGACCGCTTTGGTTCAGCCTTGATAGAAGAGCGTTTGGTAAAACGATAACTGCCTTGAGACGGAATAGATGGTTTTGAAGGTGTGGGTTCTGTTTTATAACCCCCTCCTTCAAAACCATAATATTCTTCTAAACTCAAGCCAGACTGATAAATTTCCTTGGCTTCTTTTCCTATATAACGAATGTGCCAAGCCTCAGGCATATAACCTGTCACTGATTCTTTTCCTGGTTGGTAGCGAATCACAAAACCATAATTGTGAGCATTGTTTTTAAGCCACTTGCTTGCTGATGCATCTTCCAAAAGATGACCCGACTTATCCGTCAAATCAAAAGTCAATCCTGTCTGGTGTTCACTGTAACCTGGTCTTGCTGAATAGCGGTCTGCAGCAGCCTGACCATCTCGCTTAGCATAATTTTGGTATAAGTTTTTTTGATAGTCATATGTTCTAAAACCACTATAAGCTTTCCCAACATTGTAACCTTTGGCAATCATGTCATCTCTGAGCCGGATAAAAGCGGCTTTAGCCTTGGGATTTTCACCTGGGTTATAGCTAGCGGATAAGGGATATTTTTTATTAACAATGACAATTTCATCGTATTTACCTTTAACGCTATAATAGGAACCATTATAGGTTACAGATTTTGCGGTCGGAGCTTGAGCTTCAACAGCCGTTTTAGTCGCAGCAACTCCTACCATACTTCCATCTTTTTGAACATAGTAAAGATGGATATTATACTCGCCCCGATTATTTTTATGTCTGCTGATAGCAACACTTACCTTATAGCTATTATTAGGCTGGCGCGCAGCGTCATACCAAACAATGTCATCTTGTCCATTTTGCGTGCTCCAAACAGGCACTTTTACCGCCGCTACTCCCTTAGTAGATGAGACATTTGTCACTACAACAGTGAAGCCTTGGGCTGAACGTTTTTCAACACTTAGTTTACCGCTGACCTTATCTACTGCTGGCTTCGCTGACGAAATAGGATCCAGCTGAACATAGCGGCGAATGCCACTGTAGGAGATATAGCTCAACCATTGATAATTTTCTGCCTCTAACACCCTGTCATAATTGATTTTCTCACCCTTTTCAAAGGTAAATTCGGTTCTGGCAGACAGCTTAGCTTGATTTTTAACATTAACCTGATGAGTGAAGGTGTAAGCCCCCTGAGAAGGGATAGCTGTTGGGCTTGGAGCTTCTATCTTCGTCTGCGTGCTAGTCACTCCTTGAACCCTGCCGCTTGGTTCCAGATAATAAAGATGGATGTGGTAAATTCCGCGTTCATTCTTATGATTCTTGATATTAACAGCTAACTTATAATTCCCATCAGCCTGTCTAAGGCCGCTATACCAAATAATATCATCTTGACCGCTTTTATCAGTCCATACAGGAACCTTTACAGCCGTTATACCATTGCTGTCAGAAACATTCGTAATGAGGACATCAAAGCCCTGACTGGTCTTATTTTGAATATTAATCTTGCCTGAAACTTTGACATCTGCTGGCTTTTGTGCTTGCGGTTTAGCTTGCACCAATTTACTGATGGCAGCGTAACGGCGAATGCCGCTGTAAGAAACATAGCTGAGCCATTGATAGCCATCATTTTCTAAAAGCCTGTCATAATTGACCTGATCCCCTTTATTAAAATAGAATTGAGTTGGAGCGGCTGCTCTTGCCTCATTTTTAACATTAGTTCGCTCTGAAAAGGTATAACGTCCTTGAGCTGGAATCTTTTTCCCCGATGATGGCTGAGTCTTTGCAGGTGCATCAGGGGTTTTCTGAGACAGCTGGTTAATCGCTGCATAGCGGCGAATGCCGCTGTAAGAAACATAACTGAGCCATTGATAGCCATCTTGATTTAAAACACGATCGTAAAAAATCTTATCACCGGCATTAGCATAAAATTGAATTGGAGCTGAAGCCTTGGCTTCATTTTTTACTGGCGTACGTTTCGTATAAACATAGTTTCCTTGACTAGGAAGCTGTTTTGCAGGAACGGCTGCAGAAGACCTATTAACATTAAGGGCTTTAGCAGTTTTTACCGCTTGTTCTTGCTTTTTCATGTCAGTCTGAGGAGAAACTGTCGCTTGTTTGACTTGCCTAACGGCTTGATTAACTTGATTAGCATTAATTGGAGCAGCAGCACGTGCAGTGTTACTTTGAGCTGTTACTGATGGCGCTTCAAGTTTTTCTTTGTCAGTAACAGCAGTATCTGAAGTATCAGTAACATTAGCGCTAGAATTCGTGTCAGTTGCTTCTGTTACAGCTTCTGACGTGGTGACTGCAGATGCTGTACTTGGAGAAACGGTTGTTGCAGCTGTATTATCTTCTAAAACGGTGGTTTCTGATGAAGGAACAGATATTGCTGTCTGTTCATCAGCAAAAGCCATACCACCAAAACAAAGAAGGGAACCGATTACAACCGATACTACTCCAATGGCATATTTCCGAATAGAAAACTGTTGTCTCTTATTGGCAAACATTTCTTTTTTCATTATAACTCACCTACTTTCTTTATTATAATTTTTTCTAGGCATAAACTATTCATTTATGACGATACCTTCTTTTTAGAATTCTTCTTTTAGTTGCGTCACTTTAGGAGAATTATTAGAACCTGCGTTTTTTTGCTCACTTTTATGGTAAAAGACTAGTAAAGAAAGAGAAGGAATAACTAATTCACAGCATAATCTTTTACCTCCTTACATGATATTTCTCCAAAATTCATTGTTACAATCATTTCGTTTATATTACAATTTCTTTACTGGTATTATATCATTTAATGACAGCGGTTTCAATAGCTGTTATTAAATAATAATGCATTATTTTAAACCTTATTTTTATCGATAGCTCAAAACCCTGCTCTCATGCCACTTTCTATGTTATAATAAAACAGCCATCTGTAAGATTATATCTTCTTCAAAGAGAAAGGAAAAAATCATGAAAGTATTGGTCGTTGATGATGAACCTTTGGCGCGTAATGAGCTTATTTATCTACTCCATAAATACGATGAGCACCTCTCCATCCAAGAGGCTGATGATATTCCTTCGGCTCTGGCCCTGCTGCTGCAGGAACACTACGATGTTGTCTTTTTAGACATCCAGCTCAGGGAAGCTTCGGGTATGACCTTGGCTGAGAATATCAATAAAATGCCAGATCCACCCCTCATCATTTTTGCGACAGCTTATGACCAGTACGCCATTACGGCTTTTGAAAATAATGCCCGCGACTATCTGCTAAAACCTTATGAGCCTGAACGCTTAAAAGCAGCTATGGACAAGGTCAAACAGAGTCTTAAAGCAAGGAATAAGACAGGAGGCAAACAGCCACAGCCGCTAGCCTATCCCATCAGCGAAGAAGACCGCATCTATATGGTTCAGGCCAACGATATTATCATGATTGAAGCCCTGCAGGGCAAGACCATTATCCATACCAGTCAGAAGCAATACGAATCTCACGATTCGCTGGCCTATTGGCAGGGAAAGCTCCCTAGTGAACAATTTGTCCGTGTTCACCGTTCCTACCTTGTCAACCTGCAGATGATTACGGTCGTTGAGCCTTGGTTTAATCAGACCCTGCGACTTACTCTTGCTGATCGCTTAAAAGTTCCTGTCAGCCGGGCCAATGTCAAATCCTTAAAAGAACGCTTAGGTATTACTTCCTAAACGTTCTTTTTTTACATAGGTCTGCTGTTTATCTCCCTGATTTAGCCATTGATGTCTTAAATTAGGCCATTCATTTTGAAAACGGCTCAAATCCTTTTTTCATTGCTATAATAAAATCGTGTAAGCGCTTAAGTCGTTTAAAAATAAAGCCCTAACGCTGCGAAAAGGAGGATTAGCATGATAACATTCTTAGGAGGCATAGCACTGCTGATTATTGGGTATTTCACCTACGGTGCTTATATCGAAAAGAATTTCCAAATTGATACAGAACGGCAGACCCCAGCCGAGGCTTTGAGGGATGGTTATGATTTTGTCCCTATGCCCAAGTGGAAAAATGCCATGATCGAACTACTGAACATTGCAGGAACTGGTCCCATCTTTGGTCCTATCATGGGAGCCTTGTATGGACCTGTCGCTTATCTGTGGATTATTTTTGGCTGTATCTTTGCAGGAGCTGTCCACGATTATATGATTGGAATGATTTCCCTGAGAAACAAGGGAGCTTACCTGCCTGAACTTGCCAGTCGTTATCTGGGCAAATCCATGAAATTGGTCATCAATTTATTTTCCATGCTGCTGCTTATTTTGGTAGCAACAGTCTTTGTTATTACTCCGGCCAATCTGATTGTTAGTATTTTGCCAAAAGGTCTCATCGCATTGCCATGGGTAGTTGGCTTTATCTTTGTTTATTACCTAATTTCAACGGTACTGCCGATTGATAAGGCTCTTGGAAAGGTTTACCCTGCCTTTTGTGTAATTTTAATGATCAGTACAGCTGCTATTGCTTTTCGCTTGATAACCGGTGGTTTTGATTTGCCTAATCTGACAGTCCATACCTTTAGAAACATGCATCCAAGCGGCTTGGCTATCTTTCCAGCTCTCTTCTTTACGATTTCCTGCGGAGCTATTTCTGGCTTTCATGCCACACAGGCACCGATGGTTTCTCGTACCACTATCAATGAACGCGAAGGCCGCTTTACCTTCTATGGCATGATGCTGGCTGAAGGTGTCATTGCTATGATTTGGGCTGCCGCTTCTATGAGCCTTTTCGACGGTAAAACACTGTCTCAATTAATTGCTACCGGTACTGCTTCTGCTGTTGTCAACAAGGTCATGATTATGCTGCTGGGCAATATGGTCGGAACCATTGCTATTATTGGTGTTATTGTCTTACCGATTTCCTCAGGCCTGTCTGCTTTCAGAAGTTTACGAACTATCGTTGCAGATTACCTGCATATCAAGCAAGACACCCTGCCTAAGATTTTCGCCGTCACTATTCCACTTTATGTGATTTCCTTCATCTTAACGAAAATTGATTTCAATCTACTCTGGCGTTACTTTAACTGGGCCAATCAAGTAACGGCTGTTATCGGCTTGCTAGTTGCAACGCGCTATCTGGTCTTGAAACGCCGTAACTTCTGGGTAACCCTGATACCAGGCATCTTCATGCTCTATGCAGTGGTTGTCTATATTCTCAGTGAACCTTTGGGCTTTCACATGGGACTATCCAGCCTGACCTATCTTTTAGGAGCATTGATTACAGCTGTGCTGACAGCACTCTTCTGGCATTCGGGACAAAGGCAGCTCCATCGCTTGGATCCTGAATCGTTCTTGCTAAATGACCAACGGCCTATTAACTATTACACTTCCTTAGATATGTGATTACTATTATAAGAAAGCAGACTTAGAACCGCTTCTTGAGAAAAGACGATTCTAAGCCTGCTTTTTCTTTGACTATAAATTATTTCTTATTGGCTACTTTCAAGCAAACACCTCTTCTAGAATAGCTATTCCTTGATCTAGCTCAGCTTTGGTCAAGGTCAAAGGCGGTAAAAGTCTGATGACATTGCTACCTGCGGTAAGAACGATTAACCCTTTAGCACGCGCAGCAGCAACTAACTGACCTAAATCTTCTGTCGTCTCAATCCCAATCATATAGCCCAGTCCGCGCACTTGAGTAACCTTGGGATTACCGGCCAGCATACTCTTCAGCTGATTTTGAAGATAAGTACCGTTAGTCAGTGCCTTTTCTAAAAAGCCCTCTTCTTTTAAGACTGTTAAGCTGGCACTGGCTGCTGCCATGGCTAATTTATTGCCACCAAAGGTTGAACCGTGACTGCCGTAATCAAAAGCCGCCGACAGTTTTGTTTTTCCTAACATCGCTCCGACTGGAACCCCATTTGCCAAGCCCTTGGCCAGCGTAAAAATATCCGGCTCAATACCGTAATGCTCAAAGGAATAGAGCTTGCCTGTCCGGCCCATGCCTGTCTGAACCTCATCAACAATCAGCAAAATATCCTCTTCCTGACAAAAGGCAGCCAAGGCTGTCACAAAATCTGCCTCAGCTGGCTGAACACCGGATTCTCCCTGAACCAATTCCAGCATTACCGCAGCCGTCTTTTCAGAAGACAATTTTTTCACACTGCTAAGATTATTGTAATCGGCATAAAGAAAGTTAGGAACACCGTCACCAAAACCTTTTTTTATCTTATCCTGACCGGTAGCTGACATGGAGCCAAAGGTCCGGCCATGAAAGGAGTCTTTAAAAGTGATGATTTCCTGCTTACCTGTCCCCTTGCGAGCAATCTTGATAGCAGCCTCATTGGCTTCAGCGCCGCTGTTGCAAAAGAAGGCCAGATAATCGCGATTGCCAATCAGTTTTTCAGCTACTTCTTCCTGAAGAGAATTTTGATAGAGATTAGGAGTGTGCCAAATACGCTCGGCCTGTGCCTCCAGAGCTTTTTTCACCTGCGGATGAAAGCCGAGATTGGTCACACCGATGCCTGTTGAAAAATCAAGGTATTTTTTGCCTTCTGCATCAAATAAATAATTTCCTTCTGCTTTGACAAATTCAATAGCAGTTCTTTTATAATTTTGAAATAGTTTACTCATTCTTGTCTCCTGTCACTGCCCAAAGCTTAATTGGCTTTGCGGCCTTCTTGCATTCATTTATTAGCCCTTGTGAATCAAGGTTCCCTTTGTCAGATCATCACCGATCAAAACCTGTACAACTCCTGCTTCAACAGTCTTTGCAGCACTTTCGATCTTGGGAATCATGCCGCCAGTAATGACGCCGTCTGCAATCTTTTCAGGAACCTGATCAATCGTTAATTCCGGCAGCACCTGTCCCTTTTCCAAGACCCCTTTGACATCTGTCAGAAGAATCAGTTTTTCAGCTGCCAGCGCAGCAGCGACAGCTGTAGCCAGGTAGTCAGCATTAATATTGAGCAAGTCACCGTTCTGAGAATAACCTAGGGATGCCAAAAGCGGAATTTTCCCCTCATGTAACAGTTCTAAAAGAGGAGCCGTTTGAATGCTGGTGACTTCTCCTACATAACCATAGGTATCCTTATCCAAAAAATCGGCTCTTATCAGCTGCTCGAGCTGTGAAGTCAGCTGCAGATTAGCAAGGCCTGACTGGGTGAGTTTCTCACTTAAATCCTTGCCAACAATATCTAGCAGAGCCTGACTGACCAACTTCATATCCGACTGGCTGGTCACGCGCAGACCCTTGACCTTTTTGATGGGAACCTTGTTTTCCTCCATGAGCCTGTTGATGGCAAAACCGCCGCCATGAACGATAACGATGGCCTTGCCAGCATCTTTCCAAGTCTTTAGCTGTTCAATAAAACTTGACGTCAGCTGTTGGCTGGCGACACCGCCAATTTTAATAACGATAATTTCTGACATATAAGATACTAAGTCCGATAAAAACAGCAGAAATGTAGCAAAACAGCTTTCTATCAAGCCATCTGTTTAATTCTGACTTTTAGCGGATCCAATTCCTTTCTAACAAATTTACAGTCTCCCTTGCAGCAGAAAATCTTAGAAAAATCTAAAAAACACGAGATGAACCAACTCTAAAAGATGAATTTCTCTGTCTAATTAAAGAGAACAGTTCAAGGGTGCCCTCCTAGGTTCTGTAAAGGGCATTGATTTTCACATAATCGTAAGACAGGTCACATCCCCAGGCAGTACCGCTTTTTTCACCCGCATGCAGGTCCACGCTGATCTTAATATCATCAGCCTGCATGATATCCTGCATCTCTTCCTCATCAAAGCTGACTGGACTGGAGGCAATCATAACAGGAATATTTCCCAAATAAATATCAATATTATCCACAGCGATATCTGCTCCAGCATAACCCACTGCCGCTAAAATCCGACCCCAGTTAGGATCCTCACCGAAGACAGCCGTCTTAACAAGGCTGGAACCAACTACACTCTTAGCCATCATGCGGGCATCTACTTCGTTGGGAGCATTGAGCACTTCAACCTCTATGAGTTTGGTGGCTCCTTCGCCGTCCTTGGCTATTTTCTTAGCCAGCTCTTGCATGACAAAATGCAGCATGCTCGAAAACTTGTCAAACTCCGGTGTTCCCGGCAAAATTTCCTGATTTAAGGTGCAGCCGTTGGACATGACAAGGACCATATCATTGGTTGAGGTATCGCCATCAACTGTAATTTGATTGAAGGTTGTTTCCACATTCTGGCTGAGGGCCAGCTGCAGTGTTTCGCTTGAAATAACAGCATCACAAGTGATGAAGGCCAGCATGGTTGCCATATTAGGGTGAATCATGCCCGAACCCTTGGCGACACCTGCCATAGTGACCTCATCGCGGCCAAACTGCTCAGTGACAGCTACTGTCTTGGTTTGTGTATCAGTGGTCAAAATCGCTTGGGCAAAATCATCTGAATTCCCATTGACAACAATTTTTGACAGCCCCTTTTTCAAGGTCTTCATGGGCATAAGGTCACCAATGACACCTGTTGAAGCAACACCGACAAGGTCACTATCAATATCCAGCTTTTCTGCTGTCCATTGCTGCATGGTCTGGGCATCTTCCATGCCTTGCACACCTGTACAGGAATTGGCAACTCCTGAATTCACAACCAGGGCCTGCATTTTTTGTGCCTTCTTGACTGCATTTCTGGTTACAATCAAGGGAGCAGCAATGACCTTATTGGTCGTATAGACACCAGCAACACTGGCCGGAACTTCTGAAACAATCCAGCCGAAATCTTTTTTCCGCTTTTTAAAGCCTGCATGTAAACCATCTGCCGAGAAACCCAGCGGACTAGCAATATTTCCATCAATAACTTTCATAACTTATCTACTAAGAACCTCAAAAACAATCTAAAAGCCTGTTTCAAGCCTAGAAGGGCTAATGGCGAATTTCTGTCTCGCTTTAGCCGTCAGCAAGCCTGTATTCTTAGGTTTTCGGGTTCTATTCCTTTCTAAACTCATCCAATTTCAATCTTACAAATAACTAGGAGAGGTCAAGAGACCTTCTGTCTCATCAAATCCCATCATGAGATTGAGATTTTGAATGGCCTGACCAGCTGCCCCTTTAATTAAGTTGTCAATAACAGATACGACCGTTAAGACATTGGTCACTTCATTATAAGCAAAACCAATATCAGTAAAATTAGAGCCAATGACATTGTGCAACTCTGGAAGATCCTCTTGCATACGGACAAAGACCTTGTCCGCATAGCAAGCATCATATATCTGATCAATCTTAGCTTTAGCCAGAGCTTTCTTTAACTTAACATAACAGGTTGCCATAATACCACGGTTAACAGGCAAAAGTGACGT
The DNA here is from genome assembly GCF_001431045.1 of Streptococcus orisasini. Lineage (GTDB taxonomy): Bacteria > Bacillota > Bacilli > Lactobacillales > Streptococcaceae > Streptococcus > Streptococcus orisasini. Next base: position 13,501 of record NZ_BCLE01000037.1, read on the forward strand.
TGAAAACTGAAGATGCTGCAGGTCTTTGTCAAAGAGCTGCAGCTCCTGGACAATCTCAGGAATATGCTGGTGGCGGTTCAGTTTATAGGTCACATAATTATCATGCACATTGACAAAGTGACTGGATTCTGACAAAGCCTTACCAGCTCCTGTCAAGCCTGACTTGGCATCCACGATGATGCTGTCCAAATCAACTACACCAGCCTTAATCAAGGGCAAGAGAGCAAGTTCAGCTGCTGTGGCATAGCAGCCGGGATTGGCAATAAATTTCTTGCCCTTAACAGCAGTGAATTCAGCCAGTCCATAGGTAAATTTATCTAGTTCTGACTGTTTGGCAGGTGCTTTTTTATACCATTTTTCATAAGTCTCAGCAGGCAGGCGGTGATCACCAGAAATATCAATGACAGGAAAATCCGCAGCAAGAAAGTCTTGGGCTAGCTCCTTAGCAACACCGCTGGGTGTAGCAAAAATAACCAAATCAGCTTCATTCATAATGGCTTGGCTGTCAAAGGCTTGGATTTTCAGATCGCAAATTCCTTGCAGGTAAGGATAAATATCAGATAAGCGTGTTCCAATCTCTTTGGTAGCATATACAGATACAAGTTCTGCCTTTCTATGATGATTCAAGATTCGAACGAGTTCTAATCCACTATATCCTGTAATACCAACGATTGAAACTTTCATAAGAATTCTCCTTTGCTGAATTATGGTGATTATTTTATCGTATATTTATTCATAAGTCAAGGATAAAAATGAATAAAATACAAAAAATCTGTCCGCATACTATTGCAGACAGATAAGAAAAAATAGTTATAGCAAGCCTCTAGCTTATTTAAAGGTCATGATTAGGAAGTAAATAGCAGATGGAAGATTATTCAATATGTGAACCATCATAGAGTCCTTAATATTTCCGCGGCGCTGATAAGCAAGATAAAATATAGCACCTATACATGCATAGAGCAGAAACTCTGGTAAACTCGTTGCATGAGGAAAAGCAAAGAGGGCAGTGGTTACAATACCAGCTAAAACTTTGCGATCATGCTTGAATAAGAGATGATCCGGGAAAGCACGGTAGGCCAATTCTTCAATTATAGGGCCAACAACCCCTACTAAAACAAGATATAAGAAGGTGTACAAAAAGAAGCCACCGGCAAAGAAATCGGTTAAACTTTGCAGAGCTGCATCATTAGCCGTTGTGCTTTGGCCGCTCAGCAGCTGATTTAATAAAGTTCCTAAAATGGCTACAACACGCGCCAGCAAAAAGAAAAGAAGAGCAAATCCAAAATCCCTCAAAGTAATTTTTTGCTGGGCAACAGCCTCGTCTTCATGCTTCTTATGAGCCTTCCACAAGAAATAAATAACAGCGGCAATAAAGACTATATAAGCCAGAACAAATCCCCACTTAAGAGGCAGAGAAAATTCTGATTGCCTTTGCAAAAGAATCATAGGAATAATGTTGCAAAGCAAAGAGAGAAAAATAAGGCCGATAACTTTAATTATATTAATCATTAATTTCATAAAAATACTCTTTCTATTTATAATACGCTTTTGTCATTTTAAACTGCATCCCCATAATGTAAAGATGGATGACAGCTGCCACTATAAGGCCTGTCAGTTCAACTTCCTGTCGGAAAAGAGACAGTAAAAACAAAGCCAAATAGATTCCCGGCAGGATAATACCATTTAGGTTCATAACAATTTCAAAGGATATTTTGTAATTGGCTTCCATCTCCGCCTCATCTATCTGCATAATATTGTTCTTTAATTCCTTGAGCGTCGGAACTAAAGGCATGTTAAGATTGCGGATACGATTGTAAACCTTGAGCACATAGGCCTGTAAAATACCTGAAGCAATCGCTGCTAGAAAATCCAGAACAGGGAGATATAGCTCAGCATAGCTGTCCGCAAATATCAACTTATAAGCTAAAATTACACTAAGGGCAGCAAAGATACCGCTTACTCCTGAACAAATCACTGCATAGGAATGCCTTTTGTTCATCGTCCGGTAGAGTTCTTCCGACTCGTCGTCTGTACTTTTTTGGTAAGCTTTATAGGCTTGCAGCACTTGAACGATGTAAAAAATGCTAAGAACAAAGGCAAGGACAAATAAAATTCGCAGACTGACAAGAATAATCTCTGTTAATTCTTTCTGAGACAGGGGCAGTTTTTGATTGGAAGCATGAAAATAGCCAATCAAAGCCCCTCCCAGACCGCCGATTGAACCACCTATGAGGAATCTTATTCCAGCTCGTTTAAAAGTTCCCTTTCGTTTCTTAATCATCCTTCTTATCCTCCTCTAAACGAAAAACTTCTTCTACTGGCTCATGGAAAATTTTAGCAATCTTCATGGCAATCACAACGGAAGGGGTGTATTCATTGCGCTCAATCAGACTGACTGTCTGACGAGATATGCCTGCTAATTTGGCTAACTCTGTTTGATTGATTTCTTCTCTGGCTCGCAATTCCTTAAGTCTATTCTTCAATATGAGAGCCATAAGCCTTCCTCCTTTGAATATTATCTAATAATTTGCCTTCTTTTGGTTGCCCAGATAACACCAGCCAAAGACAGCAGCAGCCATATCAGAAGAATCCAGAAAGTTTTATCTGTCAGCTGATAGCTTGACCAGTCTGTACCAGCTTTTGTATAAGCCCCCATATAGGTATAGTCAATAACTTTTTTCAATCCTTTATCCATCACCGAAAATAAAGGCAGTAAAAATGTCACCATCATAACCGGCATGGCCAAAATCGCTGCACGAGTCTGACTATTTGTTAAAAGAGCTACCATTAAAAACAAAAGAAAAATAGTAAGGGACATCAAAAGAAGGCTAAGCACATAAGGCAGACTCAAGTCAGCAAAATCAACTTTCAAATAAAATATCAGCAAAAAGATATAAAGAAGATTCAAGATAAAAGGGATAAGTAAACTTGCCAGTACATACTCCCAACTCTTGACACCTGCTAAACGAAGACTGCGCTGATTGTTTTTTTCAGCCTCTTCAGCCACCAAAGTCGGCATGATATAGCCAAGAAAAGATGGGATCATTGGTAAAACGAGGTATAAAATGATTTGATTCATATTTTTCAAATCTTTATACATAAACTGATAGAGCAGAACCATAACAAAAGGCATGATAATATTGACGAAAGTCTGCTTATTGGCAAGCATCATTTCTTTCCGGCTCCATAAAAGGGCATTTATCCGCTTAAACATTTAATTTACCTCCTGTCAGTGAGATGAAGATGTCTTCCAAAGTCGGCTCGCAAGAATGAATGGTTTCAATTTCATCCACTTGCCCCAGCTGAGACAGTTCACTGTAAGGCAGCTCTTTTTCATGCCCATCAGTATACAGAACGCGGACACGCTTATCCTGATAATACTTCTGAATCAAATCTTTAGGACGTCCCGTTTCGACCAGCTTGCCCTGATAGAGAAGGGAAACACGGTCGCAAAGAAGCCTTGCTTCCTGCATATCATGTGTTGTCAGAAAAATGGTTGTTCCTTCTTCCTTCAGCTCCAAAAGCCAATCGTGAATCATACGTGATGTTGCTGGATCAAGCCCGCTGGTTGGTTCATCTAAGAAAAGAAATTTAGGGCGGTTAATAAGAGCCCGTGCCAAAAGCATGCGCTGTTTCATTCCTGTTGACAGTTTTTCAGCAGGTTTATTGCGGCTTTCATATAGCCCTATGCGCTGCAAAAGTTCGTCAACACGGCTGTTAGGAACTCCATGCCACTTACTGTAGACTTGGATATTTTTATAAAGTGTCATTTTCTCATAAAAACCACTAGTATCACTGACAATCCCAATCTGCGCCAAATCTTCACTGTTTAAAGCAACAGCTTTCTTACCAAAAATCATCGCCTTACCAGCAGCAGGAAGCAGCTGTCCTGTCAATAGGTTGATGGTTGTCGTTTTCCCAGAGCCTGACGGCCCTAAAAATCCGAAAATCTCACCTTCTGCTATCTCAAAAGAAATGCCATCCAAGGCCGTCTGGTCCCCAAAGTGTTTGACCAAGTCTTTGACTTCAATAATATTTGTCATTCTAAACCTCCTTACCCTAATCGCAGTTTAAAACTGCCGATTGTTTTTTAGCTGCTAAAAACAGGCGAAAAACCTTTTGACAGTCTTAGTGTAACATATCTTATTAAATTTGACAACAATAATAGTCAAAAAAACTATAATAATAGTCAAAAAAACCAAGGATTGCTAATTGTCCTTGGTTGGAGTTATTAAAGGTAAGCTGATTTCCACTTTAGCACCACCATGTTTATCATTTGACAGTTTAAGACTGCCGCCATGCAGGCGAACAATATTATCCGCAATAGTCAGCCCCAAACCTTGATGATTGGTCCGTGACCTGCTCTTATCGTCTTGGAAAAACTGTAGGGTTCCTTTCTTTAAAGCTTCTTTAGAAAACCCTGCTCCGCTATCCAGACAGGAAATCAGCACTGCTTCACCTTGCAAACTATAACTCAGCTGTAAACAGCCTCTCCGCGAGCTGTGCTCCACCGCATTGGAGACAATGTTCATCAAAGCACGTTTCAATAATTCCTTATCCCAATAAGCAGTGAACTGTGCACCAGACAAAGTATTGAAAAATTGTACTTTGATTGCTTTTGCTGCAGCAAGAGCTTGAGTATCCTGGGAGAATTCTTCTAAAAACGCTGCAAGGTTTATGTTTTCAGGATGGAAATCCTGCAACTGTCTGTTTTTAGCTAAATAGGACAATTGCTGAAGATAGGTCTCTACCTGTCCGATATTCTTCAAACTGTACTGAATAAATTTCTGCTGCTGATCAGACAAGTCTGTGCTGTTTAACAACTCGGTATTGCCGCGAATGACAGTTAAGGGTGTCTTAATGTCATGCGTTAAAGCAGCTATTTGATCTTGCTTTTCTTGCTCCAATTGCCAGCTGTGCATCAGGGAATCTCTCAAGGCTGTCCGCATGGTGTCCAAACTCTGTAAAACTTGATTAAATTCCTTAACATTAGATGTTTGTATGGCAAAGTCCAAATCTTGCTTGGCGATTTTCTCTGTAGTGGCAATAATCGGAGACAGCTGCCGCTGAAGTCTGCGGGCAAAGAGGATTGTCACTAAGCTAAACACAAGCAAGGTTCCCAGTCCCGTCAGAATAAGGAATAACAAGCTCACACTAGGCAGATACCTATTCATCCAGGCAATAGAATAATGGGCTTTTAGCTGATAGTTGACAACAGCAATCTCATTTTTAGGTTTAAAAACCATAAAGTAGCCGTAATCGCTAGGGTTGACAGCTTTCTTTGAATAACTAGCCAGGGCTTGCTGCTGCAGCTTCTTCGTCATCGTACTTTCTTTGATTTTGCCGTTTTTAGTTAGCAAAAGATAAGTCGTGTCTTTAGGCAAACGATTTGCTTTAAACCTACCAGTTTGCTTAATTTCCTTGTCTAAGCGCTGGAGTTTTTGCTCTGTTTGATTGGCAGGAATGACAAGGTTAGTATTGAGACTTAGGACAAAAGCAAGCCAAATTAAGCACAACAAGGCAATAAAAGCCAAACTGACTGTCGCAAAATACAGGGTAAAAATCATTTTTAAAGAACGACTTGATTTTTTCATTGCCATTTATAACCTATCCCCCAGACCGTTTCAATGGGTTCCACCCCGGCAGCTCTAAACTTAGCGCGAATATTTTTAATGTGCTCAGCAATAGCAGCCGGTGTTCCTCTTTCTTCATAACTATACAAATAGTCATAGAGTTGCTCTTTTGAAAAGACTTGACCGCGGTGTTTAGCCAAATGTTCGCAAATCTCATATTCTGACTTAGTCAAGTCCAAGACTTGCTCACCTGCCCACACTTGCTTGCTGGATAAATCAAAATAGACATTACCCAAAAGTAAGGTTGCATGGCGCTCACGCTTTTCACGGCGCAAGTGAGCATTGACACGCGCAAGCAGCTCTTGTACACCAAAGGGCTTAACCAGATAATCATCCGCTCCGTAACTAAGCCCCGTGACAATATCAGCTTCCTGTGTCTTAGCCGTCAGAAAAAGAATGGGACAGTCCACCAAGGGGCGAATCTCTCGGCAGAAGCTCAGCCCATCCACATCCGGCATCATAATGTCCAGTAAAATCAAATCATAGCGCATTAATTTCGAACGGTCAACCTGTTTAGCACTCGTGAAAGTGTCTGCCAAATAATTCTGCAGCTGCAAGGTATTTTTTATCAGAGCCAAAATATCTGCATCATCATCAATTGCCAAAATGCGTGTCATACTTCTACTCTTCCTTCTATTATTTGAATCCTTAATATCATATCATCTATAGAGCAATACTGACAAGCCGTAAAGCAAGTAAATATGCAGCGGATAGAAAATATAAAAGAGGTATTTACTCCCTTGACCTCGCTGGCCATTGTACATGAGCATGAGCGGTGCTGCAAAGATTTCTAACCATTCAAAATAAGAAAAGAAGAGACCGTGAAGGGTCAGTGGAGCACCTGCCAACAATGCACGCCCTATATCAATTATCAGAGATACAAGGACAAAGGCGAGAACTTCTCTTTTGAGCGTTTTTCGGCAGAGATACATAGCTATTCCCACAATCAAAGTCGCCGTGCCGCCATCTATAATTGAAAAATGCAAGGGTAGAATAGTGAAATTGAGCAAGTTAACAATGAACATACCCAGTTGATTACTAGAATCCATAAAGATACGGTAAAAGGGCATGAAAAGAAAAGGCAGAAGAATCGGAAAAAGAAGAGTTGGAATGCCTCGAAGATACTTTTTCTCCTCAATCCAAGCAATCCCCTGAAGAGCAACCAATAAAATCGCAAACGAAGACAGCATCATATTTTGCGGAAAAAAACCATCTTTTCGTACTAGCGGATGAAGCACATTATAAAAGCCAAACTGAATAAGGCCCATCATAACAGCTAAGCCATAGATTTTGAGGAAATATTTCCTACGGTCATGCGTATGAACAAAGCCTTCAATAATGGCAAATAAGAATAAAGGTGCTGCCATTCTCCCTATTTGTGTGAACCATAGCGGAATCTTGCCTGTATAGTCAAAAAAATAATGAATATGATCCAACAGCATAGTTCCTAAAGCGATGTATTTAAGCTGAAAACCCGTTAGTCTTTTTAGTTTTACCATTATATTTCTCCTTTTGTTTTTATCACTTTTAGTATAAAAAACAAATTTAAGGATTTTATAAGGAAAAGAAAAAATCGATAAACTAATAAAAATTGAACAACTAAAAAACCAAGCCATTTGAAGAGTCCACTGGAAAAAACTTTATATTTTGAAAAGGCAGAAAATATTGAATTTATCATTGACAGAATTATAAAATAGTAATACTATTCATAATTGTCAGGGTCATGTAAAGCTTTTTTCGCTATCACAAAGAAATATTACTTTATTAGCAAAAGAGTGTTTGGGTTTCTTTACGGAGGCGTAGTTCATGGAAATAAGTATTAGCAATTTTTCAAAAAAATTTAGGAATAAGCAAGTATTTATTAAACAAAGTCTGAAACTTAATTTAAATGATAAGAAGATTACCTTTATAACAGGGGAAAATGGCTCAGGGAAAACGACTCTTATGAAAATAATTGCAGGAATACTTTTTGTAAGTTCAGGTACATTTGAAAAGATATCTGGCTTAGATTATTTTAGTTGGAGTAAAGAAAACTGTTATTATGTATCTTCTACTGAACGTGGCTTAACTTACAAGTTAACAGGTGTTGAGAATATCATTGCTTTATGTTCATTGAAAGGAAGCTCGAAGGATGAGATTTTAGATAAATTGAAAAGATATGCTCCCTTATTTGATGCTGAGAAAATATTAAATAAAAGAATTGAAGAACTTTCAACAGGTCAAAAAAGAAAAATCCATATACTATCGGCCTTTTGCTCGCCAAGTAAGGTGCTGCTTTTAGATGAACCATCTATTGGTTTAGATGATCATAATCTAGAATTACTTATAAAAAATATAAAGTATTTTAATGTTAGTGGAAACAAAAAAATAATAATCATATCACATGAAAATTTATTAAAAGAAAAATTAATGGAAGAAGAAATTCATATTGATAGTGATAATAGAATATCCTCTAGAAATAGGAGTGTTTTATGAAGTACATTAATGCCCTAAAAAATAGTTTTATAACTGAACTAAAAATATTGTTTAGATATAAAAAAACTTTAGCTTCAGAGATAATAGTCTTTCTAGCAATATATATTGGTATTTTAGTATTTGGTGATACAAATGTTTTTTCTAACTTTTATCATGTTAAGTATACTGATGGTCCCGTTCTGTTATTAATAGGTTATATTTTTTGGTCATTTTCAAATATGGCCTTAGGTTATTCTTCATCAGTTGTTTCAAGCGATGCAAAAACTGGGTTACTTGAAGTTAAAATGCAAGGAATTTTACCTTATAGTATCTTAACTTTTATACCTGTATTAGTGACTATTTTAGAGAGTTTACTACTGTTATTCGTAGTATGTTTAATTTCAGTATTTATAGGTTTCATATCTATTAGTAGTATTCCTTTTCTATTGTTTTCTGTATTTTTGACCTTTCCATCTATAGTCGGTATGTATGGATTCGGCTTAATTTTGGGCGGCTTAGCTTTGAAAGAAAAGAATATAGGTCAATTTGTCTCAATAATTTCTGGAATTTTACTTTTTACAACCAACACTTTTATTGTAAATTTACCATATTATATTTATATCATTCCTTTCACATCAGGAATTGATATATGTAGAAAATTTTATTCGAATTCTAATTTTGATTTTAAATTAGTCCTTGTTTATCTATTAGTATGTATTATTTGGTTAATAGCTGGATTGTTAACCTTTAATTATTTTCTAAAAAAAGAGAGACTCTTTGGAAGCTTTGATAATTTTTAATAAACAATTTAATGCTAAAATAAATTACTAGATTTTCGGAAAACCACCC
>NZ_BCLE01000038.1 GCF_001431045.1 Streptococcus orisasini
CGGACTCCCTATTTTTCTTCGAAGGCATCTTTCACCTTATCAAAGAAGCCCTTTTTCTTAGGATGAACGGGATCCATACCACTAGCTTCAGCAAAAGCTTTTAAGGCTTCTTTTTGAGCGTCATTAAGTTTGGTTGGCGTAACAACGTTAACTGTAACGTGCTGATCGCCCTGTCCATTACCACGCAAACGCGGAGCACCTTTGCCTCTAAGACGGAAGGTTTTGCCTGTTTGGGTTCCTGCCGGAATAGCTAGTTCAACATTGCCATGAACTGTCGGTACTTCAACAGTGTCACCAAGCGCCGCCTGAACAAAATTAATATCCATGTGATAGTAGATAGTAGAACCATCGCGTTCAAATTTATCACTCTTAAGGACATTAATAATAACAAAGAGATCCCCATACGGACCGCCGTTAAAGCCAGCTTCTCCCTGACCGGCCAAACGAATTTGCTGACCAGTTTCAACACCAGCAGGGATTTTAACAGAAACCTTATGGCTTTGTTTTTCATGACCCGTGCCATGACAAGTTTGACAAGGTTCTTTGATTTCCTGACCGCTGCCGTGACAAACATCACAGGTAACCTGACGGCGCATCATACCAAGCGGTGTCTGGGTGTCCACATTGATAACACCTGATCCATGACACTTGCTGCAGGTGATAGGACTTGTGCCAGGCTTGGCACCGGAACCGTTACAGGTATGACAAGTTGCTTCACGGTTATAATGAACCTCTTTTTCTGTACCAAAAACAGCTTCTTCAAATTGAAGATTGACACGATACTGGAGGTCATCACCTTGGCGAGGAGCATTAGGATTTCTAGAAGCACCACCGCCGAAAAAGCTTGAAAAAATATCTTCGAAGCCGCCGAAACCAGCGCTGTCAAAACCGCTGAAGCCGCCGCCATTGCCGCCAAAACCACCATTGGCTCCTGCTGGACCGTATTGATCATAGGCAGCACGTTTTTGCTCATCACCCAGTGTTTCATAGGCTTCTTGAATCTCTTTGTATTTTTCCTCAGCTCCAGGATCCTTATTAATATCGGGATGGTATTTTTTTGACATCTTCCGATAAGCTTTTTTTATTTCGTCTTGGCTGGCGTTCTTTGACACCCCCAGACGATCATAATATTCTGTATTATTCATCTTAAATACCTTTTGTTATTTTTTTGATAATTTTCTTAGGTGGTGGGGACGCAAGCGACCGACTATGTCGTTCCATTGCTTATTTTTGAACCCAAAGGTTTCAAAAATCCCCTCGTAACAGCAGCTAGAGCTACTGTTACTCCCACCACGGCAAAAATTATCGACTGTGCGGTCTTCGACCGCTTTTATTGCTGACGCTATTACCCAAAAACAGAGGCTGGGTTGCAACCTCTGGTTAATAAAGTTATTTACTATTTTTATATTTTTTATAGTCCGACAATAAGCGACCCCCTTCCGGATCTCCCTTTTGAAGAAGGCGGCCTGCTAAACTTTTTACAAAATCATCTTTTTTATTATTTAAGTCAATAGCATTGTCTCGTTCAAATTTTAGTCTTTGATTTGCTTTTTTCAATTTTTTTATTTGTAAATCACGATTCTGTTGATCTAATGATACAGATATTGAATCAGCAATATTTCCTAATAAATCTTGTAAACCCATATTCCTTGCTCCTATCACAAGTAGTTTTGTAACCATTCTGGCATATCTGGATCATCAATTTTCCAAGAATCTTGTAGACTCTCTGTCTCTTCCCATACATTTTCATCACCATCAAAAAATTTGAACCTATGACACTTGTATTTAAAAACTTCATCACCCTCAAGTCTGTACTCGTTCCAATAATAATTTTGCTTGCCATAGCCTTTCCACTCATTGGTTGTATAAATCGTTGACATAGAGCTCTCCTATCTTCTTTGAGGCTTATCGTAGTTTTACTTCTCCGTAAACTCGCCGTCTACGACATCATCGCCACCCTTATCTGATGAATCAGCTGATTGGGCTCCTTCTTGGCCAGCTTGTGCTTGCTGTTGAGCTGCAGCTTGTTCATACATTTTCATAGCCAAGGCTTGTGCTTTTTCATTAAGAGCTTCAAGTTTAGCTTTCATATCGTCAAGGTTGCCAGCTTCTTGAGCTTTCTTCAGTTCATCAAGAGCCGTTTGGGCAGCGTCGCGTTCAGTATCAAAACCTTTACCTTCAGTTTCTTTGATGGTCTTTTCGGTAGCAAAGATAGCTTGGTCAACTTCATTTTTAAGGTCAACTTCTTCTTTACGTTTCTTATCAGCTTCAGCATTTGCTTCAGCATCTTTCATCATGCGGTCAATTTCTTCTTCGCTGAGCCCATCATTAGATTTGATAACGATGGTTTGTTCTTTTTGAGTACCCAAATCTTTGGCTTTAACAGAAACAATACCATTCTTATCAATATCAAATGTTACTTCGATTTGTGGCACACCACGAGGTGCAGCTGGAATATCTGTTAATTGGAAGCGACCGAGTGTTTTATTGTCTGCGGCCATTGGACGTTCCCCTTGAAGAACATGGATATCAACAGCTGGCTGATTGTCTGCTGCAGTTGAGAAGACTTGTGATTTAGAAGTTGGAATAGTTGTATTACGGTCGATAAGTTTTGTAAAGACGCCACCCATAGTTTCGATACCAAGTGACAATGGTGTAACGTCAAGCAGAACGACATCTTTAACATCACCAGTGATGACACCGCCTTGGATGGCAGCACCCATAGCAACAACTTCGTCTGGGTTTACTGATTTATTTGGTTCTTTACCAGTTTCAGCCTTAACAGCTTCAACAACGGCAGGAATACGAGTTGAACCACCAACAAGGATAACTTCGTCGATTTCTGACAAGCTCAAACCAGCATCTGAAAGGGCTTGGCGAACTGGAGTCTTAGTACGTTCTACAAGGTCACGCGTTAAATCATCAAATTTCGCACGGGAAAGACTTGTTTCCAAGTGAAGAGGTCCAGCCTCACCAGCAGTAATGAATGGCAAACTGATTTGAGTTGAAGTCACACCTGAAAGATCTTTCTTAGCTTTTTCAGCAGCATCTTTCAAACGTTGCAGAGCCATCTTATCTGTTGATAAGTCAATACCGTTTTCTTTCTTGAATTCTTCAACCAACCAGTCAATCACTTTTTGGTCAAAATTATCACCACCGAGTTTGTTGTCCCCAGCTGTTGAAAGAACATCAAAGACACCGTCTCCTAACTCAAGGATTGACACGTCAAAGGTACCGCCCCCAAGGTCAAATACCAAGATCTTTTCATCCTTATCTTGTTTGTCAAGACCGTAAGCAAGAGCTGCTGCTGTTGGTTCGTTAACGATACGTTCTACTTCAAGTCCAGCAATTTTACCAGCGTCTTTTGTTGCTTGACGTTGGGCATCGTTAAAGTAAGCTGGAACTGTGATAACAGCTTTGGTTACTTTCTCACCAAGGTAATCTTCTGCATAACCTTTAAGGTATTGAAGAATCATTGCTGAGATTTCTTGTGGTGTGTACTCTTTACCATTAGCCGCAACTTTTTCAGAAGTTCCCATTTTTGATTTGATGGAAAGAATTGTTTCCGGATTAGTTACCGCTTGACGTTTAGCTGCATCACCAACAACAATTTCACCATTTTTGAATGAAACTACTGAAGGTGTTGTACGGTTACCTTCTGGATTTGCAATAATTTTACTTTCAGTTCCTTCGAGAACTGCGACTGCTGAGTTAGTTGTACCTAAGTCAATACCGATAATTTTACTCATAATTAAGATACCAAGAACGTTGAAACAGTCCAGTGAACTGTTTCAATCGAGAGATTAACGAAAGCGAAGCTTTCTACATCTAGCGACTGAAATTAACGTTCAATTCCTTTCAAATTTTTAAAATAATTTTTTCTTTTTGATAGTTTTCTTAGGTGGTGAGGACGGCAGCGACCTCCTTCGGAGTTCCATGCCTAAATTTTGAACCCAAGGTTTCAAAATTTCCCTGTCAGATAACAATTCTTGTTATCTGACTATCACCACGGCGAAAACTATCGCCTTTGCAAGCCGCAGGCTTGCTTCTTTCTTTGTTGCGCAGTAGTTGACTGCACTTCCTACGCCTTTCAGGCTATAAAATGCTAGTTAACCTTGCGGGGGTGCGTCAACGAAATCAAAGATTTCTGACTTACCGCCTAGTTTACCGTCGTTTCGGACTCACCAAGTCTTGTTGTTACTTGGTCTGTTCTGTGATTTGTTGCGACGTGAGTTAGCAAAATCGATATTATTTTGCTAACGAGCTAGTAAGTAGTCTAGGCAATCCGCCACAGCGGTTGCCGTATAATGATGAAGCATTTTAATGCCCATCATTATTGACTAGTTGTAGACCACTACCATAGCTGGTCTTAATAGGCGTTCATGGAGCTTATAACCTTTTTGAAGGACTTGTGCGATACTGTCTGCCGGATGGTCATCATCTGCATCAAGAGTCTGCACGGCCATGTGAAGATTGGGATCAAAGTTTTCCAGTTCAACTTCTTCAACGCCTTCTTCTTTGAGGGCTTGAATCAAGCTTTCCTGCACCATTTCAAGGCCCTTCTTGACATCATCTGTCAAACCTTCCACAGCCAAAGCTCTTTCCAGATTATCAAGGCTTGGCAGAATCTTTTTTGCTAGGTCTTGCGAACGATACCTTTGCAAACTTTGGCGTTCTTCATTGGCACGGCGCTGAACATTTTGCATTTCAGCATGGGCGCGCAGATACTTGTTTTCAAAATCTTCTGCTCGGTCAAGGGCTTCTTGCAGCTCTTTGTTTTCAGGAGTTTCTTCAACAGCTTCTTCTGCGACTTTTTCAGCTGCAGATTCTGTTGTTTCAGCTGCTTTTGCCTCTTCCTTGAGCTCTTCTTTAGTCTCTTTTTCCGACAAGGTTACACCTCTTTCCTCTTTGTTTTTAATAATAAAATCAACTATTTTCTTTGCTTAATGAACTTCATAGTGATTACTGTTGAGATAACGGTAAAAGTCCCCAAGCTTAATAGCTAAAACACGACTGATAATATTAACTAAGCTTACCGTCCGCCGATAATCCAAATCCACCGGACCAATCACTGTCAAAATGCCAAACCCTCTGTAAGGAATGAGGAACCTCTGACTAATAACGGTCAGTTCTGATAAACTTTTTTCACGACTTTCAGCAATTTGCACACGATAAGTTTCATCTTCTGGAAGGCTTTCACGGATTTCCAAGGCTGCAGACTGTAGATTATCCAAAAACTGATAGGTTTCAAGCCCTGCAAATTCCAGTGTTTTAATTTTTCCAGCGATGAAAACTTTCTCTTGAAAAATTTGCTTAAAAATATGATCAAACAGATCTAAAACATTATCCGTCCGCGAAAAATACTTTTGAATAATCTGCGGAAGCTCCGTTCGTAAGCGGTAATGAATGTCCAGCACTGTTTGATTCAAGAGACGTTCTCGAACAATTTTAACAACAGTCAATAAATCGCTGTCCAAAAAATTTTTAGGAATGGCAAACTGCACTGTTATAGGACTGGCCTCATCTAAGGTTAAAACTGCCAAAGCATCGTGGTTACTGAGTTTAACAATATCAAAGGCGGTCAAGCACTGCCTCTTGGGCTCTACATCCATAATTACTGACGTATAGCCTGTCAGTTCTGCTAAAATTTCACAAGCCTTTTGCAAAAGGTCATCTAAGCGAAAAAATTCAAAGTCAAAAGACTTGATCACTTGATAAGCATCTTGCTCATCTAGACTATCTGGATTTAGGGAATGATCCACAAAATAACGGAAGCCTTCCTGACTAGGCAAACGACCACTGGAAGTATGTGCCTTTTCCAAAAGCCCCAGCTTTTCCAAAGCTGCCATATCATTTCTGATAGTTGCACTGCTTGAAGCAATTGAATTTTGGAGTGTTTTAGATCCAATGGGCTCGTGTGTCTTAGTAAAAATTTCAACAATCAAATTGAGAATATCCTTTTGACGTTGGGTAATCACCGAAGTCCACCTCCCATCTCTAGTCAAAAAGATTAGCACTCTTAACAATCGACTGCTAACTTTATGATTCCATTATACTCCATTCATATTTTCTGTCAAGAGAAAAACGTAAAAAATTAGCACTCTTTTTATACGAGTGCTAAAAATCCGTCTTAAGACCTAGTTCTGCTGCTACTAAGTTTCAAAATTAGCTAAATCTGCCTGCAGACGATTGCTGCTGCTAGTCTCAACAAGGATGTTCATCATTTGCCAGTTTATAATTGCTGTTTAACAAATAATACATATGCTAATAGCCATCACTGGTTTTAAAAATCGTCTGAATATCATTCATAAATCCTCTAGGAGTATTATAATGATTTGTTTGATGATACTCGGTACTTTCACTTGTTAGAGAGTGGGACGAGACAGACAGCCATAATTGTTTGTCTGTCCCAACCTCTTCACTTTAAGAAAATCAACTAATTAATGGCTACGCTTTTTAAAATAACCGACTATTCCTGCAAAACAGCCACCAAGCACTGCCAATAATCCTAATTGACTTAAGTTTGTTTTATGGTCTCCGGTATTTGGCAGCATTGCCGCAGATGAAAGACTTACTTTTTGAACAGCTGTTGGGATTAGCGCTTTGACATTTGTTACATTTTTGCTGCGCTTTTGTGAAAGAGCTGCTGTTTTAAATTCTTGCTGTGAACTTGATGAAGATGAATGAGAAACATCATTTGCTTCTTCTGCTTTTCCATTTTTTTGAGGATTAATCCGATTTTCGGTTCGATAGACTAAACCGTATTCACTAAAATGATCTGCCATAAAGCGAACATAATCCTGTTTCTTACCATTGCTATCTGTCAAACTGACAATGGTAAAGGGAAGGATTTCTTCTTTGCTTGTATTTGGTAAATACACCACTTTATCTACCATTTTTCCAGAATCAATCGGTAATAAGACTATCGCTGATTTGGTAACCGCAACAGCTTTTCCATCTTTATCCACAAGAGTGATATTAAAGAGATCATAGTCTTTTGACTGCAAAACATCTGGCGTATGGACATCATTCGTTTCAATATGGTTTGTCTGCAGTCCAACAATAGAGCTTGATTCCCCTTTTTGAAGTATAACATGAACATCAGTTAAAGGATCAATTAACTCTCTTTCTTGCTCCAATACCTCTGGGGCATCTGGCTGTGGTTTTGGACTAGGATCTGGTTCTGGAGCTTTATTATGGTCTGTTACAAAAAAGTTTTGGAATTCAACAGCTCCGTCCCATAAACCGAGGCCTACATAAGCGTCATTAAAGTATGAATCTACTTGATCAAAGGTATGGTTCATCACTTCTTGCCCATCCACAAATATGATCATGCTATTTGCCTTTTTACTTACTTTTATATGATGGTACTGACCGTCATTAATTCGTTTGCCCATGTTAGCTTCTGCAATTGTATCACCTCCATAGCGATACAAACGAACATTTTCACTATCACCAAATTGTACAGAGTAAGCTTGACCAGGATCAATATTTTCAGAAGCAACAAAAAGATTAATCAAACCGTTTTGATATTTGAGGTCAATATCGTAATCATATTCCTTGAAACCTGGCTTCTGAGTTGCCATATAGTAATCATTGGCACTTGTATTGCTATCGTACAAGGTTTCATCATCAATATACCAGTTACCAACAACAGATTTCAATCCCTTGAGATTAGTCTTGAAATTATTCAAGGTAATTGCAATTGTAAATGTTTTGCTGAGACTTGGATTTTCTGTAGAAGTTGCTGTAACGGTAAGATTTCCTTTTTTCACAGCTGTTAAATGGAGAACATTTCCTGTTTGGCTTGTTTTGACAAGACTTGGATCACTAACAGTCCACTTAACATCTTGCTTAACACTTGCTGGTGCTAGATAAACTTGCAGATCTTGAACTTGACCAACTTGGAGAGCAAGATTTGTTGCAGTTGTTGTATTCATGGCTACTGGTTTTGTCACATCTTTTTTGTCTGTCCAAGTTGTTTTCATTTTGTAAACAGAAATATCTGCTTGAGCTTTACCACCTTCTACAATAACGCTGGCACCTACAGCTTCTGGATTTGGAAAAATCTGATTGGCTCCAGCAACTGTATTTCCTTTGGCAAATACCTCAAGGCTGGCACGATCGACATAGAGATGCAAATCAATGGAACCATCTGCATTTTTAGTCACATGCTGACTATTAATCTTAGCAAAGGCATCAGATAAGATAATACCAGATTGGCTACGGTCAATAGATAAGGTTTCTGTCTGCAAATCGTAAATGACTTTCGTTGCTTGACCATTACCAACACGGAGATTGAAGCCAACTTTTGTGGTCTTTGCGTCTGGACGGAATTTAGAAACAATTTCATAACTGTCTCCTTTGAAATCTTTCAAAAGAGTATTGTTGGCATCTACCGTGACATCTTTAAAATGTAAGGCAGTATCTGTTTCACGAAGACTGTCGTAGGCCTTAACAGGTGTTTGTGTCAAAACATATCGGCCATTGTCGTTGATAAGTCCAAGATCAAGATTTAAATTGAAAGTTCCGTTAAAGTTTTGGCCAACCGTATCAGCTACTAGATTACAGTAATCTTCCCAGGTGTTCATCCAGTTGATTTCTGTCAATTTAGGAATGGTTGGATGTCTTTCTGTCCCAAAATCTTGTACATAGTAAGTCATAGCGGCATAAGAATCTTTACCAAAGTTCATGACTTCGTCCTTATCTTTGTAGGCAGCATCTGCTACAAAAGTCCATTTACCAGCCACTTGTTTGAAATCACCGACCTTGTAAAAGCGGCCGCCGCGAGACAGCACCCATTTAAGCACTCCATCATTGGCAATAATCGGGTACATATCCGGACACTCTGTGTGAAGGTCTGGATAGGTAGATTCGACCTTCCAATCTTTCAAATTGTTAGAGGAATAGATACGAAGCGGGCCACCTGCCAGCACCATGAACCATTGATTATTCCAGCGGAAGACTTTTGGATCACGGAAATCTTGACTTTGCAAAGGATCATTTGACCAATCAGCTACAATCTTATCATATTTTTGCCACGTTTTGCCTTCGTCTTCACTGTAAGCAAGTTCCATGCGCTGACCATTGCCGTTGGCTGTGATAATTGCAACTAGGCCGCCTTTATCTGTTTTAAAGAAGCCTGAACTATTATGGTCATCAATGACTACACAGCCCGAGAACATATAACCATTGGAATCTGGGTAAAAGGCAATTGGTTCTTCCTTCCAATGAATCAAATCTGTACTAGTCGCATGTGCCCAGTGCATTGGCCCCCACTTAGTATCATCATAAAACTGATGAAAAAGATGATAAACACCTTTATAGTAAACCATGCCGTTAGGATCATTAGCCCAGCCATCTTTGACAGAATAGTGATATTGATCACGGTAAAGTTCATTATAGTAGACATCCTCTTTCTGCCGACGGTGAACATTAATACGATAGGTAAGGATAGCCTTACGACCGAATTGATCTGTAATGGTGCTCTTAATAGTGAAATAATTAGCACCTACCTTGACTGGAAGGTGAGAAAGGTCTGTATAAACATGACCAGCTTCATCTTCTACTGTGATAAGAGCTGCAGGATTATGTTTAACAATATCTAAGCCCACTTGAGCAGCATCATTGCTAACATACTGAATATGAAGGGGTTCTTCAGAGAAGAACTGACCTTGTTTTTCAACATGCCCCTTGTCAGATGTTACTGTTACATTGTCAATCAAAGGAATTGTGGCATCGTCTAATAAGGTAAATTTTATATTTTGAAAAACCAAATCGCCATTCCAATTCAAAAGACCAAAGTAGCCTTCAGGGATAACAGTATTTTGTCCTTTATCAGTTTTTTGCAAGACATAATCACCTGTGCTTGCCATTAAAACATCATTAACGTAATAAGAAATCCACTTATTAACAGCCACAACTTTAAGAGTATAGCGATTATCAGCTGTCGGTACTACATCGCGTTCATCAATTAATTGGATATCCTTATTGTCGACCCAACGCCAAAGTTTGGCCTTGTGTCCACCCACATCCACATTGACTGCATACATATTTTTATGATTACTATCGTTGTTTCCTCTAAAAATTAGGGCTGCTGCGCCACTGTTTTGTTTAAAAATAACATCTGCTGCATAGATAAAATTCTTACCGCTTGATTGAGAGTATAAGAAAGAATCACCTTTGCCAACAGCATTGGAATGGATACCACTTTCATTTATTTCCCAGCTTCCATTGTTATCATGTGTTACATCTTTTAAATTGGTCACAGAATTATTCTCTTCTTTCTTGGCAGCTATCTCTTGCTGAGCAACTGGCTCTTCTTTAACCTCAGGATTAGCAGGACTTAAGTGGGGAGTTTCTTTTTCAGCAGCTTGATTAGGACTATCTGCACTGGTCACAGGAGCTGTCGGTTCAGTATTTTCAGGGACTGAAACTTGAATTGTTGTTGCTTCAGTAACTGCCGCTTGATTCAATGCTGCATCACTTGCTTGTATCGCTTCTGTAACAGGAGCTTCTTGAGGCAATGCCTGAACCTCATTCTTGTTTCCCTCCTCTGTTACAGCAACGTCTGCAGCAGTTACTGGCCCATTTTCTTCAGCCGCAGCTGGTAAAGTAGTTGCCATACCTAAGACAAATAAAACTGAACATCCAAAAAGCCAGCTTTTCCCGCTTTTACGCATAAACCAATTTTTACAAACTGTTTCTTTTTTCATTTCTTTTTCTCCTTTTTAAACCGATGAAAAAACAATGCACTTTAAACAATCAACTTTTTAAAATTGACTGTTAATTGATTTTTTAACCCCTCATTTCTCTTAAATTCAAGCTGCTATTTTTATTTACAAAAGCTTATTTTGTAAGCGCTATCTTAAATTAAGTATAGCAAATCTCCTTCTATCTTTCATCTTGCAATTGTCATTTTCCTAATGTGACAGATGTCAATTTCAAGACATCAAAAAAGCATCCTAAACGATACCCCTTCATCAGCCGAAAGCTTAGTTCGACTGATGAAATCAGATAGTTTCAGAATGCTTATTTATCGTAATCTGTTAGATTATTTTTTTCTATAGTGGCAATTAATTTATTGGCATAATTAGGATCACTGTTAAAACCTGCTGCCTGAAGGGCTTTAGCAACTGTTTTATAGCCGCTTGATGTTGTCATTGTCGTATAAAGCGCCTTATCCCACACCTTGTTCTGCCGCAGAATCGCCATATAATCATACAAAGAATCTTCCCAAGACTTATAAACAAGATAGCGATTAGTAACTTCATGCCAACGGCCATTCTTGTATTCACGGCTCTTTAAGCGTACTCCGCCCTCGCCAGCCTTTGCCTTGATGCTAAAAAGGTTGTGATATTTACTAGCTAGCAGGGTCTGACCAAAGTTACTGTCCAGCACTGCCTGACCAATGATAATTGAACTTCTCACTCCATAGGTCTTGGATAGTTTCTGAGCTGTCGGAGCAATTTCTCGGATAAATTCTCTCTGGCTGTAAGGGCTGGCAGTTTCTTTTTGAGCACTCGCCAAGCCTCCGCCACTTAAAATTGGAAGGAAAACAGCCAGAAAAAGAAGTGTGACAATTACCACAAAAGACTTAAATTTGAGTCTTGCTCTCACTGCCTATTTCTCCTTTAACTTTTCTAAATATTCTTCTAAGGTTAAATTGTGTTTGGTCATGTATTTAGCAGACTTTACGCCAACATAACGGTAATGCCAGTCCTCATAGTCAATGCCTGTCGCATGCTTTTTATCCTTAGGAAAACGCAGGACAAAGCCGTATTTTGGCGCTAGCTCAGCTACTTTAGCAACCGTCTCTGGCTTGCTTTGATTGAGGCTGTCGACAGTACTCATATCAATAGCCAATCCTGTCTGATGTTCACTGGCTCCAGGCGGCTGTGAATAGGTCTGAACCTGCTTTTCAGCTTCTTCCTGACTCAGACTGGAATCATTTGCTTTTTCCTGAGCTACATAACTATTATAAAGTTCTTCTTGATAAGCAACACTGCGGTAACCTGATATCAAATGCTCACTAGCATCAATGGCTTGTGCTGCTGCCAAAAATTCTCGAGTTTTCTCTGCAATCCGAGAATCTACTGAAATACTGTTAATATCTGTCAAATCAGGATTCATCTCAGCAGTTATATGGTCACGATTGACCAGAACCAATTCCCAATCATCGGGAGAAACATCCGGCAAAGCTGTCGTTTGGTCAGCCGAGGTCTTCTTTTGAGACCTTTTTTCTGTCTTAGCCTTGCCATTTCCTTGATGAACAGGCTGTTGATTCCTATTCAAGAAAAGATAGATACCGAAAATAAAGAGTATAACAACTCCGATTTGCAGTAAAACAGTCAGTAAATTAAATCTTTTTCTCATTAGTTTCTTTCAAAATTTGTCTTCCTTGATGACGGTAGCCCATATCGGCAATCGTTTCAATAGAAAATTTTTGATTTTCATAAGAAACGACACTCACGCTGCCATTATCAATGCTGGTCTTTTGTTGTTCATGATCAATCAGCCACATAAACGTCCCTATAGTCAGACCATGACTGACTACAATAGCGTTGCCGCCGCCCGATTGTTCAATAGATTGAGCAATAGCTTCAAATCCTCCGTAAATACGATTTTCAATCACTTCCCAAGGCTCTGCCCAATTAGCTGTATCGACTTCAACAAGACTGGCCGCCAGTTCAGGGTAAGTAACTTCCGTAAAAGTTTTACCTGTATTAAAAGCTGCTGTCCTAGGCAGGACTCCTTGGAACAAATCCCCGTCATAACCGCCATCCAGACTGCCAAAGCACCACTCACGAATGCGTTTATCCCGCGTATAAGGCAGATTTTCATGACCGATTTCACGAAGAATAATTTCCATGGTCTGCATGGTTCTGCCGCTATCGCTGGAGAATGCTGCCTTAAAAGGAATTTTGGCCGCTTTTAAGCCTACACCCAGTTCTCGTATGCCTTCCTCGCCAAATTTTGTCAGAGGGGTATCACTCCATCCTTGGGCACGTCCAATTGTGTTAAACATTGTTTTCCCATGTCTAGCTATATAGAGTTTTGTTTCTGTCATCTTTACCCTCCTCATCCAGACTATATTATAACATGAAATGAAAACACTTGCAAAAAACTTACAAGTGCCTTATTTTATCATAATTGAAACAATTTCTTATTAAAATTGCTGGCTTTTTCGATAGCCGCCTTACTAGGAAGCTTACATATAAGAACTCAACAACTAACGAAAAAGTTCTAAACTTTTATTGTGTAATGGTTTCAGTCTAACGCTTGATTACATTGAGCTAAGCATTATTTTTAACAGTATCTGATTGGATTGCCTTTAATTTTTAAAACTGTGGATAGGTGCAGGAATCTGACCGCCACGGGCGATAAAATCTGCAGATGATTTCTTATTGACAGACATAACCGGAGCTGCGCCCAACAGACCGCCGAATTCGATCATATCGCCTTCTTTTCCTTTAGGAATAATGCGCACCGCTGTTGTCTTCTGATTGATCACGCCGATAGCTGCCTCATCAGCAATCATGGCTGCAATTGTTGTATCCGGTGTATCCTCAGGAATGGCAATCATATCAAGCCCCACCGAACAGATAGCTGTCATAGCTTCTAATTTTTCCAGATTGAGGGAACCGCTCTTAACTGCAGCAATCATACCCTCATCTTCTGAAACTGGGATAAAGGCACCTGACAAGCCGCCAACTTGATTGCAGGCCATGACACCGCCCTTTTTGACTTGGTCATTGAGAAGAGCCAGTGCTGCCGTTGTTCCATGAGTTCCGACCGTCTCCAGACCCATTTCTTCAAGAACACGGGCAACCGAATCGCCGACTGCCGGCGTCGGAGCCAACGATAAATCAACAATGCCAAATTTGACTCCAAGACGCTCGCTGGCCAGCGTTCCTACCAGCTGTCCGATACGAGTAATCTTGAAAGCTGTCTTTTTAACTGTCTCAGCGACAAGGTCAAAGCTTTGACCGCGAACTTTTTCCAAAGCACGCTTGACCACCCCTGGCCCTGAGACACCGACATTGATGACAACATCGGCTTCTCCTACGCCGTGAAAGGCACCTGCCATGAAAGGATTGTCCTCAACGGCATTGGCAAAGACCACCAATTTAGCAGGGCCCATCTCAGAAGCGGCAGACGTTTCCTTGATAATGCGCCCCATATCACGCACAGCTGTCATATTGATACCAGACTTGGTTGATCCGATATTGACGGATGAACAGACAAAGTCAGTTTCAGCCAAAGCTTGGGGAATAGAGTTGATGAGAATTTCATCTCCTTTTTGATAACCTTTTTGCACCAAAGCAGAAAAACCGCCGATAAAATTAATGCCAATCTTTTTGGCTGCACGGTCCAGCGCCTTAGCCAAAGGAACATAGCTATCCGCATCAGTTGCTGCACCAATGATGGAAATAGGTGTTACAGAGATACGCTTGTTGACAATTGGAATCCCCAATTCAGCTGAAATTTCATCTCCAACTTCAACCAGTCTGCTGGCTTTAGTAACAATTTTATTATAAATTTTTTCAGCAGCCTTATTAATATCTGAGTCAATACAGTCAAGCAGTGAAATCCCCATCGTAATAGTGCGGACGTCAAAGTTCTGCTCTTCAATCATAGCGATTGTTTCAGTAACTTGTTTAATATCCATTACTCAAGCCCCCATCTTATAAATTATGCATGGCATCAAAAATGGCCGAACTTTGGATATTAATTTTAACATTTAAAGTCTCTCCAAAAGTCTCAAACTCTTTTCTAAGCTGAGCAAAATCTTTTTTCTCATCAGCAGAAACCACTGCCATCATGGTAAAATAGCCGTCTAAAACAGTCTGTGTAATGTCATCAATGTTAAGTCCAAGCTCTGCAATTTTCGTTGCCACACCCGCAACAATACCGGTTGTATCTTTTCCAACTACTGTAATAATTGCTTTCATAAAGGCCTCCAAATGTAATGTATTTCATTTATTTTAGCATAAAAAAGATGAAAATTCTATAAGAAAAACAGCAACAATGTTCGTGTTTTACCTTTTGTCGCTTTCTCATAAATAAAAAACGAACTCTTATTTATGAGAATTCTAAACATTTCCTGTAAAGTGAACTTTTAGGTGCCCAAGACATCAGGAAACAGCTGCTCTAGCAGCAATCAGGCAACAACTATTTTTATTATTTCTCCTTGCTTTTCCTGCTAAAAGATGATAAACTTTAATTAGTTTATAAACTAACAGGAGAGCTTATGTTTTCAGGCGAAAGATTAAGAAAAAGACGGGAAGAACTCGGACTTTCACAAGCACAGATGGCTAAACAGTTAGGGATTTCCCGTCCGTCTTACTTTAATTGGGAAGCTAACAAAACCAGACCCAATCAAAAAAACCTAGCAAAATTGGCTCAGCTGCTGAAAGTCGACAGGGCTTATTTTTCAGTCCAGTATGATATTATCAGCATTTATAGCCAGCTGAATGCAGATAATAAGGAAAAAACGCTCAACTATTCGCAAAATTTACTGAAGCAGCAAAACAAGGTGGTGAAAACAATGGAAAGTAAACGTTACGCTTATAAAGTCTACGAAAAATTATCTGCAGGTACAGGATATTCTTACTTTGGAGATGGCAATTTTGATACTGTCTTCTATGATGAAGAACTTGATCATGATTTTGCTGCTTGGATTTTTGGAGATTCTATGGAACCGACATTTCTAAACGGTGAAGTAGCTCTTGTTAAACAGACCGGATTTGACTATGATGGTGCTATTTACGCAGTGGATTGGAACGGTCAAACCTATATCAAAAAAGTCTATCGCGAAGACAAAGGACTTCGTTTGGTCTCTCTCAATAAAAAATATGCGGACAAATTTGCTCCTTATGAAGATAATCCACGGATTATCGGACTGATTGTTGGTAACTTTATGCCTCTTGAAGCTTAGGGTGCCTTCTAGAAATCAGAAGCAGCTTTAACGGTCACTCTCAGCAGATAGTGCGGACAGGGTAAATCACAATACAGTGCCTTTAAATGCAAAGAACAGGACAAACCGATTCTTTTAAAATTATCGATTTGTCCTGCTTTTTTTACTTATTTCAAATACCCTAACAAGTAATTTACGCTTTCTTTTCCACATAGATCTGGGCAGCAACAGCTGATGTGATTTGCAGCTGTTTACCATCCTTTTCTATCGTATAGGCACCTGCAAAATCATCATACTCTAAAAGCTTTAATTCATCGCCAATATTTAGATGATGCTGTTCCATATACTTCAAGAGCTGAAAATTATCCTGAACCCGCTTTAACAGATAAGTTCCCTTCTCAGCCGTATCTCTCAAAGTTTTATGGTACTTTTCAACCAGAGGCTCTCCATGCTGAGGAATAGTTCCTCCATGCGGGCAGACTTTTGGATAATTGAGGAGCTTATCCAAACGTTCAATGAAAATATCTGACACTGTATGTTCCAAGACCTCAGCCTCTTCATGAATTTCATCCGCTGTATAGCCCAGATGATTCATCAAGAAAACTTCAATTAAACGATGCTTACGATAGAGAGCGGAAGTCAAGGCCAAACCTTTTTGGGTCAGGAGATAGCCGGCTTGCTTATCTTTAAGAATCAGATCCTCCTGCAAAAGTTTTTTGACCATTTCTGACACTGCTGGAGCAGATACTGACATTTTGGCAGCAATTTGCTTGTTGCTGATTTTTTCTCCGTGCTCACCGAGCTCATAGATGATTTTTAGATAGTCTTCTTTGTTAGGTGTCATAATTTATCCTCTTCTTTGTCAAACTCATTATATCAAATTGTTCACAAAAAGGGGATAAAAGTTTTCATTCTCAGCCGTTTTACAGGGTCGCCTTAAATGACCAAATTATCTAGATAGTAAGATTAGCTGCATGATTAAAACCTATTGCGATAGACCTGCAGTAATTTTATCTATATTCCATTTCATCATGGCATAGTAACTATCTCCTGCTTGTCCTTTTTTGGCAATTGAGTCTGTAAAAATTTTAGCGGCAATAGGAAGTCCTGTATCTTTAGAGACAGTTTTCATCGGCCGTTCATCAACGCTGCTTTCAACAAAAAGTGCTGGTACCTGTTTTTTGCGCAATTTTTCCACCAGATTTTTAATTTGATTTGGTGTTCCTTCTTCTTCTGTATTAATTTCCCAAATATAAGCTGACGGGATATCATAAGCTTGTGAAAAATATTTAAAACACCCTTCACTGGTAACAATCATTTTCTTTTCAGCCGGAATACGGCTGATTTTTTCTTTAGCTGTTTGGTGCAGCTTTTCAAGCTTGGCACTGTATACCTGAAAATTTTTCTGATAATAGCGCTTGTTTTTAGGATCTTTTTCAGAAAGACGCTTCATAATATTCTTGGCATAAATGATACCATTTTCAAGATTGAGCCAGGCATGAGGATCTTCTTTTCCCTTTTCCTTGGCTCCTTCTAAATAAATCGTCTTAATACCGTCACTAACTGCAAAATAATCTTTGTCTGCTTTTTTACCAGCATTTTTGACAAGCTTTGTAAACCAAGCCTGTCCGCCATTTTCTAGATTGATGCCATTGTAAAAAATCACATCAGCCTGAGAGGTTTTTTTGACATCTTCTGCCAAGGGCTCATATTCATGCGGATCACGGCCGACAGGAACTATGCTGTGCAGATTAATTTTATCACCAGCGATATTTTTAGTTATATCGGCAATAATTGAATTTGTAGCTACGGCATTTAACTTTTTGTCTGCCCTTTTTTTAGAAGTACAGGCAAACAAACCAATTAAAGACAAGCAAACTAACAGCAATAAACCAAATTTTTTCATTAAAAATTCTCCTTTATAATAAATAATTGCTAACACTTAAGAATGATTGCTTTCTGCTTTTTTCCTAAAAAATCTCTGCTTGGGTGCAAAAATAAAGGACAGCAAAAAGATTAGAGCCGAGGTCAAAACAATACTTGATCCGGCAGCAATGTTAAAACTATAGCCAATAAAAAGACCTAAAACCGAAGCCAGAGCTCCCAAAGTTGATGACAAAAAGATCATAGACTTCAAACTATTGCTATAGAGATAAGCTGTTGCTGCAGGCGTTATCAGCAAGGCGACAATTAAAATGGTTCCGACACTCTGCATAGCTGTAACTGAAACCAAAGTCAGCAAAATCATCAGCAGGTAATGATAATAATTAACAGGTACCCCCATTGATTTTGCCAAGGTAGGGTCAAAAGACGTCAGCAAAAGCGGTTTGAAAAAGAAAATGATGACCACAAGGACAAGTAGTGAAATTCCTAAGGTAATCCATTTATCTGTGTCTTGTACAGCCAAGATATTCCCAAACAAAATATGAAACAGGTCGGTCGAACTGTTAGCCAAACCAATCAAAATAACTCCCAAGGCCAAAAAAGAACTGAAGGTTATGCCGATAGCTGTATCGCTTTTAATAATGCTGTTTTCCTTAATAAAAGTAATTATAAGTGAAGCCAGCAAACCAAAAACAATAGCTCCAATAAAAAAGTTAATCCCTAAAATATAAGATAAGGCAACACCCGGCAAAACAGCATGGGAAATAGCGTCTCCCATGAGAGACATCCCACGAAGAATGATAAAACAACCTACTGCTCCTGCTACAACACCAATAATAACGGCCGTTACTAGAGCATTTTGTAAAAAATGAAACTGCTGCAGTCCTTTTATAAATTCTATAATCATTTAAAGATCACCTGCCATTAAAAACTGTGATTGATAAGTCTTGGTCAAATTTTCCTGTGTAAAAACAGCCTTTGTAGGCCCAAAGGCAAGAACTTTTCTGTTTAAAAGCAGCACTTGGTCAAAATAAGCTTCGGCCTTGCTCAAATCATGATGAATAACTAAAATCGTTTTTCCTTTTTCTTTAAGCGCCTGTAAAAGCTGCATAATCATTTCCTCACTGACAGTATCAATACCTGCAAAGGGCTCATCCAAAAAGATATAATCGGCTTCTTGAACCAAGCAGCGAGCTATAAGCATGCGCTGAAATTGCCCGCCCGAAAGCTGATTGATCGGCCTTTCTGCATAATCTAGCAGATTAACCCGAGCAAGTGCTTCTTGAATTTTTTTCCAATCCTGCTTTTTTAAGCGTGAAAAGAAACCAAGCCGAGAAAATAAGCCTAGGGCTACACATTCTTTTACCCGAATGGGGAAATTTGAGTCAATATCAGCTTTTTGTTCGACGTAAGATACTTTCTCAAGCATTTGACTCAGCCTTTTCCCATCAATAAAGCTGTCTCCTTGATGATCCACCATTCCCAAAATCCCCTTAAAAAAAGTTGACTTCCCAGCACCATTAGGCCCAATGACACCAGTAATAGCAGAAGGGGCGATTCCTAAGGAAATATTATCCAGGATTAGCTGATTTTGATAAGCAACACTCAAATTTTCAATTTTTAGCATTTCCTTTTCTCCTCTTAAAAATAATATAACTTAATATTAAAATTAAGTCAAGTTAATTTTAATATTAAACATACTTTCGACCGCCCATGTAATTAACCTGCCTGAGCCTATTGAAAATAAAAAACAAGACAGCCAAGTGATTTTCTAACCACTTGACTGTCTTGTTCCCGACAAATGATATCAGCTTAAACGACTGATAGCTTATCTACTATGTTTGTTTTAAGGTTTTCTTTAAAAGTCGCAACAGAAGACTGTCTTAAGCTTTATTGCTCTGTTGGCGCGAAATACTGCCCAAATATTGGCACCAGGTTTGTCTGGCTCCGTTTTCTAAAAGGCTGAGGGCAATCTTTTCCGCGCTTTCTTTACTTTTAGCCAAAGCTATCAAGCAGCCTCCGCGGCCGCCGCCGGTTAATTTTGCTCCTAAGGCACCAGCCTGCCGTGCTACCTGGCTCAAGCGGTCTAAAGTCGCATTGGAAACAGTGAGCGAAGCTAAAAGCTGCTGGGCTTCATTCATAATTTTTCCCAGTTCTTGCGCTTGATTGTTTAAAAGGGCTTCCTTGGCTAATCTGGACAGTTCCCCTAGTTCTTTGATTGACAATTGAGCATTAAAACGATTTTTTTCTTGTTTTAAAAGTTCCTTGACAGACTGGATGGCTTTTAAGGTTTGGCCAGTCTGGCCAGTATCGGCAACTACCAAATAAGCATCCATGTCAATTCTTAACTGCTCAATCGGCTGATCTCTGACAAAAAAAACAGGAGAGCTGCCACTGGTTGTCACCGTATCAATGCCAGAAGGGTTGCCGTGTGCAATTTTTTCTGAGGATTGAACAATCTCCCAAAGTTCCTTATCGCTTAGCTTCTTACCATAAAAATTGAAAAGGCTTCTGGCGATAGCAACTGCCACAGCAGCACTTGAGCCCATACCGCGCTCTGCAGGAATAGTAGAGTGAATATCAATATGAACAGCTGGATCTTGAGGTGCTCCAATACGATAGAGGGAAAAACGAATAGCGTGTTTGAGGCTTTCCAAAATTTCAGGCATCTTGTGAACAAGACCATCGTAAAATTCGCAGGTAACTGTCAGCGCTTCGCCTTCCGCTTTGACTTCTGCAACTGTTTCAACCGCAGAAAAAGGCAGAGCAATTGCTGGTTCTCCGTAAACAACCGCATGCTCTCCCATTAAAATAATTTTCCCAGAAGCTTTTCCCAAAGCTACTTTTTCTTCAATAATGACTTTTCTTTTTTCTTCTAATTGAGAATTAATCATATTCTTATTATATCACTTTTCGTAAACTCGCCCAATGTAAAATATTTTTTTGATGTGAATAAAGCTGTGCTTGATGCTACAGCATGGAAAAACCCCTCTTAGAAAGAGATGATGGTAGACATCTTATCATCGAGGAGTTTTTCTGTTAATGGTAATCTTTAACTTTTTGCTAAGCTTTCTTTATTGACAGCATTCCTTAATAGCAGTTTCAGCTGCGATACGGCCAAAAGTAAAGATATCAGCCAAGGCATTACCGCCCAATCGATTACCTGCGTGAATACCTCCCGAAACCTCTCCTGCTGCATAAAGCGCGGGAATCTTACTGCCATCTTCTTTTATAACGTGCGCTGCAGTATCAATCTTCAGACCGCCCATAGTGTGATGGGTAGCCGGTTTACGTGGGGTTGCGTAGAATGGTGCTTTTTCAACCTTGAGATCAAAGGCTCCCTTATCAAATTCAGGATCGTAGCCGGCATCGACATAGGAATTGTACTTAGTGATAGTGTCCACAAAGGTTGCGGGATCTACACCAATTTGCTCTGCCAATTCTTCCAAGGTATCGGCACGGAAGAGAGTTCCTGCTGCCACTTGCTCTTCGATTTTTTCATTACTGGTATTCATAGCAGTTGCTTTGATATTTTCATCGGCAATCAGGTAGAAGAGACCACCGTTATCAATGGCAGCTTTGGAAAGTGTGTCACGGCTGCCATACTCGTCTACAAAACGTTTACCTTCTTGATTGACCATCACAAAGTTTGCCGGTGGAACTTGTAAACCGGAGAAAATAGCACCTGTATTAGGATCAGACACTGGCATCATTTGTGTGAAGCCCATATCAACAAGAGCAGCACCAACACTTTGTCCCAAACGAATACCATCACCTGTTATAGCTGGTGAATTGGTCGTTTGAATGTCATCATCAATATTGCTCCAATAGGTATTGTACTTCTGCAACATCTTAGTATTGGCGCCAAAACCGCCGGAAGCTAGAATTACAGCTTGGGCGTTGACAGTAATAGTTTGTCCATTGCGCCCCTTGGCAAGCACACCCTTAATAAGCCCCTTTTCCAAAATAAAATCTGTCACCGCAGTATCGGTTAAAATAGTACCGCCGTTTTTATGAACATAAACCTCTAAAGCTGCAATAAAAGCATAACCCATTGGCTGTTTAGGTTTGTGAGAACGGCGCCATAGAGCACCTACTGGCATGCTAACTTCAGAGCGGTCAAAATCAACACCAAGATCTGCTAACCAATGTACGGAATCAAGATCATTCTCTGTTAACACTTTAACAAGGTCATAATTACCATAAGCTTCATAACCATTGAGGTCTGTCCGTTTACCGCCAAGATAAGTTTGAATGCGATGGAGGACATTAGAATCAAATAAATAACTTGGATCTTTCAAGTAGTCGGTTATCTGCCGCTTTAATTCTCGAAAATCTGCTAAATATTCTGGTGCAATGCTTGCTTCATCTGTTTTAATTAACTCAGAAAGATTATGAGCTTCTCCAGGATTAGCAGGGAAAGTCTTTTGCCATTCAGGATCTGCTGCATTTAACAAACCTCCAGAACGTACCGTATTACCGCCAACAGCAGGAAACTTTTCAAGCACTATCACCTGCTTGCCCTCTTGCAAGACCCGCGCTGCAGCTGCTAAACCAGCTCCGCCTCCACCTACGACAACCACATCTGTCTCATAAGTCTTATCTTCATGGTCAAGGGCTGATGGTGCTTTTGGCCGACTGCGAAGAGCGTCTGGATTGGCACCTGCCATTCTCACCGCACGGGCAACCCCGTCAAGTACGCCGTTGCTGGTCACTGAAGCCCCTGAAATAGCATCAACATTAAGTGTCTGTCCTTCAATGATTTCGCTTGGAATACGGGTAAAGACGATATCTGCAATCCCGCCTGTTTCTCCTGAAGAGTCAATATCAATTGTTACAATACGGTCTTCTGATAGAGTAACTGCCATTGGCAAATCGCCATTGTGACCTACGGTTGTCACTTGGTAGGTTCCAGGTTCAAAATGTACCTCTTCTGGCTCATTGAGCTGATTAGCAATTTCCGCAAAACGCAGGAATTTAAAGAAGCAAGAATCCAAGAAATCAATTGTTCCCTGAGCCTTGATATCCCCATTTTCATCAAAGGCTTGATGGGCACGGCCAAGCAAGAATTCACTGCCCGGCATAACAGTCGCATTGACACCCGGAGCATCAAGAATCTGACGCAAGTGCAACTGAGCACGTGACGATCCTTGCACATCGTAGGAAGCCCCCACAATCATCACAGGCTTGCCATCCAGCGGGTGAATAGTGAAAGACAGCCATTCCAAGAGACTGTTGAGGCTTGATGGGATGGTATGGTTGTGCTCAGGTGTTGCAATGATGACCCCATCAGCCTCACTAATTTTCGTATTGAAATCTTGGATTATCGGTGAATTGGTTTGGTCATCTGTTTCGTTGAACATGGGGACATCCGTGATTTCCATGATGTCAATATCTGCCTTTTTAGCAAAATGTTTTTGCATGAACTGCAGCAAGGTGCGGTTATAGGATTTCTTGGCATTGGTTCCGACAATAGCAACTAATTTCATTCTATTCACCTACTTCCCAAGCGAATGCTTTTTTGCGATCTGTATCAGCCTGTTTGACGATTTCCTGCGTGATGGTCACAAAGTCTTGAAATTCTGCAAAATGGTCTTCCAGCTCTGCTACTTTCTCAGGATTATTGAGGTTTCCTTCATCGTCCAAGACTTGTTCCGAGTGGCCGAGGAAAAATTCACTTCCTGGCATGACACGCGCCTTTAGCTCTGGAGCATCCAAGATTTGGCGTAAATGCGCTTGGGCACGGGATGTTCCAAGGGCACCCAGCGAACAGCCCACAATCATGGTCGGTTTATTAATCAAAACCCGGCTGGTATAGGCAATCCATTCCAAAGCACTGGCCAGCGGCGCTGGGATGGTATGATCATACTCGGGCGTTGCGATGATAACCCCATCCGCGGTAGCAATTTTTTCAGAAAAGGCTGCCACACTTGCCGGAGCCGTCTTATCTTCTGGTTCATTGAAGGCTGGCAAATCTTTGATTTCAAGCACTTCAATGTCTGCCTTGTTCTCAAAGTGTTTGGCCATGAATGTCAATAATTTTCGATTGGTTGAACGATCAGAATTGGTTCCGATGATGCCGACTAATTTCATATGTGTCACCTCTTTCTCATTTTGATTTCATTCAAATTCAATATAGCACTCTTAATTTTTAAAAGCAAGCGTTTACATGATAATCAAAAACCTTTTTCAGCCAGCAAAAACCAAAACTTTTATTAGCTTAAACATCAAAAATGAACCCTTGATTTTTCAAGGGTTCAAATCTAAAATCAGGCAATTCGCTGCAGCTTGATAAAAGAGGGAGTCTTTTTAAAGATCCAGAGCACCGCCGTTGCTTGCAATGACTTTTTTCATCCATTGATAAGACTTTTTAGGGCTACGTTTGAGACTGCCTTGGCCTTTATCGTCCATATCAACATAGATAAAGCCATAACGTTTTTTCATCTCACCCGTTGAAAGAGAAACAAGGTCAATCGGACCCCACATCGTATAGCCTATACAAGCCACACCATCAATATTGATGGCATCTACCATGGCACGCAGATGGTCTCGCAGATAGGCAATCCGATAATCATCTTCTACATAGCCATTTTCATCCGCCTGATCAACTGCTCCCAGCCCATTTTCAACGATAAAGAGCGGCTTTTGAATGCGGTCGTAAATCTCATTCATGACATGACGAAGGCCCAAGGGATCAACTGCCCAGCCCCATGGCGTTTCCTCTAAATAGGGATTGGCTGAGCCTCCGACATTGAACCAATCATCGCCTGCCTGAGTCGTGTTAGAACGATAGTAACTAAAGGAAATAAAATCCAGCTGCCCTTCCCGCAAAATTTCCTCATCTCCTTTAGCCATCTGAATAGTTTTGACACCGTGTCTTCGCCAGATATCCTTAGCATAGGAATGATAGTAACCGCGGCCCATGGTATCAATGAAATACCAGTTTTCACGCCGTTCCTGCAGACGCTGAAAGACATCCTCAGGCTTACAGGTAGCAGCGTAGAGCTCGCTCATGGCATACATGGCACCGAATTGGCTATTCGGCATCATTTCATGCCCTAGCTTAACAGCTTTGGCACTAGCTACAAACATATGATGTGCTGCTTGATAGCGATCCTGACCGGTCGAATTTCTGGTGCCGCAGGGGCCAAAGCCTCGCACGGCATTGATTTCATTAAAGGTCAGCCAATAACGGCAGCGATCCCCATAGCGCTCAAACAGCACTCGGCAGTATTTGACATAAGCATCAATCAAGTGCCGGGAAGACCAGCCGTCATATTTTAGAGCTAAATTCATAGGCATCTCATCATGGCAAATCGTAATCAAAGGCTCCATCTGGTACTTGGCCATTTCATCAATGACCCGGTCATAAAACTTTAGGCCTTCCTCATTGGGAAATTCTTCTTCTCCAGTAGGAAAAATGCGGCTCCAGCAAATAGAAAACCGAAAGACATTGAAGCCCATGCCAGCCATTAAGGCGATGTCTTCTTTATAGTGATGGTAAAAATCTACAGCCTTGTGGCTAGGATAGTATTCATCATCCAAGAAGACTGGTCTGGCTTTGGGAGGTACCGGATCGGCATAGAAGAAAGAACTTCTAGGCCTAATGATAGAGCCATCAGGCATTTTCATCGTATGATGACGGGGTTGCTCTGCTGAACCATCCGTTTCATAATCGTGAGATAGAAGACCACGGCCGCCTTCGCCAAAACCGCCTTCAAATTGAAAGTCTGCCGTAGCACCGCCCCACAAGAATCCTTCTGGTAATTGATAAGTCATAAATCTTCTCCTAAAGTACTGTTCCTGATTTTACTTTTCCTTCATGTTTGAGGGCAATATCCTTGCCCTTGTTATCGGTAATAATCGTCATTGTGGTTATATCATAACCTTTTTGCACTAAGGCCTCACGGTCAATTTTAACAATTGGCTGGCCGGCTCTGACCAAATCCCCTTGTTTCGCAAGGACATCAAATCCTTGACCTTTTAACTCAACCGTATTAATTCCAATATGGACAAGAATTTCCACGCCATCTGTTCGTGTCAGCCCAAAAGCATGGCCGGTCGGAAAAACAGTTGTTAATTTTCCGTTTGCAGGGGCAACGATAAAGTCGCTTTCTGGACTGACAGCCACACCATCTCCCATCATTTTTGATGAAAAGACTTCATCGGCTACAGCTTCAAGCGGCAGCAGATGACCGTCTGCAGCTGCTACAATAGCATCATCTGCTATTTCAACCTTGACAGGCTCTGTAACTTCTTCCAATTCTTTATTGTCAATACCTAAAACAAAGGCAACGACTGCTGCAACAGCAATGGATACTAAGATGCCGACTGCAGCAGCTAGGGCTGTTTCCTTAAAAATCGGCAGGGCCAAAATATTCGAATAACCCATAACATAAGCCCGAACGCCGAGGAGACTAGCTACAAGACTACCAGCAAAACCGCCAGCCATAACGGCATACATTGGTTTTTTGTATTTCAGATTAACCCCGTAAATAGCTGGCTCTGTAACACCGGCAACAATACAGCCGATGGCAATAGACAAGTACTCGCTGCGTTTCACTTTATCTTTGGTCCGCGCTGTTACGCCCAAAACGGCTCCGCCTTCAGCCATATTGTGCATTAAGAAAGCCGGCCGCAGCATGGAATCATAACCCGGATCAGAAATCAGCTGAGGCATAAAAGGTGTGATGGCGGTATGCATGCCAGCCATAACCATCCACGGAAGAGCCGCTGCCAATAAGCCCACCGCCAAGGCACCGACCGTTCCATCCAGCCACATAAAGAGCGCGGCAATTCCTCGGCCAATGTAGTTTCCCAAAGGGCCTAAAATGAGAAAGCCTAAACTGCCAGCAATAAAAATGGTGCCCATCCCAACAAAAACAGCCTTAAAAATAGTCGGAATCACTTTATTCAACAGCTTTTCCGCATAATAGGCCACGATTGCAATCAGTACAGCAGGCAGCAGGGTTGTTCCATAAGAGAGCAGATTGACTGGCAGGCCAAACAAACTAATAGGCTTTGCGGCCGTTACCAAAGCTGTAAAATTCCCATGCAACAAGGATGCTGCTGCAGCCATAGCGTAAATCTGAGTTCCACCAAGTTTAGTTGCTGCCCCATAAGCTACAAAAATAGGCATAAAATAAAAGGGCGCATCCGCAATAGCCGAAAGCAACTGATAGCTAGGAGTTTTTGCATAACCTGCACTGATAAAGGTAACCACC
Organism: Streptococcus orisasini; assembly: GCF_001431045.1. Lineage (GTDB taxonomy): Bacteria > Bacillota > Bacilli > Lactobacillales > Streptococcaceae > Streptococcus > Streptococcus orisasini. The sequence continues at coordinate 27,028 of NZ_BCLE01000038.1, forward strand.
AGCAAAAGTGCTACTTTGAGCATACCGCCAGCGATCAGCCCCGGAATCATGGGCGTTACTGTGCTGGAAATAAAGCCGATTATTTTATTTAGAATATTTCCCCAAGTCAAGGGTTCCTTTTGTTTCAAATCGTCGTCCAAATTTTCATCAACTACTCCGCCAGCCTTAATGTCAAAGTCACGAAGAATGGCATCATAGACAGGAAGAAGATTTTCTCCTAAAATGACCATATACTGACCGCCAGCATAGACCACTCCGATAACGCCATCCAATGCTTCTAAAGCTTTCTTATCAGCTTTCATGGCATCTTTGAGATTAAATCTCAGACGGGTCATGCAGTGTGACAGTATCTCAACATTGTCCGCGCCGCCTACGTTCAAAACGATGTCTTGAGCTAGTTTCTTATAATCCATAGCATCCCCCTTTGATAAAATTATCAAAAAATTTTGTTATTTTTTACAGAAATTATACGACCTTTTGAAAGCGGTGTCAATCTCTTTTGACAATTTTTTTACTATATTTTGACAATCTTTTCGCTTTTGATTACAATATTATATTAGGTAAAAGCTATGAATTTTTTAGAAAACATTGAACAGCACAAATCCGATTATTCCAAGACCGAATGGAAGGTCTATCAGTACGTCACCAAAAACATCGAAACGTTAGAAACCTTTACCATTACTAAAATTGCTGAATTATCACACACGTCGACCTCTGCTGTTCTGAGATTCTGTCAGACCTTGGGCTATAAAGGCTTTAAAGATTTCCGCTATGCGGCTATTGATTATCTCCATCATCGCTACAAGCGAGACTCTGCCGATATTTTGGATCAGATGACCGATAATTATACCAGTCTTATCAACCAGATTCGCAATCTCAACCGCGATGATATTAATCGTCTGACTCAAGCGATTTTGACACCCGAGAAGCTGCATATCTTTGGTATTTATTTGTCTTCTCTGCCGGCTAAATACCTGCATATGGGACTGCAAAACATCGGTATTGCCAGCCATTTTGCAGGCGATTTAAACAGCGGCTCCCATCTGACCAACATCATCAGCGAAGAGGACACACTAATTATGTTTTCAGTAACAGGCAGCATCTCCAACTATAAAAAAGCCCTGTCAGCTCTGCAGAACAATATGCCCAAGAATTCCTACTTGATTACTCTCAATGAAAAAGCCACATCTGCCAAATATTTCGGGCACACCATCGTTCTTCCCGGAAGCGTCTTCAGCCAGCAGTCCATTGTCGATATCCAGTCTGTGGCCATTATTTTTGTGGAAATCCTTCTCAATTTAATTCATGAGAAACTAGGATAATTGAAATAAAACTGCCAAGGAGTCGTTGAACTCACATCCCTTGCGTAAATACAGAAATAAAAAAGAGATTAGCAGCCGCAAATCAGTAAATTACAGCTGCTAGTCTCTTTTACTTTTCAAATTCAAAATACAAAGTCACAAATTTTGCATGCTTTAATGCAGGCAGTGTGACGGTATTGTTTGATATAGGCAAACTAGTTTTTTCATCTTCTTTTAAATCAACCAGCTGTGCTAGCTTCAAGGGTTTGTTGAAGTGAACAGCTATTTCTTCATTCTGATGATAACTTCCATTATAGAAGCGGCTGATGAGCCCTTCCTTGTCTTCAGCATGCTTCACAGTGCTTAAAACAGCCTTCCCACTAGCATTAAACAAGGAATAGGACAAGGGAAGTGTTTTTTCAACATCAAACTGAGTAAACCGAAGTCTCGTATTCAAATACTCCGCGCATTGGTACAGCTCAGCTCCCTTTAAGTAGTCTGTGACTTTCTGTGCCAGCCCATACTGAGAGAGCCTTCCTTGATAATAGATAAGCGAAAAATCAAAGGTCATTATCTTGTGTAGCTGAGCAGCTGGTGTTGCTACTGTTGTCTCACCTGATGCTCTTCCAGGCCGATAAAGAAGGTTTTCCTTTCCCATAAAACCATAGGTTCTAAACAGAGTCAAGCGAATGGTATTAAAGTCATCACCAATAATTTCATATTCTCTGACAGCCTTGGGAATAACAGCTAGGCCGCGTTTTTCATTCTCCAAAGCGACAAAGCTTTGACAGGTTTCAATAGTAATCGGAAGCTCATTCCATAGCTCTTGTTCTTTTTTCCATAATTCCATCTCCTTTTTACGGACAACTGGCCGCCTCAAAACTCCAAACTGCTGATCGGCATAGGAAAAATTAGAAGCTATGGCCGCATCAAACAAAACACACAATCTGTGACTGTCCGATCCTCGATTATCCACCTCGCATTGCCAGTCAATAAAAGGACTTCCTTTCTTTAATTGAATCCGCAAGGTTACTGGGAAAAGCTGGCTTTGCTGTCCTTGAGCTCTTTCTTGCAAATTTTTAGGAATCCGCATAGAATACTGAAGCTCAATAGAATTGATGATCTCTGATTTTTTGACAGTAACAGTTGGTTTAAAATCGCAAGAACGTACGAGAAGATCCTCTCTCGGTGGAGAATAGTTGAAAGAATCGCCATCATCCCCATTTTCTTCCAAAATTCCTTGGTTTCTGTACCAACGGTTTAACTTTTTATCTAAAATATCAACTGTATTTTGAGTGTTTACTTGAATGCGGTAAAAATCATTTTCGATTACTCTGTCAGAAAAAAACTCTTGGTGCTGATGAGTACAGCCTTGTAAATTGATATGAAACTGCTGATAACCCATAGCCTCCAAATCATGCAATTCAACAGCAGCTCTTACTTTATAGACTTTTTTAGGTTTAAACTGCTTTTTGCAAGGATCCAAAATATTTCCCTGCCCCAAGATATAATCAGTCTGATCCTGAGCCTCTAAAATAGTATAAGAACAAGGTCTACCTTTGCCATCTTCAATTGAAAAGTCTAACTGCGGTACATATAAGACCGTTTCAAAAACTCCCGATTTTTTAGAGGTAGCTGTGTTAAAAGCCGTAATCGTTATTGCCTTGTCATTATTAATGTGAGTGGCAATTTCTCTCATTTTTAATTCTGCCAGATTTTCAGCCAGTTCCTGTGCTTGTTTATAGCGAAAGTAAACATCTTCGTTAGTTTTATCAGAAACGCAGGAGCCGATAGAATCATGAGCCGCATTTTCAAACATTAATTTCCAAATGTTCTTAACAACTTCTGCCGGATAATCAAAACCCAGACTGTAAGCAATTGTCAAAATAGGCTCCAGTGTGTTAACCAGATAGTGCTGAACCTGAGTATTTAATTGCTTTAAGTCTGATTTGGAAGAAAAAATAGACTTATGCACTCGCATTAATTTGCCATTTAATAATTCTCCTGCAATCTCTTCTAGTTTAGGATGCTGAGTTTTGATGCTTTTGACATAGCGCTCAAAGGTAGAAATTTCTAGTTCAAATTCATCATAATCTTGATTGATTCTCTCGACAAGCTCTGCTAGATTTTCTCTTGGCGGTGCCTGGTCAAAACCATTTGGAAATAAAAGCTGATCAGTCGTGCTGCGCTTCCAAACTTTCTTGAAGGGTTCTTCTTTTAAAAATTTAGAAAGAACGGCCTCATCTTCAGGAATTTCCCCGCCAATATAATAGCCAGCAGGTATTTGATAGACATTGACAACACTGCCGTCTTCACCTCGCCACCTGTATTCTGTATGCTCAACAGCATCATCACTGACACCACGCCAAAAAAGCGTGTCTTCCATTCCAAATTCCCGATAAATTTGTGGCATGGCTGCTGATTGCCCAAAAGAATCCGGCACATAAGCCAGTTTCATATAGCCTCCAAACTCATTACTTAAAGCCATTCCGTATTGGAGATTTCGAACAATGCTTTCGCCGGAGATAACCATTTGGTCTGTCTGTGTATACCAAGGACCAATAATTAACTTCCCTTCTTTAACTAATTTTTCAATTCTCTTTTTATCTTTTGGTTTAAAGGCGAGATAATCATCTAACAAGGAAGCCTGTCCGTCCAAAACAAAATAAGGATAACCCTCATCTTTCTCCAAAAGCTCCAAAACTTTTTGAAGATTATGCATTAAATATATTTTTGAGCGGCTGCTTGTAAAATACCACTCTCGATCCCAATGTGTATGGGGAACAACGTGTACTTTTTTGACCATGGTATTCTCCTTCCTTTCAAAAAATGAGGTCAGACCTATCTTTAACACCCAACCTCATTTTTATCTAGCTACAGTATTTTAATTATGATTCAAAACTGATTTCAACATCATCAAGACTGATATCGTCAGACTTAGCAGCTGCTTTAAAGTTTACAATAAGCGGGGCGACCAAACCAATAAAGGCGGCCCCTGCAAACATGCCGATGAGATAAGCCCAGCCATTGCCTACAGTAATAAAACCATAAATTCCGCCGACTGGAGGCATTTTTGCATGCATGCCCAGAGCGATACCAAGACCTGATGCAATAGCTCCGCCCAGTATATTAACAGGAACTAATTTCAAGCTGACCATGGTAAAAGGAATAGCTCCTTCTGTAATTCCTATAAAGCCCATCACCCAATTGTTGCGTGAGGCATCCAGCAATTCTTCACTCAGCTTATCTTTATGAAACACAGATACAAAAGCATAACCCAAAGGTACGGCACAAATAGCTGCATTGACAATAACAGCTGGCAAATAGATTTTTTCGGCAAGAAGGACATTGCCTGCCATCCAAGCCGCTTTATTAATCGGCCCTCCTAGATCTGTCCCAATCATAGCTCCCATAGTCATAGCAAGAAGCACCTTGTTAACATCATTTTTAATCATTCCCTGAATCCAGGCCACCAAACTGGTATTAATCCAGCCTAAAGGCCCAGCTAGAACAACTCCCATTACAATAGCCACGGCAAAAGTTGCAAAGAAAGGAAACACAATTAAGGGGAGAACGCTGCTGTATTTCTCAGGAACTTTAACAGTTTTTTTGCACCAAACTACGACATAACCGGCAATAAATCCAGCAATCATGGCACCAAGAAAACCAGCATTAGAGTTAGTAGCCAAGGCTCCACCAATCAAACCGGCACCGATAGCCGCCTTATCACCAATAGAATAAGCAATAAATCCAGCCAGCACGGTATTTAACAAACCGATACCTGTCCAGCCAACCTGTTCTGTCAAATAAAGATAGTGCTCAAAACCAGCCGTTTTAGCAAAGGCATCTAAACTAGTCTGCCCCATCATTAAACCAATCAATTTGGGTACTGCAATAACAAGCGAAGCACCAATAATCAAAGGTAAAGCATAACTAATGCCTGTCATTAGATGACCTTTGGCACTGTTTAAAAATTTCTTCATTGAAAAAACTCCTTTCTACATTATGATTGCTGCTTCACAGCCTGCACACATTTTTGCAAAACAGCTTCTGGAGCCTTGATGCAGGTGGCAATGTTAACTCTAATCTGTTTCTTGCCGGCAAATCGTTCCTGATCAATAATTTTTTGGTCAGTGGCTAAAAGAACAAATGCTGCTTCCTTGATTTCTTGATCTGTCAGCTTATGAACCTGCCCGAGGGAACCCTGCTGTTCAATCCTAACGTCGTGCCCCATCTGAACTCCAGCTTTTTCTAAAGCTTTAGCAGCCATAGGAGTATGAGCAAGTCCAGCAGGACAGGATGTAATGCCTACAATTTTCATGTTAATATTCTCCTTTCATTGCCTTTGTAATGATTTCTTTTAATTGCTTACTATCTTTGGTATTTTTAATGGCAGCTGTAAAATCGCCCTCCATTAAAGAAGTTGCAATTTTACTAATCATTTCTAAATGATTCCTTCCTTCAAATTCAGAAGGAACCAATAAAGCAAACACATTTGCTACTGGCTGCTCATCAAAAGTCTCCCAACTGATTGGATGACGCAGTTTCAAAAAGATAACTGCAGGCTGATAGATAAAATCGCCCTTAGCATGAGGAATGGCAAATGAGTCCTGAAGACCAGTAGACACCTCCTCTTCACGTTTCAAAAAAGCCTCTACCAACTGTTCGCTTTTATTGATAAGCTTATTGACCTTTGCATAATGAGCAATGTATTGAAACAAGGATAATTTATCAGAAACATCTACATCGAGCAGAATATTTTTTGTGTCAAAGTCCATCGTAAACCCCTTTCTTCTTGCTTGCACTACTACTATAGCATTGGAAACTGGCGGTGTCACTAACGCTAATTTCCACTTTAAAAATGAAATGTTGGGAGAATTTTTCCCAACTTTCAGTCAGTGGCTCTGGAAAATTTTTAAAATTTTTGAAGGACTGTTCTGTGTTAAAATAAAAGTACTGAACAATAGGAGGCAGGTATGGCTCAGCTTGATTTTCAACGGTTAGATGACTTACTCAATTATATGATAATACAAACCAGTCCTGTTACACTTGAGAGTCTCAGCCAATCTTTTAAGGTCTCTGGCCGAACCCTGAGAACAGATATCAAGGCAATAAACAGTTCTATTGTCCCAAACGGAGCTGAAATTATCCTCATCAGAAAAAAAGGCTATATTCTTACCTATAGCAACAAAGAAAAATTTAATGATTTTTGGGAAAATGCTCATTCTGGAACCTTTTTATTCACTTCTGCCAAATCCAGAATCCAATACCTGCTGCGGCTATTCTTAACTACCGACCGCTTTATCAGCCAAAAATACCTGCTGACAGTCTTATTTGTCAGTCAAAATACCCTCTATAATGATTTTCGAACCTTAAAAACAATACTTGGTGCCTATCATTTAAAAATCGTCAACAAGAGCAATCTAGGCTATATCTTATCAGGAGATGAACAGTCTATTCGTTTGGCTATTAATAATCTTATTTTTCAAGAACCCTTAACAGACTTTATCACCGCTACTAATATGGTGGAAAAAGATATCTGTCTCAATATCAATTACAAACAATTTTCAGAACTTTTTCATAGTTCTTTCACCAAGCTGGTTCAGCTTGATTCAGATTATTTTCATCGAAATGCCTTTGTCAGTATCTTGCTGGCTCTTAGCCGAATTAAAGATGGTCATCTTATTTCTGACTTCCAGCAGACTGTATCGCTCATCCCTCAGGCACAAAAGGAAATCCAAAACTTCATCAAGAGTGCTGAACAAACATTCCACATCAAAGTGCCTAAAGATGAAAGACAATATTTAATCTATATTTTATCGGAGAATTTTCCCCATATTATTGACTCTGCCATCACTTTGTCTGATGCCAGTCTTGTTAACAGCATTGTCCAAGCCCTGCTTTCTGATTTATATACAACTACAGGGGCTTCCTGGGTATTGGATGAAAACCTTAAAAGAAATTTAAAGGATCATATAAAACGGCTGCTCAGTATCCATACTATCAACAGCAGCCGAACAAATCCCATCCTTGAAGCCATCAAAAATAACTTTCCTTATCCTTTTGAACTGGCTGTTTCAACCATGCAGAAAATTGAAAAGAAGTTTCACATCTCATTCACAGAAGATGAAATTTCTTATATTGCTCTTTATTTAGCCAGCGCCATTGAAAACAGCTGCAATAGTTACAGTATTTCTCTAGCAATTATCTGCGGAACTGGCAAAATCCTAAGTTCTATTATTGAAAGCAAAATCAAAAAACGCTTCCCCAATACCTTTTCAGAAATTAAAAAGCTGTCTTATCGCGAGTTTGAACATTTAAGCAATAAAAAGGCTTTTCATGTCATTGTTTCTACCGTTCCTATCAAAAATCAGCTGCAAAAACCTATCATTTTCATTGATATGAATCACCTTGATGACGCTCTTTTGCAGATAGAAAACAAACTAAGCACTGTAAAAAGAGACAACAGTACAATGAATCTTTTTCGCCCCTCTCATTTCATGCTGGTTAAAGAAAAAATATCAAGAGAAACTCTTCTTAAAAGGATAGCCGAAATTTTACAGAGTCAAGGATTTGTGACAGAAAACTTTCTGGCAGATGTATTGGCGCGTGAAAACATCTCAAGCACTGTCATTAATGAAATCATTGCCTTACCTCACCCAATCGGAGACAGTGTCAATCAAAGTGCCATATTTTCTATCATCGCTCCTAAAGGCATTAAATGGAACCACTCCGCTAAAGTAAAATTTATCTTTTTGCTGGCTATCAAAGCCAAAGACCTTGAAAATATCCAGCACATCTATGACAGCCTTTTAGACTTTGTTTCCTCAGAAAAAAAGCAGGACTCCCTGTTAAAGAATCCTAGCTATAAAACATTAATCGAAATTATCTCAGGACAACAGACTGATCCAAAAAATGAATACTAAAAAAGAGGATGAGAAGACTTGATGATGGTTAAATTCATCATCAAGCCTTCTCATTTTCCTCTTAATGAAGTTTGTTTCATTATTTTTATAAACAACTGTTATTATTTACTTTCTTCCTGACTCTCCTTTAAAGGTAACTGTCATAGTTGTCCCTTGGCCTTGGATGCTTTGGACGGTGATGGTAGCATCGTGGATTTGCAGGGCATGCTTGACGATGGAAAGGCCTAGGCCAGTGCCTCCGACTTTTTTCGAACGGCTCTTGTCCACTCTGTAAAAGCGCTCAAAAATACGCTCTTGTTCATTGTCATCAATTCCAATGCCTGTGTCTCTGACCTCTAAAACGACCGTATCCTGCTGCGGCTTCACACTGACGAAGACTTCACCATGCTCCCGATTGTACTTAATAGCATTGTCGCAAAGATTGTAAATAACCGAATGAAGCAGAGCCGGATTGCCTCTTACTAAGGCCGTCTGTCCTGATAAATTCAAAGATACTTTCTTTTGGGTCGCTCTGGATGAGAGGGTGTCCAGTACATTTTTTGTCACTTGATACAGATCAACAGTTTCCATCTTCACTTGAGAAGACTCATCTAAATGCGATAGATTAATAATGTCTTCAACCAGCTGAATCATGCGCTGTGACTCAATGTAGATTTTTTCCGAAAACTGCCGTACATCCTGACTGGAGACCAAATCATTAGTCATCATTTCAGAATAACCGGCAATCAGGTGCAAAGGAGTTTTTAGCTCATGGGAGACGTTTGCTGTAAATTCCCGCCGCATATTTTCTGCCTGCAGCTGTTCAGTAACATCAAACAGCAAAATCATGACCCCAGTCACCTTGCTATCTGCAGTAATCGGCCGTATCAGCACACGGTAGTTATCCTTGCCAAAAGTAAGCAAGCCTTCTTTTTTCTTGCCTGTCAGACCTTCTTCTAAAAGCTGGTTGAGTACAATATCACGGGTTATTTCTAAAATATCCTTGCCCAGACAGCTCTTATCTGTCTGAAAAAGCTGCATGGCTGCTGCGTTAATGCTGATAATAGAGCGCTTTTCGTCTAGCAGAATCATGCCTTCTCTGATTTTAGAGATAATGGTGTCAAATTCTTGTTTTCTTCTTGTCAGCAGGTCATCTTGCTTTTGCAGTTCTTTTTGGTGCCGATCAATGCGTCTTAGAAGCGGTGATATCTCTTCGTAAACATCATTAGCCAACGGCTCCTCCAAATTCAAGCGATTGAGAGGTAAGACAAGTTTTTTGGCTGTGTATCTGGCTACAAGAATTGAGAGCACTACCGCTAGGACTACAATCAGAACCAGCGGCTGCAGCATGCCCAGCAGTAAGAGAAGAATGCTGCGCTGGGTGACCGACAAACGGACAATTGTTCCATTATCCAATCTTTGAGCAACATAGAGCGAACGCTGTGTCAGAGTGGATGAATAGCGTGTGCTTTCACCATAACCGTCCTTCAAGGCCTCCTTGATTTCTTCGCGATTGCCGTGGTTGCTCATTTTAGCTGGATTCGACTTGGTGTCATGGAGAACCTTCCCCCTGTTATCTACCCAGGTGATGCGAACATTGGAGGTCTTCAGACTGTCAAAATAATCTTCTCCGTCCAGAGAAATCCCTTGAGCTGCCAATGCAGTCTGCGTCTGCAGCTGTTCCGTCTCAACTTCTGTAAAATAGCGATAGAGCACTCCCATTATTAAAATCAAAGAAGACAGAACAACACCAATATTGGCTAAAAAAATCGCCCGAAATAGTTTTTTAGTCATGCGGCTCCTCCATTCGATAGCCAACTCCGCGCACAGTATGGATGTATTCTCCGCAAGGACCCAGCTTTGTCCGCAGAGTGCCAATATGGACATCCACTGTTCGCGTTTCAATCAAAAAGTTATCGCTCCACACTTTATCCAAAAGCTCCTGACGGGTAAAAACACGGCTGGGATGGCGCATAAGTGTCGCCAGTAATTCAAATTCCTTGAGCGTCAAATCAATCCTTTTACCGTTTCGTGTCACTGTGTAATTGCTCGGATTGAGCCTCAGCTGACCAAAGATAAGCTCTTCTTCTTTTTGGGCGCTGCCGCTGCGACGCAGTACTGCCTTAATACGGGATACCATCTCCATCATGCCAAAAGGCTTGACCAGATAATCATCTGCTCCCAGATCTAAGCCCTTAACCTTGTCATATTCCGTTCCTTTAGCTGTTGCCATGATGACAGGAATTTGAGAGCTCCTGATATCTGCGCGCAGCTTTTTTAGAATACTGATCCCATCTTCCTCAGGCAGCATAATATCTAAAAGAATGAGCTCAGGCTGCTCTTTATTGACCACCTGCCAGAAAGACCTGCTGTCAGGAAATCCCTGAGCTTCAAAACCTGTAGTACGCAGGGTATATAGCATCAACTCACGAATATCATCGTTATCTTCAATGCAAAATATCATGTTGCTTCTCCATCTAACTGCCCCGTGATTGAAAAAAGTACCCACTTGGCAATATTAACTGTATGGTCTCCGATTCGCTCAATATATTTTGAAACCATCAAGACATCAATGGCATATTCTCCGTCGGCATCTGCCTCGGTAAAATATGTAATCAGCCCTGCTTTTATTGTATCAAATTGTTGGTCAACGTGGCTGTCTTTAATAATAACTTCTTGTGCCAGCGCTTCATCATCACGAACAAAAGCATCAATACTGTCTGTTACCATCTGAACAACAAAACGTGCCATTTCTTGGAGATGCTGGACCTCTTTCTGATCAGATTTAATATGCTTTAAGGCGATAATACTAGCAATCTCAGCTGACTGAGATCCAATGCGCTTCATGTCATAAATCATTTTAAGAGCAGCTGATATCCGCCGTAAGTCTTTAGCTACCGGCTGCTGGCGAAGCAGGAGCTTTAAGCACTGTGACTCAATATCTCTTTCCAGCTGATCAGTCTGACTGGCAATTTCACTGACATTGTTAACCAGATAAAATTCATCGTCTTCTAAAATATCAAGAGATTTGGAAATGGCTTCTTCGCAAAGAGCCCCCATTAAGATTAAATCCTTATTTAACTCATTAAGCTGATTTTCGAATTTTGAACGCATCAACCAAACCTCCCTGTAATATATTCTTCCGTCCGTTTATCCTGCGGCAGTGAAAAGAGCTGACTGGTCTTATTGTATTCAATCACTTCTCCCAGGAGGAAAAAGGCTGTTTTGTCAGAAATACGAACCGCCTGCTGCATGTTGTGAGTAACCATGACAATGGTGTATTTTTTCTTAAGCTCTGTTACTAGATCTTCGATTTTAGCAGTAGAAATCGGGTCTAGAGCACTGGTTGGCTCATCCATTAACAGTACATCTGGCTCAATCGCCAATGCTCTGGCGATACAGAGACGCTGCTGCTGACCGCCGGACATCCCAAGAGCTGACTTGGTCAACCGATCCTTCACTTCATCCCAAATGGCAGCATTCTTTAAAGAACGCTCAACGATTTCATCCAGCTGGGCTTTAGCATGAATACCATGCGTCCGCGGGCCAAAAGCAATATTATCATAGATGCTCATGGGGAAAGGATTGGGTTTTTGAAAAACCATGCCGACTTTTTTACGTAAAACATTGATGTCAATATCGCGGTAAACATCTTGCTTATCAAGCAGCACATCGCCGGTGATTCTGCAGTTTTTAACAAGATCATTCATGCGGTTGAGACTCTTTAAAAGGGTTGACTTCCCGCAGCCTGACGGTCCGATAAAGGCTGTTATTTCATGCTCTTCAATAGCCAGATTGACATCTTTTAAGGCATGAAAATCCCCGTAATACAAATCCAAATGATTGATGGCTAATTTACTCATTGCCTGTCTCACTTCCTAATTTTCTTGCAATTGTCTCCGATAAGAGATTGATTATAATCACCAGCACCAGCAAGACAACTGCTGTCGCATAGGTTTGGTTAATATACAGTCCTTCTCCCGAAATGGCATACATGTGCACTGCCAGGGTTCTGGAAGAGCGAAAGAGGCTCTTTGCGACCTCTGCTACTGTTCCTGCCGTAAAGATAAGGGCAGCTGACTCACCGACAATTCTCCCGATAGCCAGAATAACTCCCGAAAAAATACCTGGCATGGCACTAGGCAGCACGATATGAAAAATTGTACGCAGCTTTCCAGCACCAAGAGCAAAACTGCCTTCACGATAGCTGTCAGGCACAGATAAGAGTGCTTCTTCTGTCGTACGCATAATCAAAGGTAAAATCATGATGCTCAGAGTCACTGATCCAGACAGGAGCGACAAGCCAAAATGCGCATATTTCACAAATAACAGCGCCCCGAAGAGACCGTAAATGATGGAAGGAATCCCCGAAAGGGTCTCTGTTGCAATACGGATGACAGAAACAAAAGGATTTTCCCACTTAGCATATTCTGTCAAATAAATAGATGCTCCGATACCGATAGGAACTGCCAAAATCAAGGACAAGACCGTGATAAAGACCGTGTTTACAAGAGCTGGCAGCAGGGAGACATTCTCACTGGTATAGTTAACTTCAAACAGTTTAGGACTAAGATTGGGAATCCCCTTGATTAAGATATAGGCCACAATAAAGATAATAGCTATAAAAGTAAGAACAGCAGCACCATATACCAGCAAGAATAAAAAAAGAGAGACAGGATCCTGCTTATAGGATTTTAATTTCTGCTGAAAATTTCTTTGATTAATATTTTTCATGACTAATCCTCTTTATGAAGCAAGGAGAAACTGATATTAATAATAAGGACAAAAATAAACAAGATAACCGCTGTCCCAATTAGAGCTTCTCTGTGCAGACCGCTTGAATAGCCCATTTCCATAACGATATTAGTGGTTAAGGTGCGAATGCCCGATGTCAGAGAATCAGGCAGGACAGCCTGATTGCCAGCAACCATAATAACAGCCATCGTTTCACCAATCGCGCGGCCAATCCCTAAAATAACAGCCGCCAGAATTCCCCGTTTAGCCGCTGGCAAGACGGCGAAAAAGACACTGCGCTCATGCGAGGCTCCCAAGGCCAGTCCGCCTTCATAATAGCTATTGGGCACCGCTCGGATAGCCGACTCAGAAACACTGATAATAGTTGGTAAAATCATCAAGCCCAGCAAAACCGATGCCGTCAAAACACCCATGCCAAATCCGCCAACATGTTCTCTAACAAAAGGCACTAGAACCACGAGACCAAAAAAGCCATAAACAACAGAAGGAATTCCAGCCATCAGATTAATCGCACTGCGCAAGGGTCTGTAAATTTTTTCCGGACAAAACCTAGCCATAT
>NZ_BCLE01000039.1 GCF_001431045.1 Streptococcus orisasini
TTTTTTCTTTAGAATGATTCATTCACAGCTCCTTATTTTGAGAGAACATCATCCCATTTTGTCGTATCGCCCTTAAAGATAGCTTTGACCTGTTTGCTGGTCAGCTCCTTGACGCTGTTGCCTTTGTTGACAATAACCGCAATCCCGTCCAGAGCAATTTTCTGCGATTTCACACCTTTTGAGGTTTCAGATTTTTCAAGTTCTCTTGAAGCCATTCCAATATCACAGGTCTTGTCACTGGTATTAGTAATACCAGTCGATGAGTCGCTTTGCTGAATTTCAATCGTTACCTTAGGATTGACTTTCAAGTAAGCTTCCTTTAGTTTTTCCATCACCGGTGTTACTGAGCTCGAACCTGAGATAACCAATTTCCCGGAATCTACACTAGATTCGTATTTTTCTTTTCCGGCAACTGCAATATAGCCGTTATTTTCAACAACTTTTTGACCATCACTACTCATAATGTAGCTAATAAAATCCTGAGCCAGATCACTGATCTTATCTTGTGTCACGATGTTAAAAGGACGGGAAATTTTATAGCTGCCGTCCTTGACATGCGCAATCGTCGCCTTAGTGCCGTCAATCGATACAACCTTGACCTTGTCGTCTAAAGAGCCCATGGAAACATAACCAATAGCATTTTCATCACCGGCAACTGTTGTCAGCATCACCGCTGTTGAGTTTGTAACAGCAGCTTTGTCAGTTGTCAAATCAACTTTTTCCCCGCTGCTTTTTTCCTCTTCAATTCCAAACAGCTCAACAAAAGCCCCTCGCGTTCCCGAACCATCTTCACGGGAAACAACATTGATCGTTTGTGAAGATGACTTTGAGTTTGCATTGCCGCAGGCACTCAATAAAGCTAAACTAGCCAAACCAGTCAGCGCAAGCGCTGATATGAACTTCAATTTTTTCATGATAGACTCCTAATCTAAAGACAGTATTAATCTTACAGTTCCTATTATATGCACCAAACATCAAATCTTTTCCCTTGGTTGTGTAAAGTTTTTGTAAAATGTTCCGGCGGTTTAGTTTATCCCCCGGCAACATTCCCATATAAAGAAGGAGGCGGCTTTGCTTAAAAAGTTATTTCATTTCTATATTAGCCATTCTCAGCAGACCTGCAAAAATTTAAACAGTATAGCAAAAACACTCCACGGCTGAACCATGAAGTGTTGACAACTGTTGATATCCCTGAATTATTAGCATTTTTAAAAACTGCTCAAATTCTTATATTCAACTGCTTTATTGTTCATTCTTACTTTTTAATATTAACCAATACAGATAAGAAAGAGCTTAATATAATAGCAACCAAAGAACAGATATAAGGCAATCCCTTTGTCTTCAGGTTAATATTATAAATAATTTAGAACTTCTTTGAGATTTGAAATAATTTTATCGGCCTTTTTCTGGTTGATACAATAATCTTGTCTTAAAGCCAATGTATAAAGACAAGCAGATTTAGCAGATTGAATACCGAGTTCAGAATCTTCTACAGCTAAGTATTTCCCTTGACCAAGAGCACTTTGTGCACGTTGATAAATTTCTGGATGAGGTTTACTCTCTCTAAGATCCTCTCCACTGATCACAAAATTGACATATTTTTCTAAATCTGTCTCTACTAGCATCTTTTTAATTTCCCTGTAGGGGGAAGATGACGCAATAGCAAGTTTCTTCTTCCTTTTTGTAATTTCCTGAAAAAGCTTTAAAACTTCTGGTCTCATCGCTTTTTTAAAATCAAGTGAGTGCTCTTCCATATAAACCTTATATCTCCTTTTTAAGTCCTCTTTATTAGAAGTATCATCAGGGATTAGCATTTCCCATATTTTTTCATTAGTTTCTCCAATAAAAGCCTCAATTGTTTTAGTTTTTGGAACAATTGCATTTTCTGAACAAAAATCTAAGCGACGCTTAAAATAAAAACGTTCACTATCAATTAAGACACCATCCATATCAAAAATAACACCGTCAAACATATCCTAATCTCTCCAAATTCAAAAGGCTGAGTTCCCCCAGCCATTAATACACTTATCAGTATTCCAATTTCCACATGTAGCGACGTTTAGTCAAAGGATGCTGTCTTGCAATAGCCAGTTGTTCGGCGTAAACTCTGAAAACCGCTGTAATCACAAATGGATTAAAGTAATCTACAACTGTTTTCTTAACAGCTGACGACAAGCCAAAATCAAGCGCATCCAAAGTTGTGACCTTGGCATCGAAGCGCTGTAGGAAAGTTAGGGCACGAGCGTCAAGCGGACGAGTACTTCCTTCATTCATAAAGAGAATAAAAGGAACATCCTTTTCTACAATTTCAAATGGTCCATGGAAAAATTCACCAGAGTGGAAATTGCCTGAGTTGATCCACTGCATTTCCATCATCAGACAAACCGAGGAAGAGTAAGCAACTTCAGCTGTTGCTCCGCTGCTCATCACATAGATGCCAGGCGCATCTTTATATTGCTCTGCAAAATACTTCGCATCCTTTTCTACTGTTTTTACAGCCTCATCACAAAAATCATAAATGCGATTCAACCCATCAATCATATCAGGATAGTACTCGTAACCTTCTACTTGATTCAAAATTTCCACAGCTAACTCAAGAGCATAACCCATTTTTTCCAATTTAGCAGAGTAGCTCTCTGCAAATCTATGAACAATGGTATAATCGGCATCAACTGTCAGAGGTGAGCCTTCAGCTCTGGTTAGAGTAATAACATGGGCGCCATGTTCTTTTGCAATACTGTTGGACTTAACCGTTTCCGGTGTAGTTCCCCCTAATGAAGCAGAAATAACAATTGTTGAAGAACCAAGATTTGCAGGTGTTGCAAAATTAAATTCATTAGCAGTAAAATGGCTAACTTGCAAGTTTTTGGCATTGTGGTCTAAAAAATATTTTGCCGGATAAAGTTCACCTTTTGAAGCACCACAACCAACAAACATGACAGATGTAATGTCGTTAGAACCAACAATTTCTGAAATAATGTCTTTTGAATTCATATAAATTCCTCCTTTTATTTACAAATTATAAATTTATGCCAATACGCCCAGAGCACTTAAAATAATGCCGCCCACAATCGAAATAACCAGCATCCAAGTAACACTGACCTTCTTTTGCAATAGCCAGTACATCAAGAAGGTCAGAGACAAAGGCAGCATCTGCGGCATGATATCATCCAAAACATCTTGAAGAACGAAGCTCTTGCCGGTAGTAAGCGGTGTCGTAATGCCTATCATACTAGCAATCATTGAGCCAATGACCATTAGACCAACAATTGAACAAACATACATGACCTTATCCATCAATCCTTCAGAATAAAGTCTAGTAAGATATTTTTGACCGACTTGATAACCTAATTTCCCACCATAATAAGTTACTAAATAAGAAGGGACAAAAGATATGAACATTGCAAGAATTGGTCCCAAAATGCTTCCTTGCCGTGCCAGAGTAATTCCCAAACCGAAAGCCAAAATGCGAATCGTACCTTGGAAAAATGAATCACCAACCCCAGATAGAGGTCCCATCAAACTCGTCTTCATCGCGTTAATAACATCTGGGTTAAAATCTGTAGGATTTTTAGCATACTGTTCTTCCATTGACGCCGACAAACCTAAAACAAAAGCACTTGTTTGAGGAGTACAATTATAATAGGCCATGTGACGCTCATAAGCCTCCTTTTTTCGAGGAAGATCTTTGGTATCAGGATAGAGACGATCTAAGGTTGGCGCAATACCGTACAAAAATCCCATATTCATTTGACGTTCATAATTCCAGGAAGCCTGAATTGCCCACGAACGCCAGAAAAATTGTCTAAATCTTTTCTTGTCTTCATTTGTTGTTTTTGCCATTTATCTATCTCCTATAAGTCATCATCCAGAGGATCTGCTTCATTGCCTGCAGAAACCGCAGCTGTAGAAAATTTTACATCAGCCATAAAGAAGGCTACCAAACATGCAAAGAGAGCCACTCCAGTCACCCCTAAACCAGAGTAAGCAGTGATTAGAAAACCTAACAGTAAAAACGGAAGCATTTTTTTCGTCAGCATTGTTTGTAACAGTAAAGCGAAACCAAAGGCCGGAAGAATTTTAGCAGCTACTCCTAAACCCGTTGTTAACCATTTAGGTACCATAGTTACAATATCTCTTACTAAGTCAGTCCCAAAATAAATTGCTAAGAAAATCGGAACAAAATACATCAAAGAATATAAAACTGTTCCCCAAACAATATGCATGTGGAGTGCACCGGTAAAATTAGCTCTTGAAATCATGTCATCAGCGACATGTGTTAAATTAGACAGAATCGTCCTCATTAATACACCTAATAGTTGTCCTAAAACAGAGATTGGAACTGCAATGGTCAAGGCCGTTTCGGTATTTGCATGAGATAGAATAGAAAATGCTGTAGCAATAATAGCTGCCATATTCATATCCGGCGGTGCAGCAGCCCCAATATTAACAAGACCCAAAGCCATTAATTCCAAGGATGCCCCAATCGTTAATCCTTGAGTAACATCTCCTAAAACAATACCTACCAAGGTACTGACAATCAGCGGTCTTTCAAAATTCAAACGTCCCAACAAACGAGAGTCGAGGACACAGAAAACACCAACTAATCCTAGTAAAACAGCTTTTACAAACATTGTTTGCCCTCCTTATATAGTTTTAAAGTTTATCTGACAGACTTTCTTTTTTTGAAGTCGGAACCTGTTGCATAAAGAGATTAATTCCCATATTTTTTAGAACACGTGAATCCTCCACTTCCTCTTTATTAAGATAAATGGCTTGACTGTATTGCGTAGCGTTTTCTTTTTTAGGAAGAACACCATAGTTGATTTCAGAAATTTTTGGATAGCCCTCACAAAATGCACGTGCTGCTACAGTACTGCCTAAAATAATCATGATATTTTCATTTAAAGTTTCTACTTTAGGCATTTTACTTAGTGCAGTTTCAAGAGTAAAAATATTTAGCTTCACTCCTGAAGGTTTTGACAGACTTAAAGACATTTTTTTAAATTCATCTGCAGCAGTTTCATCATCTATGACAATTATCCTCTCAATACCTAATGTTTTACTCCAAGCAAAGACAACTTGACCATGCAAGAGACGATAATCAATTCTAACCAATTTAATCATAGGTCATCATCCTCCAAATTTGAATCTTCTATCAACTGATTTATTGATATGAGACTATTTTTTCCTTCATTAATGGCATCTGTAATGTCTGCCTCTTCGCTAAGTGTTAATAAAGTCAAGATTAAAGGCAAATTCATACCAGTAATTAATTGAACCTTTGGAAAATCTAATAGTAGTTCCGTCATCTCCGTATTAACACTACCTCCCAAAACATCTGTTAAAATAATAATTCTTTCATCAGTTACTCCTCTTATTTTTTCTTTCACTGAATCCTTAATCGATTCAATTCCATTACAATAAGCTGAAAATGCAAAGAGATTAGGTTGGGAACCTGTAATCATTTCCACTGTATGCTTCATTCCTTCCGACAGTTTTCCATGACTTGCTAAGATTATCATTTTCCTCTCCTTTTATAACGTATTATAACGTATTATCTTTAGCCAAAATTAAATTCAATATGTTTTTACATATCGAATTTATAATACTCACCAAGATAATACTGGTGACCAACGTGAATAGGTTTATTGTTCTGATCAGAAATTCTGACATTCAGATAGAAAAATGCTGTTCCAACAGGCAAAGACATTAAGGTCGCCAACTTATCATCTGCTAAAACAATTTCCAGTGTTTTAGCATCAGAGTTTTCAGCTTTTATTCCTCGCTTTTCTAAAATATTATAGAGAGAACCTTCGAGATTTTCTTCCATTAGAAAAGAAAAATCTTTAAGAGAAAAATAATTATTTTCTAAAAAAATAGGAATACCATCAGCAAAACGTTTACGCTGAATATAAAGAACTTCATCGTCTAAATCAATTTGCAGCTTTTCAGCAATTTCAGGTGTCGGCAACATTATTCGTTTTTCTAACACCTCGCTTGATGGCTGTAAACCATTCTTTAAACAGCTTTGTGAAAACGCCATAACATAAGACAGTTTACGGCTAACTCTCTTATGATTAACAAATGTTCCCTTCCCTTGTTTTTTGATAAGGTAACCTTCTGAGACAAGCTCGTTGATTGCCTTCCTGACCGTGACACGACTAACTCCATATAATTCTTCAAGCTCAATCTCTGTCGGAATTTTTTGACCGACAAGATAAGTATTATTTTTTATCTTGTCTTTCAAACTACTTTTAATTTGAATATAAAGTGGCACTTGACTATTTGTAACTGGCATACCCTTCCCTTCTTATAATACGTTATATAACGTATTTTCATCTATAATAATACGCTTTCAAATTAACTTTGTCAAGCCATTTTTAGTTGCTTTGACATAATTTTAGATGAATTCGTTATGATTTAGTTATTGAAAGCTCTAAAATGAGATCAATTAGCTGAATAAGTAAAAGTATCTTATTCCAATGTTAAAAACATTGATTCGCATTTCAATGAGAAAAGTAAAGAATATTGATCCTTCATCCCCCTTATCCAGATATATACAGCAAGGCTGCTATCATCTGGGTCAACCTGATTAAGAAGCGGCCCTTTTACAATGCTAATAAGCGAACAGCACTTCTTGTTTTACATATGTTTCTTTCAATGAATAACTATCAATCAAACCTCTCGTTAAAGGACGGCCTTGAAAAGGCGATTGAGATTGCTACATTTCAAGGAGATTTTGAAAAATTGAAGAACTCTGTTACCAGTTTTTTAAAAGAGGGAAATCGAGTGGTGAAAAAATAATGGTTGTCAACTTGGACTTGGCAGCTTTTTTATGTTATATCTACAACTTGATTAAAAAACACCTTTTCAGGTGTTCCAAGTAAAAACGAACAAATAAGTACAATTCATTTGTTCGTTTTTATAAGCTTATATCATCTAGTTCCAGAAAACTATCCGAAATGCATTGCAACTCTCTTTCTATAAATCAGCAATGGTAGAATTTTCGCCATAAATACTCTCCCAATCAGTAGTAAAATCAGATACTGCCTTTGAAATAGATGGCATGGCAAAAACTTGTGCAATCACATCCACACCTACAGTTGATGCTTGAGCTCCAGCTTCCAAGGCTGCATTCACTTGACCAACATTTTTGAAGCTAGCCGCTAAAATTTTTGATTGGCTTCCAGTACGTTCTATTTCTTTTGCAATCTCGCGGATGGCTTCTTTAGGATTAATGTTCAAATTTTCCATTCTATTATAGTATGGTGCCAAGTAGTCTGCCCCTGCAGCAATTGCTAGATAAGCCTGCATTTTAGTGTAAATAGCCGTTGCTGTGACATTGATACCACGTTCCTTCAGAACTCTGATGACTTTCAAGCCTTCACTACTTACAGGAACTTTAATAAAAACTTTATCGTCAATATTCTTTAAAATGGCTTCGGCATCCGCAAGCATACCATCAAAATCAGTTGCTACCACCTGTACATGCAAGCTCTTATCTTGACCAATCATATTTCGAATAGTTCTCATATGTTGGAAAAAGTCAATGTGTCCCTCTTTTTTTACAATTGAGGGATTGGATGTAATCCCTGAAATCGGAACAATTTCTGAATAGGTCTTAATTTCCTCTAAGTTTGCAGTGTCTAATAAAAATTCCATTTCCTTTCCTCCTTCTATTCCAAACCATCTATGTTCGTTTGGACTTTTTTATCTTCAAATATTTTCTTGATATTATCAATTTCAGCGGCCGATAAAGTTGGAACATCTTTCATCGTATAATTCCAACCTAAATATTCATATTTACTACTGCCATATTGATGAAAGGGCAGTAAGTGAACCTCTTCAATGCCTAATGACTTCACATAGTCTGCAATAGCTTCAAGATTTTGAATGTGAGTCGTGTAACCCGGAATAAGCGGTATCCGAGGAATAACATCAATATGCTCTTGTGCCAGTAAAAATTCTAGATTTTCTTTGACGTAACTGACGTCAATGCCGATAACTTCCCTTGCTCGATTAGGATTCATAATTTTTAAATCAAATAAAACTTGATTTAAATAAGGAGTCAATTTCTTAATATGATCCAATGGAAAGGCTCCTGTTGTCTCAATTGCTGTATGAACACCTAACTGATGAAATTCCTTTAAGAGCTTACTAGCAAAATCTGCCTGCATCAGGACTTCTCCACCAGAAATAGTCACCCCTCCACCAGAAGTTCGAAAGAATATCTCATCTTTCATAACTTCATCAACTAAGTCATCAGCTTTACGCCACTCCCCAATTTTTTCCTTCTTCCCATTTTTTATCCAGAAAGTTGGCTTAACTGCTTTTCTAGATTCTGGATTAGCACACCACGGACAAGCTAATGGGCAGCCTTTTAAAAAAATGATTGTTCTGATTCCACCACCATCATGAACTGAATAGCGTTGAACATTAAAAACTAATCCTTCATCCTTCATCATTTATTCCCAATCTTATTCTAAAGAGTATGCTCAACACGCGCAATAATATCATCTTGAATCTGTTTATTCAAGTCAACAAAGAAGGCACTATAACCTGCAACACGCACCAAAAGTCCAGTATATTTTTCGGGATATTTTTGTGCATCTAAAAGAGTTTCCTTGGATTGAACATTAAATTGAACATGTTGAATTTTCAGTTTTGTATAGGCCATTAAGAAATCTGCAAATTTATTTAAACCTTGAACACCTTTCAAAGTATTGGGTTGAAATTTTACATTGAGCAGACTGCCATTTACCGTTAGGTAATTGTCAAGCTTACTCACAGACTTCAATACCGCGGTAGGTCCCAAGTGATCCCGTCCAACCATCGGTGACAAGCCACCATCTGCCAGCTGTTCATGAGCTTTCCGACCATCTGGCGTTGCTCCAATTGCCTCGCCTAGAGGAATATGGGCCGAAACAGTATAGGCACCGGGAATAAATTTCCCTCCGCGAACATTGGTATATTTTTCAAGTTCTTTCGCATAATGCGTGAAAATTTTAAGAGCAATCTCATCCACTTCATCATCGTCATTTCCATATTTTTCAAAATCTTGAATAAGATGCTTTTGCAGCGATGCATACTCTCCTTCATAGTTCATTTCTAATGCTTTGACTAACTCAGAGAAGGTCATTTCTTTATTTTCAAAGACCATTTTCTTAATGACATACATCGAGTCGCTTAGGTTAGCTTCACCAATTCCTTGAACACCTGAAAAGTTATACCGAGCACCACCTTCAGTGACATCCTTACCGTTTTCAATACAATCTTTAATAAGCACTGATAAGAATGGGGTAGGAGCATAGTGGCGATGGCCTAAATCCACAATATTTGAACCTTTTACAACCAGATCAACATAATAGTCAATTCGTTGTTCAATATCTTCCATCAATTCATCATAAGTCAAATCCTCCTTATCGCGTAATGCATACATGCTCATTTCCATGATACGCAGAAGATTAAAGAGTGCAATATCATGCAATCCATAGGTACGACCAGGAATTGAAATTTCAACACAGCCGACAGTAGCATAGTCACGAGCATCTTCCAATGAAACGCCTTTACTAAGGAAGGCCGGAACACAAACTTCATCATTGAAAAGTTGTGGAATACCTGTACCTAGACGAATCGTTTCACACGTTTTTAGCAAAAATTTCCGTGGAATGACTTCATTCATCCGAACAGATAAGTTAGGCTGTGGCAGCAAGATTTCATGATAAATATCAAGCATCACATAAGATAGCGGATTAACCGCTGTACGTCCGTAGTTATCTAATCCACCTAAAGCTACAGTATATCCCGTCGGAAAACCTGCAAAACACTTGGCACTGCTTTGACTTCTTAATAGAACAACATCATTTGTCTTGATATAAAAATCTCCGAGTACTTCATACATTAATTCTTCTGATTCACCCTGGTCAAGTGAGTATTGATAGAATGGATAGAGATACTGGTCCATACGTCCTAGCGAAAGAGAGGAGGCATTCGATTCATACTGGCCAACAATACTTGTCATCCAAAGCATTTGCAAAGCTTCATAAAACGTATCAGGTTTCTCAGTACTTAATTTCTCGCAAATTTCTGCCATGTTTACCAGTTCATTTGAGCGTTGAGGCTCTGCTACTTCTGCCATCTGACGAGCTAGCCTTGCATAGCGAATGAAATGGCGCTTCATTGCTTCAAAAATAATTTGTCCTGCTTGAAAGAAATCATTATCTGGATTTTCTGCTATTTTTTCCCCTAAATAATCAATGTAATATTGGATACCATGATTAAGTATGGAGGGAAAATCCATGATAATATGTCCTTGACCTTTATCAGTCTGGTTTAATTTAAAAGCTTCATCTTTTATAGCCGTTTTAACATCATCTGTTAACTCACTATTGATGAAATCTTTCATCGAACGCTCTTTCCAATATGGATATAGCTGCTCAATGTAGACTTTTTTATCTTCTTCCGTAAATACAAACTGATCTTGTGGACGTGTTGCAATTGTATCAATTTCTTTCATAATCCAATAGGGATCCATTTCTGGCGAAAGGATACCTGAACGCGGACGTACTGTTCGGTTACCAACTAAGAGCTCTCCCTCACGAATACTGATTTCCACATGATCCATGATATGTGCCGTAGCTTTTGCACGGCGAATAATGGTAGGCTCGCCTTCAGTTGCTTTATAGCTTTCCGTATATAACAGCGCACGTTCTAATGAAATTTGACGTTTCTCTTTAAAAAGATTGTCTTTCATCAATTGAATGCGCGGATTTCCATTTAAGACTACATTTGCAATATTTTGTGTCTTATCAATTGCTCCAGCTGCCATTTAGTCTGTCCTTCCTACTTCTATGTTCATTAAATTACATCTATATTTTACAATTAAATACAGTCTCAAAATATATAGTTTTTAATAACATTTTAGCTAATCTTTCAAAACCTTATCTGGTAAGCTTTCATTTTTTTCATTTCATATTTTCATTTTGACGAGCACACTTGTGCTCTTTCATGAAAAGGATGAACTTTTTTACAATTTTTAAGGATACGTCAAAAACGTATCCTTAAAAACTTTATAGTATTTCCAGTTCTAAATCGAAATCATCCATCTCCATTTTGATTTCATCATTCTGAACAGGTTTCTTCGCTATTATAACAATCGCTGCGGTAATAATGGCTCCAACTATACTTGCCATCAGATAAATTAGAGGATTTTGCACAACTGGAGCGACAATCCAGCCTCCCCAAGGGGCTGGATTCCCAGCGCCAAGTGTAATGGCAATGGCAGCGCCTATACTACTTCCAATAATATTTGCTGGAATACAGCGAGTAGGATCAGAAGCAGCAAAGGGAATTGCGCCTTCTGTAATACCCATGAATCCCATGACAATAGCTGCTTTTCCTAATGTTTTTTCTTCTTCTGTAAATTTTTGAGGTGCAATTAAAGTCGCTAACCCCATGCCAAGTGGAGGAATACAAATCGCTACACCAATTGCAGCCATAATAGTAAGGGCAGTAGTACTTGGAAGTCCAGTCTGAGAATTTATTGTACCTACCAAAGCAGAACCAAAACCAAAAGCTACTTTATTGATTGGACCGCCCATATCAGAAGCAATCATAGCACCTAGAATTAATCCAAGAATCAAGAGATTGCTAGAACCAAGCCCCTCAAGCCAGCCTGTCATCGTACTCATAGCAAGTGCAATCGGTCGGCCAATAAGCCAATACATAATACCACCAACAATTAATGTCCCTAATAGAGGGATAACAAAAATTGGCATCAATGATTTAAAGGCAATAGGTAGTTCAATCTTTTTTAAATAATAAACAACAATACCAGCTAAGAGTCCTGAAAAAATCCCCCCAATGAAGCCTGCTCCAATATTAGAAGCAATCATACCGCCAATAATTCCTGGAGCCAAGCCGACTCGGTCTACCATGGAAAAAGCAATGTAACCTGATAATATTGGTACCATAAGTCCCAGTCCTGTAATACCTATATTAGCAATATCTGCTAACATACCTTTACTAGGTACTGCAGCATGCCCAGATAACAACACACTTATTGCTAATAGAACACCACCAGCAACTACAAAGGGAATCATATATGAAACCCCAGTCATTAAATTTTTTCGTGTATTTTTAAGTAAATCAATCATGACTTTATACCTATTTTCCTAATTTTTCTTGTAATTTTTTAACAATAAGATCTGATTTTTTAATACAATCACCAGGACTTACACGTACAACAGGTTTTCCTTTAAATCTGTCTTCATTTTTAATGCTCACTGCGTTCGTTAAAATAACAGCATCAGCTAACTTTATTTGCTCAGCTGTCAATTCATTTTCAGTTCCAATCGACCCTTGGGTTTCCACATACATTTCTACATTTAATTTATCTGCTGCAACTTGTAAACTTTCAGCAGCTAGATAAGTATGTGCCACACCAGATGGACACGAAGTGACTGCGACTAATCTTAGCATATTTTTTCTTCCCTTCTTTAAATATTTTTAGGTTCCTTTTATTATTAACCTTTTCTTACTCACTCTGATTCCCAGACAATATCGATATGCTTCAAGCTATCATTAATTAAATCTGCAATAGACTTTTCATCCGCTAAACTCTCTAATTTTTGTCTAAATTCTTCATGGATAAGTTGACGAGATAAAGCTGCAATGATCTTTAGGTGTTCATTGCCCGCACATTTTTCCGGTATAGCCAAAAGAAAAATCATCTTGACAGGTTCGCCATCTAGACTTTGCCAATCTAAATCATTCACTAATTTAGCAAAACCAACAGCACAGGTATTAACTGCTGAACTCTTTCCATGTGGAATAGCAATATTAAAACCAATACCTGTTGATACAATTTCTTCCCTGTCTAAAACACTTTGATAATAGGTTTCAAAATCTGAAATGACCCCTGTATTATAAATTTGCTTAGCTAAATTCTTAATAACTGTATTTTTATCATCACCTTCAAGTGATAAATTGATAATATCTTCTGATGTAATTTTAAGCATAATTTCCTCCACTACTAATTTGACAAACAGTCTTAAGTCATCGGAAAATATAAGCGCTTCATTTGTATAATCATTATATGTTACATCAAAAATATTGACTAGATATTTTTTTATCAATATTTCTACTCTATTCTAAAAGCCTGATATTATAAGGTTTATTTGTTACACATTATGCCTTGATAATCTAAATTGCACACATGTCTATGTTTATAATAATTTTTTAATCTTAATATCAAAAACAGGTATCAGTAAAACCAATACCTGTTTATCTAATAAAATATTTCATTCTCATTGAGATAAATCAAAACTCACTTTATCCAACTTCAATACAGCTAAAAGAGTAGCTTGATCAGAAATAAGCGTATTAATATAGCCCTTTTTAATCAAAGCACGGATAGCTCTAACCTTTGCTTTCCCTTGAGCAATGGCAACTGTTTGCTTGATATTGCGTAAATCTTCTAAAGGCAATCCAATTGTCCTTTGATATAGAAGTCCCTTTAATATTTTGCCATCTTTATCAATAAAGCGACAGCAACAATCTCCCACCGCATCCCTTAACTTTAAATCTTCATAATCTTCTTCAGTGACCAAATCACGCCACTGAGTTTTTTTGTAACTGAGATTTCCACCGACACCCACAATCACCATATCTAACTTTTTCCACAATTCCCTTAATTCTGCAAAATAACGAGAATAAAAAATACCATCAGCTAGTTCCTTGGTCTCTTGCACAACCGCCGCATTTACAAAAACACTCCGGCCATGAAATTTTTTAGCTAATTCATAGACAAGTGTATTAATGTGATACTGCGAGTTAATTCGACTTGGACCTCCAACAACAGGAACAAAAACAGTGTCATTGGTGTATTTAGGTTCTAAACTCTCTACCGCCCTACCTATACTTGAACCCCACGCTAAACCAATTGTTTGTCCATCATGAATATTCTTTCGTAAAAATTGAGCCGCTAAGTTTGCCACTCTGGTTTCACAATCATCATCACTGCCTCCCATTACTGTTGGCGCAATTTCGACCTGTTTTAAGCCATATTGTTTTTTAAATACCTGTTCCAACTTAAGCAAGGCTGGATCAAAATTTTCAATCTCAATTTGAACAATCCCCATTTCCCTAGCCTGAGTTAACATTCTACTCACTGTTGTACGATACAACCCTGTCTCTTTAGCAATTTGTGCTTGGCTCAAACCTTCAATGTAATATAGATATGCTATTTTTGATATTTCTTTTTTCTTGGCGTCTTTCATTTTATATTCTCCCTAGCTATTGCAGTGTAAGCTATTATGAAATCCTAATTTACTTGTTTTTTCTGCTCTCTCCATCAACCTTTCTATCACTTACCACCATTTTTATCCTCAATATAGCCAATTATCAAATTTATATTCTGAAAAATATTTCAAGTATTTACCAAATGAAACACCATTATCATAGGTTTTTGCTAGCAGGATTATTTTATCATATTTATCATTTTATTAAAATCTTATCCTAAAATAAAAGAAGTCCTGAAAATAAATAAGAAAAGAACCTGAGACAATAAAGCAATGTTATTAAGTTAAGGATATTGGTCAATTGTGCCACTAATCCTTTCCAAAAGAAAACACTCCATGAAAATCCATAAAGTGTTTGTAATTGCTGTATTGTAGCTGCTTCTTAACGTTTTGAGGCACGGAGACTTTGTCTCCTTTGCAGCCGTATCTGTAAGCGACTAAAGTCGCAACAGCTACGTCAACTGTTCCGTCAATTTAGATAAAAAACACTTCCCTAAATAGAGAAGTGTCAGAGTTGTAAAATAATCTGAACAAACAGATTAACGTTTACTAAATTGACTAGCTTTACGAGCTTTCTTAAGCCCTGGTTTTAAACCATTGGATTTCAATATATTTGAATAGGTAGAACTACAGGCATTTAAGCCTTTTTCTTTTGCTCAAAATTTCAAAAAGTTAGAATTTCTTTGAAGAAAACAGGGAATTCTTTAAGTACAAAATATATGTCTTATTTTTAATAGGAAGAAAACTCAACAAAGGGGGTTAAATATGAACACAAAAGATGAACAATTTCAGAATTTGAAAGAGGCTATTTATCAATTAGGAAACCTCATTATTGCGAATGTTTTTAACAGAGAAAATAATGACTTAGTTAGGCAATTTGAAAGGGAGCTTTGTCATCTTTGTTACTCATACAATCTACAGATTAGCTTAATACAAATTCAGCAATTATCAAGTTTTAGCCAACTCTTAGATCAGTCCAAGCAATTTGCTAATTATGTCAGTGAACTAATTGAACAGTTTTATTATGATTGGCTAGCTTCTTACTTTGACTAAACAAGGATTTTATCTTTTTACATTATATTACATATGAACTTCTAAACTATTCTCAATAACTGACTCTTTCCAGTATGAGAACTTCTCCCAAATATAAAGTATAACATTTTCCCATGACCGACCTTATGCCTATTAGATTATCTATTGTAAATTGGTTGGTGTCCTCAAAAGACTTAAACAACCAATGGATTAAACCAAGATCATTAAAGGTCTTGGTTTAAATTCCTTCTTCAATTTGCTCTACTGCTTTATATCCAACGGGAATTCGATTGCCATTAGAATTTATTTCTGAAAATCTATTCACAGCTCGATCTATCGCAAGGGATAAATTTTTCAGACAAAATTCTTTACATGTAAAAAACCTTCCTTTTATCTTTCTAGGAAATGTATGTTTTCTAGAAAGTGTTTTACTCAATGTGTTACTGTAAGGAAAAAATCGACTATTTTATTGTTTCTAGATCAATTATGCCTTGTTTGCTGAATAACATCTATCGAGTGCATTATACGTCTATAAGCTTCTCAAAATGCTTAGTATAACCTATTCTATAGAGAACTATTTATGTTTCTCACTCAATATTCTATATACTTCTACAATTATTGAGTAATTATGCTAATACACAATATTTAACATATGATTTTATGCCTTTAAATTTCTCTTTATTTAATTAAATAAGAACTACAGATTTTTATACCCTTTTCTTTTATTAAAAATTTCAAAATAATGGACTTTCTTTATTAAAAACAGATGAATTCTCCTTATTGGTTGCTGTCTAAAAATATAGTTTTGATATCGGATTTAGTATATCTTCATGACTCCCATCATGTATATTTTTGACAAACAATCACTTCCCTAACGTACCATGGAAAGTTATTGATAACTTAGTATTATCATAACAATTTAATATTTAGTTTTAAATATATAAACCATCCAACTCTAAGGCTATTTCTCTCCATGAAGTTATTAAAAATAACTTCAATATAAAAAACCATTATCTATTAATATATTTTGTCCTCTTAGTGAAATTGCATTATCTGATAACAAAAATGCAATAACATTTACCACATCATTTACCGGAACTAGATCTTTCCTAGGTAACAAATCAGAATATTTTTTCCCAGGGTATGATTCATAATACGATAATGGATCTGATTCTTTTATTACTCCAGGCGATACAATATTTACTCTAATATTTTTTTCTGAATAAAGAGCAAAATCTCTATCTAAATTTTTAGAAAACTGAGCTAACGCTGCTTTACTAGTCCCATACGCAATTCTATTAGCACTAGGTAAAATTGAGTACTGAGAAGATACTGCAACTATGGAAGTATTTTCTACAAAGAAAGGATACAATTTTTTTAGAAGGATAAAAAATGATCCGTAATTTACTGTAAAAGACGTCTCCCACTCAGATATGCTACATGTAAAGAAATTTTCTTTACTTTTATCGGATACAAGATAAACAAGCCCTCTTAATGAAATTTTTTTCTTTTCGAGATAGGTTATTAGTTGATCAATATTATCATTATTTGTAATATCAAATTTTAAAAACTTCGAAAAAGTATCTTTATAATTTTTATCTAAAGCTAAAAATTCAAAGTCAGTAACTTTTAATAGTTCTTTACCTATTAAACCATTAGCACCTATTATTAATATCTTATTATTCACAGACTTTCCCTTAATAAATATTCAGCAAATATGTTACAATTGTTAGCGCTTTTTCTAATTGAGCAATTTCGATAGTCAGTGGACAAATTAATGAAAATCCACAGAATTCCTTTCCTTCTTCATTATATGAGAAGGTAGAAACCTGAATACCTAAGTTTTTCAACTTTTGAAAAATTAAATTTAATCTGAATTTATCATTTAAATGAACAGAATGCATCACTCCTATGCCTGAATAATTTTTGTATTGTCTAAAATATTTTTGAAAACATTCTTCTATTCGCTTAACTTGAAAATCTATACTTTTTTCATTCTGTTTAAAAAAGTCCAAAGCTACATCAGCACTTAGTACTGAGGCTAAATTCCCATCTTGGGTAGAAAAATGATCAATAAACTCACCTCGTAACTTGTTCTCTAATTCTTCTGAAACAATGCAAAGTGCCAAAGGTAATATTCCATTATTCAATCCTTTACTTAAAAGTAAAATTTCAGGCGTATAGCTAAAGTTCAAATATGCAAATCTTTTTCCTGTCTTGTAAAAACCTGAACTTATTTCATCAAAGACAATAATAATACCCAATTTTTTGCAAATTTTTAAGATAGAATTGAGTTCATCTTGTTTCCAATAATATGTTCCTGATGAATTGTTAACTGGATCAATAATAATAGCCCCTATTTCTTCACTATGGCTTGTTAAATACATAATAAATTCTTGTACTTCAATATCATCATTCGGTTTTTTACATATAACAATGTCAGGCTTGTTTGAAAAATTATAAAACTCAGCCAATCCTTCATCAATACCTGAAATAGACATTGCACCAAATGTTGTTCCATGAAATCCTTTATTAAACGATAGTATTTTTTTATTTCTACCTTTAACTTTTTTTATCAATTTAATTGCTAATTCTACCGCTTCTGATCCACTAATATTATAAAATAAATTTGTAGCTTGATAATTTGGTGTTGACACAAAGTCTAAAATTTTTTTTGAATAGCTATCTAATAATGGATGCTCAAAGTTTCTTATATCTATAAAAGTTGTGCCACTCTTTAATAGTCTTTGCAACCTAGAAAGAAACTCCTCATTAAGCAACGTATTACCTAAAATTCTATTCCAAACACCACTTGTTAAATCTAAATATCTAAAAGAAGTATTTTCCTCAATTAAAAAGTTATCTCTAACTCGTTTAACACGCGGAAGTCTATCATCACTATAGTTTTCATTTTTATAATACATACTATATCTCCCTGTAGTAAATTCTATCAAAAAAGATTTTTTAAGAATTTACTAAATTGATTGACTTTTGCCTCATCAATATAAATACTATAATCGTTTTTTATATAAATCTCCATTAGATATAATATATCTTTGTTTACTTTTACCATCATATTTTTATTTATATTATAAATAAAACAATCGTCATCTATTATAATGCCTATATAATCATGTATAGTATTTTCATCATACACTTTCTTAGAAGAAAAAATATTATATGGAGTAACAAAATAAGCTGAAGTACCTAAATGGTAAGATAAATTGAAATAATCTAAATAATATTTATCAATAATTCGATCACTAAATTCTTCTAGAAATGAAAATTGGTTTATTATTGTTGAAAATTCCTCCTGAATATTTTTAGACAGTCTGATTTTTTCTTTTAAATCTAAAAATATACCATTTTTTGTAACATGTATTCTTTGTAGATTTTTTTGATGGCATATCACACTAAAATCTAAAATTGATGTACAAGATTTAAACTCAATCAAACCAGTATTTTTAAACGTATCGAGTAACTCCGGAATTGACATAGAATCTAAAACTCTCACTTCTTTAGGAAATGGATTCCAAGAATCACTTAGTAAGTATTTGTACTCTTGCTTATCCATGTTAACCACAATACTATTCAATGTTGAATTCTTTATTATTGACTCGCTAAGTTTATTAAACAAATTTTGATCATTCATTGAGATAGCATAAATAGTGTAATTTGAAGATTGTATACCAAAGTATCCAGAATAATACCCATTTATTTTTTTATTTATCAACGAAGTAGGTGTAAAATCATTATTTACTTTCCTAATATTCTTTATTATATCATCTAAAAAAAATTCATCTGTCTTAAATAAATTATTATCATTTAACTCAATGTTATAAAAAATGATATTGTCGGTGAAAGAATTCAAGTGCTCTACTATTTTTTCTATCCTATGATTTCCTCTTGAAATAAAGTAATATTCCGAAACTTCCTTAAAACTTAAGTATTGTAAAAAAAACTCGATTGAATAATTATCAAAATCAAATTTATCTAAAAACACTTCAGAATTATCCGGAATTTTGACTCTTTTATCTATCCATAGTTCATCTGTTCCCGGCACCAAAACCGCAATACCTTTCACGTTATCCATCCTTTCATTTAAATCTCTCTTCTTTTTGCAATAACATTTGATAGCGTTAAGAAAATTATACTCATAAGAAATAGTAAGACACTTTCTTTAGGAAAGTCAAAAATAGTTTTATCTTCCAACCAAATCCCTCGCATCAAAATCAGACCGTAGTAAATTGGATTTAAATATTTAGTAATAAATTGCAGCATGTCGGGCATAATTTCTGGAGGAAATGTCAATCCACCTAAAAACATTTGAAAATTAAATATTAATAAAGCAATTGAAGTATAAGAAGAGGTCTTTCCTGAAGTTGTTGATATTAAAAGTGAAATACTTAATTGAAATAAATTTACTAATAGAAAAGCAACTACTATATTAAAAATATTATCGAATGGGATATTTATATTTGAAATATATTGGCTAAAAAGTAATAACACAAGGGTAACGAGAACTTCAAAGATCAGTACAGCCGAAAATATTGCTAAAATAATAGTATATCTCCCTAATCCCAGTGTCTTATACTGAGTAAGCGCACCACTCTCAACATATGAAATATAATAATCACCAAAAATATTTAACACAGCATTACATACGATAATTATTAGGAATGCTGGCAACAAATACTCAGTAATTGAAATGTTATTTTGTAAATTTGAGTCTTTCATTAATTCATAAAAGATATAAAAACTTAATATAGGCATCAATAATCCTAATAATGATAACTTAAAATTTTTCAACAACATCTTAAACTGAAAAATTGTAAATACAAAATACTTATGCATTGTCATCTCCTCCTTCAGTTAAACGATAACCAAATTTCGTTACAAAGGCTGTCTCTAAATTGGCGCTGTTAATTGAAATATTTGTTCCTCCATTACGATACAGATATTCGATAAGCTTTGACTCCTCTTGTTCATCAACAAAAACTTGATTGTATTTTCCATTTTGTTCAATAGTAATTTGAGGAAAATCTGCCTTTATATTTTTATTTAATGAGAATGTTGAACTAAATTTTATAAGTTTTTTCGTACCTACTGAAGATTTTATAAAACTGACGATATCCCCTTCATAGGCTATCTTTTTATTATCTAAAATAATTATTCTATCTGCTAAATATTCTACTTCGTCTAAAAAATGACTCGTCAGTAGTATCGTCAGCGAATACTTCTTTTTAATTTTTTTAATATGATCCCAAATTTTTCTCCTTCCAATTGGATCTACACCTGTTGTAATTTCGTCAAAAATAATAACTTTAGGAGAATTAACCAATGTTAATAATATTGATAGTTTTTGCATTTCCCCTCCAGATAAATTTTTGATTTTAGAGTTTGAGAGTTTTATCAAATCAAAATCTTTAAGTAGCTCATTTATATTACTATTAGATTTCAACAATGACTTATATAAATTGCATATCTCCAATACAGTTACTTCATTTTCGTAAAAGCTTCGTTGCATCTGAACATTGATGAAATCATATATATTATTTGAAGGGAAAGAATAAGATATATGACCTTCATATGGTATCAAGTTTAAAATGCATTTAATTAGTGTCGTTTTTCCTGCACCATTACTTCCAACTAATGCGGTTACTTCTCCTTCTCTAATTGACAAATTTAAATTCTCAAAAACTGCTTTGTCATTATATTTTTTTGAAACATTATTAATTGTTATCATAATAATCACTTCCTATAACACGATTCGATTGTAATATTTAGACTTGGATAATGTAAAATAAATATAGCCTCAATTGGTAAAGCAATATTAGTATAAGTAGATTTGTAAATTTCAGTTTGAATACACAAAATTATATGACACAATAATTCCAAATAAATATTTCTTAAGTATAAGACATCCACTGGATTACTACTAACACTTTCCATTAATTGAATATCTGTACCTGGGAACAGCAATGGACCAATTGTATTATACTTAACAATAGGAAGTGCAATACAATTAAGATTTTCCATTATAGGTTCTTTTACTAGGCTAAAGTCAATTAACAAAATATCATTTTCTCTTAAAATACTTTGTTTGTCATATAAGTATAAGTTAGCTATTTTCCTATCTTTTAATGAATCTAATAAATAGTCTACCGAAGGATGAATAAACACCTTATTTTTTTTATAACTTTCTATCAGTGAAAACCTTAGATTCCTATCTAAGGTCAATCTTTCAAACATTGATCTACAAAATAATAAATAATTCAATTCCACATCATTCACTAATACAAAAAATTCCTTATTTTGCTTATACAACGAAATAATAAATTGTTCTGATTCAGAATAAATTTTACTATCAGTCAATACAACATACTTAAAAGCTAAATTTTCTATACTTTCTCTAAAATCTTTTTTCACTCTAAATGATGCAGTAATATTCTTTCTATAATTACTAAGAATCAAAGTGTCATCATTTATTACAAGCTCTGTAAAAAAATCTAAAATCAAATACATATCACGATTACCCCACAAACATAACAGAAAGAAGATTATATTTTTTCTCACAAAATAATTTCAAAAAATATTCTTCGTAAAAGCCACCGTAAATTGTAGAATTCAAACCCATTGCTACTGCTTGTAAAGATAAATTTTGGGCAATATGCCCAACCTCTTGATTTAAAAGTCTATACGTTAATGTACCATACTTAGGTTGGATTAACTGAAAGTCTGTTGCAAAAAAAATATATATTGGGAATAAATCCAATTTATCATCTTGAATCACTTCTTTTACTGTATCATTATCAATAGATTCATACTCCTCTAGACTATGACTGTATGGATTATATCGATATAACATGTCAGAATTTAAATCTCGGATAGTCGTATAAATAAAGATTGTTGTAGCATATGTTGCACCAGGCGACGGGTAAGTAAAGTAAAGATTCATTTTATCAGATATACCGCACCCAAACTCTAATAATCTACTTAACTCCGTCAATGTAATTGCTTTTCCGCTCGGTTCCCTTATTGTTCTCCTATTTAAAAGAAGTTCCTCTAAAAAATTATTTTCATTTGTTCGATACAGTTCAATACTTGGACGATACTCCCAATTTTTTTTTCTAGATTTTTTTGAAATCTTTACGCTTTTATTACTAAGATACATTACAGAATTTTTATGTATCAAACTAGTAAAATCCGCTGTATCCCGTTCAAAATTCCAAAGATTTTGGTTCATATATCACACCTCCTCTATCATAAATTTTAAATACAATTCAGAAAATTTGAAATCCCAGTATGGTCCCATACCTAACCGATTATTAGTCATATGCAAATGTGAAAAAAGTATTTCTTCGTTAAACATAGCATTCGGCTGTAATAACTTTAGATAATCTAAATAAATTTCTCTATTAGAAGGATTATTAAAAATAGCTTTGAATTGAGAATAATGTTTAAATTTAAATTCACTTATTTTATATTCTTTCCAAAAATTATTATAAACATTTAAAAAATTTATTTTTTCCTTGTAAGTTTGAAAGTACATGTTTATGCTATTTACAAACAGTTCAAAAGCTACTAATATTCTTTTTTCATAACTCAATCTATTAAGAAGTACACTTAACTTACTACTTTCAATAAAAATTTCTTCTGAATATTGCATACTGATAGAAGAACCGCCATATCGCTCAATTTCTTGTATGTATGGTATTTCTTTTACTAAACCATTTTCTACCCAATATAAATCATCATTCCCCTCAAAATCAATTATTTCATTTTTATAAAAATTCTGTCGGTCCTCCCATTCATATTTATTGAAATTATATTTATAAAATTTTCGAATGCTTTTCTGAAATTCATTAAAAATATTTTCTTTGGTTTTATTATTACCATCAGTTATTTTTACACGTAACCTTATATGAGGGCCTCCTAACCAATATCTAATAAAGAAAAATTCCTGTTTATTGGGATAGTAGGCCATATCACTCATTAAATAGTCATCTAATGCTGCAAAACTATGGATAAATCCATGTATAGAATACCACAAAACCATTTCTCCTTTCAGTCACTAAAAGTACTTAATTGAATTATTTCATCTGATAAAAATACTCCAGAATATAGTACTAGTTCATCTTTGTTGAAGGTTATATCTTTTAAAATCATTTCGTCATTATGGCTTTTAAATGGTCTAAATTTATAGCCTTTTGATGAAGAATACGCATATATATATTGCATGTACTGTCCTATATTAAGTAATAGCTCTTTATAATTGTGATTATTTTTTACAGTTGATGTGAAAAAAACAAAGTACTTCATAGTATTGAAGTCTATGTTTTTTGATGAATCATTAAAATATTTATTAACATCATCTAATTCTAATATCTGACATTCCCCATTATTGCTATAAACTTTATATCTATTACTAGACTCCTCCTCTAATAGATAGAAATTGATTAGGTGCTTGCTCTGAGTTTCTTTAATCATTAAATTTAATTTATTCCTAACTTCTTTAATTGAAATAGAGTCAAAGTTTTCATCTAAATTCCAGTTGCCAATAACGTTATGTCCTGATCCTAAATTTTTAAAATTATTCAAAAGAATGTTATCATTCTCACTTATTTTTATACTTTTTGTCGGTATCTTATTTAACGCATTTAATACTCTTTGTGTATCCCTTTCCATACTTAGCAATTGAAATTGGTTATTTCTGATATCATAAGCAAATTCTTTATATTTCTCTAAAGGAGAGAAATCAAAATTGGAAAAAGAAATAATGTAGCTAAAATAGAACGTAGCCGGCATAACTTCACTGAGCATATCTACTAATTTTTTAGAGTAACAAAAAGAATAATCGATTCTATTACTATTTAAAACTGTTTGCAAATTAAATAATAAATGTCCATTTTCTAAAAGTGTAGCCATAACCGAAAAACTTTTATAAAATCTATGTACATTATATATGTCTGAAAAGCCAATAATAAATGATTTATTTTTGTATTCAATTCCTAAGTTTAAGTGAGCAATAATCCTGAAATTTGATTCATAAATATCAAAATAATAAACAAGTTCATCATGTAATATTAAAAATCCACTACTATGAAGCGACCGTACACTTGGAGAATAATTGTGATCCTGATAATAACTTAGAAAATCTATTCTATAAATTTCCAAAGTATTCTCTATCATTTCTTTCAACACTAAATTTTCAGTGTAATATTTCTCCTCTGAGATATTACACTTGAAATAATTTTTATTAAATGGTGTTAAAATTACATTTTGTTTCCCAGATGTATTCATATATCTTTCATCTAAAAATAATTCAATGTAACTTTCTAAAACACTAAGGGAATGGGTGAGGTTTGTCATTAATTATCAACTCTCTTCCTTTAAAGGTAGAAAACTTCCTTAATCTAGGTATATTTATATTTTTATTTTCCTCTCCAAATGAAATATTTTGAAGCTGAGGAATGGAAACTTTAACACTGCGTAAATGTAAAGCAGATAGTAGTTCTGAATGATTGATAGTAACAATAACTTGTATATCTGGGAAGTTTTTAAGTAAACGACTAATTAAATCCGCCAACAAATCTTTTTGTGTTTTAATATTTTCTAAAATATTAACATCCTTTATATCTTGCCATAAAATATTTTCCTGATCCTTTAATGCAAAATCAAATTCATATAATTTTTCTTCTGATGAATAAAATAATACGTGATCCTCAACCGAATATATCATATCTCTAGATAGAGGTATTTGAAGCTTTTTTTCTATATAGAATTCATTAAAAGCCTCAAGCGAACCAATTCCTTCAACTAATGCTGATAAAATTGCATCTTTATATGAAATTCCGCATGAAGCGGAGACATAGTTATTAACTACATTATTTCCTTTTATCTGAGTAAATAATATCCAAACAATTGGAATGTCAACTTCAGTCCTAATATCAAAAATAGTAACCTTATAACCCTTTAAATAAATTTCATGTATCAGCTTATTAATATCATTGTCAACAATTTCATTTATTACTTTCGGCTTTGATAATGTAAACCAATAGGTTAAAAAGGCATCTCTCTCAAGTATTTCAAAAATACCACCTATAATAGCCTCAATTATGTTGGTACCAATAGCCATTCCATTTGAATTACTCTCAATAAATCTTTTCTCATCCTTTGGAGGACCAAAATTTATTCCTTGTACGGGTAGATAGAGCTGTTCGTTTGATATTAAATCAAAGCCCCTTCTCCAATGTATTTTCTCATCAAAATCGGCTGAAACATTATTATTGATAGAGTATTTAGACAGCTCTTTCAAATCTATGTATGGCAAAACTAGTTCAGATTTTTTCGAATATATTTCTTTATCCATAGAATATGCGCCATGAATTCTTTCTAGTCCTTCTAATACTGCTAAATAAAATGCTGAATTTAGGGTTGACGAACG
This sequence comes from Streptococcus orisasini, assembly GCF_001431045.1. GTDB lineage: Bacteria > Bacillota > Bacilli > Lactobacillales > Streptococcaceae > Streptococcus > Streptococcus orisasini. The sequence continues at coordinate 25,783 of NZ_BCLE01000039.1, forward strand.
GCCATGTGAATCAAAATTTTTTCCATTAGATTGATAAATCTGACTAATCAATGGATAAACAGTAGCATGATTTCTAAATGATTTTTTGCAAACTCCTAATTCTGGGTGAAAAAGTATATCGCTATTCCTCTCTAGCACTTGGATCAATTCCGAAAACTTTTTAGAGCGATAACCTTCGTTTATAAAATAATCATCCTCAATTTCTCTTAAAAATATCTCTTCAAAATAATCTCTATATTCCCAATAAACAATTAATTTTGAAACTTGACCTGTAAACATATCAATTAAAAAGAAATATTTATCTGAGAGTTTTTTTAGTTCTTGGATTAAAACTTTAGAGATATTCTTAAATTTCAAGGAATCAAAATCACCATAATCCATTGAATAGTCTCTATTTTGATTCAAAAAATCTAGTATAGAATTTTGGTATTTTTCGTAGCAAACAACAATATAGTTTTCAAACTGGAACTCAACTACTTTTTCCATAATTGTCCACCTCTATCTGTCTCACAACAATACCAACATTATCTAATAGTTGCTCATATATCCATTTTTTTTCAGTATAATTTATGTTCTTTTCTTCAAATGCTGTTTGCAACTTTTCAATCTTTGTTTCAACATCGAAAATTAGCTCATCGCTACTGATAAATTTTTCTTTGCTTTGATTCTCAAAAATAGAATCATAAACTAATTGCTCCTGATTTTCGAGTAAAGAAATATTATCCGCTAAAATCTTTTTAGAATTCTCCACATTTGAAAAGGGAGTAGAAAATTTAAATATTTTTTTAGTTTCCAAATTTCTAATAATAAAATTATACAAACCAGATTTTTCACCTTGTATAACTTTTATATCAAACCTATTATTTAAATTATACTCATCAATTACATACCACTGTTCACCAACATTGATTATTTGACATAGTTTATCTAATTTTTTTTCATAGTAGTCTTCCGCTCGGCAAACAATCCAGGATTTACCTGAAAGTTTTTCAAGACTATACTGAAGAGCTATAATAAAAGTATCGAGAAATGAAATTAGAAAGTCCGTTCCTGCAAATAAAAATTCTCTTTTATTTAAGTCATCATGAATCCCAAAAACTACTTTATTATTCTGATGAACTGTAGCTAAGGCACTATTTCTATGCTTCGATAAAGAATATGGAAACTTATTATTTTGAAGTACATTTTCTAATAATCTAACTCGTCTACTTATGTCAGCAATATCATTCGTAGGGATATTGACATCACTCATCAGCATCTCAAAGTGATATTGGTTAAATCTAAATTCTTCAAATTGTCCTTCATGATTCAAGACTGCTCCAACTAAATTATTTCCAATTATTTGTTTAATGATAAATATTGAAAAATAATGATCAAACATTAATTTTTGAACGTAATTTAATTTATTATAGTCAAATTGACTATGATTATATATTTGTTCTACATCAAAAAATATATCTTTATAATAATTTTGTGAAAGGAAAATTTTTTTAGTTTTCCCATTCATTTTTATTTGTACTTCTTTGATTTCTGCAAATTTGCAGTGTAATTTTAATTTCGTCAATAAATTAAATAATTTATTAAATTGCTCTGGAATATAGATACAAATATCATCTACTTTTTCAATGAAATCGTCTATTGAAAGATTAGTTTCACCATATACACATAACAAATCAATTAAAGATGAATCAAGGGTAGAAACATCTGATTGAAAAATAAAGACAGCCCCGATCTCTCTCAATAATTTTATATATTGTAAGATTTCGTACTCTGAAATCTTCAAAAATGAACAAAGACTATCTATTGAAATTACTTGCCTAGTTGCCTTTAGAATCTTTTTTAATATATTTATGGATACTTTATCGTGGGGAGCAGTTAGTTGGTAATGTGCAGTTTTTAAAAACACCTCTCCTTCCGCTTCATATATAAGAAGATTTCTTCTGGAAAGTACTTTAAATTTACTCATATTGGTACACCTCTATTTGATACTCAGTAGTATACTCGGAATCGTCACCCAAATATTCTTCAATAAAAATTTCATTTGCCATGTTATTCTTAATATAAGGAACGATATTTTTTAGAAAAAACTTACACGACAACGGGTTCTTTAGATCATAATACATTGGTTTCAACTTATTATATTTATTTACATGTTCATAATTACGATTAAATCGAAGAAAAAAGTTCGTCTCTATACAATATTTTTTAAATAGTTTATTGATAAATATGTATTTTTGTTCATCGCAAGATAATGACAAAATCTCAGAAATTTCAGAGAAGATACTAAGCTTATATACTTTCCTTGAAATTACCAAATTATCAAAGCGTAACTCTGGTATATAGTTGCTTTGTATCAACTCAGAAAATCGAAAATACATAGCCCCATTTGAAAAAATCTGCAGTAAATTAGAAATGTACCCTGGCATTAATGCAGGAGTCAAAGAACCTCTATGTAATATCCTAAATTTATTATTATTTTCATCATATAAATCTAATCCATTAGATGCTACTTTCATGTAGCATTTGTCAATATTTATATCATCTTTCCTTGATATAAATCTACTATTACCAATATAGTTTGTAAAACAACGCTTCTGAAGGGTATTATTTTTCATATTTCCATTAAATCCAAATGTATCAGAAATTTCATAATAATTATTTTTTTTATACAATTCATCTACAAATTGATGATAACTTTGAGAAGTAGAAATATAACTTTCAAAAATATTCATGAAACGAGCGCTATATTTCTCCTGTCCTTCATAACAATTATTAATGATTAATTTGTTATGATTTACCTTTTGAAGAAAAAAAGTACTATCTATATCATTCGAACGGATTGCCTCTGGAATATTATTTACAAACTCTAAAATCAAGCCTTTTAAATCAATGAAGCCCTCTTGTGAGTGACTTAATACTAAGTCATTTAATTGTTCTATAAATTGAATTTTTAATTCATCTAAATTTTTTACTAAAGGACTTATAAAGTTAGGATTTGTATGTGCGAAATCTCCCCAATAACCTTTCATTAATTCAGAAACCTCAAAAATTACACTTTGAAATCGATCATCAAAAAATATTTTTTCGTTTTCTTTGAAGATAAGCTTCAATCTATCAACAACCTCAAATCTTAGTCTTTGACTAGCATTAAAAATTTGACCAAATCTTTGAATTATTTTTAAATTCTTCACATCGCTTTCAGATACAATCTTTTCAGATGCAATTGGTCTTTCAACATTATTTTTATAAGAAACAACATAGAAAGCTTCTGTTATTAAAAAATTTGTACCAATAGTGGAATTTATCTCCTCAATAACCGGCGAATAATTTGTAATATTTTTTTCTAAATTTTCAAGAGAAAAATCCACAGACAAAGACTTCTTCAATTTTAATAAAGAATTCAAATAAAAATTCAATTTTTGATATAAAATAGTTTCAATTCCGCTCAACTTATCAAGAGCATCTAAAATTAAAGACTCTGAATTACCTTCCTCAAAACCAATTACAGGAATCAAAATATTTTTTTTAACCAATCGAGAGACAAGCATCATCACTTTTTCATAATTATAATTCGGGAACAACTGCTCGCGAAAATCACTAAAATTAAAATACTCATCTAGGTCATATTTCTCAAAAAAATTTACCATCTTACTATTTATCTGAAACTTAACTATACCCTCTTCTCCATAAAGAATTTTTTTTGAGGTAGATTTATTACTATTTACTATTGCTTCAAAAAATAATTTATCATCTTCAGAAATAATTGTTGATGGAGGTAATGCAAATTTTGCTTTCGAAAGAAATTCTTTCGAGTTTTCTATGTAATGAAAAATTATTTTGTATATAAATGTAAGATTGAGTTCAACATTATATGTCGTTGGAGTGGGATATTCTGTATTTGAAATTGAAGTTGAAAATGCAAACGGACTAGTTTTCATAATAGACCTTGTAATATAATTGTAAAATGGATGGTCATTTTTTCTATGTTTTCTCTTATGTTCTTCAGCAGATGTATATAAGTAATTATAAAAACTATGTGTTATAGATGAATTTGTTAGTAGAAGAGAAGAAGCCTGATCAGAGTTTTCAAGAAAGAATTTTTGAATTCTTCTTCTACTTTCTAATAAATTTCTATTGTATTGGATAAAAATATTATTTTCTTCCTCTATTAATTCCAATGTAAGTTGCTTAAGTTTTATAAAGATTTTAACCTTTGTAAATTTTTTCTTCTCTAAATGTTTTAAAAAATTTTTGTATTCTCCTGAATAAAATAAATTTCTATTTAAATTAAACAAATCACAGACTTCTAAATTATCTTCAAGCAGATTAGAAATACTATCTATCAAATAATAATATTTATCAAACTCAATCTTCTCAAATATTTCACTAAACTTTTTTTTGGAAACATTATTGAATCGTTTTAATACCATTGGATTTATCAACTTTATCTCCTCTCAATTACCTTATAGTGAGAACTTATACCTAACCTTATCCGGATGGTTATGTTCAAATTCTTTCACTACCATGTAACAGAATAGATGTTTTTTCAACATACTTTGCTCAAATAGCGGTAATGAAACATACATCAAATTTATTACATCTCTAAATGCTAACATTTCTGGAGAAAGCATCAGAGAATCTAGATTATCCATACTTAATAATGATAAATGATAGGAATTATCCAGTTTAGAAATATATTCTTTAAATAAATTAAATTGTTTTTGATAGCTTAAATAGCTACTTTCTTCTATTTTAGAATCTCTTATATTTATTGTATTGTAATATTCAATCATTTTTAAATAAAATTTTTTAAAGCAATCAATTACCATATCTACTTTCTCAGAAATCAATTCATACTCTACGGTATAGTTTCTGTTTTTATAGTCAAAATATATTTTTTCAAAATTTTCTAAAACTTTTTTTCTATTAAAATCGTTACTTATATTTGAAAAGAATCCCATAATATGAGAAAGAAAGGATAAATAACCAAATTCTTCCCCTAAGTAAAATATTTCGCTAGTTCTCTTAAATAAAGTTATAAAGTAAACCAGTTTAGCACTTGGTAAATTTAATTCTCTAAAATAAGATAATATTTCTGTATAGAGACTATTCAATTCAAATCGTATTGCTCTAAATTCTTTTTTTTGGAAATTTGAATTAAAAATAGAAGTTTTTTCTGGCCTCGTAATTAAAGTACCATGTTTATGAACCTGTATTTTATCTAGCTTTCTTAATTCAAGATCAGATAATCTCTTTTGTTCATTAAAATACAGCCGTTCCTTAAAAGTATAATCTCCTTCTATTTTTTTATACTTATTAGACAGATCTTTTAATACATTCATAACCAATTTTTCTTCATTTTCTTCTTCACATACTACCATTATATTAGGTCCATACATCCAGTCTAAATCAATATAATACCTATTAGAAATTGAACTTATAATTTCATTCATTTCTAAGATTGTTTCTAACTTTGAATTTGAATAATCGTATAATGAAACCGGCATAATGTACCTCACTATTTTAAAAAAAGCAGTTGTTATTGCAACTGCTTTAGTAAACACCAAACACCTTATAAACTATTGCTTAGGTACTTGAAGAACAACATGAACTAGAACCACAAGTTGAACAACCATTAGAAATCATAGAGCCACTTGTAGCAGCGGTCTCAGGTAACGCTGTAACTTCTTTAAGCTCTGTAAATTCCAATTCATCTAAGTCTGAAAATAGTTCATCAACATTAATGTTTTCATTTTTATCGTTAACCATAAACAAACCTCCTTACATTTTTTATACATTCATTTTATCAAAAAACAAACTTAAATGCAAGCGTTTTCTTTTCTTTATAATCACTATTATCATTCGAAAGTGATAATGTCTTAGCTAGGTCGAATGTGAAAATGTCCCGTCTGTTAAACTAGAAAGATGAGGAAAACAGAACTAACTATGATAGAGTCAAAGAAATACGCAGTCATCAAAGCTGTTTGTGAGGGTAAAAAACAGAAAAACAGGGCTTGTGTAGAATTAGGGTTAAGCAAAAGGCAGGTGAACCGATTGATACTAGCCTATCGAGAGAAAGGAAAGTCAGCTTTCGTTCATGATAATAGATCAAAAAGATCAACTCATGCCATGTCTTTAGAAACAAAGAAAAGGATTATCGAGAAATATCAACGTTACGGTGATTTAAGACCAAATGTTGTTCATTTCTGCGAACTACTAGCGGAAGAAGAAAACATCGCCTATTCAGATACAACGGTTAGAAAACTACTCTACCAAGCAGGGTTTCTATCTCCAAAGACACAACGAGCAACGAAAAGACGATTGAAACAAGAAGCCAAACAAAAGAAAAAGGAGGCAGAAAAAAGAGAA
>NZ_BCLE01000040.1 GCF_001431045.1 Streptococcus orisasini
GGCCATGATATCACATCATGAGCCTTTTCTTTTGGCAGGAGAGTGGGACAGACATCCATGACGGCTCCGCCCTCACCTATTATTTTTTATTTTTAAAGATAAAAAATTTACTGATAACATAGTTGGTCGCCATGATTAAGACCTGACCGATCAAGGTAGCGATGGCATTGACCCAGGACATGTTATTGCCGACAAACTGGCCGATAATTCCCGGGAATTGGTCAACTAAAAGATAGGCTAAACCAGTATCCAAAAATAATGTCGACAGGCGCGCCAGGAAAAACTTCACAAAGCGGCTTTGCCAGCCCTGTCTGGCCTGATTGAAGACATAGGTATCATTAACCACAAAAGCAAAGACAATAGCCAATACACTAGCGATAGTCGCTGTTAGGGTGGCGTTTTTCAAAAGAGGGTAGATGATTACAATGCGAAGAATGGCATAAAAGATAGTTGTTAGGACGCCTGCAACTAAATATTTGAAAACTTCATGCTGGGTAACTTTTTGGACAAAGCTGTTAGTCAATAATTTTTTCATAAACTTACTATATCAAAAAAAGTGAAAATATGCTATACTGAATAAGCTGCGCTCAAGCAGCCCTTGGTGCTTATGTCCCTTTCACCAAGCATATTATAAACGGTAGAGCCGTTAAAGGAGAACTAATGAAACAATTAACTGTTCGTGATTTAAGCCACATCGCTATTGTAGCAGCTGTCTATGTCGTTTTGACAGCCACACCGCCTCTCAATGCTCTGTCTTACGGCGGCATCCAGTTTCGTTTGGCTGAGATGCTTTATTTTTTGGCCTTTTTCAATTCGAAATATATTATTGCTGTGACTTTGGGCTGCATGATTGCTAATGCCTTGGGAACAATCGGTCTGATCGATGTTTTTGTGGGCGGCGGCTCAACCTTGGTTTTTGTCAGCTTAGGCGTTATCCTTTTTGCTAAATACAAAGATGCTTATCTTTTTAAGGGCTTCATTAATAAGGCATTCTTTTATTTTGCCATCTTCTTTTCTCTGTCTATGTTTACCATTGCGGCAGAGCTGAAAATGATTTTTAATACGCCTTTTTTAGCAACTTGGCTGACAACAGCTCTGGGAGAATTTGCTTCCTTGCTTGTTGGTGCGCTAGTGGTTGACCGAGCGGCCAAGCATATTGATTTTACTAAATAATCTTCTGTGTGAAGGTTATTTTTTTGATACTCTTCAAAAATCAAAACTATACATGTTGTTTAGTACAGCCTGCAGCTCATCGCCAGTCTATTTTTAATATAAGAAGGGCAATGTACAGGAAGACTCTGCCGAATTTATCAGCTTAAGCAGTCTGCTAGTATTATGGTTTAGGAGCGCACAGCAGAGCCTTCGTTTCAGTCGGTGAAATCATTTTTGTGAATTTTCATCTTGTTTTTATTTTCTGATTTAAAAATTAAGGAAAGCCAGTGAAAATATGGTAAAATAAAAGGTATGAAAGAACGTATGAGTGAGTTGGTTCAGCTATTGAACCAATATGCCAAAGAATATTATACAAAAGACAATCCCAGTGTTTCTGATGCAGAGTATGACAAACTCTATCGGGAACTTACAGAGTTAGAAGAAAAATACCCGCAGGATGTTTTGCCTAACAGCCCTACTCACCGTGTGGGCGGACCTGTTTTAGAAGGTTTTGAAAAGTATAGGCATGAGTATCCTTTGTTTTCTCTGCAGGACGCTTTTTCTCGGGAGGAGTTGGAAGCTTTTGACCAGCGGGTGAAAACGGAATTTCCGCAGGTTGAATACTTAGCAGAATTGAAAATTGACGGTCTTTCTATCTCTCTGACATACGTAGACGGAATTCTTCAGGTCGGTGCTACGAGGGGAGACGGAACGGTCGGTGAAAACATAACGGAAAACCTAAAACGCGTTCAGGATATTCCCTTGCACCTGCCTCAGCCCATCAATCTGACGGTGAGGGGCGAGTGCTATCTGCCTAAGGCTTCTTTTGAAAGTATTAATGCTGAGCGCCGTGAAAATGGAGAAGCAGAATTTGCCAATCCCCGAAATGCTGCAGCAGGAACCCTGCGGCAGTTAGATACAAGAATCGTAGCCAAACGCAGGCTGGCAACTTTCATCTATCAAGAAGCGGGACCGACTGCTGCCCAAAGTCAGGAAGCGGTGCTTGAGAGCTTTGCTGAGCTGGGTTTCACCGTCAACCCGCGTCATATCGTCTCCTCATCAATGGATGATATCTGGCAATTTATTGAAGCTGTTGAAAAGGAGCGCTCTCAGCTGGCCTATGATATTGATGGCATTGTCATTAAGGTCAACAGCTTAGCCATGCAGGAGGAGCTTGGCTTTACAGTTAAGGCGCCGCGCTGGGCCATTGCTTATAAATTTCCGGCGGAGGAAAAAGAGGCAGAAATTCTATCGGTCGATTGGACAGTTGGCCGAACCGGTGTTGTGACACCGACAGCTAATCTGACGCCAGTGCAGCTGGCAGGAACTACTGTCAGCCGGGCAACCCTGCACAATGTCGATTACATTGCTGATAAGGATATTCGAATCGGAGACACGGTCGTTGTGTATAAGGCAGGCGATATTATTCCTGCTGTTCTGCATGTTGTCAAATCCAAGCGAGATAAGCAGAAAGCAATGCCGATTCCTAATCTGTGTCCATCCTGCCAAAGTGGGCTGATTCATTTTGAAGATGAGGTGGCGCTGAGATGTGTCAATCCTCGCTGCCCCGCCCAGCTCAAGGAAAAGCTGATTCATTTTGCCAGCCGCAATGCCATGAATATTGCGGGGCTTGGTCCTGCAATGGTAGAGAAGTTGTTTGCAGCGGATTTGATTCATGATGTGGCTGATATTTACCAGCTGAGCACTGAGGACTTGATGCAGCTTGAAGGTGTCAAGGAGAGGTCAGCAGCCAAACTTTATAAGGCTATTCAGGCTTCCAAGGAAAATTCGGCTGAAAAACTGCTGTTTGGCTTGGGAATCCGCCATGTCGGCAGCAAGGCCAGTCGACTTTTAATGGAAAAATTTGACACTATCCAACAGTTAGCTGCGGCAGATTTTGAAGATATTGCTGCTATTGATGGACTAGGAACAGTTATTGCTCAGTCACTGAAAACTTATTTTACAACCAGCGGCGCTCAAAAGCTTGTGACTGAATTGCAGGCATCAGGTTTAAATTTGGCTTATCTAGGCAAACGCGTATCAAGTGATGCGGCTCTATCTGGTCTGACCGTCGTCCTGACAGGAAAGCTGGAAAAATTGACCCGCAGTCAGGCCAAGGAAAAGCTGCAGAATCTTGGCGCTAACGTTGCCGGCAGTGTTTCTAAGAAAACCAGTTTGGTGGTGGCAGGAAGCGACGCCGGTTCAAAATTAGACAAGGCCAGAAGTTTAGGCATTGAGATCAAAGATGAGGCTTGGTTAGAAAGTTTGTGAGGGGAGAAGAAATATGGTAAGAAAACGCAAACGTGCACGTTTGATTTATAATCCGACCTCTGGTCAGGAAATCATGAAAAAAAATGTAGCAGATGTTTTGGACCTTTTGGAAGGTTTCGGCTATGAAACCAGCGCCTTTCAAACAACTCCTGAGCCGGATTCTGCCAAAAACGAGGCTAGACGCGCTGCTGTGGCAGGCTTTGACCTTGTCATTGCAGCAGGCGGAGACGGGACAATCAATGAAGTTGTCAGCGGTATTGCTCCCTTGAAACGACGTCCTAAGATGGCCATTATTCCCACCGGTACGACCAATGATTTTGCACGGGCGCTTAAAATTCCCCGCGGCAATCCCGTGGAGGCTGCCAAGCTCATCGGCAAGAATCAGACGGTTCACATGGATATCGGTCAGGCTTACAAAGATAAATACTTTATCAATATTGCTGCAGCGGGCAGCCTGACCGAATTAACCTACAGCGTGCCCAGCCAGTTAAAAACCATGTTTGGCTACTTGGCTTATCTGGTTAAGGGAGCTGAGCTGCTGCCGCGCGTCCGCAATGTTCCTGTCAAGGTATTTCACGATCATGGTGTTTTTGAAGGCGAGGCTTCAATGATTTTTGTGGCACTGACCAATTCGGTCGGCGGCTTTGAAACCATTGCTCCAGATGCCAAGTTAGACGATGGCAAGTTCACCTTGATTTTGGTTAAGACAGCCAATCTTTTCGAACTGACTGATCTGATTCGCCTTGTTCTGACAGGAGGAAGGCACATCAACCATAAAAAAATTGAGTACATTAAGACAAGTTACTTAAAAATAATTCCGCAAGGCAATCCTCCTAAAAGGATGATGATTAATCTTGATGGAGAATACGGCGGTGATGCGCCGATTGAATTGCGCAACTTGAATAATCATATCGAATTTTTCGCCAACACAGACGAGATTTCCGACGATGCTATCACGCTTGATACGGAAGAGCTAGCATTAGAAGCGATTGCTCAAAAATTTGCTAAAGAAGCAGAAAGTTTGGACAAGCTGGATAAGCCAGAGGAGACAAATTAGTTAGGCAGGAATACATGAAAAATGTTGTAGTTGTACACTACCACAGCAATAAGGGAAATTATTTTAATTTTAGCATGTGGCAATGGCTAGAAGGCCAGATGGGAAGAGATACTTCTTTTTCTCGTTTTGACAGTTTTGGAATTGTCGGCAGCCTCAACTATGAATCAGATTATTTTCAAGATCAGGTTTATCTGATTGTCAAAAATACAGACTGGTCTGTTCGAACACCTGACTTCAAAATTAACTGCCATCCTGGGCTTTCTAAAGTTGAGGTTTGGATTGTTGAGGGAGATGATACTCTTTATTATTCCAGACAGGCTGCTGTTACAAGCCATGCCTACCGTCGGCGGCAGCCCCATGCCTTTGATATGGCTGTTAACAGCAAGCGTTTTGACTACGAGTGGGCTTTTCAGGGTTGGCTTGGCTTTTCTTACCAAAAAGATGCCACTGAGTTTCGTCTTTGGGCACCAACTGCTAAAAGAGTTGAGCTGATTCTTTACAGTTCGACCACTGAAAATGCTAGTGTCAGTCAAGTAATTAGCATGAGCCGAGGCAGCAGTAGAACCCCTAGTAATCATGCCAAAAATACTCACGGGGTTTGGTCTTTGGAGGTAAAAGGAGACCTAAACTTTCATGCTTATCGCTACCGCGTTTATTACCGCAAACGTACATTCAGAGATACGAGAGATCCTTATTCTGTTGCTACAACAGCAAATGGAAGACGTTCTGTCGTTGTTGCCAATGCTGATTTAAAGCCTAAGGGTTTTACAGTCAAACATGGCAAGGAGGCTGTTTGGCGGCTCAGCAATCCTAACAAAGCAGTTATTTCAGAAATGCATATCAGGGATTTTTCTAAATCTGAAACATCGGGAGTTCGGCAGGAAAACCGTGGTAAGTTTTTGGGAGCCTTTGAAACAGGTACAAAAAATCAGTATGGTGATTCAACTACTTTTGACTACCTTAAAAATTTAGGCATTAATTATGTTCAGCTGCAGCCTGTTTTTGACCATCATCAAACATTTGAAGCTGACGGTTCTTATGCCTACAATTGGGGTTATGATCCCGAAAATTACAATGTTCCTGAAGCCAGCTTTGCCAGCAATCCTCATGCACCAACGACGCGAATTCTTGAACTTAAGCAGCTGATTCAGGCCTATCACGACGCAGGTATAGGGGTCATTATGGATGTTGTCTACAATCACACTTATTCAAACTCAGATTCGGCCTTTCAGCTGGCAGTGCCTGATTATTACTATCGCATGAACCGTGACGGCTCTTTCCAAAATGGCTCTGGCTGCGGCAATGAAACCGCCAGCGAAAAGGAAATGTTCCGCAAATATATGATTGATTCGATCCTTTATTGGATAGAAGCTTACAATATTGATGGTTTTCGCTTTGATTTGATGGGACTTCATGATGTTGAAACAATGAATGCCATTAGGCAGGCTGTTAATGCAGTCGACCCCAATATTTTGCTTTACGGTGAAGGATGGGATATGGGGGTTGGACTCCTGCCTGAAAATAAGGCGAAAAAGGACAACGCCTATCAGATGCCTCGAATTGGTTTCTTCAATGATAATGTCAGAAATGCTATTAAAGGAGCTGAAGTTTATGGCGATTTTAAACGCGGCTTTGTTTCTGGAGAAGCAACAGAATATGAGCTGGCTAAGGGAATGCTGGGCAGTGATGAGCTGGCTTCCTATCTGACTCCTGATCAGGTTCTTAACTATGTTGAAGCGCATGATAACTACAATCTAAATGATCTTCTTTTAGAGCTTCATCCTGAAGATGACACAACTACTCATATTAAGCGGGTAGAGCTGGCAAATAGTCTGGGAATTCTTATGCAGGGCATGGCTTTTATGCAGCTAGGACAGGAATTTCTGCGAACCAAGCTGTTTCCGACTGGTCCTGAGGGAGAATTAACTGCTGCAGATAAAAAGCGTGCTATGAACAGCTACAATGCCCCAGATGCTGTCAATCAAATCGACTGGAATCATGTGACTCTTTATAAGCCGACTGTTGATTTTGTTAAAGAGCTGATTCGTTTGAAAACTCAGGAAACTGCCTTTTCATATCAAAGTTTTGAGGATATCCGCAGACATGTTTATGTAGCATCAGCAAATTACGGTTCTGGCCTTGTCACTGTTAATATTAGCGGTGCTGGTAAAGTATTCCAATTAGTTTTTAATGCAAATGAGAAAAAGACTGAAATTAATATGACATAGAATGAAAAGTATGCTATAATATGAATAAAGATATAGATAGCGCTTTCATATTGAAAATCATTAACTTGAAAATTCAATAGTTAGGTCCTTGAATTAAAAAATAATCCAAGTTTTTACTTGGGTTATTTTTGTTTTTTTAAAGCAGATTTATCATATTTTTAATGAACATACTAAGGAGGTGGTCGAATGGATGAAAAAGAGGCGCTGAGAACATTTGGAACGGGTGAAAATTTTCATGCCCAGCATTATTTTGGTTTTCATGAAACTGAAAAAGATGGCATTAAAGGGTATGTTTTTAGAGTCTGGGCACCAAATGCTGAAAATCTTCAATTGATCGGTGATTTTACAGGATGGTTTGATAATCCTTTGCAGATGCAAAGAAATGAGGCTGGTGTTTGGGAGGTCTTTACTGATTTACCCAAGGAAGGCCATATTTATAAATATCTGGTGACACGTCAGGGCGGACAGATTGTTGAAAAGATTGACCCTTTTGCTATCTATCTGGAAGAACGTCCGGGAACAGGATCTATGATTAGAACCATTCCTGAAAAGAAATGGAAAGACGGCTTGTGGCTGGGTCGCCGCAAACGCTTAGGGTTCTTTAAGCGTCCGGTCAATATCTATGAAGTGCATGCTGGCTCTTGGAAGCAAAATAAGGATGGTACTCCTTATACCTTTGACCAATTGAAAGAAGAATTGGTTCCTTATCTGGTAGAGATGAACTATACGCATGTTGAGTTTATGCCGCTTATGGCTCATCCTCTGGGTATGAGCTGGGGCTATCAGCTCATGGGATTCTTTGCTTTTGAACATACTTACGGAACACCGGAGCAGTTTCAAGATTTTGTTGAGGCCTGCCATTTAAACAACATTGGCGTTATTGTTGACTGGGTACCGGGGCATTTTACGATCAATGATGATGCTTTGGCTTACTTTGATGGCACACCTACCTTTGAATATCAGGATCATGACAGGGCACACAACTACCGTTGGGGAGCTTTGAATTTTGATCTCGGAAAGAATCAGGTGCAGTCTTTCCTTATTTCCAGTGCTAAATTTTGGATAGATTTTTATCATATTGACGGTATTCGGGTTGATGCTGTCAGCAATATGCTTTATCTGGATTATGATGAGGGTCCTTGGCAGCCAAACCAAGAAGGTGGAAACCGCAATATGGAAGGCTATTACTTCCTGCAGCGTTTAAATACGGTACTTAAGTTAGCTCATCCAGATGTTATGATGATTGCTGAAGAATCAACCGCTATGACCAAAATTACAGGCCGCCGCGAAGAAGGGGGCTTAGGTTTTGATTACAAATGGAATATGGGCTGGATGAATGATATCCTTAAATTCTATGAAGAAGACCCTATCTACCGTAAATATGACTTTAATTTGGTAACATTTAGCTTTATGTACCTCTTTTCTGAGAACTTTGTTCTTCCTTTCTCACATGATGAAGTCGTTCACGGCAAGAAAAGCCTGATGCATAAGATGTGGGGAGACCGTTACAATCAGTTTGCCGGACTGCGCAATCTCTATACCTATCAGATGTGCCATCCCGGTAAAAAGCTGCTTTTTATGGGCAGTGAATTCGGTCAATTTTTAGAATGGAAATATGATCATGGATTGGAGTGGGGCAATTTAGAAGAAGAAGATAAACTGAATTTAAAAATGCAGGCTTTCACCAGCAAACTCAACCAATTCTATAAGGACCACAAAGTTCTTTGGCAGGTTGATACCAGCTATGATGGCTTGGAAATTATTGATGCTGACAATGTTGATCAAAGTGTTCTGTCTTTCATCCGTAAAAATGAGAAAGGAGATTTGCTGGTTTGCGTCTTTAACATGGTTCCTGTGGAACGCAAGAATTTTACTATAGGTGTACCGGTTGCCGGTATTTACGAAGAAATCTGGAATACAGAACTTGAGGAATTTGGCGGTGTTTGGAAGGAGCACAATGAAACAGTCAAAACTCAAAAAGATTTGTGGAAGGACTATGAAAATACGCTCAGCTTTACTCTGCCGGCCTTAGGAGCAAGTATCTGGAGAGTTAAACGTCGTTTGAAAAAATAAAAATATTTGGGAAGGAAACTCACATGAAGAATGAAATGTTAGCTTTGATCCTCGCAGGAGGACAAGGGACACGTCTGGGCAAATTGACACAAAGCATTGCGAAGCCCGCTGTTCAATTTGGGGGACGTTACCGTATTATTGATTTTGCACTGTCAAACTGTGCTAATTCAGGAATTAATAATGTTGGTGTGATTACCCAGTACCAGCCGCTGGCTCTTAACAACCATATTGGTAATGGATCAAGTTGGGGTCTTGATGGCATTGACTCTGGAACAACAGTTCTTCAGCCGTATTCTGCAACAGAAGGAAATCGTTGGTTCCAAGGAACCAGTCATGCTATTTATCAAAATATTGATTATATTGACAGCATTAATCCTGAGTATGTATTGATTTTATCAGGAGATCATATTTATAAGATGGACTACGATGACATGCTTCAGACACATAAGGACAATATGGCCAGTCTGACTGTAGCTGTTATTGATGTCCCTCTTAAAGAAGCCAGCCGTTTTGGTATCATGAATACGGATTCAAATGACCGTATCGTTGAGTTTGAAGAAAAGCCAAAAGAACCTAAATCAACCAAGGCTTCAATGGGAATCTACATCTTTAATTGGGACCGTCTGCGGACCATGCTTGTAGATGCTGAAAAAAATAATATTGATATGTCTGATTTTGGTCAAAATGTTATTCCTGCCTACCTTGAATCAGGTGAACGCGTTTACACCTATAATTTCAAAGGTTACTGGAAGGATGTCGGAACAATCGAATCGCTCTGGGAAGCTAATATGGAATATATTGGAGAAGACAATGAGCTTCACAGCCGCGACCGTTCTTGGAAAATCTATTCCAGAAACTTAATCGCACCGCCTAACTTCATTACCGATGAAGCAGATGTTAAGGACTCACTTGTTGTCGATGGCTGCTTTGTATCTGGCAAGGTTGAACACTCGATTTTGTCAACCAACGTTCAGGTAAGAGAAGGTGCTGAGATTAAAGATTCCTTTATCATGAGCGGTGCTGTCATTGGCGAAGGCGCTAAGATTACACGTGCTATCGTTGGTGAAGGCGCTAAAATCGGTGAAGGTGTGGTAGTTGACGGAACAGATGAAGTTCAAGTTATTGGTTACAATGAAGTAGTGGGGGTTCCAAATGAAGATTGATAAATATTCTGCAATTTTAGGCAGTGCCATTGGCTTTCCTGAAATGGAAGGACTGACAAATGCACGTCCTTTGGCAAGTCTGCCTTTTGATGGCAAATACCGCTTGATTGACTTTCAGCTCTCCAATTTAGCCAATGCTGGTATTCGCAGTATTTACGGTATTTTCCGCGGACAAAATATTCGTTCCATTTTTGACCATATCAGAAGCGGCCGCGAATGGGGATTAAATACTCTTTTGAGTCATTATTTCCTTGGATTTTATAACACAAGGGAAGACAGTATCTATGCGGACAAGGATTACTATGATCAAATACTGACTTATTTAAAACGTTCAGGTTCAGATCAAACCATTTACATGTCCTGTGATATTCTCTGCAATATTGATCTTCAGCAGGTTATCCATCTGCATAACGCTAATAAGCGTAATATGACAGTAGTTTATAAGAAACTGCCTGCTGATGTTATTTCTAAGGCTAATGATATTTTAGAGATTGATGAATCAGATACCGTTGTTGGACGTCATGACAGTTATGTTGGTGATGAACTTGCAAAGATGTCTGCGGGTATTTACATTGTTAATACGCTTTGGCTGATTGAGCAAATGGAAAAAGAGGATCAAAAAGAAAATCCTCAAAACCTTCGTTTCTTGCTGCGTGATTTGACAGTTTCTGAAAGAGCCCTGGCCTTTGAATATACAGGCTATCTTGCTAATATTTCTTCAGTTAAGTCTTATTACGATGCCAATATGGATATGCTGGATTCTCAAAAGTTCTATTCCCTCCTTTATTCCAACCAAAAGGTTTATACCAAGGTTAAAAACGAAGAAGCCACTTATTTCGCACCTAGCTCAACAGTGAAGAACGCTCAGTTTGCTTCGGGCAGCATCGTTAGAGGCACGGTAGAGCATTCTATTGTTTCGCGAAATTGCCGTATTTCAGATAATTCAAGAGTTGCAAACAGTATTGTCTTCCCGAAAGTTACCATCGGTGAGGGAGCTGTGGTTGAAAATGCAATTTTGGATAAGAATGTTACGATTGCTCCGGGAGTAACGATTCGCGGAACAGCTGATAAACCTGTTGTTATAGCAAAAACAAGCGAAATTGTTGAGGATATTGTTTAATGAAAATTTTATTTATAGCAGCAGAAGGAGCACCTTTTGCAAAAACTGGCGGATTAGGCGATGTCATTGGGGCATTGCCTAAATCCCTCGTTAAAAATGGGAATGATGTCAGTGTTATTCTTCCCTACTATGATGCTGTTGATGCCAAATTTGGTGAGGAGATAGAAGATCTTTTTTACTTCTTTACCAATGTTGGCTGGCGTCGTGAATATGTTGGCATTAAGCATATTTTTAAGGATGGGGTTGACTTTTATTTTGTTGATAATAAGCATTATTTTTACCGTGGTCAAATCTATGGAGAATTTGATGATGGTGAACGTTTTGCTTACTTCCAATTGGCTGCTTTAGAGGCTATGGAAAGAATTGACTTTATACCTGATGTTCTCCATGTGCATGATTACCATACAGCTATGGTTCCTTATTTACTGAAGGAAAAGTATCACTGGATTAATGCTTATCGGGGTGTTAAAACGGTTTTCACCATTCATAATATTGAATTTCAAGGCCAATTTAATCCTTCAATGCTGGGAGAACTTTTCGGTGTCGGAGATGAGCGTTACCGTGATGGGACACTGCGCTGGAATGACTGCCTGAATTGGATGAAAGCAGGCGTTCTCTATGCTGATCGTGTTACAACGGTGTCTCCAAGTTATGCCAAAGAAATTATGACACCGGAATTTGGTAAGGGTCTTGATCAGATCATGCGGATGGAATCAGGCAAACTCAGCGGTGTAGTTAACGGTATTGACACTGACTTATTTGACCCGGAAACAGATCCGCATTTAACGGCTCATTTTTCAAAAGATGACTTGTCAGGAAAGGCTAAAAATAAGACGGCCCTGCAGGAACGTGTCGGACTGCCGGTACGCGATGATGTGCCATTGGTTGGTATTGTTTCGCGTCTGACAGATCAAAAAGGCTTTAATTTGGTTGTTGACGAGCTCAATAAAATCATGCAGCTGGACTTGCAGATTGTTTTATTGGGGACAGGCTATGCTGATTTTGAAAATGCCTTTTCATGGTTTAGCTATGCTTATCCAGATAAAATATCTGCCAACATTACCTTTGATTTAGAGCTGGCTCAGCAGATTTATGCTGCCAGCGACCTCTTCTTGATGCCTAGTGCCTTTGAACCATGCGGGCTGTCACAAATGATGGCCATGCGCTATGGAACCCTGCCTTTAGTCCATGAAGTAGGAGGATTGCGAGATACTGTTGTTCCTTACAATGAATTTGAAAAAACAGGAACAGGTTTTGGCTTCCAAGACTTCTCAGGCTATTGGCTGGTCAAAACACTTGAGACTGCGCTGGATGTTTATTATAATAGGAACGAGGACTGGAAAATTTTGCAGAAAAATGCTATGAGCATTGATTTCTCATGGGATACTGCCAGTCAGGCCTATGAACATCTCTATAAAGAAATAGCAAAATAAAAAGCAAGGCAAAACTGTTTTTGCATGAGCAGATTTTTGCTTCTACCTCTAAGGTTGCCTGCTAGTGGCTTACTAGCCACAAGGTCAGCCGGCTTGTTGTTCTTTGAATTCTCAACTGAAAAACAGCTATGGGATTCTAACTAAAGGCAAAAGTCAGCCTGACAACTTTTGCAGTCTCTTATGAAAGGAAAAAAATGCAACTAACAAAAGAAAAATTCATTCGCGATTTCAAAGACACTCTTCATGAAGAACAGCTGATTAAAGTACCTGATGCGACACCAACTGAACTGTTTAGCTCTTTGGCCAAGGTTATTCGTAAATACTATACACCGCTTTGGCTGGAAAGAAACCGCAACATTTCAGAAAATCAGCAAAAGGTAGCTTATTACTTTTCTATTGAGTTTCTTCCTGGCCGCATGTTGGAAACAAATTTACTTAACCTTGGTATTTTAGATACTGTCAAGGAAGGGTTTGCTGAGCTTGGTGTTGACTTTGAAGATGTGAAAAATGCTGAACATGACATGGCTCTTGGTAATGGCGGTCTTGGCCGTTTGGCAGCAGCTTTCATGGACTCTTTAGCAACGACTGGTTATCCTGGCTTTGGCAACGGCCTCCGTTATAAATACGGCTTGTTCAAACAGCGCATTGTTAATGGTTATCAGACCGAGCTGCCTGATTCTTGGTTTGGATCGGTCGGTAATGTCTGGGAAACCCGCAAGGACCATGATGCTGTTGAAGTGAAACTCTTTGGCAATGTGCATTTGCAGGCCAATGAAGAAGGTCGTATTGTTCCTGCCTACGATGGTGCTCAGGTTCTTCGCGCTGTGCCTTATGATGTTCCGCAGATTGGTTTTGGCAATGACAATGTCAACAATCTTCGTCTTTGGGATGTCGAAATTCCTGAGGAATATGAGCTTAATTACCCAACCTTGGAAGATCGCAGACGGGTGAAAAATATTACAGCCATTCTTTATCCGGATGATTCTGATTATGAAGGAAAAGAGTTGCGTTTAATCCAAGAGTACTTTATGACAAGTGCTGGTCTGCAAACCATTATTAAATCTTATCTGAAGCAAGGGCTGCCGCTGGAGCGGATTCATGAAAAGGTCTCTGTCCATATTAATGATACTCACCCAGCAGTAGCACCAGCTGAATTTATGCGCCTTTTAATTGATGATTACGGTTTAGAGTGGGATCAGGCTTGGGAAACGACGGTACAGACCATGAGTTACACCAACCACACCATTCTTTCAGAAGCATTAGAAAAATGGGATGCTGGACTTTTCAAAAATGTTCTGCCTCGTGTTTATCAAATTATTCTAGAAATTGACAATCGCTTTGTCGGTGGTCTGGCACAAAAAAATATTGATCCGCATGTCATTGAAAACACCCGGATTGTAAAAGACAATCAGATTTATATGGCCAATCTGGCTATTATCGGTGGCCATTCTGTCAATGGTGTTGCTAAACTTCATACAGAACTGCTTAAAGAGGATACTTTGCATGATTTCTATATGCTCTATCCTGATAAATTCAATAATAAGACCAATGGCATTGTGCAGCGCCGCTGGACACAGATTGCAGCGCCTGAATTATCAGCAGCAATTGATCAAGCAATTGGCAATGGCTGGCGTACTGACATCCATGAACTCAGAAAACTGAATGATTTTATTGAAGATTCAGATGTTCTTGAAACCTTCTACCGTGTTAAACAGGATGCAAAAGCAAAATTGGCAGCCTATATCAAGAAGACAACAGGTATTGAAGTATCAACAGAGGCTATCTTTGATGTACAGGTTAAACGGCTCCATGCCTACAAGCGCCAGTTGCTCAATGTCCTTCATATTGTAAAACTGTATTGGGATTTAAAAGACAATCCAGATCTTGATATTGTCCCACGTGTCTTTATCTTTGGAGCTAAGGCAGCACCAGGCTATCATTTTGCTAAGTCTGTTATTAAAGTCATCAATGAATTAGCTAATCTCGTTAATAATGATGATTCTCTTCAAGGAAAACTTAAGGTTGTCTTTCTTGAAAACTACAATGTCAGCTTAGCTGAGCTCATTATCCCAGCTGCCAATGTTTCTGAACAAATCTCCTTAGCGTCTAAGGAAGCGTCAGGAACATCTAACATGAAATTCATGATGACAGGTGCTATTACCTTGGCAACACTTGATGGCGCTAATATTGAAATTAAAGATGAAGTTGGCGATGATAATATTGTTATATTTGGTATGAATAAGGATGATGTTTATCGTCACTATCGCAATCATGATTATTATTCACGCGGTGTTTATGAGTCTAATCCAGTTATCAAACGCGTTGTGGATACTTTCATAAACGGAACAATTCCTAACAGTCAAAGTGAAGGAACCGAAATTTATGAAGCCCTGATTACTCATAATGACGAGTACTTCCTGCTTGAGGATTTCACTTCTTATGTGGAAGCGCAGGAAAAAATTGATGCTCTCTACCGCGATCGTGAAGCTTGGGCTCGCATGAGTCTGCTTAACATTGCTAATTCTGATAAATTTACCTCTGATGATACCATCACAGAGTATGCCAAAGACATTTGGCATTTAGAAAAATAAGCCTTCCCAAAGGGAGTAAAACAGCAAATTTTAAGTTTCTCATAAAATTTGCCTTTGCTCTCTTTTTCTTTTGGCCCTAATAGTCAGAAAATTAGCTGCAGCATGGCTCCTTGAAAATTATAGGTTCGTTGGGTGGCTAATACTAGTTTTGCTGGTTCTTTTTCCCGCTTCAAAAGGTGGCCAGATTTTTTGAATTAGTCCTATTTTAGCGATACTGGTTGGTTAGATAGAAGTTTAATTTAAAAATACAGGTTTTAAGGGGATTTTTAAGCTTTTTCGATGAAAATAGAGGTTTAAAGGAAGCGGTTAAATTTAAAGGTCAGGAAAGCGCAAACAATTTTTACTTTTCGTTGACAAACACTGAAAATAGGAATAAACTAAACAAGTAAAAAAATTTAAAAGGAGAATTCAAAATGAGTTTAGGTATTATGGCTCTTGGTTTAGCCTGTTTTGGTGCTAGTTTGGCAGAAGGTTACTTGGTAGGTAACTTGTTTAAAGCAGCAGCTCGTCAGCCTGAAATTATTGGTCAGTTAAGAACTCTTATGATTCTGGGTGTTGCCTTTATCGAAGGTACCTTCTTCGTTACCCTTGGCATGACATTTCTTCTTAAATAAAAGATTTGTAACTTGTCTGTTTAGAAAAGGGGGGAGTTAGTTGGAATCAAACACACCAACAATTAGTTTTGGACCGGTAACATTTGATTTGACCTTACTTGCCATGTCTCTTTTAATAGTTCTTGTTGTCTTTGGATTTGTCTTTTGGGCTAGCCGTCATATGACGTTAAAGCCTAAGGGTAAACAAAATGTCTTAGAATATCTCTATGATTTTGTAACAGGAATTGCCAAGGAAAATTTAGGTGAAGAAAACGGGAAGCGCTATTCGCTTTTCCTGTTTACCTTATTTACCTTTATCGCTTTTGCTAATAATCTTGGATTAATGAGCAGGATTGAAACAAGTAAGTATAATTTATGGACATCACCGACTTCTAATATGATGTATGACTTTGGTCTTGCCCTTTTTGTGACCATCATCATCCATGTTGAAGGTATCAGACGCCGTGGGCTGAAAAGCTATCTTAAGGCCTTTATTACACCTATTGGAATGACACCGATGAATCTATTAGAAGAAGTAACTAATTTAGCATCCCTTGCTTTGCGTCTTTATGGGAATATTTATGCGGGAGAAGTTGTCACAGGTCTTATTTTAAGATTAGCCGACTTTAGTCTTTTTGCTTCTCCCGTTGCTCTTGCCCTTAACTTGATGTGGACAGCTTTTTCTGTCTTTATCTCATGTTTGCAAGGTTATGTTTTCACCCTGCTGACGTCTATATATTTGAGTAAAAAAGTTAATGGAGAATAAGAAAGGAGAATAAATGTCAGTATCAGTTGAACAGTTCGTTGGAAATTTTATTATTGCTACAGGGTCTTTTGTTCTTCTGTTTGTTCTTATTAAGAAGTTTGCTTGGTCTCAAATTACTGCTATTTTTAAAGCTCGGGAAGAAAAAATTTCAAAAGACATTGATGATGCCCAAAATGCACGTCAAAATGCTCAGATTTTAGAAAATAAGCGTCAGGCTGAATTAAATCAGGCCAAGGATGAGGCTGCCCAAATTATTGAGAATGCTAAGGAAACTGGCAAGGCTCAAGAAGTTAAAATTGTGACAGAAGCTCATGAAGAAGCCAGTCGTCTTAAAGACAAGGCTGATCAGGATATTGCTACCAGCAAGGCAGAAGCACTGTCCAGCGTTAAAACTGATGTGGCAGATCTCACTATCCTCTTAGCTGAAAAAATCATGGCAAAAAATCTTGATAAAACAGCTCAGAGCGACTTGATTGACAGCTACTTAGATAAACTAGGAGATGCTTAATGGATAAAAAAACGCAGGCTTTAACGGAAACCTATGCAAAGAGTCTCGTAGATGTGGCCATTGATAAAGATTCAACAGCTGACATCTACGATGATGTTAAAGCCATTTTAAGTGTCCTTGATGATAAAAAAGTGCAGAATTTCTTAGTTAGTACAGCTGTCAGTCTGTCTGAGAAGACTCGTTTGGTTAGGTTATTTCAAGAGTCTAGTTCAGATTATATGAAAAATTTTCTTGAGATAATTCTGCAAAATGAGCGTCAGAGCTTGCTCAAGCCTATTATGGAAGAGGTTTTGAAGGAGCTCAGCATTAAAACTCAGACCTTTGATATTGAGGTAACAGGAGCTGTTGCTCTCACAGATAGCCAAAAAGAGCGGCTGAGTGCACTAGCTGAAAAGAAATTTAATTTGACCAAGCGAAATCTTATTGAAAAAATTGATGAAGAGATCATTGGCGGCTTTATCCTTAAGGCGAATAATAAGGTAATTGACACTAGTATTCGCAGCCAATTACAAAAGTTAAAAATGAATCTGAAATAGAAAGTGGTGTAATTTTTGGCAATTAACGCACAAGAAATTAGCGCTTTAATTAAAAAGCAAATTGAAAACTTCCAGCCAAATTTTGATGTCACAGAGACTGGTGTTGTTACTTATGTCGGGGATGGTATTGCTCGTGCCCGCGGTTTAGATAATGCTATGAGCGGAGAGCTCCTTGAATTTGGCAATGGAACTTTTGGCATGGCGCAAAACTTGGAATCTAATGATGTTGGTATCATTATTCTGGGAGATTTTGACAGTATTCGCGAAGGCGATACAGTTAAGCGTACTGGAAAAATTATGGAAGTACCGGTTGGTGAAGCACTTATCGGCCGTGTTGTTAATCCGCTTGGCCAGCCTGTTGATGGGCTGGGAGAAATAGCGACAGAGGACACCCGTCCTGTTGAAACACCAGCTCCCGGAGTTATGCAGCGTCAGTCTGTGTCTGAGCCTCTGCAAACAGGAATCAAAGCCATCGATGCTTTGGTGCCAATCGGCCGAGGTCAGCGCGAATTGATTATCGGTGACCGCCAGACAGGTAAGACCTCGATTGCTATTGATACAATCATTAATCAAAAAGGTCAGGATATGATTTGTATCTATGTCGCTATCGGTCAAAAAGAGTCCACAGTTCGCAGTCAAGTGGAAGTTCTTCGTAAATATGGGGCTCTGGATTATACTATCGTGGTAACGGCCTCTGCTTCACAGCCGTCACCTCTGCTTTATATTGCTCCTTATGCCGGAGTCGCCATGGCAGAAGAGTTTATGTATAAGGGCAAACATGCCTTGATTGTTTATGATGACCTGTCAAAACAAGCAGTAGCCTATCGTGAACTCTCGCTTCTTCTTCGCCGTCCGCCAGGACGGGAGGCTTATCCGGGTGATGTTTTCTATCTTCACAGCCGACTCTTAGAACGCTCCGCTAAACTTTCAGATGAGTTAGGCGGTGGTTCTGTTACAGCTCTGCCTTTTATTGAAACACAGGCAGGAGATATCTCAGCTTATATTGCGACGAATGTGATTTCGATCACTGATGGTCAGATCTTCCTTCAGGAAAATCTCTTTAATTCAGGTATCCGTCCAGCTATTGATGCGGGTTCTTCAGTATCTCGTGTCGGCGGTTCTGCTCAAATTAAAGCTATGAAAAAGGTAGCAGGGACTCTGCGTTTGGACCTGGCTTCTTACCGAGAACTTGAGGCATTTACGCAGTTTGGTTCGGATCTTGATTCTGCAACACAGGCCAAGCTCAACCGCGGTCGCCGTACGGTAGAAGTGCTTAAACAGGGTCTGCATAAACCGCTGGCTGTTGAAAAACAAGTGCTTATCCTTTACGCATTGACGCACGGCTTCTTGGATAATATCCCTGTCAATGATATTTTGACTTTCCAAGATGATATGTTTGATTATTTTGATTCACATTACAATGATATCTTTGAAACGATTCGGACGACAAAAGACCTTCCAGAAGAATCTATTTTGGATGATGCCATTCAAAGCTTTAAAGATCAGTCACAATTTAGTTAATACAGGAGGGATCTAATATGGCAGGCTCTCTTAGTGAAATTAAAGTGAGAATCACTTCAACGCAAAAAACAGGTAAAATAACAAGTGCCATGAAGATGGTCTCTTCTGCTAAATTGGTGAAGTCTGAACAAGCTGCTAAAAATTTTCAAGTCTATGCTTCTAAAATCCGTCAAATTACAACAGATTTGCTGCATTCGGATCTAACCAAGGGATCAACTAATCCCATGCTGATATCACGGCCAATTAAAAAGACAGCCTATATCGTTATTACTTCAGATAAAGGCTTGGTTGGAGCTTACAATTCAACCATCCTCAAGGCTGTTATGGATACTATCAAGGATTATCATCCAGATGGCAGTGATTACACTATTATCTCTATCGGCGGCATGGGCTCTGATTTTTTCAAGGCTCGCAATATTCCTGTTGCCTTTGAATTGCGCGGCTTGGAAGACAATCCAAGTTTTGAAGAGGTTAACCGCATCATTTCAAAATCAGTTGAAATGTACAAAAATGAAATTTTTGATGAACTCTATGTTTGTTATACGCATCATATCAATAGTTTGACTAGTCAGGTACGTGTTGAAAAGATGCTTCCTATTTCAGATTTGGATGCAGATGAAGCCAGTGAGGGCAATGTAACCGGCTTCGAGCTAGAACCTAATCGGGAAACTATTTTAGAGCAACTTTTGCCTCAGTATGCAGAAAGCCTGATTTATGGTGCAATTATTGATGCGAAAACAGCAGAGCATGCAGCAGGTATGACAGCTATGCAGACAGCAACAGATAATGCTGATAAGGTTATTGAAGATTTAACCAAATTATATAATCGTGTGCGTCAGGCAGCGATTACACAAGAAATTACAGAGATTGTTGCGGGTGCCAACGCCCTAGACTAATCTCTCTATAAAATCGAACACGGGCTAAGAGCGTCGAGAAAAAGACAGCCTGCCTTATGCGCAAAGCGCATAGCGTTAGGCTCCTATTTTCTTCTCGCTTTCTTCACGCCCTTTGCGACACTTCGTTTGGTTAGTCGATCTTACTAACTAAACGAAGTTAGTGGGAGAGGTAGCCAATTCACTATAGTGATTGGCGTTTGTTATCAAGTGCAGAGCACTTAGATAACAATCCTCTACCATATATCTTAAGTTTTAAGGAGAAGAAAATGAGCACAGGCAAAATTGCTCAGGTAGTCGGTCCTGTTGTTGATGTTGCATTCGCAGCAGATGATAAACTTCCTGAGATTAATAATGCATTGGTTGTTTATAAAGAGGGCGATAAAAAGCAAAGAATCGTTCTTGAAGTGGCTCTTGAACTTGGCGATGGCCTTGTGCGTACCATTGCCATGGAGTCAACAGACGGTCTGACACGCGGTCTTGAAGTCTTTGACACAGGCCGTGCCATCAGTGTACCAGTCGGTAAGGAAACTCTGGGCCGTGTTTTCAATGTTCTTGGAGACACCATTGACCTTAATGAACCTTTCTCAGAAGAGGCTGAACGGCAGCCTATCCATAAAAAGGCACCGGCATTTGATGACTTATCTACTTCAACTGAAATTCTAGAAACTGGGATTAAGGTTATCGATCTTTTGGCTCCTTATCTTAAAGGCGGGAAGGTCGGCCTCTTTGGTGGTGCCGGAGTTGGTAAGACCGTTTTGATTCAGGAGCTGATTCACAATATTGCTCAAGAGCACGGCGGTATCTCAGTCTTTACTGGTGTTGGTGAACGTACACGTGAAGGTAACGACCTTTATTG
The DNA here is from genome assembly GCF_001431045.1 of Streptococcus orisasini. Taxonomy (GTDB): domain Bacteria; phylum Bacillota; class Bacilli; order Lactobacillales; family Streptococcaceae; genus Streptococcus; species Streptococcus orisasini. The sequence continues at coordinate 20,765 of NZ_BCLE01000040.1, forward strand.
GGAAATGAAGGAATCTGGCGTTATTGAAAAGACGGCTATGGTCTTTGGACAGATGAATGAACCGCCTGGAGCTCGGATGCGGGTTGCTCTTACTGGTCTTACCATTGCTGAATACTTCCGTGATGTTGAAGGACAGGATGTCTTGCTCTTTATTGACAATATCTTCCGTTTCACCCAAGCGGGATCTGAAGTTTCGGCCCTCTTAGGTCGTATGCCTTCTGCTGTTGGTTACCAGCCAACCTTGGCGACTGAAATGGGTCAGCTGCAAGAACGGATTACATCAACGAAAAAAGGTTCTGTTACGTCAATTCAGGCTATTTATGTCCCTGCTGATGACTATACGGATCCTGCGCCAGCAACAGCCTTTGCTCACTTGGACTCAACAACCAATCTTGAACGTCGTCTGACGCAAATGGGTATTTATCCGGCTGTTGACCCTTTGGCATCAAGTTCTCGTGCTCTCTCACCTGAAATCGTTGGGCAGGAACACTATGACGTAGCGACAGAAGTACAGCATGTGCTGCAGCGCTATCGTGAACTGCAGGATATCATTGCCATTCTTGGGATGGATGAATTATCTGATGAAGAAAAGACTCTGGTCGGTCGTGCTCGTCGCATTCAATTCTTCCTCTCGCAAAACTTCAATGTTGCGGAACAATTTACCGGTCAGCCTGGTTCTTATGTACCAGTTGCTGAGACAGTCCGCGGCTTTAAAGAAATTCTTGAAGGAAAATACGATGACCTTCCTGAGGATGCTTTCCGCAGTGTCGGTGCTATTGAGGATGTCGTTGAAAAGGCTAAAAAGATGGGCTTTTAATGAGGTGATTTAATGGCAGAAATGACTGTACAAATCGTAACGCCTGACGGTTTAAAATATGACCACCATGCTAAATTTATTCTGGTAAAAACGCTTGATGGCGAAATGGGAATTTTAGCTAATCATGAGAATTTAATGGCGCCGCTGGAAGTTCACGAAATGAAAATCAGACGTATTGATGATGACAAACATGTGGACTGGGTAGCAGTTAATGGCGGCATTCTTGAAATCAAGAATAATGTTGTGACCATTGTTGCCGACTCAGCTGAACGTGAGCGCGATATTGATGTATCTCGAGCTGAACGTGCTAAAATCCGAGCAGAAAAAGAAATTGAAGAAGCCAAAGAACATCATCGTATTGATGAAGTGCAGCGTGCTCAGGTTGCTCTCAGGCGTGCGCTTAACCGAATTAATGTTGGTTCTAAATAAGAATTGCTAAGAAAGTAAAAAATTACTTTTCTTAATAATCATTAAAAGATTGTCTGGGGCTAATAGGCTGATTTTATCAGCTTTTAAGCCTTAACATTTTAGGAGGCAAGACTGTGAACTGAAAATCTAAGTTTTCAGGTTCTGTCTTACCTCCTTTTTTGGTATAATGGATTCATGGATATTTTAAATAATGTTGTAATGCTGATCAGCCATTTGATTTTTATAGCTATTTTCTATAATTTACTTGTTAATCTGTTTGATTGGTCAAAAATAATTAAAAATAGTTCTGAAAATGTTACGCGTTTAAAATTATTTTTATTATTTATCAGCATTGCAGTAGGTTATATGACCAGCACTTTTATTTGGTCTGTGATTTCTTTGAGTCAGGATCTCTTTTTTGCGGTCTAATTAATTGTCTGAATAGTTTATTATGATATAATGCAGGAATAAAATACAGTGAATGGAGAAATTCGTGGATAAAATTATTATTGAAGGCGGGAAAACACAGCTTAAGGGGGACGTTATTATTGAAGGCGCTAAAAATGCAGTTCTGCCTCTTTTAGCGGCTGCTATTTTGCCAACTGAAGGTCAGACGCTTTTGGAAAATGTTCCGATTCTGTCTGATGTGTTTACAATGAATAATGTTGTGCGGGGTCTTAATGTCAAAGTGGACTTTGATGAAGCAAACAACCAGATATGGATTGATGCGACGGGAGATATTCTTGATGTGGCTCCCTATGAATATGTTAGTCAAATGCGTGCTTCCATTGTTGTTTTGGGGCCAATTTTGGCAAGAAATGGTCATGCTAAGGTTTCTATGCCGGGGGGCTGCACAATCGGAAGCCGTCCTATTGATTTGCACCTTAAGGGTCTAGAAGCTATGGGAGCTAAAATTGAGCAGGCCGGCGGGGATATTACAGCCAGTGCTGACCGTTTGAAGGGTGCTAATATCTATATGGACTTTCCTAGTGTCGGTGCAACGCAAAATTTGATGATGGCTGCTACCTTAGCAGAAGGAACGACAATTATTGAAAATGCTGCGCGTGAGCCTGAAATTGTTGATTTGGCTAACCTTCTCAATAAAATGGGAGCTAGAGTTGTCGGTGCAGGTACTGAAACTCTGACCATTATCGGTGTTGACAAAATGCATGGTGCTAAACACAGTGTTGTTCAGGACCGTATCGAGGCAGGGACTTTCATGGTGGCTGCCGCCATGACCAGTGGCAATGTTTTGGTTAGAGATGCTGTTTGGGAGCATAACCGCCCGCTTATTTCTAAGTTGAGAGAAATGGGAGTGCAGGTCACTGAAGAAGATGAAGGGATTCGAGTGGTCTCTGATGTGACCAAGTTAAAGCCAGTCACCGTGAAGACCATGCCGCATCCTGGTTTTCCGACTGATATGCAGGCTCAATTTACAGCTTTAATGGCTGTCGTTCAGGGAGAATCTACCATGATTGAGACTGTCTTTGAAAATCGTTTCCAGCATTTGGAAGAAATGCGCCGAATGGGCCTGACGTCTGAAATTTTGAGAGATACTGCTATGATTCACGGTGGTCGCCAGCTTCAAGGAGCACAAGTAATGTCAACCGATTTGCGTGCCAGCGCTGCCTTGATTTTGACTGGAATGGTAGCTGACGGACGGACGATTGTTGGTAATTTAAATCATTTAGACCGCGGATACTTTCAATTTCATGATAAGTTAGCTAAACTAGGTGCAACAATTCAACGTGTTAATGGAGAATGATTATGACTAATGGCTGGAAATATGTTCGCAATCAATTGGCCTTTATTGTTCTTATTACCCTTTTATGCCTTGTCTTTTTAGCTCTTGGCCTGATGTTTGGTTACAGCTTCATTGGTGAAGGTAAAAATTCCTTAGCCATTTTATCTTGGGATAAGTGGCAGTCAATTATTGATAAATTTACAGGAAAGTAGGGCTTCCCTGCTTTTTTACTGGCATATCTAGGAATAATAAGGAGACTCTTTATGGTGAGAAGGAATTACAGGTCTAAGAAAAAAGAAACCAAATTGCTGATGTCTCTGGTTGCAGCTTTGCTTGTGTTGCTTTTGACTCATGTTGCAACAGATGACCGTCTTGCTGACAGCAATCCGATAAAGCAAGTGGCTCAGTTGGTAACTGGAAAAAAAGAGGCTCCCAACAACTCCCCAAATAGCTCGCCAAGCAGTCAAATGGCTCCCAGTCAGGAATTAGCCAATACTGTTTTGACAGCTTCTGTTAGGCAATCGCTAGGCTCCCATATTGAATGGAATGGGGCTGGTGCTTTTATCATCAATCATAACAAGACAAGTCTGAAGGCAGATGTTGCCAGTCTTCCTTATGCTGACAATCAGACAAAAACAGTTCAGGGAGAGCTTGTTCCAACAGTTGCCAATGCACTTTTGACCAAGGCAACACGCCAGTACAGAAACCGCGAAGAAACAGGGAATGGGACAAGCGATTGGCGGCCTGCAGGCTGGCATCAGCTGTCTGGGTTGAATGGGGACTATGATCATGCTGTTGATCGCGGCCATCTCTTGGCCTATGCTTTAATTGGCCGTTTAAAAGGCTTTGATGCGTCAACAAGCAATCCGAAAAATGTGGCAACCCAGACGGCTTGGTCTAATCAAGCCAGCAGTAAAGCTTCAACTGGTCAGAATTATTATGAAACGATGATTAGAAGAGCTTTAGATCGCCATAAGCGTGTTCGCTACCGTGTGACCCTTGTTTACGAAGGTAATAATATTTTAGCAAGTGGCCGCCATTTAGAGGCAAAATCTTCTGATGGCAGTTTAGAATTCAATGTCTTTATTCCTAATGTTCAAAATGGTTTAACCTTTGACTATGCCACAGGTCAGGTTAGGACCAATTGAAGATCAAAAAAAGTGCTGGATTAACAGAGATCATCACTGTTAATCCGGCACTTTTTACTGTATTTGAATGAAGATTTTATTTTTTAGTCAGCAGCCTGTTCCCAACGCTTAGCCAGACGGCGTGAGAAGCTTGAAATGATAAAGTTGATGACAAAATAAGTTGCTGCAATGATACCATAAAGCGCAAAAACCTGATTGGCTTCGAAATATTGTCCCATGAGAATTTGGCTCTTGCCGAACAGCTCTTGGAGGGCGATAACAGAATAAAGGAAGGACGTATCCTTAATTACCGTTACAAACTGAGAAATGATGGCAGGCAGCATCTTTCGGATAGCTTGCGGGAAAACGATATAAATGAAAATCTGAAACTGGGTAAATCCTTGTGCCAGACCAGCTTCTGTCTGTCCATTATCAATGGCATTGAGGCCACCGCGGACAATTTCTGCCAAAGCAGCAGAGGTAAATACGGTAAAAGCCGTGATACCAGCAGGTGTTGACTTCATCTGAAAGACTAAGAAAACAATGAATATCCACAAAAGATTGGGAACATTTCTGACAAATTCGATATAAATGCTGGCAATCCATTTGAGAGGTTTGTTTTTACCATTACGCATAACGGCTAAGATAGTGCCGAAAATCGTTGACAGGACGATAGAAATAAAGGAGATATAGAGTGTTAACCATAAACCCTCAAGTAAGAATTTGATATTTGTTGATGTTAAGAGTTCTTTCATTACTTAACCTCCCTTTATAAATTATAGGCTTTTTTGTTGGCTTCTTCTTTACGGCGCGCCCAAGTTGCAAGCGGGAAGCACATGATAAAGTAAAGAAGAGCAGCGCCAGCAAAGGCTGGAACATAGTTGGTTGTATCATAGGCCCAGGCCTTGGCTGTGAACATGATATCTGCACCAGAAATAATAGCAACCGTTGAGGTATTCTTGATAAGATTAACCACTTGGTTTGTCATCGGCGGTAGAATTGTCCGGACAGCTTGCGGTAGAATAATCAGACTCATGGTTTCACGATAGGTGAATCCTTGAGATAAGGCTGCTTCTGTCTGCCCTTTAGGAACCGATTCGATACCAGAACGAATGACTTCTGCAATATAGGCACCATGGTAAACGCCCACACAGAGAACGGCTGTGAAAAAGGCTGAAATCATGACAGCTCCGTTTGTAAGAATAGCTAAGCCATAGTAAACAAAAACAAACTGTACGAGCAAGGGAGTGTTTTGAAAAACCTCAACATAGACACGAGCCAATCCTTTAAGAACCTTGTTTTTAGAAGATCCCATTGCCCCGAAAACAATGCCTAAAAGCAAAGAAAGAAGCAGGGCAAGAATTGACATTTCAAGGGTATACAAAAAACCTTTTAAGAATTCTCCGAAGTTGGCAAAGAAGGCCCCCCAGCGGCTCAAGGCAAAAGGTCCAGAGGTTGTTGTAAGTAGTATCATAATGTCTCCTTTAATTAAGATACAAAGGGCGTGAAGAAATCCGTATAAAAATAGGAAACTGACGCCGTGTCGCTAAGACACAAGGAAGTTTATCTTTTTTACTAGGATTTTAGCCCGTGTTCAATTACATAAGATACAGCAGAGGATTGTTATCTAAGTGCTTTGCACTTGATAACAAACGCCAATCACCATAGTGAATTGGCTGCCTCTCCCACTAACTTCGTTTGGTTAGTAAAATCGACTAACCAAACGAAGTGTCGCAAAGGGCGTTAAGAAAGCGAGAAGAAAATAGGAGCCTACCGCCATGCGCTTTGCGCATAAGGCAGGCTATCTTTTTCTCGACGCTTTTAGCTCAGTGTCGTAGCCGTGTTCAATTACTTCTGACGGTCTGGTTTAGCTGATTCCAGATTGTATTTGTTGTAAATCTTTTCCAGACTCTTGTCAGCTGACCATTTATCGAGTAACTGATTGACATATTTAGTTAATCCGGTATTTGATTTTTTCGTAGCGATTCCATACTCTTGTGTATTGAAGCCTGCCTTAAGCAAGCGTGACTGCTTGCTGACATAGCCGGTTAGAATTGACTTATCAACCGAAAAGGCATTGATACGCTTAGAGTAGAGAGAAACAGCTAATTCAGGGTAACTTCCTAACTGAACATACTTAAATTTTAAATGATGTTCTTTAGCATAAGCTTCTAAGCTGACCTTGGTCGTTGCACCTTGAGAAACCCCGATAGTCAGACCATCTAAGTCAGAGATTTTTGAGATTTTGCTGGATTTGCGAACCAAAAAACCAATCTGATCGTAATAGTAAGGCTTAGAAATACTGTAGGAAGCCTGACGTTCAGGAGTAATAGTGTAAGTAGCGATAATAAGATCGACTTGTCCATTATCCATAAGCGGTTCACGTGTCTGTGTGGTAACAGGAACGAGCTCTAGTTTAACTCCCAGAGATTTGGCAATCTTGCGGGCAACGTCGATTTCCATACCTTCGTATTTGCCGGTTTCAGCACTGTAATAGCCAAAATTAGGCACGTCTTGCTTAACACCAACCTTTAGAACGCCGGATTTTTGAATTTTTTGGACCTCTTTGGCTGTGTCTGCAGAAACCTTTTGGATGCCTGCCAAGCTGATAAGCAGAATTAAAAGGAGACTGACAGCAACTGCTATTCTTTTAAATTTCATAAGCCTTCTCCTTCATTACTTTGCTCTTTAGCAGTAACACGGTCGCTGGTATGATTGATGACCTTGCTGAGGAATTGCTTGGCTCGTGGATCTTTTGGATCTTCAAAGAAACCTCTGACATCGGTTGTGTCTTCAAGAATCTCACCATCAGCCATAAAGATGATGCGGTCAGCAACTTCCCGGGCAAAGCCCATTTCGTGAGTAACCACAATCATGTTCATTCCTTCTAAAGCCAGATTTTTCATAACAGCTAAAACGTCACCGATAGTCTCGGGGTCAAGTGCAGAAGTAGGCTCATCAAAGAGCAGGAGCTCTGGATTCATGGCAAGTCCGCGGGCGATAGCAATCCGTTGTTTTTGTCCGCCAGAGAGCATACCTGGATAGGAGTCTTTGCGATCCCACATATTAACATAGGTTAAATATTTTTCGGCGATGGCATTGGCCTTGTCTTTGTCCATTCCTAAAACTTTTATGGGTGCTAATGTCACATTTTCTAGCACAGTTTTATGAGGATAGAGGTTGAAATGCTGGAAAACCATGCCGACTTCCTTACGCAGCTGAACCAAATCTTTATTAGAAGCATTAGTAACTTCATGGCCGTTAACGATAAGTTCACCGGAGTTAATAGATTCAAGGGCGTTGATTGTACGAATCAGCGTAGACTTGCCAGAACCAGACGGCCCAAGCAAAACGACAACCTGTCCTTTCTCGATTTCTAAGTTAATATTGCGAAGGGCATGGTAATCCCCGTAGTATTTTTCGACATTTTTGAAGGTAATCAGCGCCATAGTCCTCTCCTTGTTGAACATAAATTCATTGTTAGATTTTCTAACATTGTACAATTATCCTATCATATAAAATCTGACTTGTCAAATATTATCAGAAAATTCAGTAAGATAACTTTTTATAATATTTGAAATAAACTTGTTGGTTTTCATTTGTTGGTGATTTTGATATAATCGTAAGGAGATTACTTTAGACAATAAGGTTTGAAGTAAAATAAGAATGGTTCTGTTACAGAGAAATTCTAATAAGTTTGAAATAAAAGTCAGGCATTATTAAAAAATGTGTTGATTTTTGAAATTTCCCGCTTATTTTTATGACACTCTTTTTAGAACCATAGAGTGAGGTATTCATGATGAAAAAAATTTTAATCGTTGATGATGAAAAGCCAATTTCTGATATTATTAAGTTTAACTTGGCAAAAGAAGGTTATGATACGATTACGGCCTTTGACGGACGTGAGGCACTTAGTAAGTACGAAGAGGAAAATCCTGATTTAATTATCCTCGATTTGATGCTGCCGGAATTAGACGGTCTCGAAGTAGCCAAAGAAGTTAGAAAAAGCAGTCATGTACCTATTATTATGCTTTCAGCCAAGGACAGTGAATTTGATAAGGTTATCGGACTTGAAATTGGTGCGGATGACTACGTGACTAAGCCCTTCTCAAACCGCGAGTTGCTGGCTCGGATTAAGGCACACCTTCGTCGGACAGAAAATATTGAGACGGCTGTAGCCGAAGAAAATGCTTCAGGAATGCCTGAGATTGTCATTGGGGATCTGCAGATTCTGCCGGATGCTTTTGTAGCCAAAAAACACGGTGAAGAAGTAGAGCTGACACATCGCGAATTTGAACTGCTGCATCATTTGGCGACCCATACTGGTCAAGTGATGACCCGTGAGCATTTGCTTGAAACTGTCTGGGGATACGACTATTTTGGTGATGTCAGAACCGTTGATGTAACTGTCCGCCGCTTACGTGAAAAAATTGAAGATACACCGAGCCGTCCTGAATATATTTTAACAAGGCGCGGTGTCGGTTATTATATGAAATCATATGACTAATACTTTTGAATCAAGCCCTTTATTTTTACGAATATTATTAGCAGTTTTACTGACTCTGCTCCTTATCTATTTTGTCTTTCTCAATTACAGAGAATACAAGAACAACAATCACATTAAGTTGTTAAATGCTAAGGTTCGCTCTTTGATTGCTGGTGACTATACTGAGAAATTAAAGTTTAAGGCTAACCCTGAGTTGTCAGATCTGGTTAGAAATGTCAATGATCTGTCTGAGGTGTTTCGGCTGACCCATGAAAATCTGGCTCAGGAAAAAAATCGCTTGACCAGTATTTTGGCATACATGACTGATGGGGTGCTGGCGACAGACCGCAGCGGAAAAATTACCATGATTAATGATATGGCTCAAAAACAGCTTAATCTGACACTCGAAGAGGCTCTAGAGTACAATATTATTGATATTTTGGATGATGACAGCTATACTTATAATGACTTAATCACTAAGACGCCTGAGATTGTCCTAAACCGCCGCGATGAGTATGATGAATTTATTACTCTGCGGATTCGTTTTGCTCTGAATCGGCGTGAGAGCGGCTTTATTTCGGGTTTGATTGCTGTTTTGCATGATGCTACTGAGCAGGAAAAAGAAGAGCGCGAACGCCGTCTTTTCGTTTCCAATGTCAGCCATGAGCTGCGGACACCGCTGACCTCTGTAAAATCCTATTTGGAGGCCTTGGATGATGGTGCTCTGACTGAATCGGTTGCTCCGAGCTTTATAAAGGTCTCGCTAGATGAGACCAACCGAATGATGCGGATGATTACAGACTTGCTCAGCCTGTCGCGGATTGATAATCAGACTAGCCGTTTGGATGTTGAGCTGACTAATTTCACAGCTTTTATGAATTATATTTTGGATCGCTTTGACCAGATTCAAAGTCAACAGTCAGGCAGCAAGGTTTATGATATTGTTAGAGATTACTCTGATAGTTCTGTCTGGATTGAAATTGATACAGATAAGATGACCCAGGTGGTTGATAATATTTTAAACAATGCGATTAAATATTCACCTGATGGCGGCAAGATTACTGTGAATATGCAGACAACCGATACGCAGGTCATTCTCTCCATATCTGACCAAGGTTTGGGGATTCCTAAGAAGGATCTTCCGCTTATCTTTGACCGCTTTTATCGGGTTGATAAGGCGAGAAGCCGGGCACAGGGCGGCAGCGGCTTAGGACTTGCAATTGCTAAAGAAATTATTAAACAGCACAAGGGCTTTATTTGGGCTAACAGTGAAGAAGGCAAAGGTTCAACTTTTACAATTGTTCTGCCTTATGAAAGTGACAATGGTACGATTGAGGAATGGGAGGAAGATGAAGACGAATCATGACAGAAACAGGTTTTAAATACAGTATTCTGGCGTCTGGTTCAAGTGGTAATAGTTTTTATCTTGAAACTCCTCAGAAAAAAATTTTGGTTGATGCAGGGCTCTCGGGAAAGAAAATCAGTCAGCTGATGGCAGGCATTGATCGGAAATTGGATGATGTTGATGCTATTTTAATTACGCACGAACATAAGGATCATATTCATGGGGTCGGTGTTTTGGCCAGAAAATACGGCTTGGATGTTTATGCCAATGAAGAAACCTGGCAGGCTATGGATGGCCTTATCGGCAAAGTTGACAGCAGCCAAAAACATATTTTTGAGATGGGAAAAACGCTGACCTTTGGTGACATTGATATTGAGAGTTTTGGTGTCAGCCATGATGCTGTCAAACCGCAGTTTTATCGTTTTATGAAAGACGGAAAGAGCTTTGTAATGCTGACAGATACAGGCTATGTCAGTGACCGGATGGCCGGTCTTATTGAAAATGCTGATGGCTATCTGATTGAATCCAACCATGATATTGAAATTCTGCGTTCTGGTGCCTATCCTTGGCGTCTAAAACAGCGGATCTTGTCCGATAAGGGACATCTATCAAACGATGATGGTGCAGAAACCATGATTAGAACTCTGGGAAATAAAACCAAGAAAATCTATCTAGGTCACCTTAGTAAGGAAAATAATATTAAGGAACTGGCTCATATGACCATGGAAAATGCTCTTATGCAGGCAGACTTGGCTGTGGGTCATGATTTTAAAATTTATGATACCTCGCCTGACACTCCTCTGCCTTTGACAAAGATTTAGATAGACGATTTATGAAAAGTTTATTTTATTTAATAGCAGGCTGTACAAGTTTAGCTGTCGGATTAGCGGGAATTATTCTTCCTATCCTTCCGACAACGCCGCTTTTACTCTTGGCTGGCTTTTGTTTTGCTAGAAGTTCTAAACGATTTGAAAAGTGGCTGCGTTCAAGCAGAATTTATCAATTCTATGTAGCTGATTATGCAGAAAGTAAAAGTATCTCGGCTAGTCGCAAGAAAAAGATTATCCTGCAGATTTATCTTTTGATGGCTATTTCGATTTATTTTGCTCCTCTAGTTTGGGTGAAAATAGCTTTGTTTTGTTTAACGTTATTCATTACCTACTATCTTTTCAGGGTTATTCCTGACAAGAAAGAATAAACATGGGATTACTCAGAATTAGCCGTTCTGAGTAATTTTTGCTATAATAGAATGGTCTGACAACAAAAGAAAGGATTTATATGAAAGCACTAGAAAAAAAATTGGCAGAAGATTTTAACATTGTTTTTGCTGACAAGGAACTGCTGGGAACGGCTTTTACGCATACCAGCTATGCTAACGAACATCGCCTCCTAAACATTTCACATAATGAACGCTTGGAATTTTTAGGAGACGCCGTTCTGCAATTGACCATTTCTCGTTATCTGTTTGAGAAGTACCCTAAAAAGGCTGAAGGGGACTTGTCCAAAATGCGTTCAATGATTGTTCGAGAAGAGAGTTTGGCTGGTTTTTCTAAAAATTGTGAATTTGATCGTTACATCAAATTAGGTAAGGGTGAAGAGAAATCCGGTGGTCGCAAGCGGGCAACCATTCTGGGCGATTTATTTGAAGCCTTTTTGGGCGCCCTTTTACTGGATGCAGGCATTGAAGCTGTCGAGGACTTCCTAGGTCAGGTTGTTATTCCGCAGGTTGAAAATGGCAATTATGAACGGGTGACGGATTATAAGACGGCTTTACAGGAGATGCTGCAGGTTGATGGTGATGTTTTAATTGACTATGAAGTCTTAAAAGAAACAGGTCCAGCCCATGCCAAGTATTTTGAAGTTTCTGTTGCCGTGAATCATAAGAAACTAAGCAAGGGAGCAGGCCGCTCCAAGAAATTGGCAGAACAAGAGGCCGCTAAGAATGCACTTGAAAAACTCCAGCGAGGTTCCTAATGTTTTTAAAAGAGATTGAAATGCAGGGGTTTAAGTCCTTTGCTGACAAGACCAAGGTTGAATTCGACAGGGGTGTAACAGCTGTTGTTGGCCCCAATGGTTCTGGCAAGAGCAATATTACGGAGAGCCTGCGCTGGGCTCTAGGGGAATCAAGCGCCAAGAGTCTGCGCGGCGGCAAGATGCCAGACGTTATTTTTGCGGGAACTGAGAACAGAAAGCCCCTCAATTATGCACAGGTCACTGTTGTTTTGGACAACAGTGACGGCTTTATTAAAGAGGCTCAAAAAGAAATTCGGGTAGAGCGTCATATTTACCGCAATGGTGACAGTGATTACTTGATTGATGGTAAAAAGGTCCGCCTGCGTGATATTCATGATTTGTTTATGGATACGGGCCTAGGCAGAGATTCTTTTTCGATTATTTCCCAAGGGCGGGTTGAAGAAATCTTTAACAGCAAGCCTGAAGAGCGCCGTGCTATTTTTGAAGAGGCAGCCGGTGTTTTAAAATATAAGACGCGTAAAAAAGAAACTGAATCCAAGCTAAATCAGACCCAGGACAATTTGGACCGTCTGGATGATATTATCTATGAGCTGGAAACACAGATTAAACCGCTGGAGAAACAGGCTAAGACGGCTAAAGAATTTTTAGTTTTAGAAGCAGAACGCAAGGAAAAGCATCTGGATTTGCTGGTTTACCAAATCTTGCATCATAAAGAAGAGCTAGAAGCTCATCAAAACCGCTTAATGGGCATTAAGGAAGACCTGCAAGCCTACTATCAGGAGCGTGGGCAGCTAGAGACTAAGAATCAGCAGTTGAAGGGGAAACGTCACAATCTGTCTCAGCAGATTGACCAAAAGCAGGCTGAGCTGCTTGAAGTGACCCGACTCATCAGTGATTATGAACGAAAGATTGAGCTCATTAAACTTGAGTCCAGTCAAAAAGCGGAAAAAAAACAGTCTACTCAGGAACGCTTGTCTCAGCTAGTAGTTCAAAAAGATACTCTTAAAGCTGAGATTGCTGAGAAAGAAGGTGAATTAGCCGATTTAGAAACAAAAAGCCAGCAAAAAAAGCAGGCAATTGAGGACTTGGAAGCTGAATTATCCCGTTTTTCAACCAATCCTGATCAAATGATTGAAAATCTGCGGGAAGATTTTGTCAAGCTCATGCAAAAAGAAGCAGACAGCTCTAATCAGCTGACTATTTTAAAGGCTGAGATCGAAAATCAAAAGCAAGAGTCAGCAAATAAGACCGCTGAAATTAAGCAATTAAAAGCAGATTTAGATAAGACCAAACAGCTGACAGAAAAGGAAGCAGAAGTCCTAAAAGCTTCTAAATCCAAAGTTCAAGAGTTATTGGCAAATTATCAGAAGGCAGCACAGCTTGTTCAAAATCTGGAAGCTGACTACAATAAGCAGCAGGATCAAATGTTTACCATGCTGGACGAACTGAAGGAGAAAAGAGCGCGGCAGCACAGTTTAGAGTCTATTTTAAAGAATCACAGTAATTTTTACGCTGGTGTCCGGTCAGTTTTGCAGCAGGCAGACCGCATTCAAGGGATTGTCGGTGCTGTTAGTGAGCATTTGACCTTTGATAAAAAGTATCAGACAGCTCTTGAAATTGCTTTAGGTGGCAGCAGTCAAAATATCATTGTTGAGGATGAAGCGGCAGCTAAACGCTCCATTGCTTTTTTGAAGCAAAATCGTCAAGGGCGGGCTACCTTTCTGCCTTTGACTACGATTAAACCGCGGCGCCTGTCGGAACAAAATCAGGCTGCATTACTATCTAGTCAAGGTTTTCTCGGTTTAGCACGTGATTTGGTAAGCTTTGAGCCGCGCTTGGAAGGGATTTTTAGCAATTTATTGGGAGTCACCGCTGTTTTTGACAGCCTTGACCATGCCAATCAGGCGGCGCGCAAACTGCGCTATCAAGTGCGTCTGGTAACACTTGATGGAACAGAAATTCGTCCAGGTGGTTCTTTTTCAGGAGGTGCTAACCGCCAAAATAACAGTACCTTTATCAAACCAGAATTGGACAGTTTGACCAAGGAATTGGCTCTTTTAGAAGAGCAGCAAGTCCAGCAGGAAAAAAAGGTAAATCAAGTCAAAGAGGACTTGGATAACCAGAAGGCGAAGCTGCTGGAGCTTCGAGAGGAGGGAAATCAGGCCAGACTGTCTGAGCAAAAGGCAGAATTGGAGTATCAGCAACTGCAATCCCGCCTAGAAGAACTGACCCTTCTTTATGAACAGCTGACTCAGTCTGATAGTACGGAGTCTGTTCATGACTTGGACAAAGAAAAAGAGGAGCTGGAGCAGATTCTTCAAAAAATAGCAGTAGATAAGGAAAAGCTCAGCCAAGAAATTGCCCAGTTCAAGGAAAACAAGGACAGTATCCAACAAAAAACGGCAGCTCTCAGTCAAGAATTGTCTGCTCTGCGTCTCTCTGAACGCGATTTGGCCAATAGTCAGAGGTTTGAAAAGAGCAATTTAGACCGATTACTTGCTGATTTGGCAGAATTGGAAAAAAACGAAGCCGACATGACTCAGCTCCTAAACAGCCAAGAAGAGGACTTGGATGAAAAACGTCTGCCTGCCCTTGAACAGCAGCTAGTTGCCAGTCAAGCTAAAAAAGAAGATAATGAAAAAGCTATGATTCGTTATCGCTTTGAATTAGAAGACTGTGAAGCCCAGTTGGAAGAAATTGAGGCCAGTCTTTTAAAAGCCAATGAGAAAAACGAAGCATTAATCCGCAGTCAGACCCAGCTCGAAGCTAAGATTGACCAGATATCTGATCAATTGCGCCATTTTGCTGGAAATCTTGCTGAAGATTATCAGCTGAGCTTGGATGAGGCGAAAAAACAGGCTCAGGCGGTGGATAATCCAGAAGCTGCCAAGGCTCATCTAAGACAGTTAGAAAAACAAATCAAACAGCTGGGACCGGTCAATTTGGATGCTATTGGTCAATATGAAGAAGTGTCTGAACGTTTGCAGTTTTTAAATGGGCAAAAAGATGATCTGGTTCGTGCCAAAGATCTTTTACTGAGTACGATTCATGACATGGATAATGAAGTGAAGGCGCGCTTTAAGACGACCTTTGAAGCTATTCGGGAAAGCTTTAAGACGACCTTTACGCAGATGTTTGGTGGCGGCAGTGCTGATTTGCTGCTGACAGAAGGAGATCTTCTGACCACTGGTGTTGAAATCTCCGTGCAGCCGCCAGGCAAGAAAATTCAGTCGCTCAACTTGATGTCAGGTGGCGAAAAGGCTCTGTCTGCCTTAGCACTTTTATTTGCCATTATTCGTGTGAAGACCATTCCTTTTGTTATTTTGGATGAGGTTGAGGCAGCCCTCGATGAGGCTAACGTCAAACGCTTTGGCGATTATCTCAACCGTTTTGACAAGTCCAGCCAGTTCATCGTTGTTACCCACCGCAAGGGAACCATGTCTGCGGCTGACAGTATTTACGGTGTAACCATGCAGGAATCAGGTGTTTCAAAGATTGTCTCTGTCAAACTGAAGGAAGTTGATACAGTGTCATAAAAAGCACTGCACTTGTTTTGTATCTGATTTTTATTGGTTATTGAGCATTAATTTTAAAGTGGCTATTGTGAAAGTCTTTGAAATTTGATAAAATGTTTACAATTGAATAAAGAAAGTCTATGAGATTAGTAACTTTATGGTAGTCTGACAGGGAATGCGAGCCGTGACTGGAAGCTCGCTGGATGAAAGTTTAGTGAATTCACTCAGGCAGCAGACTTGGAAATTAAGGTCCGGCAGATGCTGGATAAAAACGGATGGTACCGCGTGTCAACGCTCCGATGTGAGTGATGGCAGGCGGTTTTTTAATAGCCTGCAAGACATGTTACCTAGCAGCTTGGCTGTTGGTATCAAGTTCTGCCTAGACTTTGTAGATGGAGGAAGTATGGATTTACAAGCACAATTAGAAGAATTAAAAAAGAGCACGCAGGCTCAGTTGCAGGCCATCAAGGCTGAAAATGCTAAGGAACTGCAGGATTTGCGTGTTAAGGTTTTGGGTAAAAAAGGCTCTTTGACAGAACTCTTAAAAGGACTTAAAGATCTGCCCAATGAACTGCGGCCTGTTGTCGGTAAACAGGTTAATGAGGTGCGCGATGTCTTGACCAAGGCTTTTGAAGAGCAGGGCAAGATTCTTGCAGCGGCTAAGATTCAGGCTCAATTAGAATCTGAATCTTTAGACGTCACACTGCCAGGCCGCAAGATTTCGGTGGGGAACCGTCATGTTCTCAGCCAAGTAACTGAGGAAATAGAAGATATTTTCTTGGGAATGGGCTTTCAGGTTGTTGATGGTTATGAAGTAGAGCAAGATTATTATAACTTTGAACGTATGAATCTGCCTAAAGACCATCCGGCGCGTGATATGCAGGATACTTTCTATATTTCTGAAGATATTTTGCTTCGGACACATACCAGTCCTGTTCAGGCACGTACTCTGGATAAGCATGATTTTTCAAAGGGTCCGCTTAAGATGATTTCACCGGGACGTGTTTTCCGCCGTGATACGGATGATGCGACACACTCTCATCAATTTCATCAGATTGAAGGCTTGGTCGTTGGTAAAAATATTTCTATGGGTGATCTTAAAGGTACGCTTGAGATGATTAGTAAAAAGATGTTTGGTGAAGATCGCAAGATTCGCCTGCGTCCATCCTATTTCCCATTTACAGAACCTTCTGTTGAAGTAGACGTTTCTTGTTTTAAATGTGGCGGTAAAGGCTGCAATGTCTGCAAGAAAACAGGCTGGATTGAAATTCTCGGGGCTGGTATGGTTCATCCAAGAGTCCTGGAGATGGCTGGTGTAGACTCTGAAGAATACTCAGGTTTTGCTTTTGGTCTTGGTCAGGAACGAATTGCCATGCTGCGCTATGGAATTAATGATATCCGCGGCTTCTATCAAGGTGACAGCCGCTTTACGGAGCAGTTTAAATGATAACAATTGAACCTATTTTACTAGAAGAAGTTGAGACTTTAAGAGAGCTTGCCATCAAAACCTTTCGTGAGACCTTCGGGCACGATAATACTGAGGAGCAACTGCAGGCATTTTTTAACTCGGATTTATCAATCGCTGTTTTATCTAAAGAGCTGACAGATCCTGAATCTCAAAACTATTTTCTTAAAATAGATGGCAGTATCGTTGGTTTTCTCAAACTTAATCAAGGGTCAGCTCAGACTGAACAAAAGCTTGATAATGCCATCGAAATTCAGCGGGTATATATTCTCAAAGCCTTCCAAGGACAGGGTTTAGGGAAAAAGTTACTAGAATTTGCTCTGGAGAAAGCCTATGCCTCAGGCTGTGACTGGGTGTGGCTTGGTGTCTGGGAATATAATTTTAAGGCGCAGGCCTTATACAAAAAATATGGTTTTGAGCGTTTTAGTCAGCACCGTTTTATGGTTGGTGACAAGGCTGATACGGATTGGCTGCTGAAAAAGAGCCTGAAGCAGGCATAGACCTGTAATCAAGGCTTTTAAATTAAAAAAGGAAGGGATAGAAAATCTTATGCAAAGAAGTTTGAAGGTTTAGAATTTCTTTGCTTGAGGCTGAGTTTGTTTTGCCAGCAAAGGCGAAAGTGACTCCCTCGTTTTAAAGAGGCATAAGGTTTTTGCTGTTTTAATATGTTAGTAAGTTATAAATGGTTAAAAAAATTGGTTGACATTGATGTTCCCAGTCAGGAATTGGCAGAGAAAATGTCAACAACAGGTATTGAAGTTGAAGGTGTGGAAGTACCATCACAAGGACTTTCTAAGCTTGTAGTTGGTCAGGTACTTTCTTGTCAGGATGTTCCGGAAACTCATCTGCATCTTTGTCAGGTAGACACTGGTGATGAGGAAGCTAGGCAGATTGTCTGCGGTGCTCCCAATATCAGAGCTGGTATTAAGGTTATTGTAGCGCTTCCAGGAGCCCGTATTGCGGATAATTACAAAATCAAAAAAGGTAAAATCCGCGGTATGGAGTCGCTCGGCATGATTTGCTCTCTTCAGGAACTGGGGCTGTCTGATTCGATTGTTCCTAAAGAATTTGCGGATGGGATTCAAATTTTGCCGGATGAGGCTGTAGTTGGTGACAGTATCTTCCCTTATCTTGATTTGGATGATGAGATTATCGAGCTATCCATTACACCTAACAGGGCGGATGCTCTGTCCATGCGCGGCGTTGCCCACGAAGTGGCTGCAATCTACGATAAAACTGTTGACTTTGAAGAGAAAACGCTGCGTGAAAGTGAGAAAAAGGCAGCAGATCTTATCAAAGTAGCCATCGAATCTGACGGTGTTCTGACCTACAAGGCCCGCGTTCTTGAAAATGTTACGATAAAACCAAGTCCTCAGTGGCTGCAAAACTTGCTGATGAATGCGGGAATCCGCCCCATCAATAATGTGGTTGATGTAACCAATTATGTTTTACTGTATTTTGGTCAGCCCATGCATGCTTTTGATCTAGACAAATTCGAATCAGACACGATTATTGCCCGCCAGGCACACCAGGGTGAAAAATTGGTCACTCTTGATGGAGAAGAACGCGATTTAATCGACGAAGATCTTGTCATCACTGTGGCAGACAAGCCAGTTGCTCTGGCTGGAGTCATGGGCGGAGCCTCAACTGAAATTGATGCAGCTTCGAAAAATATTGTTCTTGAAGCAGCTGTCTTTGATGGCAAGGCTGTCCGCAAGACCAGCAGCCGCTTGAATCTGCGTTCTGAAAGTTCATCACGGTTTGAAAAGGGAATTAACTACAACGATGTTGCTAAGGCTCTCGATTTTGCGGCTGCCATGATTGCTGAATTGGCTGACGCTGAAGTCCTGTCTGGCCAAGTAAGTGCCGGTGCTGTGCCGACAGATGATGTAGAGGTGTCAACGACCCTTGATTATGTTAATGTTCGTTTGGGAACAGAACTGACCTTTTCAGATATTGAAACCATCTTTGCTCGTTTAGGCTTTGGTTTGTCTGGAAATGAGGCTTCCTTTACCGTTTCAGTTCCGCGCCGTCGTTGGGACATTAGTATTCAGGCTGATTTAGTTGAAGAAATTGCCCGGATTTATGGTTATGATAAGCTGCCAACAACCCTGCCAAAGGCTGAGGGGACTGCAGGAGAGCTGACTCAGATGCAGCAGCTCCGTCGCAAGGTAAGAAGCTTGGCTGAGGGTGCTGGACTGTCAGAAATTATTTCCTATGCTCTGACAACACCAGAAAAAGCAGTAGCCTTTACACCTAATCCGACAAAATTAACAGAGTTGCTTTGGCCTATGACTGTTGAGCGTTCGGCACTGCGCCAAAACATGGTTTCTGGTATGCTTGATACCGTTGCTTATAATGTAGCTCGTAAAAGCAGCAATCTTGCTCTTTATGAAATCGGCAAAGTTTTCGAACAGACAGCTGATCCACAAAAAGATCTGCCAAAGGAAGTTGATACCTTTGCCATGGCTCTGACAGGTTTAATTGCAGAAAAAGATTTCCAAACTCAGGCAACTCCAGTTGATTTCTTTTACGCTAAAGGAATTGTTGAAGCAATTCTAGCAAAGTTGGGTCTCAATGTTCAATTTGTCGCTACTAAAGAAATGACTAACATGCACCCAGGCCGTACAGCCTTGATTGAACTTGACGGTCAAGTTATCGGCTATCTGGGTCAAGTTCACCCGCAGACCGCTAAAGACTATAATATCCCTGAAACTTATGTCGCTGAATTAAATCTCAATGCTCTGGAAGCAGTCCTTAAACCATCTATGGTCTTTGAAGATATTACCAAGTTCCCAGCTGTTTCCCGTGATATTGCCTTGCTGCTTCCTGAGAAAGTTACTCATCAAGAGGTCTTGGATGCTATTTTTGCAAGCGGCGTGAAACGCTTGACCAAGGTTAAACTTTTTGATGTTTATGCTGGTCATCATATTGAAGCAGGCAAAAAATCAATGGCCTACAGTTTGACCTTCCAAAATCCAAACGACAACTTAACAGACGAAGAAGTTGCCAAATACATGGATAAAATCACCAAGTCACTGATGGAATTGCTTGGAGCAGAAGTCCGTTAGAATGGTCTTTCTTAATATAAAAAAGGCTAAAAGCCTAATCGACAGCTATCGATTAGGCTTTTAGCCTTTTGCTCTATAATATTGGCGTTTAGCCCTTTTTCTTTTTCTTGCCAAAGACTCCTGCTAAGGCGAGGAAACTGTAACCAAATAAACTGTATAAAATACTGCTGGTTTCAGATGAATTTGTATTTGGCAAAGCTGCTTTAGCTTTTGTTTGGACCTTTTGGGTATTGGTTTTGCTGGCAATACTTGTATTACTGTTAGCTGCAGCCTTGGTTTCAGCATAGGCTTTGGCTACCAAGATATAAATATCTTGATGTTTGGACTGATCTAAAGTTTTGTTGTCTGTTGGTTTGTTCCTATCAGGAAGAGCTGTCTCAGGATCTTTGTAGCTGTAGCGATATTCCCCAAAACCTTCAGAAGCAGATGGTCCAATATAAGAAATCTCAGCATGGTCAGCTAGGTATTTTTGAGCATTTTCAGACGATAAAAAGCGAATATCTAAGCCCTTGATACTACTTGTAAAGGACCAATTGCCATCGGCTGAAGGATTAATGGTTTTTTCAGATATTATATAGTCAATGATGGCCTGCCGGTTTTCCAGATTGAGCAGCCGTTTTTCAGCAGCATCTCTGACACCAGGGAAATTGCCTGTTGCTCGGTAGTTGTTGCTGATGACGATAAAGGTTTGATTGGGGTCAATTGGCTGTCCCTGATAGTTAAGTTCGCGAACACGACTGGCAGTCGGATTAACCAATTTTCCTTCGTAGTCATACTTGTTGGGCTGCGTGATATCAAACTTATAAGTCAGGCCATCAATCACATCAAAGTTATAGGAACGATAGTTACTGTTAATCAGCTGCTGAGGTTTGCTGCTGTTAGGATCGATCTGGTTAAATTGTCCAGCAGACATTTCCAGCCATTCCTTGATTTGAGCACCTGTAAGTTTAATGATAGCAGTGACATTGTCATAGAGATAAAGATCGGCAACATTTTTAATAGCCAATGCTCCGGCAGGAATGTCTGTGTAGTAAGTGGCATCGCCGCGCGTACCCGCTTTAAACGGTGCGGCAGCAGAAAGGATTGGCAAATTGGCATCAGCTGTACCAGCCAATTGTTTTTTACCGTACCAGAGTTGTGCATTATTTACAATTTGAATGGACGGATCATCCAGCACTTGAGCAAAGTAACTATTAATCGGCGCTGTTGTTTGCCCAACCTTTTGGCGAACATAATTAATGGTGCCTTGGTGTTCTTCTTTGACCATATCAATCAGCTCTTGGTCAGCTACAGGAGAAGTCGTATCAATTTTACGGAGTTTAGACTTGCTGTTGGTTACCTGCCACTTACCCTCTTTGTAGGTCAAAGTCAAATCCATAATACCAAGGTGGTCACCAAATTTTCCGGCCATAACAACAGGCTTGCCGTTGATGAGACCGTTGATATCATCGACACCTTTGTATTTGGCGTAAAAGCTTGTACCGTCACCATTAGGAAAATCAGCATGTGAATGTCCCGTAGCCACAGCATCAACCCCATCAATGCCAGCTAGGAAATAACCCTCATTTTCTTCGCCGACTTCATAGTTATCATCACCGATACCCGAATGAGCTAGAACCAAAACGATGTCAGCACCAGCTTCTTTCATGCTTGGCACGATGGCTTTTACTGCTTCAACAGGATCATCAACGATAACCTTGCCTTCAAGATTGGCCTTATCCCAAACTAGAATTTGTCTTGGCAGAACGCCTGTAATGCCGACCTTGACAGTTGTTTGTCTGCCTTTCGTATCAGTGAAAACTTTGTTGAGAATGATATAGGGCTGATAATAGTGCTGACCTGTATGAGCATCGCGGACATTGGCATTGACGATAGGGACGTCTGATGTATTAACCATTCGGTTGAGAAAATCAAGTCCGTAATTAAATTCATGATTGCCCAAAGTTTCAGCGTCATAGCCTAATTTTTCAAAGGCCTTGTACATGGGGTGGGTTTGGCCTTCTTTAACAGGATTAATAAGAGCTTTGTAGGTGCCAAATGGAGTTCCTTGAATAGTATCTCCGCTGTCAACAAGGACGATATTGCTATTTTCTTTACGCGCTTTTTCAATAAGCACAGCAGTTTTAGCAAGTCCGACAGTTTGGGAAGCCTTGTCTTGATAATAGTCGTAGTTGACTAGGTTGGTATGGAGATCAGTCGTTGAGAGAATACGCATGTCAACAGTCTGTCCTTCAACAGGCTCTGGTGTTTTCACAGTCTCTTTAGCCTGAGCTGCTGCAGTTACTGGCATATTTATTTTAGATGCGGGAGCTGTTTCAGTGGCATCACTTTCTGCAGCTTCCTGTGTCTGAGGGTTTAATCCAGTATTGTCTGTGGCATTAAGAGGTGCTGCAGCGCTTTCTGTTTGATTAGGAACTGCCGCAGGCTGCTCGGGACTTTCAGCTGGAGCAGCTTGGGTCATACCTGTTGCTGCATTGTTGTCTCCTGATGGAACCGCAGCATTTATGTCATTGGCTGGAGCTGCTTCGTCTGCCTGAACAATAGAATTAACACCGCCAGCCATGGCAAAAAGAGAGAGTAGCAGTACACTCTTGGACAAATAATGTTTAGACATAATAAATCTCCTTTGTTCATAAAATATCCTATGTAGTCTATTATACAAAAAGAAAACCTTTTCAGAAAGGCCAAAAATAAAAGAATCTGTCAAATTTAGCTAGGCTGCTTCAATAGCTGTGACAAATTCTTTTTACGATATTAACTGATTGTTTAGGAAATACCAAAAATCTGGTCAATTTTGGCAATCATGGCGGCGATTTCTTCCGGTGATTCGCGCACGCCGTTTTTGATCCAGAGAACAACAATGTTTTCAATAGCTGCACACAGACTGCTTACCGCATAGGGTTCGGGTAGGTGAATACTACTTGTGATTTTTTTGACAGAAGAGGGATTGTTGTGAATCACTTCTTCTAAAAACTGGCGGACTTTTTTAGGAAAATCAATGAAAGACAACTGGGAAACGATTTTGAAAAAGCTCTCATACTCCTGTTTGATATTATACAGAGCTTTTGTGATAGCATCTTGATTGGTAAAATTATTGTGGACGAAAATAAGGGCGAAGCGTTGAGTGACCTCCTCGGAAATAGAATTTGCCAGATCGTTTTTATCCAAGTAATGTAGGTAAAAAGTACCGCGGTTGATGCCAGCAAGACTTGTAATATCACTAATGGTGATTTCAGATAACTCTTTTTTCTCAAGCAAACTAATAAAGGCGGCTTTTATTTTAGCTTCACTTTGAGTTTTACGAGCTTGGCTCATGTTGTGACTCCTTGTCAAAAAACAGTTTCAAAAAAATAAATGCTTAAATCAACAGAATGTTTATTTTTGTTCTTGTCATTTTGTCACAAGCATTATACAATAAGCACCGTATTAAATCAACAGACTGTTCAATCTGGTAGACTGGAAGGAAAATTATTATGCCTTATATAGAAATGAAAAACAGCTATAAGCGCTATCAAACAGGTGATACAGAAATTGTAGCTAATAATAATGTCAGCTTTTCAATTGAAAAGGGCGAATTGGTCATCATTCTGGGAGCTTCTGGCGCTGGCAAATCAACGGTACTGAACATTCTAGGAGGTATGGATACCAATGATGAGGGACAGGTTATCATTGACGGTCAGGATATCGCAGGTTACAGTGCCAAGCAGCGAACGGCTTACCGCCGCACAGATGTTGGCTTTGTTTTTCAGTTTTACAACTTGGTACCCAATCTGACCGCCAAAGAAAATGTAGAGTTAGCTTCAGAAATTGTTCCTGATGCGCGTGATGCTGCAGCAACGCTTGAGAGTGTGGGTTTGGGAAAACGCCTCAATAATTTTCCTGCTCAGCTTTCAGGCGGCGAGCAGCAGCGGGTATCCATTGCACGGGCAGTAGCTAAGAATCCCAAAATTCTACTTTGTGATGAACCGACAGGAGCACTTGACTACAAGACAGGCAAGCAGGTTTTAAAAATTTTGCAAAATATGTCGCAGAAACAAGGAGCAACTGTTATTATCGTTACTCATAACAGCTCGCTGGCACCAATTGCAGACCGGGTCATTTATATGCATGATGCACA
Source organism: Streptococcus orisasini (assembly GCF_001431045.1). Lineage (GTDB taxonomy): Bacteria > Bacillota > Bacilli > Lactobacillales > Streptococcaceae > Streptococcus > Streptococcus orisasini. The sequence continues at coordinate 44,834 of NZ_BCLE01000040.1, forward strand.
GGTGGCTGATATTAAAACTAACCCATCCCCGCAGGATATTGATTTGATTGAGTACTAGGAGGTGGGAAATAGTGAAGAAAACTTATTGGAAGGATATTTGGAAGTCCATTCGAAAATCAAAGAGCCGTTTTTTATCTATTCTGCTCTTGTTGATGTTAGGATCATTTGCCTTAGTAGGTCTCAAAGTAACAGAACCCGATATGAGACAGTCAGCAGCTGAATATCTGGATAAACATAATACTATGGATTTGGCTGTGATTGCTAACTATGGTCTGAGCAAGGATGATCAAAAGGAATTAAACCAACTGAAAAGGGCTCAGGTGGACTATGGCCGCATGACTGATGTGACCATTAAGAAGGCAAATTCTGCTGTCCGCGTCTATTCAAAGGCTGACAAGATATCAACCTACGCCATCAATTCTGGGCGTCTGCCTCAAAACAGCCGAGAAATTGCTTTGGATGTCACACTGAGAGATGACTATAAAATTGGGGACAGGATTGCCTTTACACAGTCCGAGAACGCTCTGTTAAAGAAGGATAGCTATCGTATTGTCGGTTTTGTAACTTCCTCAGAAATTTGGTCTAAAACCTACATGGGGACATCAACTGCTGGAGATGGTTCTCTGTCTAATTATGCTGTAGTTACTGATGGTGCTTTTAATAGCGATACAGCCACTATTGCCCGCATTCGCTATGATGATTTAAAAAATCTTGATCCTTTTTCAGATGCCTATACCAAAAAACTGATGGCACATCAGGATAACTTGGATCGCCTCCTTAGTGACAATGGCAAAAAGCGATTGCAGACCTTGCAAAATTCTGCTCGGGCAAGAGTCTCTAAAAGTCGGCAGCAGGTAAAGGCAGCCAAAGATCAGCTGACGCTGCAAAAGGGTGCTCTTTCTTATTTGTCGGGCAGTCAATTGGCTACTGCCCAAAAAGCTGTTGCAGAAGCAGAAAAGAAAATTGTCAAGAGTGAGGCTGATATCAAAAAGGCTGAAACTGATATTGCTGCTATGTCAGAGCCATCATACAACAGCTACAATCGCTCGACTCTGCCAGGAGGCGGCGGTTATCAGACTTTTTCTTCCAGTTCTGCCAATGTCAGTGCTATTGGCAACCTTTTTCCGGTTGTTCTTTATCTTGTTGCCGTGCTGGTAACTTTTACAACGATGACACGTTTTGTAGACGAAGAGCGGACAAATTCAGGTGTTTTAAAGGCTTTAGGTTACTCCGATAAGGATGTCATCCAAAAATTTGTCATCTATGGTGCAGCTGCCAGTCTGATTGGTACAGTTTTAGGAATTTTAGCAGGCCATTATGTCTTGGCTCCAATCGTCTCCAACAGTACAACCAGCAGTCTGACCTTTAATCAGATGCACTATTATTTTTACTGGGATTACAGTTTGCTGGCACTTGTTATTAGCTTTTTAAGTGCAGTCTTGCCGGCTTTCTTGGTAGCTAAAAGGGAACTGACCGAAAACCCCGCCCAGCTCCTATTGCCCAAACCGCCTGCCAAGGGGGCTAAGATCTTGCTGGAAAGACTTCCTTTTATTTGGAACCGTCTGAGCTTTACTTATAAAGTCACCGTTAGAAATATTTTCCGTTACAAGCAGCGGATGCTGATGACTGTTTTCGGAGTCGCAGGCTCAGTTGCCTTGCTCTTTGCTGGTCTGGGAATTCAATCCTCCTTGAATAAAATTATAGATCATCAGTTTCATCAGATTACCCCTTACAATCTGCTAGCAGCAGTGAATGATAAGGCAGATGAAGCAGACAAAAAAGCCTTGGCCAAGGCTTTGCAGGACCAAGATATTGCAAAAAAGCTGCCTGTTTTCTATCAACAGACTAATACAGAGATTTCCGGGCTTGCTGACAAGCAGACTGTTTCTTTGCTGGCAGGTAGCCATGATCATTTTGATGGCTTCATTAACCTCAAAGACATAAAAAGCGGCAAAAAACTCCGCTTGACAGATAAGGGCGTTATTATCACCGAACTGTTAGCTAAGTATTATCACGTTCAGGCTGGCGATAAATTTACCTTCAAGGATGAAAATGGTAAAAAGATTCGTTTGAGGGTTGCAGCAGTAGCTGAGATGAATGTTGGCCATTATCTTTTGATGACAGACAGCTATTATCAAAAGAAATTTGGCAAAATCGCTAAAAACAATGCCTATCTCATTAATCTTAAAGATACTTCTTCGAATAATATTTCTGCTAAGGCAAGAGAGCTTTTGGCCATGGATGGCGTGTTGGCTGTTTCCCAAAGCCTGTCTGTTGTTAAGACGGTTGAGCTGGTCGTGAAGTCACTCAACGGAGCCATGACCGTTTTGGTTGTGACTTCGGTGCTGCTTGCAGTAGTTATTCTCTATAATTTAACCAATATTAATGTGGCTGAGCGCATTCGAGAACTCTCAACTATCAAGGTACTTGGTTTTTATGATCAAGAAGTTACCATGTACATTTACAGAGAAACCGTTTCGCTGTCTCTTATCGGTATTTTGCTGGGGCTATTGGCAGGTCATTATCTCCATAAGATTATTATGTCTATGATTGGTAATGATAATATCATGTTTGGCAATATTATTGATGGCTATATTTACGCTGTTCCAGTCTTTACTGTTGTTTTCATTTTGCTGATTTTGGGTCTGCTGGTTAATCGCCGCTTAAAAAATCTGGACATGCTGGAAGCACTCAAATCAGTTGATTGAGAGAAGCAGTCTGAGAAGTCAGTATCACTGCTGATAATAAGGGAATATAAAAAAGAGCGAGGATTAATCGTGATTTCGCAGAAATCGATTTTTCCTCACTCTTTTCTTTTTTGACTCGGATAAAAATTGCCCACTAACTAAAGTTAGTCTTAGCTTGAAGAAAAAGTCCTTTTTCTTTGATACTTCCTTAGGTGATGTCGGACGGCAGCGACTTCCTAGGGAATTCCATGCCTAAACTTTGAGCCACGGTCTCAAAGTTTCCGAGTGTCAGAATTGGCTTGAATTCACCGTTTCTGACACTTTCATCACGGCGGAAGTATCCTTTATCTAACTCGTTTGCGTTCGTGGAAATTTATATGGTAGTCTGCAGACTTTTTTACTGATCAAGATAGGCAATTGGAGATTTGTCTACAGTCTGAATCGTGATTTTACCACGATTTACTGATTTTTGTCCCACTCTCTAACATTGTGGGCGAATTATTCAATCGCAGTTCCAGTTTTTTAAGAGATGAATCTATAGGGACAGCACCGCAGCCCATTGAGCAGATAACGCAACCTGATTTTCCTACCAATGTTCCTTTGCATTTTAACATTGATAAGGATATAAAGTCAAATTTTAAGCTACGCAGATACGCCAAACACATGGAGAAAAATGTTGTCAGAAAAAATTTCATAAGCACAACCTCTCCTCTTTAAGTATAATAGACTTAGGTGGTGTTTTGAATGACTGAAATCTTTAATTTTCTGATTGTGGTGCGTAATGATCGTGATAAGCAGAAAATCAAAAGAACACTGTTTGTCTGATAGTGTTCTTTTGATTTTCTTTGCCCGACTAGTAGGAGCCAAATACTGAGGAGATATTGAAGACTTTTGGGAAAACTATCGCTGCTTATGTGCGAGGTCATTAGCATATAGAGAGCCTGCATTGACAGCTGGACACTGTTTTTCGAGAAGATGCCAATAAAACCTTGAACAAGCAAATGGCATTTAGCTTAATTGTATCAGTATGGCACTTGAGCACTATTTGGATCATTTATTGTAAGAAAAAAGACCAGAAGAGGATAGAGAGAAACATCATCTTTCATGCGTTTATCCTGTTTTTTCTTGTAGCCCTAACTATCAAAAATCTTAAAAATATGTTACAATGAAAGATATGAATTATCAGGATTATATCTGGGATTTAGGCGGAACGCTGCTTGATAATTATGGCATGTCAGCCAAGGCATTTGCTGTTACACTGGCAGATTTTGGTATTTTGGCCTCTTATCAGCAGGTCTATGACAAGCTGCGGGAGTCAACAGATGCTGCGATTGCTTATTTTGTGCCTGATCAGCCGGATTTTTTAAAGGCCTATAAGAAAAATGAGGCTAAATTTTTAGAACATCCCATTCTTTTCAAGGGAGCTAAGGAAATTCTTGAGAAGATTACAGCAAGCGGGGGACGCAATTTTTTGGTCTCTCACCGAGATGATCAGGTTTTGGAGATTCTGGAAAAAACAGGGATTGCTCCCTTTTTTACAGAAGTTGTTACCAGTAGTAGCGGCTTTGCCAGAAAGCCAGATCCCGCCAGCATGTTTTACCTCAAGAAAAAATACGCTATCAAAAAGGCGCTGGTTATCGGTGACCGCAGGATTGATATCGAAGCCGGCCAGGCAGCTGGTTTTGATACAGTATTGACAGATGGCTCTAAATCTCTGATAGAAATCATTAATTAAAGGTTAGGATAATGACAGAAGAAAACAAAAGTTTAGATCAATTAGCACAAGAATACGATGCCAGCCAGATTCAGGTTCTGGAAGGTCTGGAAGCTGTGCGTATGCGTCCAGGGATGTATATCGGTTCAACTTCTAAAGAAGGTCTTCACCACCTTGTCTGGGAAATCGTTGACAATTCCATCGATGAGGCTTTGGCAGGTTTTGCTAGCCACATTCAGGTTTTCATTGAAGAGGACAATTCCATTACAGTTATCGATGATGGCCGCGGGATTCCGGTTGATATTCAAGAAAAAACCGGTCGTCCGGCAGTTGAGACAGTCTTTACGGTTCTTCATGCTGGCGGTAAATTCGGCGGTGGCGGTTACAAGGTATCTGGCGGTCTTCACGGTGTTGGTTCATCTGTTGTTAATGCCTTGTCAACGCAATTGGATGTTCGTGTCCATAAGAACGGCAAGATTCATTTTCAGGAATATCGCCGCGGTGTAGTTGTTGATGATTTGAAAATTATTGGCGATACTGATACTACAGGTACAATTGTTCATTTTACGCCTGATCCTGAAATTTTTACCGAAACAACCGAATTTGATTTTGATAAACTGGCCAAACGTATTCAGGAACTTGCCTTTTTGAATAAGGGATTGAGAATTTCCATTACAGACAAGCGTTCTGGCCAGGAAAAAAATGAAGAATTTCATTACGAGGGCGGTATTGTCAGCTATGTGGAATTCATCAATGAAAATAAGGATGTTATCTTTAATCAGCCTATCTATACAGACGGTGAAATGGAAGGTATTACTGTAGAAGTGGCTATGCAGTACACTACTGGTTTTCATGAAAATATCATGAGTTTTGCCAATAACATCCATACCCATGAAGGCGGAACGCACGAACAAGGTTTCCGTACAGCCCTGACTCGGGTCATCAATGATTATGCCAAGAAAAATAAGATTCTCAAAGAAAATGAGGACAATTTGACTGGGGAAGATGTCCGCGAAGGTTTGACTGCTATTATCTCAGTTAAACACCCCAATCCGCAGTTTGAAGGCCAGACTAAAACCAAGCTTGGTAATTCAGAAGTCGTTAAAATTACTAACCGTCTTTTCAGCGATGCTTTCAGTCGATTTTTGCTGGAAAATCCTCAGGTAGCTAAAAAGATTGTAGAAAAGGGTATTCTGGCTTCCAAGGCGCGGATTGCTGCTAAGAGAGCGCGTGAGGTGACCCGCAAGAAGTCTGGTTTGGAAATTTCCAATTTGCCGGGCAAACTGGCAGACTGCTCCTCAAACGATCCTATGCAAAATGAACTCTTTATCGTTGAGGGGGATTCTGCAGGCGGTTCTGCTAAGTCAGGCCGCAACCGGGAATTTCAGGCAATTTTGCCCATTCGTGGTAAAATTCTCAATGTTGAGAAGGCTACCATGGATAAGATTTTAGCCAATGATGAGATTAGAAGTCTCTTTACAGCCATGGGGACTGGTTTTGGAGCAGACTTCGATGTTTCCAAAGCACGCTATCAAAAACTGGTTATCATGACTGATGCCGACGTTGACGGTGCCCATATCAGAACGCTTCTGTTGACGCTTATTTACCGCTTCATGCGTCCTGTCCTTGAAGCTGGTTATGTTTATATTGCACAGCCGCCAATTTACGGAGTCAAGGTTGGCAGCGACATTAAGGAATACATCCAGCCGGGTAATGATCAGGAAGAAAAACTGAAGGAAGCTTTAGAAAAATACAGTCAAGGTCGCTCTAAGCCGACGGTACAGCGTTACAAAGGTCTAGGGGAAATGGATGACCATCAGCTGTGGGAAACGACGATGAATCCAGATAACCGCCTGATGGCTCGCGTTTCAGTGGATGATGCAGCAGAAGCTGACAAGATATTTGACATGCTTATGGGAGACCGTGTTGAACCTCGCCGCGAATTTATTGAAGAAAATGCGGTTTATAGTACGCTTGACATTTAATCTGAGATTTTTTGAAAAGCAGCTAGAAGTATGTTATAATCGTAACGTTATAGCTTATTTTGACAATAATAAGACAATTTAAGGAGATTAGGATGTCTAGCGGAATTGTATTGCTGATAGTGGCAATTGTGCTGGTGGTGATTACTGCCTACCTGATTGCTATTATCATCAGAAAACGAAATGATTCGTTAATCACAAAATTAGAAGAACGCAAACAAAATCTTTTTGATTTGCCTGTCAATGATGAAATTGAAGAAGTTAAGAAACTCCATCTAATCGGTCAGAGTCAGACGACTTTTCGTGAATGGAATCAAAAGTGGGTTGACTTGTCTCTCAATTCATTCAGTGATATTGAAAATCATATTTTTGAAGCAGAAAATTTAAATGACACCTTCAATTTTATCCGTGCCCACAATCAAATCAACAGTATTGAAAGTCAGCTGAATCTTGCAGAAGAAGATATTAAAGCAATTAGAGAAGCTCTTGCTGTCTTAAAAGAACAGGAAGAAAAGAATAGCGCCCGTGTTTTGCATGCGCTTGAAATGTATGAAAAGCTGCAGGCTTCGGTTGAAGAAGGGGATAGCAATTTTGGGACCACCATGCCTGAAATTGAGAAACAGCTCAAAAATATTGAAGCTGAGTTTTCACAGTTTGTTACCTTGAATTCTTCAGGTGACCCTGTAGAAGCTTCTGAAATTCTTGATCGTGCTGAAGAACATACCATTGCACTGGGTCAAATGACTGAGAAGATTCCGGCTATCGTTGCTAAATTGGAAGATGATTTCCCTGATCAGCTGGATGATTTAGAGTCTGGTTATCGCCGGCTTCTGGAAGAAAATTATCATTTCCCTGAGAAAAATATCGAAGAACGTTTCCAAGAAATCCGCGAAGCAATTAGCAGTAATTCTAGTGAATTGGTCTCTTTGGACTTGGATAAGGCTGAGTCAGAAAATAAATCCATTCAAGAAAAAATTGATGCTCTCTACGATATTTTTGAGCGCGAAATCAGGGCTCATAAGAAAATTGTCAAGAGCAAGAAGATTATTCCGGCTTATTTGGAACATGCTAAGAAAAACAACGAGCAGCTGGAAGCAGAAATTGAGCGTCTGACACAGCGTTATATCTTAAATGAAAAAGAAGAAATCAATGTCCGTGATTTCAATGAAGATCTGACAACGATTGAAAAAGATGTTCTGCCGATTATTGAAAACTTTGAGGCACAGGAAAAACCATTCTCGCTGCTAGAGGATAAATTTGACCGTGCTATTCAAAAGCTTGATCTTGTTGAAGAAGGTCAGTTGGATGTTTTCAATGGTTTGAAAGATATTGAAGATATTGAAAAGACATCGCGTCAAAAATTGGACAGCTATATTAATCATCTGCATGCAATTAAACGTTTTATGGAGAAACGCAATCTCCCTGGTATTCCTCAAGAATTTTTAAGTGTTTTCTTTACAACCAGTGCTCAGCTGGAAGCCTTGATGGATGAGCTGAATCGTGCCCGCATCCACATTGAGACAGTGAGCCGTATGACAGAAGCAGCCACAGCTGCAGTTGAAAACCTGGAAGAAACAGCCTATCGGGTGGTTCAAAATGCGACATTGACAGAGCAGCTTCTACAGTACTCAAACCGCTACCGCAGCTTTGAGCCGAGTGTTCAGGAAAGCTTTGATATTGCTCTTAAACTCTTTGAAGAAGACTATGATTATCAAAGTTCCTTCGATGAAATTTCTTATGCTTTGGAAACTGTAGAGCCTGGTGTTACAGATCGTTTTGTTTCCTCCTATGAAAAAACGCGTGAAACCATTCGCTTTTAATAATACTGACAACACTGGTTAGCAAGGCTAATCAGTGTTTTTGACTTTAGTAGCCGAATAGATAGTAATTAAAAAATACAGAAAATTATACTTTGTGAGACAATTTTTTTTAGCGTTTTATTAAGGCAAGTTGAGCGATATTGTCAAATGAAAGGAAAATTGTTAAACTAAGCACTGTTAGCCAAGGATAATTGGCAAAAAATAAAAGAAAAATTTTGATGAATTCCTTAACTTTGGAGTCAATAACATTTGACAACTTTGGGGCAGCGGACACAGCTCTTCTTTTTAAATCAGAAGAAGGCTTGCTGCTCGCTATTACTAATGCAGCTGTTAACATGTGGGGACCATGGATTTAAAGAAGGTATTAAAATGCACTTTCCTAAATTTATTAATATTATCATGGGAGCTATACCGATACTGTTACTTTTGTTGGTTATATTTCCAAATAATAAAATGAGACTGTTCATCTATGCCCTACTCGTGATTAATGCACTGGCAATTATTTATATTTATTTGAAAAATAATTATCTTAGTCGCTAATGATTACATCATCAATTAATATTATCTGTGGCTGAAAAGACGCAGCCGCAATTGGCGGTATCGGCGGTGCTATTACTGGAGGCATTGCCGGATATAATCTACCATTTTAAGTTAATATATAGAAAGGCAAGTCATTATGATACCTTCAAAAAGATCAGTTTATCTAAGTTATGCCTATTTATTTAGCCTGCCAATTATCTTATTGGTTTCAGCTGTTTCTGAAAATACAACGGTTAAGATTATTATTTTTGGAATTTTTATGGCTGAATCTATCTTGGTCACTGCGCTTTGCTGGAAAGATTTCGTCAAAATCTTCAAGGGCGCTGTAGATTTTATGAAAAATAAATAGAAAAGTAAGACTTGTCTTGGGTTTGGTGCAGCCGCAATCGCAGAGGCCTCAAATCCACTTGGTTAGGTATTTCTGGGTGCTCAAGGTTTGGCATTAGCTGCTGAAATTGCATATGCTCAGCAGTAGGGAAATGAGGTGCGGAATTTTGGCAGAAAAAACGAATCAAAAAAGGCTACTTAAATTATTGGCTATGCTGTTAGCTTCAATGGTACTTGCTTGGCTCTTGTGGCCAATGTCAAAGGTTTTAGCTGGTTTTGTATTTATTCTAATTATGGTTGCTGCTATTTTTCAATTTTCATCTGAAAAACAGTAGATAGATGAATTAATGACCAAGAACTGGAATAATAGTGACCTAGCTCAAATAAAAAGTTTGATACTTCCTTAGGTGATGTCGGACGGCAGCGACTTCCTAGGGAATTTCATGCCTAAACTTTGAGCCACGGTCTCAAAGTTTCCGAGTGTCAGAATTGGCTAAAATTCACTATTTCTGACACTTTCATCACGGCGGAAGTATCCTTTATCTAACTCGTTTGCGTTCGTGGAAATTTATATGGTAGTCTGTAGTCTCCTTTTGCTGATCAAAATAGGCAAATGGAGATTTGTCTTCAGTCTGCACAACGGCTTTGCAGCCGTTGCTTTTTGGTTGTTAGTGATGGTATCGCTAACTTCAAGGGGCTTACTTTAGTAAGCGTAAACAGGGGGCTAGCGGAAGTCAGATGATAATTTAAGGCTTGCAATATTCAGAATTTTCTTGTAAAATAGAGAAAAATAGAAAAGCGATGAGAGAAAAAGTCTAAGTCACCGGATGGGTTGCAGGCACGAACAAGCTGATAATCTATCCGGCAGCAACAGAGAGTATGGTAGCTGAGAACATACAGGACATTTAGACGACACATTCTTGAGTGCGGGTGCCAAATCTGAGGAAAGTAGTGCTCGACGGGTCATTCACGTTACGAATTGGAGTTTCAAACTCCCTGAGGGTAGTCTGGCGACAGGCTGCTGAATTGAAGGTGGAACCACGTTTCAAGCGTCCTTGCAAGTTTTTTGCGAGGGCGTTTTTTGCATCGCTGGCAGAGGTGATAAGATGATTAGAGGATTGCGACAAATTGAACCCTATGTAGCAGGTGCTCAGCCTGCTGAGAAGAATATGATTAAGCTCAATACTAATGAGAATGCCTATGGTGCCAGCCCCAAGGTTCGTGAGGCTTTAGCAAGTTTTGATGCAGATAGTTTGCGCAAGTATTCGACTTTGGATCAGGCTGATTTACGAGTTGTCTTGGCTGAAAACTTACAGGTCAGACCTGAACAATTGATGATTGCTAATGGTTCAGATGATGTCTTGTCCATCGCCTTCTTAGCTTTTTTCAATAATGACGAGCCTGTTCTTTTTCCGGATTTAACCTATGGTTTTTACAAGGTCTGGGCAGATCTTTATCGGGTTAACTACCATGAAGTTCCTTTGGCAGAGGATTTCACCATCAAAACAGAGGATTATTTAGCCGATAATGGCGGGATTATTTTAACTAATCCTAATGCCCCTACCGGCATTTACAAACCACTTGCAGAGATTGAAGCTATTTTACAGGCTAATCGTGATGTGGTTGTTATCTTAGATGAGGCCTATATCAATTTTGGCGGTCAGTCGGCCATTCCTCTTCTTAGTAAATACGATAATCTTGTGATTACGCGGACCTTTTCTAAAGATGCGGCTTTAGCCGGCCTGCGTGTAGGTTATGCGATTGCGAGTCCTGAGCTGATTGCGGTGATGAATGCAGTCAAACATTCTATCAATCCTTATTCTGTTGATTTGCTGGCAGAAAAATTGGCAGCAGCAGCTGTTGAGGATTGGCCTTACTATCAGAAAACTGCTAAGAAAATCCAAAAGACCCGAGATTGGTTTTCTCAGCAGTTAGTCAAGCAGGGTTTTGCTGTTTTACCTAGTCAGGCAAATTTTGTGCTGACAAAGCCAGCAGGAATTTCTGCGGCAGCCTTGTTTAAAGCCTTGGAAGCCAGAAAAATTTATGTGCGTTATTTTCCAACAGTTGACAGGATTAAGGATTATTTGCGGATTTCAATTGGCCGTCAGGAAGAGATGGAAGCAGTTATCAAGACTATTGAGGATTTGAAATGAAAAAAACAAGTTTACCAGTTGGCATGCATGATAAGCTCTTTAAACGGGCGCGTGTCATGTATGAGATCGAACGAGATATCAGTGATCTTTTGATAAATGAGGGTTTCAACCGGATTGAAACACCTACTTTGGAGCATTTTGAGGTTTTCTCAGACACAATTAGTGCCAATAATTATAACCTCTTTGATAAGCAGGGAGAATTGTTGGCGCTGAGGCCTGATATTACCAGCCAGATTGGGCGGGTTATTGCATCGACACGGGTTAATACCCCTGTTAAGTTTTCCTACTCTGGCAAGGTTTTCAACTACAATGAGGAAATGCGGGGCTTAGCTAATGAGCACACACAAGCAGGTATTGAAATTGTTGGTTTCTCAGCTAAGGAAGCCCTCAAAGAAGCTGTGCTTTCTGCCAAAGAAGCCCTAGATGTTGCTAAGGTTAAAAACTATCAGTTTGAGTTTTCGCACGCTGCTATCTTACAGACCATCTTTGCTGAGTTGGCTCTGGATAAGGAAGTGGCAGAGGAGCTGTCAACTGCTATCAGAGATAAGAATATCACCGAACTCAATGAATTTACCAAGTCTCATCCTAGCGAATTTGATGATTTCATCAAAAATCTTCCTTATCTGTTTGGAGAAGTGGCTCTTGTTATCAGTAAGGCACGTGATCTGGTGCAAAATGCCCAGGTTTTGGCAGCCCTTGATGACATTGAAAATCTGCTGACTTGGCTTGGAGAAGATTTTGCTCCAGCGACTGTGGATCTTGGCCAGCTGTCCCGTATGCCTTACTACACAGGTATGATGTTTAAGGTTTTTGGCGAAAAAGTACCTGATGCTTTTGTGTCAGGCGGACGTTACGACAAACTCTTTGAACGCTTCGGCGCTAAGGAATTAACAGCAGTTGGCTGGGCTATTGATGTGGATAGTATCTACCAGGCCATTCATGATGATTTAAGCTCGCAAGGAGGGGCAAAATGACAAATAATCAACTGACAATTGCCCTCACCAAGGGGCGTATTGAGAAGGACACAATTAAGCTACTGGAAAAAGTTGGCCTTGATATGAGCTTTATGGCGGACAAGGGACGCAATTTAATCTTTGAAAGTCCTGATAAAAAGTTTCGTTTTCTCTTGGTTAAGGCACCTGATGTAACGACTTATGTGCGGCATGGGGTTGCAGACCTTGGTGTGGTCGGCAAGGATGTGCTGATTGAGCATCCAACAGGTTATTTGGAAATGCTGGACTTGAATTTAGGACTTTGCAAGTTTTCTGTGGCCTCCATTCCTAGTTATGATCCGGATGACCATAAGCGTAAGCGCATTGCGACCAAGTACCCAACGGTGGCTAGAGATTATTTCAAGAAAAAAGGGGAAGATGTGGAAATCATCTCCATTCAAGGAAGTGTGGAAATTTCCCCTGTCTTAGGGTTGGCAGATGCTATTGTTGATATTGTGGAGACAGGTAATACCTTGGTAGCCAACGGTTTGGTGGTCTTTGAAGATATTTGCCGTATTTCTTCTCGCCTGATTGCTAATAAGGCAGCTATCAAAAATAATCCAGAGCTACTGCCATTTATTCAGAGAATCGAGGCTATTGTCGGAAATGAGGAGGTACCCTTTGAATGAAACGACTAACAGGAAGTAATGAAGAAATTTCTAAGATTTTGTATCAGGAGCAGCTGGAGCTGAATAAACAAAACGTAGATGTTGAAGAAGCCGTGCGCGCCATCATTGACGATGTGAGAAATCGCGGTGATCAAGCCCTGCGCGACTATTCCATCAAGTTTGATAAGATTGATTTGACAGATTTTGAGGTGGGGCAAGACCTGATTGACCAAGCGTTTGCAGAGGTTGACAAGGACGTTTTGGCAGCGCTGGAGAATGCCAAGGCTAATATTGAATCCTACCACCGCCAGCAACTGGAGGCAGGGTTTGAAGATGAGCCATCTGACGGCGTTCTTCGCGGCCAGCTCATCCGTCCCATTGAGCGGGTGGGTGTTTATGTACCGGGCGGAACGGCTGCTTACCCATCTTCTGTTCTTATGAATGTCATTCCTGCTAAGATTGCAGGAGTCAAGGAAATCATCATGATCACACCGCCGCAGGAACAATTTGTGCCAGCCATTTTGGTTGCGGCTAAGCTAGCTGGAGTGGATAAGATTTACCAAGTCGGCGGTGCCCAAGGTGTGGCCGCTCTGGCCTATGGTACCCAAAGCATTCCAAAAGTGGATAAAATCACAGGTCCTGGGAATATCTTTGTGGCAACGGCTAAGAAAGAGGTTTATGGTACCGTTGGCATTGATATGATTGCGGGTCCTTCAGAAATCGGTGTCATCGCTGACAGTACCGCAAGTCCTCGTTTTGTAGCGGCAGATTTGCTGTCACAGGCTGAGCATGACAAATTGGCTCGTGCCATTTTGGTGACCAATTCTGAAACTCTGGCTGATGCGGTCGAAGCTGAGATCGAAACTCAGCTGCAAACCTTGCCGCGTCAGGAAATTGCCCGTGCTTCTATTGAAAATAATGGACGGATTATTATCGCCCAAGATGTGGACGGTATGTTTGAACTCATGAATTTAGTGGCGCCAGAACACTTGGAAATTGCCATGGAAAATGCTTATGATTATCTGGACAAGGTTGAAAATGCCGGATCTGTTTTCCTTGGGCATTATACCAGCGAACCTATCGGTGATTACTATGCAGGTGCCAATCACGTCTTGCCAACAACAGCGACCAGCCGCTTTTCATCAGCGCTTGGCGTGCATGACTTCGTCAAACGCATCCAATACATCCAATACAGCAAGGCTGCGGTCAACAGTGCAGAAAAAGACATTACAACTTTGGCCTATGCAGAAGGCCTGCAAGCCCATGCCAGAGCCATCGAGGTGAGAAATGACCAAAATTAAGGGATTGTTAGTCATGGACGTGGATTCAACCCTCGTTCAGGAAGAAGTGATTGATTTGCTGGGAGAAGAAGCAGGCGTTGGCGAGCAAGTAGCTGCCATTACCGAGCGTGCCATGCGGGGTGAGCTGGACTTTAAAGAAGCTCTGGCTGAACGTGTGGCCACCTTGAAAGGATTGTCAGAAAACATCTTTGATAAGGTTTATGCCCGCATTCATTTTAACAAGGGAGCCAAGGAATTAGTGGCTGAATTGCACGCGCGCGGTTACAAGGTCGGTCTGGTATCCGGCGGCTTTCATGAGACAGTTGACCATCTGGCTGCTGAGGCAAATGTTGACTATGTCATGGCCAACCACTTGGAGACGGCAGACGGCGTTCTGACAGGTCGAACCTACGGTGACATTGTGACCAAGGAGGTCAAGGTGCAAAAGCTCCGCGATTGGGCTGCGGAAAATGGGCTGACGCTGGCAGACACTGTTGCCATGGGTGACGGAGCCAATGACCTGCCCATGATTCACGAGGCTGGTATTGGCATTGCCTTTTGTGCCAAACCAATCGTACGCAAGCAAGCCCCCTACCAAATCAATGAGCCAGATTTGTACAAAGTGATTGAGATATTAGATGAGGTAAGAAAATGAGACAAGCAGAAATTAAGCGCAATACCTTTGAAACCAAAATCAAACTGAGCCTGAATTTAGATGAACAAGAACCCGTAGATATTCAGACAGGCGTTGGTTTTTTTGACCACATGCTGACCCTCTTTGCCCGCCATGGACGGCTGTCCTTGGTGGTCAAGGCTGACGGAGATATCTGGGTGGACAGCCATCACACGGTGGAAGATGTCGGTATTGTCTTAGGCCAGGCCCTGCGCCAGGCCTTGGGAGACAAGGCCGGTATCAACCGCTATGGAACAAGTTTTGTGCCCATGGACGAAACACTGGGTATGGCCAGTCTTGATTTGTCGGGCCGCTCTTACCTCGTTTTTGATGCTGACTTTGACAATCCTAAACTGGGCAATTTTGATACCGAATTGGTGGAAGAATTCTTCCAAGCCCTTGCCTTTAATGTGCAGATGAATTTGCACTTGAAAATCTTGCATGGTAAAAATAACCACCACAAGGCAGAAAGTCTGTTTAAGGCGACCGGCCGTGCCCTGCGTCAAGCAGTCACTATCAACCCAGAAATTCACGGGGTGAACTCCACCAAAGGAATGTTGTGATATGAAAATGATAGTCATTGATTATGATGCCGGCAATACGGCTAATGTCTCGCGTGCCTTGGATAAGATCGGTGTTGAGGCTGAACTGTCAGCTGACCCGCAAAAGATTTTAGCAGCTTCTGGCTTGATTTTGCCGGGAGTAGGAGCCTATCCTGCAGCAATGGCCGAGTTGGAAAAACGAGGGCTAGTATCCACTATTAAAAAGGCCGTTGCCAAGGGCACACCGCTTCTAGGAATTTGTCTGGGCATGCAATTGCTGACCGAAACAGGTCTGGAGCATCGTGAAACGTCTGGCCTAGGCTTCATTCCAGGTGCGACGCGTGAAATCCCAGCCAAGAATGGTTTTCCAGTACCCCATATGGGTTGGAATGATTTACAGGTCAAGCAGGAGTCGCCGCTGACAGCTGGCTTGCAGGATCAGGCAGTCTATTTCGTGCACAGCTATTTTACAGATGTCCCCGAAGCATATATTGATGTAGTAGCTGACTATTCTATCCAAGTACCCGCCATGATTCACAAGGACAATGTCTATGGCGCCCAGTTTCACCCCGAAAAATCAGGAACTGTCGGACTGGGCATTCTCAAAAAATTTGTGAGCTTGTGTGATTGATGAAAATAAATTAGAAAGGACGGTTCATTCAGGTATCTTCTGAACTGAACCCGAGCTAAAAGCGTCGTGAAAAAGATAAACTGTCTAGTGACTAAAGCCATATCGTCAGTTTCCTATTTTCTTCTTGCTTTCTTAACGCTCTTGGTATCTTAATTATGCAGATTCTTCCTGCTATTGACATTAAAGACGGTCAGGCTGTCCGCCTTTTCAAAGGTGATTTTAACCAGCAGACAGTGGTTAATCCTGATGTGCTGGGTCAGGCACGCATTTTTGCAGACGCGGGTATTGACTTCATTCACGTTGTGGATCTTGATGGAGCTCTGGACGGTCAGGCGACCAATCGCGATCTCATTGCAGCGCTGAAAGTGGCGACAGGCCTTGGTGTTGAAGTTGGCGGCGGCATTCGTACGTTGGAGCAGATTGAGGACTATCTCAATGTCGGTATTGACCGTGTCATCATCGGATCTATGGCTGTTAAAAATCCCGCTTTTGTCAAGGCTGCACTGGATAAGTTTGGGGCAGATAAGATTGTCATTGGCATTGATGCCAAGGACGGTTATGTTGCTACTGAAGGGTGGCTCGCGACCAGCACGGTTGACTACATCAGCTTGGCCAAGGAAATGGAAAGAATGGGAGTCAAGCTCTTTGTCTACACCGATGTTGACCGAGACGGCACGCTGACCGGTCCCAATTTTGACCATTATGAGCGGTTAGTTGCTGAGTTGACGACTGCCAAGGTTATCGCCTCTGGCGGCATTGCAGAACTTAGTAATTTAACCAAGCTCCAAGAAATCGGCGTAGCGGGTATCATTGTCGGTAAGGCCTACTATAACGGCAATATCACGCTGGACGAGTTAAAAAATTTTGGAGGATAAACATGCTGAAAAAACGAATTATTCCCTGCCTTGATGTCAAGGACGGGCGCGTGGTCAAGGGGGTTAATTTTGTCAATCTGACCGATGTCGGTGATCCAGTAGATTCGGCGCGTGCTTACTACCAAGCGGGCTGTGACGAACTAGTCTTCCTAGATATCACGGCGACCTCTGACAATCGCGAAACCACAGTAGATATGGTGCGGCGCGTGGCAGATCAAGTCTTTATTCCCTTTACCGTCGGCGGCGGTATTCGCTCGGCTGAGGACATGAATAAGATGCTCAAGGCTGGCGCTGATAAGGTTGCAGTCAATTCTTCGGCTGTGGCCAATCCGCAGCTCATCGCAGACTGTGCTGAAAAATTTGGCAGCCAATGTGTGGTGGTGGCCATTGATGCCAAGAAGCAGGCTGACGGCAGTTGGCATGTCTATGTGGCTGGCGGCCGCAAGGACACAGGCAGGGATCTGATTGACTGGGTCAAAGAAGCTGTTAGTTTGGGTGCGGGTGAGATTCTTCTGACCTCTATGGACAAGGACGGCACCAAATCAGGCTTTGATTTGGACATGCTAAATGCAGTCGCAGCGGTGGCAGATGTCCCTATCATTGCCTCAGGCGGTGCAGGAAACATTACCCACATGGTGGAAGTTTTTGAGAAAACCCCAGCGACTGGAGCCTTGGCAGCCTCTATTTTTCACTATGGAGAAGTTGCTGTCGCAGATACCAAGCAAGCCATGGCAGCAGCAGGAATTGAGGTGCGCTTATGACAGATATTCAACTTGATTTTACTAAGCAGGGCGGACTGATTCCTGTTATCGTGACGGATCATGTGACAGGACAGGTTCTTATGCTAGCTTATATGAATGAGGAAAGCTATCAGCTGACCCTCAAAACCAAGCAGATGCACTATTGGAGCCGCTCGCGGCAGGAACTCTGGCATAAGGGAGCAACCAGCGGTCATTACCAATATATCAAATCCATCAAAACAGACTGCGACCAAGACACCCTGCTCATCTCCGTTGAACAAGTCGGCGCAGCCTGTCATACAGGAGCCTATTCTTGCTTTTTCAATGAGATTTACAGTGAAGGAGAAGATGAAAAATAAGCTCTGCTATTTTTCAAAAAATCAAAAGAAAGGAATTGAGTTTGAGCTAAAAGCTCGGAATTTAGATAAATTATCTGGAAATCAGGATTTTCCGATAATTTCCTAAAATTCGGTCGTTTTTTAGACAATCTCACATCTTAATTATGTTAGAAACCTTATACAAAGAAGCGCTGGATCGCAAACAGCACCCAAAAGAAGGGTCTTACACCAACTACCTTTTTGACAAGGGTCTGGACAAGATTTTAAAAAAGGTTGGTGAAGAAGCCACCGAAGTTGTTATCGGTGCCAAAAATGCAGACAAAGAAGAAATCGCCAATGAAACAGCCGATGTCCTCTACCATTTGGCCGTCATGCTGGTTGAAACAGGCGTGACGCCGGACGATGTCAATAAAGTGCTGGAAGCCCGCCAGGGCAAAAAAAGCAATGTCCATGACCGCAGGGAAGTGACGGAATATTAGAAAGGGCAGGAATGGTCACATCGCAGCAAATCAAAGAAAAGTTATTTTCCGTAAAATTTCGAGGCTACGACCAAGAAGAAGTCGATATTTTTCTTGATGAAATCGTAGAAACCCTAAATAGTTTAGAGCAGGAGAATCAGTCGCTCAAAAGACAGATCAAACGACTGAAGTCGGGAGATGACTATTTGTTATAAGAATAACAGCAAAACAAAAGAGTTTGGGACAAAAGTCTCAAACTCTTTCAATTTATGAAGTATCACATATTAACGCAGTGGTTTATTGGAAGTCCTTATCCCTTGCTACGCAAGTGATAGCGGCCATCCTAATAAACTGTGCGGAGGTGGGACAACAAAATCGAAATCGCCATTTCATGACGATTTACCGATTTTTGTCCCACTCTCTTTTTTGATGCAGAATTAGCCCTTTAAATCTTCAAAAATGTAGGGATAAAGCTGTGCCACTTTTTGAAAAGCCCAAGTGTCCAGCTGTCCGACTTTTTGAATGTTGCGGGCACGATAGTCAAAGGTGTAAAGTTGAAAAGGGTTGATAGCGCCATCTATCTCTGGATGATGGACCTCAACAAGAAGATTTTGTGCTTTCAGTTTCTTTTGCCCATGGGTGATGGGACAAACAGCCACAAACCCAGTCTGTTTAGCGTAGTTTTGACTGGAGATGACTAGGGCAGGGCGGCGTTTTTGAATTTCCTTGCCTGTTGAAGGGTCAAAATCTATCCAGACCAAATCTTGTTTCTGGGGAATATAGTTAGACTTCATGATCCAGCAAAGCCATCCCTTCAAAATCGTCGGACATGGCTAAATCAGTCTTGCCATCAAAAGGATTAGCAAGCTTTGGTGCCAGAACAATCACATCATCAACCCCTCTGTAAACAGAGAACTCAGTGCCTTCTTTTACCTTTAGATCCTTTGGAATCGTCACAGTCATAGAATTCCCAACCTTTCTCGCTTTTACTGTTGCCATGAAAATCACCCCTAAGTTCTTTTGTATATATTAAGTGTATACAAAAGAGCTGGCAAAGTCAAATGGCTTTCATAGGATTATTTGGGAAATGATGATGAAGTAGCCTTTTTCACCTCTAACAAATATGGTAAAATAAAATTACAATTTTAAATTAAAACAAGAAGCGAGGCTAGCCTCCTTTGTTATATTCATAACAAAGGAATCCCAACAGTCTCTTGCTTTTTACGGAAAAAGTGGAGCATGAACGGAAAACTAATAAAAAGTAAAGAACGTGTCCAAAAACATGGGGAAGTCTTTACCCCTCCTTGGATCGTCAACTTAATGTTGGATCAAGTAAAAAAACAAACCGACGATATTTATGCAACTTTCCTAGAGCCTGCGGCAGGTGAAGGTGCCTTTTTAACAGCTATTTTAGAAAGAAAGTTGGAGAGCGTTACAAAGCAATATGATAGACGTTATTGGAAAACAAAATCATTATTTGCTTTAGCATCTATTTACGGGATTGAATTACTAGAAGACAATCTTTATTACGCGAGGCAAAATCTCCTAAATACATTTATTACCTTTCACGAGAACCATAACCATAGTGTCGGTAAGTCAACAAATTTATACAAAGCAGCTTATTTTATTATTCAAAAGAACATTGTTTGGGGCAATACTTTAATGAGACTAAGACCTGATGGAAAACTTATTATGTTTTCTGAATGGAAAAGAGTAAAAGGTTATCCATCGCAAGTTGAACGTATACCATTTACATATTCTAGCTTGTTTGAAGAAGAGTCTGACGATGAGCAGCTTGACTTATTTGAAGTAGAGGGACAGTTGAGCCTATTCGAAGATGAACATGTTGGTGAAGCAAAAAAATACAAAATTGTAGATATTTTACATGTGTTTAAAGAGGAGATGGAGTAGGTAATGAATAAAAGAACAACTATTAAAACTAGCAGGACAGTTTTTCCAAAAATTTATGCTTATACATTACCGCTAGAAGCAAAAGATGTTCAAGGATGGGTCAAAATTGGATATACAGAACGAGAAAATGAGGATATACGCATTCAAGAACAGCCTGGCCCAAAAGTTTTTGGACAATATCATAAACTATGGGTAAAGTCTGCTCGAAATATTGATGGTGAATTTTTTACAGATCATGATTTTCATAGTTTTATTCAAAAACGGGGTATTAAGCGTGAAACAAAGTATGCCAGTAATGAATGGTTTTATTTTAATGGAACTCCTGATAATGCCTTAAAACTTTATAAAGATTTTGTAACCAAAGATTTTGCAGATAAATCAGGAGAAGGTCACCTGTATCAGCTTAGAAATGAACAAGCTAATGCAGTGCTTCAAGCAAAGTCTTACTTTGATAAGGGTGGTAAAGAATTTCTTTGGAATGCGAAACCTCGTTTTGGTAAGACACTAGCGACCTATGATTTAGCACGTAAACTTGATGCCGTAAATGTTTTGATTGTAACAAATCGTCCAGCTATTGCAAATTCATGGTTTGACGACTATGAAAAATTTATTGGCTGGCAGACGAACTATTTATTTGTCAGTGAGACAGATTCCTTAAAAAATCGTTCTACGCTTAGTCGTAGTGAATTTGTATCAATGGTACAAGATCACTCTGATTACAATCAGATTGCTTTTATATCGTTACAAGATTTAAAGGGATCTAAGTATTTTGGTGATGGACCGTATGATAAGCTTAAATGGGTAGCAGATACAAATTGGGATTTGCTAGTTATTGATGAAGCTCATGAGGGAATTGATACATTCAAAACAGATAAGGCTTTTAACCGTTTAAGTCGCAAATGGACATTACACCTTTCTGGAACACCTTTCAAAGCATTGGCTTCTGATAAATTTACAGAAGAGCAAGTCTACACATGGTCTTATGAAGATGAACAGACCGCTAAGGAAACTTGGTCGGAAGATAGTAATAATCCTTACGAAGATTTACCAACACTTAATTTATTTACTTATCAACTATCTAGCATGATGACAGATAGAGTAAATCAAGGGACTCAAGTTAATGATGAAGAAATTCCCTATTATTTTGACCTCAACGAATTTTTTGCTGTCAATGAAAGTGGCAAATTTATTTATGAAGCGGATGTTGTTAAGTTTTTAGATGCTTTAACCCATAATGAGAAATATCCTTTTTCAACATCAGAATTACGAGATGAGCTCAAACACACTTTTTGGCTTCTTAATCGTGTAGCTTCGGCAAAAGCACTTGCCAAATTACTCAAAAATCATCCAATCTTTAAAGAATATGAAGTTGTGATTGCTGCTGGAAATGGTAAAGGAGATAATGAAACAGAAGACATTCAAGCTAATGAAGCAAGCTTTGCGCGTGTTTTGAAAGCTATCGAAGAAAATGATAAAACCATTACTTTATCTGTTGGTCAGCTGACAACAGGAGTTACTGTTAAGCCTTGGACGGCAGTGCTGATGCTTTCCAATATTAAATCCCCTTCTGTTTATATGCAGGCGGCTTTTCGGGCGCAGAATGCCTATAGTTTTGAAGATGAAGAAGGAAATCTAAAACGTAAAGAAAACGCTTATGTTTTTGATTTTGCACCAGAACGCACCTTGATTCTTTTTGATGAATTTGCTAATAACCTTAAGAAATCAACAGTCAATGGTGCTGGCACTAGTCAAGAACGTAAGGCCAATATTCAAAATCTCCTTAATTTCCTACCTGTAATTGGCGAAGATAGCGATGGGAAAATGATTGAGTTAGATGCGGAAAAAGTTCTAACGATTCCTCATAAACTCAAAGCTACTGAGGTGGTTCGTCATGGCTTTATGAGCAATTTTCTATTTGCTAATATTTCTTCAATTTTTCAAGCTCCGCCTATTGTGCAAGAGACCTTAAACCAGCTTGAACCGGCCAAGGAAGATAAAAAGAAAAATAAAACAATTGATACAGGTGCCATAGAAACTGATGAAAATGGTAATGTTCAAATATCTGATAAAATTGTTATCAATAAAACAGAGGCAATCTTTGGGGATGAAAAGGTTGTAGAAGTGACGGATGCTCTTCGTACCAATATTGAGAAAATGGATATAGACTCTGCAGAAAAGTTTATTAATCAGGTAGCTGATACAGCTGTTAAAACGATACGGCCAGATTTAGAAACTGTCAAAAATCAATTTGAAAATGTCCATAAATCGGATATTGATCGCATGCAAAAGACAATGCAAAACCATGTTGAGCAAGAAGTAAAAGAAAAATATTTGTCTTTCGATCATAAGCAAGCTGAAATCAAGAGAAATTATGAAGAAAAACTAAATGAAGCCATAACAGAGCAGGAAAGAGCAGCTATTTTAGTTGCAGAGGAAGTAGACCTATCTACTGCTTTTCAAGAACTGCAGACAGACCTGATGTCTGATCTATCAACAACTCTCGCAGAAGCTCAAGAAGCAGCTGTTAAGGAGCAGGAAGTTCGTCAGGCTGAACGTAAAAAAGCTAGCATAGAACAAGATGTTCGTGACCATCTACGTGGTTTTTCACGGACAATTCCTAGTTTTATTATGGCATATGGAGATGAAAATCTGACCTTGGCAAATTTTGATGAGTATGCACCAGATGAAGTTTTTGAAGAGGTAACAGGTATTACAGAAGATCAATTCCGTTTCTTGAGAGATGGTGGGGATTATACGGACGAAGAAACAGGAGAAACGAAGCATTATGAGGGACATCTCTTTGATGAAGTTGTCTTTAATCAATCCATTCAAGAGTTCTTAAGTCTCAAGTCTAAATTGGCCAACTACTTTGATGACAGCCAGACAGAGGATATCTTTGACTATATCCCCTTGCAAAAGACCAACCAAAAGTTTACACCACGCAAATACGTCAAACTCATGGTAGATAGTTTGGAAGCCGAAAATCCCGATATCTTTGAAGATTTAAATAGGACATTTTTTAATCCTTATGTGAAGTCAGGACTTTATCTGACAGAAGTAGCTAAAAAACTTTACCACAGTCAGACTCACAGAGCAGCCTTTCCAAATGGACAAGAACGTATCAAGCATATTCTGGAAAATCAGGTCTTTGGTGCAGCTCCAACTGAGATTATCTATCATATTGCGAAAACATTTGTATTTGGTCAATTTGATCATATCGATACGCGTAACCTAAAGTATTTAGATTTAGCACCTGCTGCAAAAAATGGAACCATGCAGGAAGCTGTCACCCAAGCTTTTGGAGGAGAAATGAAATGACAGAACAATTTAAATTTGATGTGATAATAGGGAATCCACCGTATCAGGATACTGCATTAGGGGATAACGTGACTTATGCACCGCCGATTTATCATGAATTTATGGAAGAAGCTTATAAATTGTCTGATAAAGTCTCTTTTATAACCCCAGCTCGTTTTCTTTTTAATGCTGGCAGCACTCCAAAGGCGTGGAATAAGAAAATGCTTTCGGATGAAAGTCTTAAAGTTGTTTACTTTGAACCGGATAGTTCTAAAGTATTTCAGAATACTGATATAAAGGGTGGTATTGCTATTACATATCGTGACATGGCAAAAAAATTTGGTGCAATTGATACTTTCACTTCTTTTGAGGAGCTTAATCATATTTTGCATAAAGTATCAGCGGTTGGAGAAAATACCCTAGATAGCATTATTAGTGGTCGTGGTGTTTATAAGTTGTCTAAAGTAGCTTTAGATACATATCCTGAAATTGAAAATATCCAGTCCAAAGGTCATAAATTTGATATTGGCTCAGGTGCTTTTAAAATTTTGAAGAATTTACTATTTTTTGAACAAAAACCAGCAGATCGAGAAAACTATTCTCAATTTTTAGGTTTGTCTAATTTAAAAAGAGTGTATTGTTGGATTGATAGGAGATATATTAATCCGCCAGAAAGCTTTTATAAGTATAAAGTGTTTATTCCTCAGGCAAATGGTAGTGGAGCTATAGGTGAGGTACTGTCTACACCTCTGATAGGGGAACCTCTGATAGGGGAACCCCTGATAGGGGCTACGGAAACTTTTCTTTCCATTGGTGCATATGAAACATACTACGAAGCAGAAGCAACATTGAAATATGTGAAAACAAAATTTGCTAGAACAATGCTCGGAATTTTAAAAATTACACAAGCAAATACTAGAGATAAATGGGCCAAAGTTCCCCTCCAAGATTTTACTCCTAATTCTGATATTGACTGGAATCAATCTATTCCAGAGATTGATCAGCAGCTTTATAAAAAATACGGTTTGTCACGAGATGAGATTGATTTTATTGAGGAAAAGGTTAAAGCGATGGAATAAAAATGATTGACAAATATAAAATAAAGATATACAATAAGAGCATAGGATTAGGTCAGGAAGCGTACGGCGCCCTGGCTATTTTTG
>NZ_BCLE01000041.1 GCF_001431045.1 Streptococcus orisasini
TAAAAATTAATAGAAACATGTAATAACCGGCTCTCCTGCTGATAAGGAGGGTCGGTTATTTTTGACTTAAAAATAAATATTTTCAGGGAAAATGAGTGTTTGATGAGATTTTACTTGTTGTCATTTTTAAAATCTTAAGTTTCAAGTTGTCCACAGTTCTGGACAGCAATGGGGAAAATGGTCTCAGAAACAGTGCTATAATTGACTCATAAGAAAGGAGGAAGAAATGGAATTTACATCAAATGAACATATGATTATAAATCTATTAAATTTTGAATACTATATTAAAGCATCGGAATTAGGGAAAAATTTATTTGTATCAGATAAAACCGTTCGTCGCTCTATAAAGAAAATTAATGATAGCTTTTCTAAGAAATATGATCATAAGCTGATTCTGGCAAATTCAGGAAAAGGGTTTATTCTAAATGTTTATTTTAAAGACAAGGATATTTCCTTGCCCGCTGATGATCCAGAAGTAAGTTCTGTTTTAGATATCAATGAAGTCTTGCTTTCCCTCCTGTTTGGCTATCCTAAAAAACATCACCGTCAGATATTAAATGATGACTATCTTTCTGCCAGTGCTAAAAATAAAAAGGTTCAGCGCATACGCAAGGCACTGAAATCTTATAATATCAACTACCATCAAAAAAGGGAATATGTTTGGATAGAAGGCACAGAAAATAACATTCGCAAAGCCATCAGAGCTATCACTCAGCAAACCAATTTAGCAAAAATTGAATCTGACCTGTATCCGGCAGATAGGCAATTTATTGATAAACAGATTGAACTGATAGAGGAAAAGAGCCATAACGTTCTAAATTATCCCTATGATCTAACCATTACCGCTCATCTTTATATGTTGATTAAGCGTGTTCGAGAAGGAAAAATTCAGCCTATAACGAATGCTGATGTGCAATTTGAAAATAAGGTTATTTCAAAAAATCCAGAACTCAGAAAACTGGCAAAATTAATTATTGACAATCTGTCGTCCTACTTATCTGTAAATCTGAACGAGTCAGAGGTTCATTATTTTTTTGAAACCTTGTATGTTATCAATTTTGAAAGGCGGGAAAGTAAAAAGATTGATAAGGTCTTAGCTGATCTTATTACTCAAAAATTAATCACGTCTTATTTTGGTATTTCTGATATTACCCTGCTTTATCAAAGTCGAAAGCTTTATGGTGATTTGTATCAGCATATTCTGCCCATGCTCAGCCGTCTGCAGCTTGGGGTGACCATTGAAAATAACTTGTTAGAAGACGTTAAGCACAAGTATTTTCAAACCTTTAACAAGCTCAAAAAGATTGTCACTGATATCAATACGGAACTTGCCTTTTCTACTAAGATTGATGAATCGGAAATTGGCTATTTAACCCTGTATTTTGAAAAATACAGTATAGAAGTCAAAAAAGAAAAGCGAGTGCTTTTGATTTGCACAACAGGTGTTGGAACTTCTGAGCTTTTGAAGGCCAGACTTCGAAATAAGATACCTAGCCTAGATGTCATCGCTACAATGAGTGTCCGTCAGGTTATTAAAAATGTCGGTTTTGTAAAACAAAATGTAGATTTTATTTTATCAACAGTTAATACCAAAATAAACGATGTTGAAAATATTCCTGTTATTATGATTAGTTCATTGCTGACAGAACAGGACATTCAAAAAATAAATTATTTAATAGAAGGAAGAGAGGTAGGATAGATGAGCGATATCTTGCTTGATAAAGTAATTCATAAGGAATTGATGGTTGTGATGTCAAGCTCAAAAGATAAAGATGAGGTTATTCATGAACTTGGTAATCTCCTTTATCAAGAGGGTTATACAGATGATGCTCAAGCTTTTATTGATGATGTCTATTTGAGAGAAAAAGAAGGTGTCACTGGAATTGGACAGGGTATAGCTATACCGCATGGAAAATCAGAGGCTGTAAGAACAACGACTGTTGCTATTGCGGTTTTGGACAATCCCATCAAGTGGGAAACACTTGATGGAGAGCCTGTAAAAGTAGTTATCATGTTTGCTGTAAGAGACTCTGATTCCAATACAACTCATATTTTATTGCTGCAGCAGGTAGCGACCTTACTGGCACATGATGATTTTGTTAAAGATTTAAAAAAAGTCAAATCTGTTGACGCCTTGTATGAGTTATTAGCACAGGTAAACTAAAAAAATATATATAGAAAAGAGGACTTAAAATGGTTTTAGTTTCAGGAAAAGAATTGTTGGCAGTTGCAAGAGAGCATAATTTTGCTATTCCGGCTTATAATTGCGGGTCAGGTCAATTGTTGAATGCAACCGTTAAAGCATGCGAAGAGACCAATACTCCCTTTATCATTGCCATTCACCCAGATGAATTGAGTTTCTTAACAGATAGTTTTGTGGCTCAGTGTATTGATGAAGCCCATCGCAGCAGACTGCCTATTGCTATTCATCTAGATCACGGTGGCAGTTACGAACAGGTTATCCATGCCATCCAGCTGGGCATGACTTCAGTGATGATCGATAAATCTTTGGCGCCTTATGAAGAAAATGTTGCCATTACTAAAAAAGTAGTAGAAGCCGCTCACGCTGTCGGTGTGTCGGTTGAAGCAGAATTGGGTACAATCGGCAATACTGGAAATACTGTTGAAGGCGGTATTGAAGAAGGAATCTATACAGAACCAGAAGTGGCTAAAGATTTTGTTGAAAAAACAGGCTGTGATAGTTTGGCTGTCGGTATTGGCACCTCCCATGGTCTTTATCCTAAGGATATCAAACCAAAATTACGGATTGATATTCTGGATGATATTGTCAAGGCTGTTGATGTTCCCCTTGTTTTGCACGGTGGTTCAGGAAATCCAGATTCAGAAATTGCTCAGGCAGTTACTCATGGCATCAACAAGGTTAATATTTCAAGCGATATTAAAATTGTTTTTGCTGAAAAACTACGTGAAGAATTAAATGATGGCAACTCGGAAAAACGAGAACCAAATGTTCTCTTCCCAGAACCAATGAAAGCAACTGAAAAAGTTGTTCGGCAAAAGAATGAACTGTTTGGTGCTGTGGATAAGGCAAACTATTATTTTAATTAATGGAGGACGGCAGTTTTGTAACAAAAATTTTCTTCCTTGTTTTCAAATGGTGGTCTGAAATGGTCCCTTCTCAGACTGTTTCAGATCCATCTTGAAAAAAGTTAACTATCTCTTTGGATTCAGACTCAGGATAGCCAGTTAATTAGACATCAAGGGGTTCAACTTATAATCAAGGAAGATGCGAGGATTTCCCCAATTGATAGGGCGGTTAATAACTATATAAAATGATTTATGAGAGGTCATATTATGAAAATTGTTGGAATTGCTGCCTGCACAGCAGGAATTGCTCACACTTATATTGCTAAGGAAAAACTTACCCAAGCAGCGCTCGAAAGAGGTCATGAGATTCATATTGAGACTCAAGGGCTGGCAGGACGGCAGGATACCTTAGAGCAAAAAGAAATTGATGCTGCTGATATTGTTGTTATTGCAGCAGATATAAAAATTAACGGACGCGACCGTTTCAAGGCTAAAAAAGTAGTTGAGGTTCCCACTAGTTTGGTTGTTAAATCTCCTAACAAATTGATAGCAAAGCTTGAAGAAATTAAAAAAGGAGTGTAATTAATGATGAGTGCATTAAAAAACTTGGGATTTAAAAAGCATTTGATGACTGCTATTTCCTTCTTTTTACCGATTATCTGTGCATCAGGTTTTTTACTTGCGATCGGTAATATTATGGGCGGTGCAACCATTGAAGATTTTTCTAAGGGTTTTAGCTTTGCTGATACGATGTCAACCATGGGCGGCTATGGATTAGGCTTTCTGCCGATGATTGTTTCCACAGCTATTGCTTACTCTATCGCGGACAAACCTGGCATTGCTCCCGGATTGATTACAGGATTTGTCGCTCATGGCATCAATACAGGTTTTATCGGCGGCATTGCTTCTGGTTTTATAGCTGGCATTATTACTTTGCTTTTATATGCCAATCTTAAGGTTCCAAAATGGATGGAAGGTCTGATGCCAACCTTGGTGACACCATTTATTTCTTCGTTTTTAAGTGGTATGGTCATGTACTATGTTTTAGGAAAGCCAATCAACTGGCTGGTTGGTTTGTTAACGGATTATTTGCAAGGTCTGAACAGTTCGCAGCTTCTCGTTTATGGTTTGATTATTGGTATTTTGTCTAGTATTGATTACGGCGGACCAATAAACAAAACAGTTTTCGCGGTTGTTTTTGCCATGTTTTCAGAAGGCATCTATGCACCACTTACAGTTTTAATAGGGGCTTCCATGATTACACCTTTTGGTTATGGTCTTGCCTTCTTCCTGCAAAAAATATTTAGGAAAAACGTCTTTGACAGACAGGATATTGAAACCTTAAAAGCAGCTGTTCCGATGGGATTTTGTCAGATTACAGAAGGCTGTTTTCCAATCATATTTAAAAATTGGATGAAAAATATGGTGGCAACTGGTATCGGCGGCGGAATATTTGGAGCTCTGTCAATGATTTGGGGATGCGATTCGCATATTCCGGCATCGGGCATGTTTGCCGTACCAACAATGACTGGCAATCATGGGTTGCTGTTTGTACTGGCTTTATTGATAGGTTCATTGGCTCAAGCTTTAACCTTTATCGTTTTGATGAAGCCAGTTGACCCGAATGCGGCCTTGAATGAAGAATCAGCTGAGGAAGAAGACATTGACTTTAGTGACTTAAAAATTAGCTAAAATTGAGGTGTTTGGAAATGACTTATAAAGATACTGTTAAGAAATACTACAAAGATTCAGGAATAGCTTTTACACAAGAAGAGCTGGACTCCATTGAATACGCAGACTTTGGTTTAGGAAATATTGAAACTGAAGGTCTTAATTTAATCATCTATGTCAATAATGATCGCTATTGTGCCAAAGAAATGGTTCTTTTGCCAGGACAAACCTGTCCTGAGCATCGTCATCCTCGCCGTGGCAAAAATTTGGAAATTGAAGGCAAGCAAGAAACCTTTCGGGTTCGCAAGGGTAAAGTTTTCCTATATGTAGAAGGGGAAGAAAATACTTCTGAAATATCCGCACGTATTCCAAAAGAAAGCCAAGCTTACTATACCATTCGTCATGAAATTGTTTTATCTGCTGGGGAGCAGTATACTATTGCGCCAGATACCAAGCATTGGTTTCAGGCAGCAGATGGGGGAGCAATCGTTTCAGAATTCTCTTCTCCTAGCGATGACGCCTCTGATATTTTCACAAATCCTAATATTCAACGATAGTTTTGGAAGGCGTGGACTTAATCCTCGCCTTTTTAGCAATGATGCACAAGTCAATAGATACCTGTCCGTTTTCATTTTTGCATGAGGTTTTTTATGAAAACATATCAATTAGAAAATGACTTTATTTTATTACAATTTCTTGATGTAGGTGCCAGCATTACTAAGTTAGTTAAAAAAGCCAATGATACCAATTATGTTATCCATTATCAGGACTATGATGATTATAATGACAATTCTTATTTTTTAGGCGGAACAATCGGCAGAGTTGCTGGTCGTGTTTTTCCTCCCACTTATAATAATTTTAAAGGGCAGACCGTGCAGCTGGATGTCAATGAGGGCCGATTGCACTTGCATGGCGGGAAATATGGCTTCCATAAGCAAAATTGGACCGTTGAACAAACCGGTGAATTAGAATATACCTTGTCTTATTTTGATGGCAGCTCACTTTATGAACCTATGGTTTTTAAAATTATTTATCGATTGGAGAACAATAATTTTATCATAGAATATAGAGCTAGGGCAGATGTCCCAAGTCCTTGCAACATAACAAACCACAGCTATTTTAATCTCAATAAGGATAAAAGAGAAACTGTTGAAAACCATTTCTTGCAAACCCTGCCAGCTAAGATTCAAGTCATAGATAAGGAATTTATTCCTACAGATGTCTATGATGATATGACGAGGGAGAATGACTTTTTCAATTTTAAGACTGGCAAAAGAGTCAAAGAAGCATTTGCTAAAAATACTCCTCTATCAACATTTTGTGCTGAAGGTATCGATTTGGCCTATGTTTTTACAGAAAAAGGCAGTCCCCAAATTCATCTTTTCAGTAATGATGGTGAAAATGAATTAAAAATTTATAGCAATCAAGAATCATGTGTGATTTACACACTCAATAAAATTGATAAAGAAGTGCTGGTTAACGATGGTATTCCCATTCAAAAATACGGCGGCATTACCTTTGAGATGCAAAGGCGACCTAATTATATTCATGAATGTGAGGACTCTTTGACACAAGATTATTTTTCTAACATTCGCTATGAAATTATTTAGAGGTAAGCCATGAAATATGTATTAGGAATAGATTTAGGAACGAGTTCCCTCAAGGGAGTATTGGTTAATCCGTCAGGAACAGTAGTAGCAGAGCATTCCGTAACTTATCCCTTGCTAACACCCAAGCCTGGATTTTCCGAACAGGATCCTCAAGACTGGCTGCATGCCTGCGATGTTGTTTTTGAAGAATTAAAAAGTAAGGTGGATGATTTTACTGAAAATCTTGAAGGCATTTCCTTTTCGGGACAAATGCATTCGCTAGTTATCCTAGATGAAGAAAAAAGTATTTTACGTCCTGCCATTCTTTGGAACGATACAAGAACAAGCCAGCAGTGTCGAGAAATTATGGCTCATTTTGGAAAAGAAATGTTGCAGATTACTAAAAACAAAGCTTTTGAAGGATTTACCCTGCCTAAGATTCTTTGGCTTCAGGAAAATGAGCCTGAAATTTGGGAAAGAGCTTGCTATATTCAGCTACCTAAAGACTATCTGCGTTTTTATTTGACGGACAAATTAAACATGGATTATTCAGATGCAGCAGGGACATTGCTGCTGGATGTGAACAATAGGTGCTGGTCTGATGCTGTTAGAAAGCAGTTTAAGCTGGATAAATTAAGGTTTCCGCAATTAGTTCCTTCAGGAGCCTGTGTGGGCTGTTTGAAGCAGAGCATCAAAGAAAAGTTTGGCTTTAAGCAGGATGTTAAAGTATTTGCAGGTGGTGCTGACAATGCCTGTGCGGCCTTAGGAGCAGGTGTTTTACAAAGTGATGTTGGTTTATGTTCTGTTGGGACATCGGGTGTTTTTCTGAGCCTTGAGTCTAGAGATGATATTGATTATGAAGGCAAGCTTCACTTGTTTAATCATGTAATTGCAGATGCTAATTATTCTATGGGTGTCACACTTGCTGCAGGCAGTTCTTTGAATTGGTTCCGTGACACCTTTGCTAAGGGAATGGATTTTTCACTTTTATTAAGGGATATAAAGACAGTCCCTCCGGGTTCAGAAGGTCTATTATTTGCCCCTTATATTGTTGGAGAACGCATGCCCTATGCTGACAGTACAATACGCGGATCTTTTGTTGGAATAGATGTCCATCATCGTTTGCAGCACTTTACAAGAGCTGTCATTGAGGGAATTACCTTTTCTCTTAAAGATCTACTAACAATTATGGAAACGGCCAAACAAAAGAAGTTTACAAAGATTATCTCAGTCGGCGGAGCCGCTAAAAACACTGATTGGCTTCAGATACAGGCTGATATTTTCAATAGCACAGTTGTTAGTTTAAAAACAGAGCAAGGGCCTGCCTTGGGAGCTGCCATACTTGCAGCTGTAGGAGTCGACTGGTTTTCGTCACTGGAAGAAGCTGTCGAAGCTTTTGTATCCTATAAAAAATGTTTTCAGCCTATTCCTGAAAATGTTGCTGCTTACCAAAGAAGTTATTCCAGATACTGTAAACTCTATCCTGCTTTGAAAAGCATCATTGATAGCTGAAGGGCAGTTTTTGTTTGAAAATGGTGGCAACAAGTCTGTTTTCTTGAAGGTCTGTTAACCTTAAATTGCAATAATCCGCTTTTATGCTAAAATACTATCAAGAAAGATAATATATAAGGTACCAAAACAGAATGCTTAATCAAAAACAATTGCTTGTCAAAATTGCAGAAAAATATTATTTAGAGAATAAAACACAAAGCCAAATTTCAAAGGAACTGGGAATTCACAGAACAACGATTAGTCGTTTGTTAAAACAATCTAGAGAAGAAGGAATTGTTGAAATTAAAATAAACTACGACACTGCTGGCAATTATAATATTGAAAAAAAATTAGAATCGGCTGTTGGTCTGCATAAAGCAATTGTTGTTTCAACTTCTGCAGATATGACTAGGACTCAAAAGAATATCTTATTGGCCCAGGCTTTAGGCAAGTATTTAGAAACTCTACTCCATGATAATATGAGCATTGGCTTTTCATGGGGAGAAACCCTGTCAGCAGTTGTCAATCATATGCCGACTTTAAACTTATCTAATATTGTTTGTGTGCCAATGATTGGCGGTCCATCAGGAAAGTTGACCAGTGACTATCATGTTAATACCATTACCTATCAAGCTGCTAAAAAATTAAAGGGCCGGGCTCTGTTAATTGATTCACCAGCTATTCCAGAAACAAAATTGCTGGCGAAGGAACTGCTAAAAAATGATTTCAACAAAGAACTCATTAATCTTTGGGGAAATTTAGATGTTATTATTACAGGTATCGGCAGTATTCTTCTCAATCAGAACAAAGCCTGGCAGGATTTTTACGGTGAAGCAATTATTGAAATGATAAAAAAAGAAGATGTTGTTGGCGACGTTGTTTCACGCTTTTATAATATTGAAGGAGATCATATTGAAAGTGAGCTGGATGAACGCATTATCGGTATCACATTAGCAAAGCTAAGAAAATGTGCCTATCGTATCGGAGTAGCTGAATCTAGTGAAAAGGTCTCAGCCATAATTGGTGCATTAAGAGGTCGTTACATCAATGTTTTGGTAACCAGCGACGAAACTGCGAAAGAAATCTTAGACCGACTATGATTATTCATAAGACTATTATTGGTAGTCTTATTTTTTATGCTCTAATTATCACAAATGTTACGCAAATTTCAAAAATGTTATTGACTTTTAGAATAGGAAGCGGTACACTAGGTTTGTAACAAATGTCACCATATAATCACATGTGTGAAAGGAGCGATAAATGGCTAATTGGTTAAACATTTCCGGGAAAACCGTTGTGGTTACCGGAGGTTCATCGGGTATTGGCAAGGCTATTATAGATGAGCTTTTGGAATTGGGTGTTAATATTGCGAATTTTGATCTTGTGGATAATGGTCTTGAGCATGAGCATCTTTTGTTTCAAAAGGTAGATGTCACTTGCCGAGAGGAAGTCGAGGCTGCTGTGACAGCAACAATTGATAGGTTTGGCACTATTGATGCCCTTGTCAACAATGCGGGTATCAATATACCGCGGCTGCTGGTTGATCCTAAAGACCCTCATGGCAAGTACGAACTTGATGATGCTGTTTTTGACAAAATTACCAGTATTAATCAAAAAGGTCTCTATCTGGTCAGTCAAGCTGTCGGTCGGGTGCTTGTTGATAAGAAAGAAGGTGTCATTATCAATATGGCCTCGGAAGCAGGGCTTGAAGGCTCTGAAGGTCAGAGCGCTTATGCAGCTACCAAGGCTGCCGTATACAGCTATACCCGCTCATGGGCTAAAGAACTGGGCAAGTACAATGTTCGTGTTGTCGGAGTAGCACCAGGCATTATGGAGGCAACTGGTTTGAGAACGCTTGCTTATGAGGAAGCCCTCGCCTATACCAGAAGCAAGACTGTTGATGAGATTCGTGCAGGCTATGCTTCTACAAGTACGACCCCATTAGGACGCAGCGGTAAATTGAGCGAAGTTGCTGATCTTGTGGCTTATCTTCTTTCACAGCGCTCCAGTTATACTACCGGCGTGACGATTAATGTGGCCGGAGGTAAGACCCGCGGCTAGAAAGGGGAAGAATGAATGGTTCAAATTGTATTAGTGGCTCATGGCTATTTAGCTGCTGAGATGAAAAATTCCACTGAAATCTTTTTTGGAGAGCTGCCCAATTTACATGCCATTAATTTTGAAGCCTCTGATGGCTTGGAAAGTCTGTCTCAGAAAATTTACAGTAAAATGAAAGCGCTTAACGAGCCGGTCTTGATTTTTGCAGATTTATTTGGTGGAACTCCCTATAATGCCGCTTGTTCTGTTCTATTAAACCATCCAGAACTTGATGCAGAGGTTGTTTCTGGCATGTCTTTGCCGCTGGTTTTAGAAATAGCAGCTGGGACTGATAAAAAACTTAAGGATATCTCAAGCTCTCTTCCGCTGTTAGCTGAAGAAACGGTTAAAGTTTTTGATAGGAATATCCAATTTGATGAAAAGGAGGAATTGTGATGATCATTAAATTAGCTAGAATTGATGATCGCTTGATCCATGGGCAGGTAGCCACTGTCTGGGCTAAAGAAGCCAAAGCAGAACGTATTATTATTCCAAGTGATGAGGTGGCTAACGATGAAATACGGCGTACTTTGGTCAAACAAGCAGCCCCGCCCGGTATAAAAGTCAATATCGTGTCAATAGAAAAGGCAATCAAAGTTTATCATAATCCTAAGTATGATAAGGAAACGGTATTTTATCTTTTTACTAAGCCTCAGGAGGTTTTAGACCTAGTAAAAGGAGGTGTACCAATTCAAACGATTAATATTGGCGGAATGCAGTTTAAGGAAGGGCGTATACAAGTGACCAAGGCGATTTCAGTCTCTAGGGAAGATGTTGAAGCTTTCCGTGAGCTGATTAGGCTGGGTGTAAAGCTTGACTGCAGAGTGGTCGCTACGGATTCTCCTAAGGATTTTAAGGCCTTGCTCAATGAGCTGGAAGTTGGTTAAGCTGTAAAGAAAAGAGGTCATGAAATGGAACTGTCAATTTTACAAATTATTTTAATCTTTATTTGGTCAAGTGTGACAGGCATGGGAAGTGTTTTGGACGAGTTTCAGACACACAGGCCGCTGATTGCCTGTACAGTTACAGGTCTTATTTTAGGAGATATCACTACAGGGGTTATTTTAGGCGGGACTCTTGAGTTAATTGCTCTAGGCTGGATGAATATCGGAGCAGCTCAGTCACCGGACTCAGCCCTGGCCAGTGTTATTTCAACGATTTTAGTGATTGTAGGGCACCAAGATATTCAAAAAGGAATTGCGATTGCGCTGCCAGTGGCAGTTGCCGGTCAAGTTCTAACGGTTTTGGTCAGAACAGTTACGGTTGCCATACAGCACATTGCTGATAAGGAAGCTGAAAAAGCTAATTTCGGTAAAATTATATTTCTGCATTTCTTTGCCTTAGTTTTTCAGGCCATGCGTGTGGCTATTCCGGCAACTTTGGTAGCAGTTTTTGTTGATGCGCGTGCTGTCACTAGGATGCTGGATGCTATTCCAGAAGTTATTACAGGTGGTCTTACAGTTGCTGGGGGCATGATTGTTGTTGTCGGCTATGCCATGGTACTAAATATGATGTACATCAAATACTTGGCACCTTTCTTTTTTGCAGGATTCATTTTAGGCGGCTATTTAGATCTTAGTCTATTATCATTTGGCATATTGGGATTAATTATTGCCATCATTTATGTTCAATTGAATCCTAATTTTGCTAAAGCAGCTCCTTCACAGGCGACAGACAATACTGTTTTAGCTGATGATGAATTAGAAGATTAGTAAGAAGGAGGAAAGAGACATGGCTAATGACAAACTGACAGCAGACAAAAAAATAAACAAGAAGGACATGTTTAAAACATTCATCTATTCAAATTTCCAACAAGCTTCTTTTAATTATGAACGGATACACGCTTTGGCTTTTTGTGTAGATATGATTCCCAGCATTAAAAGGCTGTATAAAACAAAAGAAGAGCAGTCAGCAGCTTTAAAAAGACATTTGACCTTTTTCAATGTCACTCCTGCCGTATGTGGGCCTGTTATTGGTGTGACAATGGCAATGGAAGAGGCGCGGGCCAATGGTTCAGATTTAGACGATGGTACAATCAGCAGTCTGAAAATTGGTCTGATGGGACCTTTATGTGGAGTTGGAGATCCCTTGATTTGGGGAACGTTGCGTCCCGTAACAGCAGCTATTGGTGCTTCTATGGCATTGACAGGACAGATATTAGGACCATTGACCTTTTTCCTTGCCTTTAATATAGTGCGGCTGGCTATTAAATGGTATGGTTTGACCTACGGCTACAAGCAAGGCTTGGGTATTGTTAAAAATTTGTCAGGGAATATTCTGCCGAAATTAACAGAAGGTGCGACTATTTTAGGTTTGTTCATCATGGGTGTTTTGGTAACAAAATGGACAAGTATAAATGTTTCACTCGTTGCTTACAAAGCAGCCAGTAAAAATGGCAAAGACGTTGTGACAACTGTTCAAAATATTTTGGATCAACTTGTTCCTGGCCTGCTGCCTTTAGCATTGACCTTCATTATGATGTATTTCCTAAGAAAAAAGATCAGTCCTATTGTATTGATTTTTGCCTTATTTGCAGTCGGTATTTTAGGCTATGCTGCAGGCATCTTGTCTTAAAAGTATAAAAGGGGGAAAACATGAAAACAAAAGCGGTACGGCTATATGGAAAAAAAGATTTACGCTTGGAGGAATTTGAGCTCCCACCAATCAAGGATGATGAAATTTTAGCTTCAGTCGTTACAGACAGCATTTGCATGTCGTCTTGGAAGCTGGCAAATCAAGGGGAAGATCATAAAAAAACTCCAGGAGATTTGGCTACTAATCCCATTATTATTGGTCATGAGTTTTGCGGCGAATTGATTGAAGTTGGTAAAAAGTGGCAGGACAAGTTTAAAAAAGGCCAACGCTATGTAATCCAAGCAAATTTGCAATTGCCGGACAGGCCGGACTGCCCGGGTTATTCCTATCCTTATACAGGAGGTGATGCGACTTATATTATCCTTGACAA
Organism: Streptococcus orisasini; assembly: GCF_001431045.1. GTDB lineage: Bacteria > Bacillota > Bacilli > Lactobacillales > Streptococcaceae > Streptococcus > Streptococcus orisasini. Next base: position 12,862 of record NZ_BCLE01000041.1, read on the forward strand.
AGATGTCATGGAACAAGGCTGCTTAATTATATATGAAGGAGACACTTATTTTGAAGGTTCCTTAGTTGAGCCGCTGTCCTGTGTTATTGGTGCCTTTGAAGCTAATTATCATTTGGTTGAAGGCAGTTATAATCATCACATGGGCATTAAAGAAAAGGGAAATATGATTATTTTAGGTGGGACAGGACCTATGGGTCTGCTTGCTATTGACTATGCTTTGCATGGACCGCGTGTTCCCAAGACTTTAATTGTAACGGATATAAACCAAGATAAGCTTGATCGTGCCGAGAAACTTTATCAAAGCACTGATAAGACAAAACTGATTTTTATAAATACAAAAGAAATGGAAAATCAGGCTCAAGTTTTAAAAGAAACAATTGGCGGAGAAGGTTTTGATGATGTCTTTGTCTTGGTTCCTTCAGAACAATTAATTACCGAAGCTTCAAAACTGTTAAATCCAGACGGTTGTTTGAATTTCTTTGCTGGACCGCAGAAAAAAGATTTTTCTGCTCCAATTAATTTCTATGATATCCATTATTCCTTTACGCATTATGTGGGCACATCCGGCGGGAATGTAGAAGATATGCGCAAGGCTGTTCAATTAATTGAAGAAAAGAAAGTCTCTGTTGCAAATATCGTAACGCATGTACTGGGATTAAACGATTTAGCAGAAACGACTCTGTCACAGCCAGAAATCGGCGGAGGCAAGAAACTTGTTTATACGCATAAAAACTTTGATCGTCTTGCCTTAGCCTTGGCTCAGGAAAAAGACGAAAAATTATCGGCTATTTTAGCCAAGACAGATGGCATTTGGAGCAAGGAAGCAGAAAATTATATTTTAGATTATTATCCTGAAATCTAAAAAGATTGCAAGTTTTGCAGTAACTGGTATAATCCTCTTATAGTATTGGTTATGAACTAAAATGCTGATACTATAGGAGGATTGTCTGCATTCAGTGCAGCCATTATAAGCTAAAGGAGGTTAATATGACACAACCAAAACATTACAACTGGGCAACTTTAGGAACAGGTGTTATTGCCAATGAATTGGCTCAGGCTTTGGAAAGTCAAGGGAGAAAGCTCTATTCTGTTGCCAACCGCACCTACGATAAAGGTGTCGCTTTTGCACAAAAATACGGGATTGATAAGGTCTATGAAAAAATTGACGATGTCTTTGAAGATCCAGATGTCGATATTATCTATATTTCTACTCCGCACAATACCCACATTAATTTTCTGCGCAAGGCTTTGACAAAGGGTAAGCATGTGCTCTGCGAAAAATCTATTACCCTTAATTCTGAGGAACTAACAGAGGCTATTCAGCTGGCAGAGGAAAATCATGCTGTATTAGCGGAGGCCATGACGATTTTTCACATGCCCATTTACCGTAAACTCTCAGAGATTGTAAATTCCGGCAAGTTGGGGGAACTGAAGTTCATTCAGATGAACTTTGGCAGTTATAAAGATTACGATATGACTAACCGCTTTTTCAGCCGTGATTTGGCAGGCGGCGCTCTGCTGGATATTGGTGTTTATGCGCTGTCCTTTGTCCGCTGGTTTATGACTTCTGCACCCAAGCAGATTGCTTCGCAGGTTAAGCTAGCACCAACTGGTGTGGATGAGCAGGTCGGAATTCTTCTGACCAATGATGAAGGCCAGATGGCGACCATTGCCCTCAGCCTTCATGCCAAGCAGCCCAAACGCGGGACTGTTGCTTATGACAAAGGCTATATCGAGCTTTATGAATACCCTCGCGGTCAAAAGGCGGTTATTACCTATACAGAGGATGGTCATCAGGAAGTGATCGAAGCAGGAGACACCTTGCAGGCTCTCGCTTACGAAGTCGCTGATATGGAAAAGGCTGTCGCAGGTATCGAAAATACCATGCATCTGGATTACACGCAGGATGTCATGGCTATCATGACCCAGCTGCGCAGAGAATGGGGAATGACCTATCCTGAAGAAGAATAAAAACAACTCAAGATTGTACTTATCTTGAGTCTATAGCTGTTGTCAGTTATTGTGTCCGGTCAATTGTACTATAAAAATTCTCCAACAACTGCAGTTTTTAGGACTGAAATGATCAAAAATTAAGCCAGACAAAAAGCCGTCTATGTCAGGTTCAAGCCAAGACTGTATTTGAACAAAAGAGTTTCTGCATACAACATGCAGAGCTTTTTGTTAAGCCGCTGTAAAATGATGAGGCTTGAAATTTTTAAAGATAGGATTTTTCAAATAGCGAGAGAAGATGTTACAAAATCTAACATCAATTTGTATATTTTCCTTGGCAAGTTATCTTTTGTGGGCTATAATGTAAGTATTCTGATAAAGGGAGGATAGATATGAACAACAAAAAAAGAAACAAGGGTGCTCTCTTGGGAGCTGCCTTTATTATGGCAACATCTGCTGTCGGGCCTGGTTTTTTAACACAAACGGCAAAATTTACCAGTGACTTCTCAGCTAGCTTTGGCTTTGTTATTCTTGCCTCGATTGCTTTAGCCTTGATTGTTCAGACCAATATCTGGCGTGTATTGACGGTCAGCGGTTTGAGAGGACAGGATATTGCTAATAAAGTGCTGCCGGGATTAGGCTATGTTCTGGCTTTTCTGATCGTTTTAGGCGGTCTTGTTTTTAATATTGGAAATGTCGGCGGAGGAGCGCTTGGTTTTAATACCTTGTTGGGTCTTCCTACAGAAGTCGGTTATTTCTTAGCTGGCGGTCTGGCCATTTTAATTTTTCTCTTTAAAAATGCCATGACAGCTATGGATACTTTCACCAAGATATTGGGCGGCCTGATGATTCTCGTCATCTTTCTTGTTATTCTCATTGTTAATCCTCCTTATGGAAGCGCTTTAAAAGAGACCTTTATGCCATCAGCAGGCTTTTCAAATCTATTCAATGCTATTTTAACGCTTTTAGGTGGCACGGTTGGAGGCTACATTACCTTTGCAGGAGCTCACCGTTTGATTGATGCTGGTTTTACAGGACAGGAAAATTTAGATCATGTGAAGAAAAGTTCCATCACGGGAATTTCGATTGCAACAATTGTTCGCATTTTCTTATTTCTGGCTATTTTAGGTGTTGTTGCCAAAGGTGCTGCCTTAGATCCCAATAATCCAGCAGCAGATGCTTTCAAGCAAGGGGCTGGTGAACTTGGTTACCGTTTCTTTGGCTTGGTGCTTTTGTCAGCAGCCTTAACTTCAATCGTTGGTGCAGCTTATACCTCGGTTTCTTTTCTAAAGACCTTAAGCAAGACAGTTGCTAAATACGAAAAAGCGGTTACCATTGTTTTTATCATTATTTCGACCTTCATCATGGCCTTTTTAGGACAGCCGGCTAATTTATTGGTTGTTGCAGGAGCCTTAAATGGTTTGATTTTGCCTTTGACTTTAGGTATTTGTCTCATTGCCAGCCAAAAAACCAGCATTATGGGGTCAGTTTATAAGCATCCTAAATGGCTGTTCTGGCTGGGTGTCATTGTTGTTGGGATTACGGCTTATTTAGGAATAGTGTCCTTAGGAAATTTGGGACAATTGTTCTCATAATGAGAATGAAAGGAGGCTTGTATGGAATACAGGATTAGAACAGCTGGTGATTCAGCCCTGCTGATTGAATTCGAGCAGGAAATCAAGCAGGAGACAAATCAAAAAATCAAGGCTATCCTTCAATGGCTGAAAGAACAGTCTATTGAAGGGATTCTTGACATGGTTCCTGCATTTGCTTCCCTGCTAATCAGTTATGATCCGCGTCTCCTCTCTTACGATAGTTTAATAAATCAATTAGATACTTTATTGCAACAGGAGGTCAAGGAAAGCCAAGTTCAACAGCGAATCATTGAAATTCCTGTCTGCTATGGTGGAGCATACGGTCCGGATTTGTCCTTTGTCGCTCAGAATGCTGGTCTGACAGAAATGGAAGTCATTGCCAGGCATACTAGCCGTGACTATCTCATTTATATGCTGGGATTTCTGCCAGGTTTTCCTTATCTAGGTGGTCTCGATGAGACCATTCATACGCCTCGTTTGGAAAATCCAAGGCTGACTATTGCAGCTGGCAGTGTTGGCATTGGCGGCAGCCAAACAGGTATTTACCCTATGGCTTCTCCTGGCGGCTGGCGTTTAATTGGCAGAACACCTCTTAAGACCTATGACCCTCAAAGACAGCAGCCCTTTATCTTTGGAGCTGGTGATTATATTCGTTTTAAGGTTATTGACGAATCCGATTATGATAACATTTATCAAGCGGTTTTGGCAGGCAGTTATGAGGCCACTGTATTGACCGGAGAGGAGGTCAGGGATGGGCATTAGGATCATCAAACCAGGCTTTATGACAACTGTTCAGGACAGCGGCCGCAATGGTTATCAAAGTCAAGGATTCAGTGTTTCGGGTGTTATGGATGTCAGATCGTTTCGGATAGCCAATCTTCTGCTGGACAATCCTGAAAATGAAGCTGTTCTTGAATTTTCTCTGGTGGGGCCAACCTTAGCATTCACTCAGGATACGATTATTGCTATCACCGGCGGTGATTTTCAGCCGACAATCAACGGAGAGCCGGCAGCCATGTATACTGCTCTTTATATACACGAAGGAGATGTTCTAGCCTTTGGCGGTGCTAAGACGGGTTCGCGGGGTTACATCAGTTTTTCTGGCGGCTTGAAAATTCCAGAAGTCATGGGGAGCCGCTCAACCAATGTTAAAGTTGGTTTAGGAGGCTTTAAAGGCCGGCAGCTGCAAGCAGATGACTATATTCCCTTTCGCAGCAACCGTCTGTACCTGCCTCACTTTTTATCCAGAAAACTGTCGGCTGATGATTTTGATCAGGATGCGGCTGTTTTAAGGGTTGTTTTAGGGCCTCAGGCACAGCATTTTACGGAAGAAGGCCTGCAGACTTTTCTAAGGGGAACCTATACGGTTACCAAAGATTTTGATCGCATGGGCTGCCGTTTAGATGGTCCCTCTATTGCTCACAAGGACAAGGCAGATATTATTTCGGATGCGACTGTTTTTGGTGCCATCCAGGTGCCAGCTCACGGCAAACCCATTGTCTTATTGGCCGATCGGCAGACAACGGGCGGCTATACTAAAATAGCAGCGGTTATTTCTGTGGATATTCCCAAATTGGTTCAAAGAAAGATGAATCACAGCATTAACTTTGAGGCTATTTCGGTTGAAGAAGCCCAAGACTTGCTGCAAAAGGAGGCCGCTGAATTGGAACAAATGCGCAGCCAGATTCACCAGCCCTGCCCGGAAGTACTGACGAGACGTCCTACCGCTAAACGTCTGGCCGCCCTTTTTGAGCAAGGTTGAACGTTGCAATTGTGTGATATTTAAGTAGGAAATGTGATGATTGAAAAAATACTTGTAGCCAACCGCGGCACGATAGCGGTCAGTATTATTCGAGCCTGCCGCTGCCTGGGAATCCAGTCAGTTGCTGTTTATTCCAAAGAGGATGCTAGGAGCCTTCATGTACAGCTGGCAGACCAAAGTCTTTGCATCGGTCAAGGTTCGCTTGAAAACAGTTATGTGAACCGAGAACATATGATTTCGGCTGCTTTATATACGGGAGCCGATGCTATTCATCCGGGCTATGATTTTCTGGCAGAAGATGCCGAGTTTGCCAAGCTTTGTCAACAACACGGTCTTATTTTTATTGGACCGAGTCCCGAGCTTCTTGAACAGCTGCACGATAATTCTCAAATGGAGCAGATAGTGGCAAAGGTCAATCCTGCTCTCTTATCTGAAAATTCAGCTCCTATTAATCCTAATAAACCTGCAAAAAAGTTCGTGGACTCTTCTCGAACGATTGAAGTCCCAATTGTTGCTGATCATTTTGGCAATATTGTTGCTTTGGGAGAAAGGGACTGTTTGAGTCAGGAAAATGGACAGATAATAGTGGAGGAGACACCCTCACCTGCTCTTGATAGGAAAAGTCGAAAAAGTTTAGGACAGGCTGCTGTTGAGATTGCCAAAGCTGCTCGCTATACCAATGCCGGAACGGTTAGCTTTGCGACGGACAAATCAAATCGATTCTATTTTAGAGGAATCACTGCCAGCATCTCATCTGGTCATGCTTTGACAGAAATGGCAGCGGGGACAGACCTGATTGTTGAGCAGATTAGAATTGCCGACGGGCAGCCCCTATCTTTTAAACAGGAAGATATTGCTGCCAAGGGACATGCTCTTGCCTGCCGTATTAGAGCGCAGTTTTCCTGCAAAGATTCTAAGGCAGAGTCTAGCTTGGTTAAGCATCTGCATCTGCCTGCGGGCAATGGTATCAGAGTGGATACCGCTCTTTATGCCGGTTATCAAATTCCTGAAAATTATAATCCAGAAATTGCTCAAATTATTGTTCAGGCAGCTGATAGATTGACGGCCATTCAAAAAATGCAGGCAGCCTTAGATGAAATGGTAGTGCTTGGTGTTGAAAGCAATTTAGATTTTCAGTATAGTATAATGGAAGACCCTAAATTTAGGGAAGGTAAGATTGATAAAAATTTGATAGAATCATTATGAATTCTTAAGCCAAGGAGATCAGTATGACATATAAAGTTGATTTGAACAGTGACTTAGGTGAGAGCTTTGGTGCCTATCACATGGGACAAGATAGTGAAATTATTCCTTTGATTAGCTCAGCTAATATTGCCTGCGGTTTTCATGCAGGAGATCCTTTGGTTATGCTAAGAACAACCCAGTTGGTTCAGGAAAATAAAATTGCTATGGGAGCTCACCCAGGTTTCTCTGACCTGATGGGCTTTGGCCGCCGCAACCTTCAGATAAGCACCAAAGAGGCTGCAGCCGATACGACCTATCAGATAGGAGCCTTAGATGCTTTTGCTAAGGCCAGCAATATGCAGCTGCAGCATGTGAAGCCCCACGGTGCTCTTTATAATATGGCCTGCAAAGACAGCAAGCTGGCCAGAGCCATTGCTCAGGCGGTTGCCAGTTACGATGACAGGTTAATTCTTTTGTGTCCCGGAGCCAGTGAATTAGCGCTGGCTGCCAAGGCCAGTGGTTTACGAGTGGCAAAGGAGGTCTTTGCTGATCGTGCCTACGAAAATGATGGCTCCTTGGTTAGCCGAAACAAAGAAGGCGCCATGATTACCGATGAACACTTGGCTATTGAACGCTTGATTCAAATGATTAAGGATAAGACAGTTGTTAGTATTGATGGCAAGACCATACCGATTGAAGCTGATTCCGTTTGTGTCCACGGTGATGGTCCCAAAGCGCTTCAATTTGTCAAAGAAATCAGACAAGCCTTCCAGCAAGAAGGCATTGCCATCAGTCCTTTAGCAAATGTTGTCGATTGAGTTCTCACAAGCTCCCCAATAGTCCATAAAAAACTCAGTCTTGTAATGAAACGGTTTTAGTGTTTTCTTTGGCATGCGTTTTGCTAAATAAAAGAAGAACGGAGCTTCTTAAGTTAGTAGCAGAAGCTCTGGGTATGACCTGCCGGGTTGTCCAGCAGGTCTTTACTTGAATGTGCAGCATCCCTTACTTCATGTCTTTGTTAACTAGCAAAAGCGCCCCAGCTGAAAAAGTTGGGGTGCTTTTTACGAATAGAAAAGAGAAAGGAGTCTTTTGACAAAAACAAATGAGCGGATTATAATAGGTGTAAATACAATGTATTCAAGGAGAATAAACATGACAACAATGACTTTGAGAATCAACGACCAAGATGGAGAGTTGATCAAAAAATACATTCAATTACATGGATTGACAATTTCTGAGTTTGCCAGACAGTCTATGCTGGAAAAAATTGAGGACGAATATGATTTGCAGCTTCTCCGTCAGGCCATGGCTGAAGACGATGGCGTGAGGATTCCGATTGAAGATGTTTTTGAGGAATTTGACATATGAAATACCGAATTGTTATCACCTCAAAAGCGGATAAACAGCTGAAAAAAATGGATGCCTTCACCAGGAAGATGATTTTGTCTTGGATTAAGAAAAATCTTTATCACACAGACAATCCCCGCCATCATGGAAAAGGACTGATAGCTAATCACTCAGGCGAGTGGCGTTACCGTGTTGGAAACTATCGGATTCTTGCTAATATCCTTGACGACGAAATTGTGATAGAAGTCTTTTCAGTTGGCCATCGTCGAGAAATTTATTAAATGATTTTTAAGCTTCTTACAAGACTTCTTTAAGCCTCGCTTAAGCAAGAGTGACTATACTATAGTCATCCTAGCAATAGGACTCCTAAAACTTTTCTTTTTCATAGCAGTGGCTACTAACAATCCTCTCACGCTTTCAGCGTTTAAGATTGAAGTAGCTGTTGCATAGGTATTCGTACGACCTAAAGGTCTACGACTACCGTAAATCTCCTAAAAAGAAGGCTGAGCAATCAGTCTTCTTTTGTTTTGCAAGAAGTCTAGCTGACTATTGTTTCCACGCTCTCCTATGCCCTATCGAAAATGAGGAGCTAATCATTGTAGCTGTCAGCAGCGGACATAGGAAATATAGATACAAGAAGTGAGCTAGATGGTTTCATGCATTTGTTGTGCAATAAGCATCTCAATCTTGACAAACCTTAATTAACTTTAGTAGAATAATCTTAATAGGACCGCCCACCTCTCTCTGATGTGACAAGGCGGACATTTTTTATATAGTTATTTGGAAGCAAGCTGAGAGGCTTGCTTTTTTGAGTATTAATATGTAGAAAGACTATTATAAAATGTTATAATAAAGATGATTAATGATTTAAAGGATGTATCAATGAATTATATAGACTTATTTGCGGGTTCCGGTGGTTTATCTCTGGGATTATTTAATTCTGGCTTACATGGAATCTTTGCTGTTGAAAAGAATCAAGATGCATTTGAAACCTTGAAATATAATCTTATTGACAACAAGAATCATTTTAATTGGCCAGAGTGGCTTGAAATGAAGAATTGGGACATTAATGAGCTGTTAACAGTTCACAAAAATGAGTTAGAAATTCTCTCAAATAGTGTGGATTTGATTGTTGGTGGGCCACCTTGTCAAGGATTCTCGATGGCTGGAAAACGTCAGAACAATGATATAAGGAATCAATTAATGCATGCTTATATAAAATTTGTTGAAATTATACAGCCAAAGATGCTATTCTTTGAAAATGTTCAAGGTTTTACTGTTGATTTTAAGAACAGTAAGGAAGTCAAGAATTATTCAGCAATTTTGGTGGAGGATCTTCAAAACTTAGGATATACTGTAAATTTTCGGATGATTACAATGTCTGATTTTGGAGTTCCTCAAAAAAGAAAAAGATTCATCTTATTTGCATCCAGAAATAGTAATGATAGTCAAACTTTTTTTGAGGCTCTTGTTGAAAATACTAATAATTTTTTGCTAAGTAAAAATTTAAGAGTACCAATAACGATTTCTCAAGCAATAGGAGACTTAACTAAAAGTCAAGGTGAAGTAGAGAGTCCAGATACAAAGCGTTTTACAAACGGAGTTTATGGACAAGTCAATTCAAATTATCAACGATTAATGCGCACAAATATAAAAAAAGATTCTCTTCCAGATAGTCATAGGTTTGTAAAACATAAAAAAGAGACAGTAGAATTATTTGAACGCCTTATGGATGCCAGTAATAAGGCTATTAGAATTACTCCAGGAATGAATTTAGTTGAAGGTTTGAAAAAGCGTGGAGTTACCCCATTGAAAGGAGATTCTATTTGCAATACGATTACTTCTATTCCAGATGACTATGTACATTACTCAGAACCAAGGATTATGACTGTTCGAGAGCATGCTAGAATTCAAAGTTTTCCAGATGATTATGAATTTAAAGGACCTTATACAACGGGTGGAGAACGTCGAAAAAAAGATGTTCCACGATATACGCAAGTAGCAAACGCAGTCCCTCCATTGTTTGCTGAGCAGGTGGGAAATGTTATTCTTAATTTCCAAAACTAAAGGAGATGTTTATGGAATCAGAAAAATTACACTTCAAGGTAAGTTCTGGTTTGAAAGATATACTAGGACGGGATCTTATTACTAACGAATTAGTTGCTATTTTTGAATTGGTCAAAAATGGATATGATGCTGATGCCACTGAAATTAATCTTATTATCAATAGTCATGAAAATTCCATTATCATTCAGGATAATGGGAAAGGTATGAACCGACATGATATCGAAAATAAGTGGTTATTTGTAGCACATTCTGAAAAGAAAGATAGCGATCGTGTCTATGCTGGTTCAAAGGGAATTGGCAGGTTTTCTTGTGACCGATTGGGGAGTAAACTAACTTTATTAAGTAAAAAAAATAATGAGCTAAGCGAACTCACCATAGATTGGGGAGAGTTCGAGAAAAATTCTCTGGATGAATTTGAGAAGATGGAAGTTGATTATCGGTCAGGTTCAGAAGTTGAAAATGTATTTGAAGCGGAATCGGGGACTCTTTTAAAGATTACAGGGTTACGTGATGATTGGTCGAAAGACCGTGTTGAAAAAGTGTTTTCAGCACTCCAACGATTAGTGAATCCTTTTATTGACGATGGAAAAATAAAAATCAATGTTCAGTACTTCTCCACAGCTACAGGAATCGCAGAAATAGATAGGGATGTTAGTAATAACATTGCTACGGTACTAGATAAGAAAACAATTTACATAGAGTGCGAAGTTAAAGAAAGAGAAGTCAGTGTCACGCTTTTTGACAAAGAAAAGACAATTTATTCTTTTGATATTGAAAATACAACAATACTTAAGAATATTTATTTTAAAATATATTATATGGGGACGGCAGCAAAAAATAATTTTTATAGAATTATGAAAGTTCGTGCCAAAGATTATGGTTCTATTTTTCTTTATAAAAACAATTTTCGTATATTTCCGTATGGAGAGGTTGATTATGACTCTTTTGGATTAAACTTGAGAAAAACTCAAGGATATAATCGTTATTTAGGACATCGTGAATTGTTGGGTTGGATAAATATTACAGACTCAGAAAATCACTTTAATGAGGTGACATCACGTGACAGAGGATTTGTGACTAATGCTTATACAATCGCATTTGAAGAATTATATATGGAGTTTATTCAACGGCCGTTGGAATCTTATGTCCAGTTAGTTAAATTTGGTAATAGTGATATAGATGATATTCAAACAGACGATAATGAAGCTGTTGAAAAATTAACAAGTCGATTTAAAAAATACAAATTTACAACAGTTCCTAGATATTATCAATTACCTAAAACTGCTCAACCTTTAAATAAAAAGTTTGATTTGTTAGATGATGAAACTACCAGTATTTCTGAGAAAAAAGAGATTCAAAAAAATTTAAAACAAGCTACGGTCGAGTTAACAAAAGAGAATCGTGAGGTAAAAAGAGAGAGGGAGCAAGTATCTAGAGAAAATTTAAGGCTAAAAAATGAGATTACAGTAAAAGAAGCAGTTCTTGAAAAAAATAAACCAGCAAGACAAGAGTTACTTTTTCATGAACTTGGCAAAGTAGGAGGAGACTTAGATGATTCTATCGATGTAATTATTGATCTCATAGCTGAACTAGAAGATCCAATAAAGCATAGTATTCTAGAGCAAGTTGCTAAACTCAGGAGATATGCAGATAGGCTAACCTCAATAAAAACACAAATATTACGTGTTAATAATCAATCACTTGGAGATACAATCAGAATAGATATAAAACAATATTTAACTGATTACTTTGATATTGCTTCTGAAGAATCAAATGCGAAGATATCAATTTTGATAAGTGGGAAACCGGTATATAAAGATGTTAATATTTACGATTTTGGAGTAATACTAGATAATCTTCTATTAAATGCAGAAGAGCTACGTAGAGATGCAGAAATTAATATTTACTTTGAAGAAAATGACAAAGCATTTCACTTTATTTCTAATACTGGTCCGATTCCAATCGATCCCATTGATTCTATTTTTAATTTAGGAGTTACATCTAAAGCGGTAGGTACAGGTATTGGCATGTATTTATGTCGAGAAATTTGTGAAGAATTCGGATGGAAAATTACTATAAATCAATCAGGGGAGTTTGTAGATTTTAGAATAGGATTTGGAGAAAAAGTGTGAGAAAAAATATTAATATTGTTTGGCTTGAGGATGATCTTAAGGCAGGTGCTCATAAAAAAAGGGTTAATGTAGTTGAAAATATTTTAAAAGAAAAAGGATATATATCTAATTTTATTTTTAAAAAAACTTTTGATGAGGCAAAACAAGCGTTGGAAGAAGATAATAGAATAGATTTTTTTATTTCTGATTTTAATTTAGAACAAGATGAAACAGGGTTAACATATTTAGATGAAATAAGGAAAAGTAGGGGATATAAACAATTTGTAATATTGTATTCAAATAAATCAAATAGTGATCTAAAAAAGGATGTGATTGATTACTTTAAATTACCAGCAACTCCTAATTTCACCTTCTCTAATTTTACTTTCTTCTCGGTTAGTGGGAATAGACTGATAGAACAAAATTTTAAGGACGCAATTGAGGTTATTCTGTGTAGATGGGATGAACTTAATGCCCTACGTGGTCAGTATATGTATGAAAATGCAGAATTAGAATATCATCTTCGAAAACTTTGTACCGAATACCCCACAGATAAGCCTTATAAAGAACTAGTGAAAAGTTATTTTTTTAAAAAACTAAACTTAAGTAACATTCAAAGATCTAACCCGTCTTGTTATGATAAATTAAAAAAAATTAAAGATAATTGGTTAATTCTTGTAGATAGGAGAAATGCACTAGCTCATGTAATAGAGGATTATGACAGCAATAGTGGATATTACATAAAGTCAATTTCTGAAAAACAAGGCGACTCTTTTACTATTAGTGAAAGTAACTTGGATGAAGAACGTTGTAATTTACTTGAAGTAGTGGATATGGTGAAAAAATTATTAAAAATTAAATCTTAGACTAAAATATAAGTTCGCATCTTTCTTTATAGATGCGAACTTTTTTGTTATAATAATCCTATATAATTCGTGAAATATCTGTATTTCACAAAATAAACTCAGTTTTTGGGAATTTTTCCAGACGTTTTCTTTATATTGAGGTATCTTAGCTATGAAACTTTTGGTTGTTGGTTCTGGCGGTCGTGAGCATGCGATTGCGAGGAAGTTGTTGGAGTCTCCGCAGGTTGAGCAGGTCTTTGTGGCGCCCGGCAATGACGGGATGACGTTGGATGGTTTGGAAATTGTAAATATCGGAATTTCCGAACATTCTGCTTTGATTGATTTTGCAAAGAGCAATGATATTGCCTGGACTTTTATTGGTCCTGATGATGCCTTAGCAGCTGGCATCGTTGATGATTTTAACCAAGCTGGGCTTAAAGCTTTCGGACCGTCAAAATTAGCGGCGGAGCTGGAGTGGTCCAAAGATTTTGCCAAGGAAATCATGGTCAAATACGATGTTCCGACAGCAGCCTATGGCACATTTACCGACTTTGAAGAAGCCAAGGCTTATATCGAAAAGCAGGGCGCACCAATCGTCATCAAGGCTGATGGTTTGGCGCTGGGCAAGGGTGTCGTCGTGGCAGAAACTGTGGAACAGGCTGTAGAAGCGGCGCGCGAGATGCTTTTGGACAATAAGTTTGGTGATTCGGGTGCGCGCGTGGTTATCGAAGAGTTTCTGGACGGTGAGGAGTTCTCCCTCTTTGCCTTGGTCAACGGCGATAAGTTTTACATCCTGCCGACAGCTCAGGATCACAAACGGGCCTACGACGGCGATAAGGGGCCAAATACAGGCGGTATGGGGGCTTATGCACCGGTGCCGCACCTGCCTCAAAGCGTGGTGGACACGGCGGTGGAAACCATCGTCAAGCCTGTGCTTGAGGGCATGATTAAAGAAGGACGGCCTTATCTGGGCGTGCTCTACTGCGGCTTAATCCTGACCGCTGATGGTCCCAAGGTCATTGAGTTTAACGCGCGCTTTGGTGACCCCGAAACGCAGATTATCCTGCCGCGTTTGACGTCTGATTTTGCGCAGAACATCACGGACATTTTGGCTGGTAAGGAGCCTGACATCACTTGGCTAGACGCGGGTGTGACCCTTGGCGTGGTCGTTGCATCAAACGGCTATCCCTTAGCCTATGACAAGGGTGTGGAGCTGCCAGCTAAGACTGACGGCGATATCATCACTTATTATGCAGGGGCTAAGTTTGCGGAAAATGGCGAGCTGCTCTTGTCAAACGGCGGACGTGTCTACATGCTTGTTACCACAGCAGACACGGTCAAAGCTTGTCAGGAAAAAATTTACAGCAAACTTGCCGAACAAGAAACAGCGGGCCTCTTTTACCGACATGATATCGGCAGCAAAGCTTTATAATTCAGGTGTATTAAATATTGACGCATGAGGCTTGAATATAAAATTTTGGTGTTTGAAAAATGAAAAATAGACTGCTATTTTTAGAAGGTTCTAGCTTAACTTCAAGAGAGACTCTAACAGTATTGCTAAAAGAAGGCTACAAAGTTGATGTCCTGTCTCCTGATAAGTTTTCTATTGCAAGATTCAGTCGACTCACTCATAGAATTCCGACAGTTGATGTGAATCGTTTTCCTGTAGATTATTTGAAACAAGTTAATCAGCTGCTTCATCAAAAAAATTATGTGGCTATTTTGCCAACACATGAAGAAGGTTGGTTATTGGCGAGTGGGAAGAAGTTTTTGCCAACTCGTTTGCCAGTAGCGCTTGCTGATAAGGAACAATTTGAAAAGTTAGCTGGGAAGATCGCTTTTGCTGAAATTTCAGACCAGTTAACTTTGCCGATTCCTAAATGGGAGCGTGTGGAAAAACTAGAATCTATTTCATTTCCCTATCCTTATTGGCTAAAGGCAGACCATGGCACTGCTGGACGTTCGGTTTATAAAATTACAAATAAAGAAGATTTGGCCAGAGCCGCGAGCGTTTTATTGGCCAATGATGAAAAATGGATGGTTCAGCAAGATATAAAAGGAGAATATGGGCAAGTTCAAGCAATATTTAATCACGGGAAATTACTTGCAGTTCATTCTAGTATAAAGGTTGCATCTGGTGCTGGTGGTTCAGCTGCTGCTAGATTAAGTATAGAATCTGAAATAACGAAAAAACATGTTGAAAAGTTAGGAAGTTATTTAAAATGGCATGGAAGTCTAACCTTGGATTTTATACGTGTTCATCATCAGTTTTATTATATAGAGTGCAATCCCAGAATGGTTGAACCTGCTAATGCTTATAAAGCGGGGGTTAATTTCCCGAAAATGATGATAGAATTAAGCAATGGCAGCTGCTCTCAGCCTGATATCTGTATAGGAAAGTCTGGAGTAAAAACACACAGTTTGTTGGCATTGATAATTGGCACTGCTGAAAGAACCAAGAGCAGGAGAAAGATGTTACAAACCATAGGGCACTGGCTTTTAAAAAGTGATAGTGAGGAGGTGTTAACACCAGCTTGGAAAGACTTTTTGAGTTTTATTCCTCTTGCCATTATTACAATCCGATTATTGATAAATCCTAGAAGTGTCACAAAACTGGTCAATAATACTGTTAAACATTACAGTGTAGAAGCAGCCACCCTAAAAAATCTTTGAGTAAAAGATTCCGTTTATTCAAAGAGAAAAAGGAACATTCCGTTAGTTTACTTATTCTTTTCTACGGGATTTTCGCAAATAACAAAAAATCGCTATAACATAAAAAACGAAAGGAATTGAACACGGGACTAATTTCCTAGGAAAAAAGATAAAACTGCCTAGACGCAAGCGTCGTCGTTAGTTTTCCCTCTCGCATTTGGGTTGTAAGGCTCAAGGCTAAAATAATCCACTGGATTATTTTACTTCTACGGAAATTTTCGGTAAACCGAAACGTCCCTTTGTATCTTATTATGAAACCAATTATTTCTATTATCATGGGCTCAAAATCCGACTGGGCCACTATGCAAAAAACTGCCGAGGTTTTGGACAAATTCGGTGTGGCTTATGAGAAAAAAGTGGTCTCTGCTCACCGCACACCAGACCTCATGTTCAAACACGCTGAAGAAGCACGCGACCGCGGCATTAAGGTTATCATTGCAGGTGCTGGCGGTGCAGCGCACTTGCCGGGTATGGTAGCAGCCAAAACAACGCTGCCTGTTATCGGTGTGCCTGTCAAATCGCGCGCCCTCTCAGGATTAGACTCGCTTTACTCTATCGTGCAAATGCCGGGCGGCGTACCTGTGGCAACTATGGCCATTGGAGAAGCGGGAGCTACTAATGCTGCTCTTACTGCCCTGCGAATTCTCTCGATTGAAGATCAGAATTTGGCAAAGCTGCTTGCAGATTTTGCAGAGGAACAAGGGAAAATCGCGGAGGCGTCAACGGATGAGCTCAACTAAAACCATTGGTATTATTGGCGGCGGTCAGCTGGGTCAGATGATGGCCATTTCCGCTATTTACATGGGGCACAAGGTAGTAACGCTGGATCCGACGGCGGACTGTCCTGCCTCACGCGTGTCTGAGATGATTGTGGCGCCTTACGATGATGTGGACGCTTTGCGTCAACTGGCTGCGCGCTGTGATGTACTCACCTATGAGTTTGAGAATGTTGATGCCGACGGACTGGACGCGGTCATCAAGGCTGGTCAGCTGCCACAGGGGACTGACTTGCTGCGCATTTCGCAAAACCGTATCTTTGAAAAAGATTTCCTCGCCAACAAGGCCGGCGTGACAGTCGCTCCTTATAAGGTGGTGACTTCCAGTCTGGATTTAGAAGATTTGGACTTGAGCAAGACTTACGTCTTGAAAACAGCCACAGGGGGTTACGATGGTCACGGTCAAGTCGTCATTAAATCACAGAACGATTTAGCTGGCGCTAGCCAATTAGTTAACGCTGCTGAGTGTGTCTTGGAAGAGTTTGTGGACTTTGACCTTGAAATCTCGGTTATCGTGTCGGGCAATGGCAAGGACGTGACGGTTTTCCCTGTTCAGGAAAATATCCACCGCAACAACATCCTCTCAAAAACCATTGTGCCTGCCCGTATCTCAGAGCAATTGGCTGAGAAGGCCAAGAGCATGGCAGTACAAATTGCTAAAAAACTCAATCTCTCAGGCACTCTCTGCGTGGAAATGTTTGCGACAGCCGATGATATCATTGTAAACGAAATCGCCCCGCGCCCTCACAACTCAGGGCACTATTCCATCGAAGCCTGCGATTTTTCCCAGTTTGACACTCATATCTTAGGCGTGCTCGGCGCGCCCCTTCCTCAAATCCATCTCCATGCTCCAGCCGTCATGCTCAACGTCCTTGGCCAGCACGTCCAGCAAGCAGAAGAATACGTCTCCAAAAAACCTAGCGCTCACCTCCACCTATATGGCAAATCAGAAGCCAAGCACAACCGCAAAATGGGCCATGTGACGGTGTTTAGTGATAAACCAGATGAGGTGAGGGAGTTTGGGGAAGGAGTGGAATTTTAAGTGAAATTAAGAGTAAGGGAATATGGTTCAACTATTTTTGGGAGATTTAGGGCTTTTTTTAAGAGTAGAACGATAGACTCTGAACATATAATAGGGATGGGATATGCATTTGCTTATCTATTGCCGTTTTTGATCAACAGTTTAGTGTTTGCTATTTTTAGTCTAGTTTTAAGCTATATACCACTCTCAAATCTCACAATACCTTTTGGAATGTTTGTAATTAATATAGTATTGTTAATTAAATTTGTAAAAAGAATTGTTGCATTGGTTAAAGAAAAGAGAATTCTATTACCATTAATATTAATTTACATAATCTTCTCATTTTTATTGGCTACAATTTTTTGGTTCGGATCTACATTTTTGGCTCTTACAGTTATTATAACTCATTTCTCTCCTGATAATACTACTATTGCTGAATTAACAGACATGATAAGATACTATAGTGAAAATTATCAGAAAATGATAGTTAGTTTTAAATCAAATGCAAGACTAGCTATACCAATATTACAAACTCTTGGATTATCCTATTTTCTAAATCTGTTTATCCCTAAAAAATATCAAAATATTGATATCCCTGTAAAAAATAAATTTTTCCGGATATTGTTAAAGATCGGATTCCTGATACTTCCAGCAGTACTCTTTATCATTTTTTCAAAGATTGATAAAAATTCTTATCCAATTATTGCTGGTGTTGGACTTCTTATAATTTGGTTCTCAAAACCTCAGAATATAATTGGATTAATAAGTCCTAGTGTTAACATTACTGACGAGGATGTGAAACCAGAAATATTAAATAAAGTAAAAATTTTAAAATTATTTTTAACATCTATTGAGGTGTCTTGGGGGATAAGCATTTTTTGCTTTTATAATTATAATTCTATTATAAGATTTTACATTACTTCTGGAATTTTATTTTTTAGTATTTTTCTATTAATTATTTGGCAGATTTACTTGAAATCTCATAAAGAAGAGTGGATAAATAAAAATTTAAAGGAAAATGTTGCTAAAAAAGTTCTTGATAAAGTAAATACTAAAAAGTAAACAAAATAGAAAGGAGCATGGAGATCGTTATTCAACCTAATCACCCTAATCGGAGAACAAACATGAAAACAATCGGTCTTATCGGCGGCATGAGCTGGGAGAGTACGACCACTTATTATCAGCTCATCAACGAAACAATCAAAAAGGAGCTTGGCGGTCTGCATTCGGCTAAAATTCTACTTTACAGTGTTGATTTTGCGGAGATTGAGCACTATCAAGCCAGCGGCGACTGGGCTAAGAGTGCGGAAGTGCTGAGCCAAATTGCTCAGAAGCTGGAGCAGGCTGGTGCCGACTTCATTGTTATTTGCACCAATACCATGCACAAGGTCGCTCCGCAGATTCAGGAAAAAATTACCATTCCTATCCTGCACATTGCGCAGGCGACTGCTGAGGCTTTGCTTGAAAATGGCATTCAAAAAGTCGGTCTTTTGGGCACCAAGTACACCATGACCCAAGATTTTTATAAGGATAAACTGCTTGAAGCAGGGCTTGAGGTGCTGATTCCAGACCAAGCTGGCATTGCCGAAGTCAACCGGATCATCTATGATGAGCTGTGTCTGGGAATCATCAAAGACAGCTCCAAGCAAACCTACCTTGCTATCATTGATGATTTGAAAAAGGTTGGTGCCCAAGCCGTTATCCTAGGATGTACAGAGATTGGTCTTTTGGTTAAACAAGCAGATACAGATCTCCCCCTCTATGACACAACAGCTATACATGCGGAAAAAGCCGCACGATTAGCGGTGAATGAATAAATTAGAAAGAGACCTGTGACCATTTTGACAGCAGGTGCTGAAATGGTATGATAGGTATCAGGAGGTTAACACATGGAACTATTCATTTCAAAAGTCATCAGCAGCTTTTTAGAAATAGTATTATTTGCTATCATTCCATTTATTTATTGGTTTGCTATAGAAAGAAAACACTCTCCTTTTCTAGACTGGCTAGGCTTTAAAAAAGTCAGCAAACATGATTTTAAACAAGTCTTTGTGCCCCTACTGGTGATGACAGTATTATTTTTGCTCATTTCTCTCTTTATTTTATTCCGCTTAAAGGGAGTGTCAATGGCGACAACCGTTTTTCGAGGCGGTGGTTTTAAGATTCTGCCTGCTATTCTGATTTATGGAATATTTAATACCGCTTTGCCGGAAGAATTGTTTTTTAGAGGATTCTTATTGAAGCGTCTTATGCAAAAACTGGCCTTTCCTTTGGCTAATACCATCCAGTCCTTGTTTTTTGCTTTGATACATGGTTTCATGTTTTTAAAGGTGCTGGATATTGGTTCCACAATGATGGTTACAGTGTTTACGTTTGCTATTGCTTATGGAATGGGCTATATCAACGAAAACAAGGCTCAAGGTTCCATTATTCCAAGTTGGATTATTCATGCGGCAGCTAATATTTTTTCAGGCATATGTGCTGCGTTTATGGTAATTTAGTTGAAATATTGTTGAATAAAATGAGTTCGTTGTGGTGAATTAGGAATAAGATTGTAAATTGACAGGAGGCTATATGGTTCAATACAAAATTGAGGAAAGAGAAGAGCAAACATATTATGGCTATTCTTGGGAATGTAATTCAGAGACAGATTTTTCAGTAATTTGGAATGAATTTTATACTAAGGAAAAAAATTATCTTGAAAACCCGCTTGTAATAAAAACTCTTCCAAATGAAAATGAAGAATTTACGTATAGTATATGTATTCAAGGCTATGATTCAGATGATGACTTATCTGATTACGATATAATAACTATGCCAAAAGGGCGTTATGTAAGGTTGTTATTAACTGGACCGTTAGAGCAGTCAGTTATTGAAGGATGGAAGTTTGCGTTCTCTGCCTTTAATTTAGCATCAGAAAAAAATATTGAACTATATGGACGACAAGAAAAGACTAGTTCTGATTTTTCAATGAATATCTTAATCCCTATCTTAAATGAAAAAACAAAAATTGAAAAACTTAAATGGAAAGCTGCAAAACTTTGGGAAAAGCCAAGTGTTAAAGTAGCAATAGGATTGATTGTTGCAACGGCAGTGGCTGCAATAACAGAGATAGTTATAAATAAATCTCAAAGCAATTGTGAACTACCTGTCTTCAATAATGAGGAAAACGATGATATAGATCTTGAAGATACATTAATGGATGGTTTCGAGGGAGATGAAAGTGTTGTAGATGCAGTTAGGAGTGAACGCAAGTCTCCAGAAGATCATATAGTAAGTGGGCATTATCAAACCTATCATACTAAAAATGGTCCCACTCAAAAATATGTCGGACCATATCATAGAGGTGAGCGATTTAAGGAAGTCGTTGAATTCGATGACTTTGATGAACTTGATGATTATGAAGATGAAACGTTGGATGTGTATGATGCTGCGGATATTTGGGCCTCTAGTGGGAAAGATGAAGATTATACGTTTGGATACTCAGAAGAAGAGCTAGAAGATGCGCTTAATAACTTTTAGATATACCCCTATACGATTACGATGTTTCACGCCGTGGGGAGAGCCGTAAGCGACGGAATTGTTGAGACTTTAGGTTCAACAATTAGCCATGAAACCGAAGGTTTGCCGGTGTCCGCCCCACTTAAGTGAAACATCAGTTATCAAATAAAATATAGAAAAAGAAGGAACGTTGTCCTTGAATTAAGCACGAACGAAAAATGCGGAGAAAAACAGAAAATTAAGCGAACGAAGTGAGCTATAAGCGATACTTTTCGCTGTAGTGAAAAGAGTGACGAAGTCACTCGGGGAAAATCAAAAGACCCTAGGCTTTTGATTTAGCTATGAAATCCCGTAGGAAGTTGCTAGCGACCCCACTACCTAAGAAAAGTATCATAAAAAAAGAAAACCTGCCTATTAGGGCAAAAAATAAATTAGAAATCTGGCTGAAAGCCAAAGGAGTTTAAAACAAATGCTAACACGTTATTCACGCCCTGAGATGGCAAACATTTGGACAGAAGAAAACAAGTACCGTGCTTGGTTGGAGGTGGAAATCCTCGCTGATGAGGCCTGGGCTGAGCTGGGTGAGATTCCCAAGGCAGATGTGGCCAAGATTCGTGAGAAGGCGGATTTTGATGTTGACCGCATTTTGGAGATTGAGCAGCAAACCCGCCACGATGTGGTGGCCTTTACCCGCGCGGTTTCTGAGACGTTGGGTGAGGAGCGCAAGTGGGTGCACTTTGGCTTGACCTCGACAGATGTGGTAGACACGGCTTACGGCTACCTTTACAAGCAGGCTAATGCCATTATCCGCAAGGATTTAGACAATTTCCTGACTATCATTGCTGATAAGGCTAAGGAGCACAAGTTCACCATCATGATGGGGCGTACCCACGGTGTCCATGCGGAGCCTACGACTTTCGGTCTCAAACTTGCGACTTGGTACAGTGAAATGAAGCGTAATATCGAGCGTTTTGAACATGCTGCCGCTGGTGTGGAAGCTGGGAAAATCTCTGGTGCTGTCGGGAACTTTGCCAATATTCCGCCCTTTGTGGAAAAATATGTCTGTGATAAATTAGGTATTCGTCCGCAAGAAATTTCAACCCAAGTTTTACCGCGTGACCTGCACGCTGAATACTTTGCGGTGCTTGCCAGCATTGCCACATCAATCGAACGCATGGCGACAGAAATCCGCGGTCTGCAAAAGTCTGAACAGCGTGAGGTGGAAGAATTCTTTGCCAAAGGTCAAAAGGGCAGCTCAGCTATGCCCCATAAGCGCAATCCAATTGGCTCTGAAAACATGACGGGCCTTGCGCGTGTTATCCGCGGGCACATGGTGACAGCTTATGAAAATGTGTCCCTCTGGCACGAACGTGATATTTCTCACTCATCGGCTGAGCGTATTATCGCGCCTGATACGACCATTCTCATTGACTACATGCTCAACCGCTTTGGCAATATCGTCAAGAACCTGACGGTCTTCCCAGAAAACATGAAGCGCAACATGGGCTCTACCTTTGGTCTTATCTTCAGTCAGCGCGCTATGCTGACCTTGATCGAAAAAGGTATGACCCGCGAAGAGGCTTATGACCTTGTCCAGCCTAAGACCGCGCAGTCTTGGGACAATCAAGTAGACTTCAAACCGCTGCTGGAAGCAGATCCAGAAGTCACTTCCCGCCTGACCCAAGAAGAAATCGACGAAATCTTCAATCCTGCCTATTATACTAAGCGTGTGGATGAAATTTTTGAAAGAATCGGATTAAAGGATTAATAACCGTAAGAGAGTAGAACTACTTGTATGATTGCTCAGCAACCATGCGAGTAGTTCTGCTCTTGTTTTTAATTCTACAGGCTGCAGCAAGCATTGCCGTGGTTTGAGAGATGTTGGCAAATAAGCACTGAGTACGAACTTCTAATCATTTCATAATATAAATGAAACATCAGAAAAATTTACTATATTATAAACTTATGATAAAATGTTAAAAAATTGAGAAAGAGATTTTATGTTAGAAGATTTTGGGGAAAGAGTAAAACATCTGCGGTTAGAAAAGGGACTAACCAAGGAAGTTTTCTGTCAGGATGAATCCGAGCTGTCCATGCGGCAGCTGACAAGGATTGAGTCAGGGCAGTCAGTGCCTACTCTCAGAAAGGCTGTTTATATTGCTGAGCGTCTGGGAGTGACACTTGATTATTTGACTGATGGGAAGGGTATCGATCTGCCCAACCGTTATAAGAAATTAAAGTATCTGCTGTTGAGAACACCGACCTATGGCGATCAGGAAAAGCTGGCTGAAAGGGAGGCTTATTTTGATGAGATCTTTAATCATTTTTATGATATTTTGCCCGAGGAAGAGCAGCTGGTTGTTGATGCCCTTCAATCTAAACTGGATGTTCATTTCAGTGAGAATATCGATTTTGGAGTTGGCATTTTAAATGATTATTTTGACCAGATTCTGATGCGGAAACGTTATCAGCTTAACGATTTAATCATTATTGATCTCTACTTCTCCTGCTTAACGATCAGTGATCTCAGCCCAGATATTTTTGATTTAGATAAGTATGATAAACTGATGCATCTCCTTTTAAAGCAAAGCGCTCATCTTCCTTTAGAAGATTTGTTTGTGCTGAATAATGTCCTGTTAAACAACTTTGGTATTCTCCTTCTTTTAGAAAAATATGATGTCATTAAAAAATTAATCACGGTTGCCAATAATATCATGATGAAAACCTCTGATTTCCAAAAGAAACCGATTGTCAGTATGCTTGAGTGGAAGTATTGTCTGTTAGCAGAGAAAAATGACATTGAAGCTAGAAAAAGCTATGATTCTGCTATCTTGTTTGCTAAATTGACTGAAAATTCAATCTTAAAAGAAAAATTAGAAAAAGAGTGGCAGAAAGATTTCCAAAATAGGACATAGATGTCCTGTTCTTTTCTTCTCCAATCCTTTATAATGAGTAGCATCAAAAAAGAAAGGAGAAGCAATATGGCTGCAGTTTTTTCAACGATTTTACGAGCTCTTGACTGGTGGGGACTCTAATGTGGAAACACATCTGAAACTTTCAGATAAGGCTCTTTGATCAGCCTAAGGCCACAGCTTTCAAAGCAGAGTGAAGCAGCAGAAAGCATTTAGTTGGCCTTATGGTCAAAAGGAGAAAGATTTTTGCCCTCTCAGCAAAAGTCTTTCTTTTTTTTGGGAAATTTTAAATTTTTGAACAGGACCTATTTTTGTCTTTTTCTTTTGCCTGCAAGATGATACAATTAAACTATGACTAGAATTTTAGATAATGCGCCTATGGGTGATGAAGAATTTGCCGAACGGTCTTTGCGCCCTCAGTATTTGCAGGAATACATTGGTCAAAATAAAGTAAAAGATCAGCTGAAGATTTTTATTGAGGCAGCTAAACAGCGTGATGAAGCGCTAGATCATGTGTTGCTTTTTGGACCTCCAGGGCTTGGAAAGACAACTATGGCTTTTGTCATCGCTAACGAGCTGGGAGTCAATCTCAAGCAGACCAGCGGTCCGGCTGTTGAAAAGGCTGGCGATTTGGTGGCTGTTCTCAACGAGCTAGAACCAGGTGATGTTCTTTTTATTGACGAAATTCATCGCATGCCAATGGCAGTAGAGGAAGTTCTCTACAGTGCTATGGAAGATTTTTATATTGATATTATGATTGGTGCTGGTGAGACTTCTCGCAGTGTGCATTTGGATTTACCGCCTTTCACGCTAATTGGAGCGACAACGCGGGCAGGTATGCTCTCAAATCCTTTGCGGGCTCGCTTTGGAATTACAGGGCATATGGAATATTACACGGAATCGGATTTAACAGAGATTGTGGAGCGAACAGCGGACATATTTGAGATGGAAATCACCCACCAAGCTTCTCTGGAATTGGCCAGACGTTCACGCGGGACTCCGCGTATTGCCAACCGTCTTTTAAAACGTGTACGTGATTATGCTCAGATTATGGGAGATGGCCTGATTGATGAGAAGATTACCGATAAGGCTCTGACTATGCTTGATGTGGATCATGAAGGTCTTGATTATATCGACCAAAAGATTCTTAGAACAATGATTGAGATGTATCACGGCGGTCCTGTTGGTTTAGGGACGCTGTCGGTCAATATTGCTGAAGAACGAGAAACAGTTGAGGACATGTACGAACCTTACCTTATCCAAAGAGGCTTTATTATACGGACCCGCAGCGGCCGTGTTGCAACTGCCAAAGCCTATGAGCATTTGGGTTATGATTATACTAAAGAACACTGACGGTTTAAAGATAAAAAGGAAATACAGATGAAGAAAGTTTGTTTTGTCTGCTTGGGAAATATCTGCCGCAGTCCTATGGCTGAATTTGTCATGAAGGCTGCAGCTGCTGATACTGTTGAAATTGCCAGTCGGGCTACTTCTGGCTGGGAACACGGCAATCCAATTCACCGTGGAACGCAGAAGATTTTCAAAAAATACGATATTGCTTATGATCCTTCGAAAAAGTCTCAGCAAATCAACCAAGCCGATTTTCGTTACTTTGATTTGATTATTGGCATGGATCGTGAAAATGTTCGTGATTTAAAGAGATTGTCACAGGGGCAATTTGATGATAAAATTTTTCTTTTATAGATGGTGGAGTGCCAGATCCTTATTATACAGGTGATTTTGAAGAAACTTACGGCTTGATTAAAAAAGGGTGTCAGGCTTGGTTGGAAAAAATGAATTAGCTGCACCTTGTTATATTTTCAAATTGTAGTAAAATGGCATTATTAGGTAGAATTGAATGAATAAGATGAAAAAAATACAGATAACAAGAGAAAAATTAGAGTTATTAGCAGTTATTGTCATTCTTGTATGCGGTCTGTCAGTTTTTAGCATTAAATTTGGAAGTCAGTCAACGTTGACTTATGAAAACGGCAAAATTCGTTATACAGGCTATGTGCTAAATCATCGCATGAACGGTCATGGCAAATTGACTTATCCTAACGGAGATGTATATGAAGGCAACTTCGTTAATGGTGTTTTCAGCGGTCGTGGCAGCTTTAAATCTAGCATGGGCTGGTCCTATGTTGGAGAGTTCAAAAAGGGACAGGCTGATGGACAAGGCAAGCTGATTGCTAAAGATAAGAAAATTTATAAAGGAAAGTTTAAACAAGGAATTTATCAAAAATGAGAATAAAATGGTTTTCTTTTGTTAGAGTTGCCGGGCTGCTTCTGGTTTTGCTCTACCACTTCTTTCAGCAGGTCTTTCGTGGCGGCTTTATCGGAGTGGACGTTTTCTTCACCTTTTCGGGTTATCTCATTACGGCTTTACTAATTGATGAATATGCTCGACATAAAGCTATAGATCTTTTAGGGTTTTTGCGGCGGCGTTTTTATCGCATCGTACCACCTTTGGTCGTCATGCTGCTTCTCGTTTTGCCCTTTACTTTTTTGATTAGAAAAGATTTCGTGGCGGACATTGGCCGGCAGATGGCTGCTGTTTTAGGGTTCACAACTAATCTCTATGAAATTTTTACTGGCAGCAGTTATGAAACTCAGTTTATTCCGCACCTCTTCGTCCATACTTGGAGTTTAGCCATTGAAGTGCATTTCTATGTTTTTTGGGGCATCTTGGTGTGGTTCTTGTCAACCAAAGTTAAAAATCAGCAGCAGCTCCGCGGATCGGTTTTTCTGGTTTCGGTGGGACTGTTCTTGCTGAGCTTTGCCATTATGTTTGCACGGGCTTTCTTTGTGACCAACTTTTCGGTAATTTATTTCTCAACGCTGTCGCATATCTTCCCCTTTTTCCTGGGAGCTATCTTTGCGACCATTTCAGGAATTAATGAAACAACCAAACGGTTTAAGAAAAATGTGCGTCTCTGGCAGACAAAGCGTGTTGTCATCTACATTGCTGGCAGTGCGGCCTTGCTCTTTTTGTTAGGCTTTATACTTGATTTTAATAATATCATTACTTATCTGTTTGGCTTTGGTCTGGCTAGCTTATTTACAGCTGTCATGATCTACTCAAGCCGTGTTTTACATGAACAAACCCCTGATTTGCAGGAACCTGCTGTTGTAACCTATCTGGCAGATATCAGCTATGGTATGTACCTTTTTCACTGGCCGTTTTATATCATTTTTGGTCAGCTGATGAACAACTGGTTGGCTGTTCTTTTCACCCTCTTTTTCTCAGTTATCTTTTCAACGCTTTCTTACTATGTTGTTGAGCCGTATATTGCTGGTAAGTCTTCTTCTCTCTTAGGCTTGGAAATTCATTTGGATTCTTATAAAAAATGGCTGTATGGTCTCGCTGCTTTATTGACAGCTGTAGCTCTGGGTGTTGCTGTTACCGCGCCAAATGTTGGTGCTTTTGAGACTAACCTTTTGGTCGACTCTCTCAATCAGGCTGACAATAATATGAATCGGACTCATACGCTTGCTGCTGGTGATGCAACTGCAATCAGCGACATTACGGTTATCGGTGATTCTGTTACCTTGCGCTCCAGCTCGGCTTTTTCAGAACTTTTGCCTGAGGCTCAAGTTGACGCAGCAGTCAGTCGAAATTTTGAAAGTGCTTATGAAATCTTCCAGAACCATATTACTAATAACAGTTTATCCAAAACAGTTGTTCTTGCTGTTGGTGTTAATTCCATTGAAGGATATGAAAATAATCTTCAGCAATTCATTGATGCTCTTCCAAATGGACACCGCTTGGTGATTGTTACGCCTTATAATACTAAAGATGAACGTATTCCTAATGTTCGCGACTATGAGTTAAGTTTGGCTAAGAAATATAAATATGTCACCACTGCAGATTGGTATGCGGCTGCGGTAGCGCATTCTGAAATCTGGACAGAATCTGATGGTGTTCACTATAACGACAGCAGTGATGAAGGTGCCAAGCTTTATGTCGAAACTATTAAAAAAGCAATCCAAGCATCTGCTAAAAAGCCTGCTAAGGGTGAAAAATAAGCAGTTTTCAAGAGAAGCAAAAGCCTTAATTTGCAGGCAACTTGTTTTTGCTTATATAAATGACAGCATATCTGCCATAAAATTGGCATGGTATGCTTTTTGATTTTTATGGAGCAAAAGAAAGAAAAAAGCTGACATAGTTTGGAGGAATCAGGCGCTAAAACTGACTTTTAATGTTAGGAATGATAACATTTATAAAATCTCTAAAAAACTTTTAAAATAGGCTTGCAAAAACAAATTCTTGCGTTATAATATAGGTGACATTAAATGTTAGAACAAGGAGGGTGCGTTACAAATGTCTGCTTGGCTTTACAATGCTTTGGCGGTGGTCTGGATTTCTATTGCTGGAGTAGATGCTCGCTGGGGCAACTAGTTTTTTTATGAAGAGAGACTGCAGATTTACAGGCTGCTTGCTTAATCTTCATTAAAGTATGAAAAAACATTGCAAGGCCTTCATTGGGAATTTATCTTAGTGAGGGCTCTTATTTTTGCTTTAATCAGACTTGTAGGTTGAATTGTGCGACTGTCCAAGCAAGATTTAGGAGCTTTATTATCATTCATATCAATAAGAGACCGGGCAATGTTTGGTCTTTTGAACTTTTGTAACTAAATGATCCAGGAAGTATTTCCTTGCTCTTGCAACCTTAAAATGTCAAAAGTAAGGAAGTTAAATTAATTTTTGAGCGCTTTAGCAGATTGCTGCAGCTAAAATGTGTTTTTCTTCTTGATAAGGACTTTGATTTTGGGTTTATCTGAATAAAGGCGCGCTCTTTTAGTATAATTATGGTATAATGCTTAAAAAGCTATCTATAAAAGAAGAGGATGAATCATGACCCTAGTTTATCAATCGACTCGCGATGCAAATAATACTGTAACTGCCAGTCAAGCTATTCTGCAAGGCTTAGCTGCAGACGGTGGTTTGTTTACACCTGTTTCTTACCCTCGGGTTGATCTGGATTTTGAGCAGCTTAAGACAGCAACTTATCAGGAAGTTGCTAAATTAGTGCTGTCTGCTTTTTTGGATGATTTTACCGAAGAAGAGCTGGGCTATTGTATTGCTAATGCTTATGATGATAAATTTGATACACCAGCGATTGCACCGCTTGTTAAACTTGATGGTCAGTACAATCTTGAACTGTTTCACGGTTCAACAATTGCTTTTAAGGATATGGCCCTGTCTATCCTTCCATATTTGTTGACAACGTCTGCGAAAAAGCAGGGAGTTGACAATAAAATTGTTATTTTAACAGCGACATCCGGTGATACCGGCAAGGCTGCCATGGCTGGTTTTGCTGATGTGCCCGGAACAGAGATTATTGTCTTTTATCCTCATGGTGGAGTCAGCAAAATTCAAGAACTGCAGATGACCACGCAAAAGGGCAGCAATACTCATGTGGTTGCGATTGAAGGAAACTTTGATGACGCTCAGACTAATGTCAAAAAAATGTTCAACGATGCTGAACTGCGGGATAAATTGCTGCAAAAAGGAACCCAGTTCTCTTCTGCTAATTCAATGAATGTCGGCCGCTTGATTCCTCAGGTTGTTTACTATGTTTATGCCTATGCACAATTGGTTAAATCCGGAGATATTCAAAACGGCGATAAAGTTAACTTTACAGTACCAACCGGAAACTTTGGCAACATCTTAGCTGCTTATTATGCTTATCAAATTGGTGTGCCGGTTGGGAAATTGATCTGTGCTTCAAATGAAAATAATGTGCTGACAGACTTCTTTAAAACAGGAACCTACGATAAAAAACGTGATTTTTATGTTACCACCAGTCCGTCTATGGATATTTTAGTCTCATCAAACTTAGAGCGGCTCATTTTCCATTTGTTGGGCAATGATTCGGCTAAAACAAAAGAGCTCATGGAAGCTCTGGTAGAAAAAGGTGAGTACACCTTGGAAAATGCAGACAAAGACATTTTAGACTTGTTTGCAGCAGGTTTTGCCAGTGAGACAGAGACTGCCGCAGAAATCAAGTGTGTTTATGATGATAATAAATACATTGAAGATCCGCATACAGCGGTTGCTTCTGCTGTCTATCGTGCTTATAAGGCTGCTACAGGAGATCAAAGGCCTACAGTCATTGCTTCGACAGCCAGTCCTTATAAGTTCCCGCGGGTTACAGTTCAAGCGGTAACTGGTAAGGATTCAGGAGATGACTTTGCTGCTGTTCGTGACCTAAACGAGCTATCGGGTGTTGCTGTGCCAGCAGCAGTTGCAGGTCTTGATACTGCTCCTGTTCGTCATCGAAAGGTCGTTGCGGCTGCTGATATGCAAAAAGCAGTTGAGTCTTACTTGGGAATTTAAAGAGAAGATAGAACGGAGTTTGGGAAAAATCCAAACTCTTTCAATCTATACAGATCAAATGTTTGCAGTAATTGGGGGGTCTTTGTCTGGATACCTCTTCGTTTTCAGGTGGTCGCCTTAGGGAGTGGAAAGGGCAGCAATACATGCTTCGTCCTCACCTCCAAAATAAGGTAATCTAGGAAGATACGTATAAGAAAAAAGCCATCTCATTGATATATGACTGGGTTTATTCTTTTTTTTAGCAGTTTAATAGTGTAGAAAGCTGTTTTAAATTAAAAATGTAAATGGGAGGCTAGCTTTATCCGTTTAGCGGCCTTTTCGTGTGTTATATGAACCAAAGAAAGAAAATTATTGAGCTTGCTTTGCCGGCTATGGCAGAAAATTTGCTTCAGATGCTAATGGGAGTTATAGATAATTATCTGGTCGCGCAGCTGGGCTTAGCTGCTGTTTCTGGTGTTTCAGTTGCCAACAACATCATTACTATTTATCAAGCTATTTTTATTGCCCTCGGGGCTGCAGTGTCCAGTCTGACTGCCAAGAGTTTAGGTGAAAAAAATGATGCTAAAACAAGATCTTATCAAGCTCAATCTATTTTTATAACGCTAGTGCTCAGTTTGATTCTAGGGGCAATATCTCTTGTTTTTGGGCAGCAGATGCTGCATTTTTTGGGAACAGCTGCTGATGTAACACAGACAGGTGGTCTTTATTTAGCTCTTGTTGGCGGCTTGATTGTCACTTTGGGCTTGCAGACAACTCTGGGTGCTATTTTGAGGGCCCTGGGGAAGGCTAGGCTGCCAATGTATGTCAGTTTATTGACCAATATTTTAAATGCTCTTTTGTCAGCATCAGCTGTTTTTCTATTTCACTGGGGAATTGCTGGTGTTGCTCTTGCTACGGTCTTTTCACGTTTTATTGGAGGGGCTGTGCTGGTTGGTCAGCTGCCACTTAAAGCAACTTTAGCTGAGATGCGATTTAAACTAGATAAAGGTTTAGTTAAACTTGCTCTACCAGCAGCTGGAGAGAGGCTGATGATGCGGGCAGGAGATGTTGTCATTGTAGCTATCATTGTCAAGTTTGGCACAGAAGTAGTAGCTGGCAATGCTATCGGGGAGACTTTGACGCAATTTAATTATATGCCTGGGATGGGTGTTGCGACAGCAACTGTCATTCTAGTGGCTCATAATTTAGGCCAAAGAAAAATGAGCGCTGTCAAAGAAGTTGTTAGAGAATCCTATATTATTTCCACTATATTAATGTTGGCAGTAGGAGGAATTGTCTTTTTTGGTGGCAGACAGTTAAGCTATTTCTTTACAGGCAATGAGGCGGCTCTTCAGGCTAGTTTAGTTGTCTTGTTTTATTCCTTCATAGGAGGCCCTGCAACATCGGGAACTCTGGTTTTTACGGCGGCTTGGCAGGGTTTAGGCAAAGCTAAATTGCCTTTTTATGCGACAACGATTGGTATGTGGCTGATTCGGATTGTCTCTGGCTATTGTTTGGGTGCTGGTTTAAATCTTGGTTTGGCAGGTGTTTGGCTGGCAACCTTGGCTGATAATGTCTTTAGATGGATTTTCCTTTATTATTTGTATAGAAGATACATGCAGGAATTTCCCAAGAAAACGATGACGATGGATAGCTGATTGCACTTTAGAACTTTGAAAGCCTTCTCATGAAGAAAATGAAAAAAAGTCCTCAAAACCCTTGCAATGCTAGGGTTTATTTGTTATACTAATCTGGTGCTGTAAAAAACAGCTTTTAGCTTTGATGCAAGAGGTTGCGACACGCTCGGTTGCATTGCCACGTGACCGCTGTCGGTTTTCTTGTGGAGCTAGCCTATTATTTTAAATAGACGAGAGGAGAAAAGATGGCAAACAAAAAAATCCGTATCCGCTTGAAAGCGTACGAACATCGTACACTTGACACAGCGGCAGAAAAAATCGTTGAAACTGCAACTCGTACAGGTGCAAGTGTAGCCGGTCCAGTACCGCTTCCAACTGAACGCAGCCTTTACACAGTTATTCGTGCGACTCACAAATACAAAGATTCTCGCGAACAATTTGAAATGCGCACTCACAAACGTCTTATCGACATTGTGAACCCAACGCAAAAGACTGTTGATGCCCTTATGAAATTGGATCTTCCAAGCGGTGTTAACGTAGAAATCAAACTTTAAGTTGATTTCGGAGCACAAAAAACGCTCCTAAAAAACTTTTTTGAGCATGAAAAACGCTCATTAAAAACTTTTTGAAAACAAAATTAAGAAAAGGAAATATTTTCTCATGACAAAAGGAATCTTAGGGAAAAAAGTGGGAATGACTCAAATCTTCACTGAAAATGGTGAATTTATCCCTGTTACTGTCATCGAAGCAACTCCAAACGTTGTGCTTCAAGTGAAAACAGTTGAAACTGATGGTTATGAAGCTGTTCAAGTTGGTTTTGATGACAAACGCGAAGTATTGAGCAACAAACCTGCCAAAGGTCACGTAGCAAAAGCTAACACGGCTCCTAAGCGCTTCATTCGTGAATTTAAAAACATTGAAGGCTTGGAAGTTGGTGCTGAATTAACTGTTGAGCAATTCGAAGCTGGAGATGTTGTTGATGTCACTGGCACAACTAAAGGTAAAGGTTTCCAAGGTGCTATTAAGCGTCACGGTCAATCACGTGGTCCTATGGCACACGGTTCTCGTTACCACCGTCGTCCAGGTTCAATGGGTCCTGTTGCACCTAACCGTGTATTTAAAGGTAAAAACCTTGCAGGTCG
This sequence comes from Streptococcus orisasini, assembly GCF_001431045.1. Classification (GTDB taxonomy): domain Bacteria; phylum Bacillota; class Bacilli; order Lactobacillales; family Streptococcaceae; genus Streptococcus; species Streptococcus orisasini. Next base: position 45,747 of record NZ_BCLE01000041.1, read on the forward strand.
TATGGGTGGCAACCGTGTAACAGTTCAAAACCTTGAAATTGTTCAAGTTGTTCCAGAAAAAAATGTTATCCTCATCAAGGGTAATGTGCCAGGTGCTAAGAAATCTCTTATCACTATCAAATCAGCAGTTAAAGCTGCTAAATAATAAAGAAAGGGGAAATCAGTTAACATGGCAAACGTAAAATTATTTGACCAAACTGGTAAAGAAGCTGGTCAAGTGACACTTAATGATGCTGTTTTTGGAATTGAACCCAATGAATCAGTAGTATTTGATGTGGTTGTCAGTCAGCGTGCTAACCTTCGTCAAGGGACTCATGCGGTTAAAAACCGTTCAGCAGTATCAGGCGGCGGTCGTAAACCATGGCGTCAAAAAGGAACTGGACGTGCGCGTCAAGGTTCTATTCGCTCACCACAATGGCGTGGTGGTGGTGTTGTCTTCGGACCAACTCCACGTTCATATGGTTACAAACTTCCGCAAAAAGTTCGTCGCCTTGCATTGAAATCTGTTTATTCAGCAAAAGTTGCTGAAGATAAATTTGTAGCTGTAGATGCTCTTTCTTTTGAAACTCCAAAAACTAAAGAATTTGCACAGGCACTCGCTGCGCTCAGCATTGATTCAAAAGTACTTGTTATTCTTGAAGAAGGCAACAAATTTGCTGAACTGTCAGCTCGCAACCTTCCTAATGTAAAAGTTGCTACAGCAGCAACTGCAAGTGTTCTTGATATCGTAAACGCAGACAAACTTCTTGTTACCAAAGAAGCAATCTCTACTATCGAGGAGGTTCTTGCATAATGAATTTGTACGACGTAATCAAAAAACCTGTTGTTACTGAAAAATCAATGGTTGCTCTTGAAGAAGGGAAATACACATTTGAAGTTGACACTCGTGCACATAAACTTTTGATCAAACAAGCTGTGGAAGCAGCATTTGACGGTGTAAAAGTTGCTAGTGTCCGTACAGTAAATGTAAAACCAAAACAAAAACGTGTTGGCCGCTACACAGGCTTCACAAATAAAACGAAAAAAGCTATCATCACTCTTACAGCTGATTCGAAAGCAATCGAGTTGTTTGCAGCTGCTGAAGCAGAGTAATCTAAGGAGGAAATAACGTGGGTATTAAAGTTTATAAACCAACGACAAATGGCCGTCGTAATATGACTTCTTTGGATTTTGCTGAAATCACTACAAGCACTCCTGAGAAATCATTGCTTGCTCCACTGAAAAGTAAGGCTGGCCGCAACAATAACGGTCGTATCACAGTTCGCCATCAAGGCGGTGGCCATAAGCGTCATTACCGTTTGATTGACTTCAAGCGTAACAAAGATGGTGTTGAAGCAGTTGTTAAAACAATTGAATACGATCCAAACCGCTCAGCTAATATTGCTCTTGTGCACTATGTTGACGGGACTAAAGCATATATCATCGCTCCAAAAGGTCTTGAAGTTGGTCAACGTATCGTTTCAGGTCCAGAAGCTGATATCAAAGTTGGGAATGCACTTCCGCTTGCTAACATCCCTGTTGGTACAATCATTCATAATATTGAATTGAAACCAGGTAAGGGTGCAGAACTTGTTCGTGCCGCTGGTGCTTCTGCTCAAGTGCTTGGTCAAGAAGGTAAATACGTTCTTGTTCGTCTTCAATCAGGTGAAGTTCGTATGATTCTTGGCACTTGCCGTGCAACTGTTGGTACAGTTGGTAACGAACAACATGGACTTGTAAACCTTGGTAAAGCAGGACGCAGCCGTTGGAAAGGTATTCGCCCAACAGTTCGTGGTTCTGTAATGAACCCTAATGATCACCCACACGGTGGTGGTGAAGGTAAAGCGCCAGTTGGACGTAAAGCGCCATCTACTCCTTGGGGTAAACCTGCGCTTGGTCTTAAAACTCGTAATAAGAAAGCTAGATCTAACAAACTTATCGTTCGTCGCCGCAACGAAAAATAAGCGGCTGAGTAGAGGTTTTGTTAAAACTTCGTAGCAAGGCTTCGCACAGTTGATGAGGAAAATAGCAAACTTTCTAAAAGTAAGGCTATCTGACTATTAGCTGCTGCGTCAGTCAAGCACGACAATCATCCGCCAGCTCGGTAGCCCGCTATGCGGGCAAGCCGTTGTGGTACATTTATTTAAAGGAGAAAATTACACAATGGGACGCAGTCTTAAAAAAGGACCTTTCGTCGATGAGCATTTGATGAAAAAAATTGAAGCTCAAGCTAATGACGAAAAGAAAAAAGTCATCAAAACTTGGTCACGTCGTTCAACGATTTTCCCAAGTTTCATCGGATATACAATCGCAGTTTATGACGGACGTAAACATGTTCCTGTTTACATTCAAGAGGACATGGTAGGTCACAAACTTGGTGAATTTGCACCAACTCGTACTTACAAAGGTCACGCAGCTGACGATAAGAAAACACGTCGTTAATAGGAGGAGGACACAATGGCAGAAATTACTTCAGCTAAAGCAATTGCTCGTACAGTGCGTGTTTCACCTCGTAAAACACGTCTTGTTCTTGATCTTATCCGTGGTAAGAACGTTGCTGATGCAATCGCAATTTTGAAATTCACTCCAAACAAAGCAGCTCGCATTGTTGAAAAAACACTTAATTCAGCAATTGCTAACGCAGAAAACAACTTTGGTTTGGAAAAAGCTAACTTGGTCGTATCTGAAACATTTGCTAACGAAGGACCGACAATGAAACGTTTCCGTCCGCGTGCTAAAGGTTCAGCATCACCAATCAACAAACGCACAACTCACGTTACAGTAGTTGTAGCAGAAAAATAAGGAGGTAAAATCGTGGGTCAAAAAGTACATCCAATTGGTATGCGTGTCGGAATCATCCGTGACTGGGATGCGAAATGGTATGCTGAAAAAGAATACGCGGATTACCTTCATGAAGATCTTGCAATCCGCAAATTTATTAACAAAGAATTGGCTGACGCTTCTGTTTCAACTATCGAAATCGAACGTGCAGTAAATAAAGTAAATGTTTCCCTTCATACTGCAAAACCAGGTATGGTTATCGGTAAAGGCGGAGCAAATGTTGACGCCCTTCGTGTGCAGCTTAATAAGCTGACTGGAAAACAAGTTCACATCAATATCGTTGAAATTAAATCACCAGATCTTGATGCCCATCTTGTTGGTGAAAACATTGCTCGTCAGCTTGAGCAGCGTGTTGCTTTCCGCCGTGCACAAAAACAAGCTATTCAACGCACAATGCGTGCAGGCGCTAAAGGAATCAAAACTCAAGTTTCAGGCCGTTTGAACGGTGCGGATATCGCCCGCAGTGAAGGATACTCAGAAGGAACTGTTCCGCTTCACACACTTCGTGCGGATATTGATTACGCTTGGGAAGAAGCTGACACAACTTATGGTAAGCTCGGTGTCAAAGTTTGGATTTACCGTGGTGAAATTCTTCCAGCTCGTAAAAACACTAAAGGAGGCAAATAACAAATGTTAGTACCTAAACGTGTTAAACACCGTCGTGAATTCCGCGGGAAAATGCGCGGTGAAGCAAAAGGCGGGAAAGAAGTAGCATTTGGAGAATACGGTCTTCAGGCTACAACTAGCCACTGGATTACCAACCGCCAAATCGAAGCTGCTCGTATCGCGATGACGCGTTACATGAAACGTGGTGGTAAAGTTTGGATTAAAATCTTCCCACACAAATCATACACTGCTAAAGCTATCGGTGTACGTATGGGATCAGGTAAAGGTGCTCCTGAAGGCTGGGTAGCACCGGTTAAGCGCGGCAAGGTTATGTTTGAAATTGCCGGTGTGTCAGAAGAAGTTGCTCGTGAAGCTCTTCGTCTTGCCAGCCACAAGCTGCCAGTTAAAACTAAATTCGTGAAACGTGAAGCAGAATAAGGAGAAAACATGAAACTTCAAGAAATTAAAGATTTTGTTAAAGAGCTTCGTGGTCTTTCTCAAGAAGAGCTTGCTAAGAAAGAAAACGAACTGAAGAAAGAACTTTTCGACCTTCGTTTCCAAGCTGCAGCAGGTCAACTTGATCAAACTGCCCGTTTGAACGAAGTGAAAAAACAAATTGCACGTGTCAAAACAGTGCAATCTGAAATGAAATAATAGATTGGGAAAGGAGTCTTCTAATAATGGAACGTAATCAACGTAAAACCCTTGTTGGACGTGTAGTATCTGATAAAATGGATAAAACAATCACTGTTGTAGTTGAAACTAAACGTAACCACCCAGTCTATGGTAAACGTATTAACTACTCTAAAAAATACAAAGCACATGATGAAAACAATGTTGCTAAAACAGGTGATATCGTTCGTATCATGGAAACTCGTCCGCTTTCAGCGACAAAACATTTCCGTCTTGTTGAAGTGGTCGAAGAGGCTGTTATTATTTAATCAAACCTGAAAGGAGAAAACTTAAATGATTCAATCAGAAAGTCGTTTAAAAGTCGCTGACAACAGTGGTGCTCGCGAAATCTTGACCATTAAAGTTCTTGGTGGTTCAGGACGTAAATTCGCAAACATCGGTGATGTTATCGTTGCTTCAGTAAAACAAGCTACTCCTGGTGGTGCGGTTAAAAAAGGTGACGTTGTTAAAGCCGTTATCGTTCGTACTAAATCAGGTGCTCGTCGTGCTGATGGTTCATACATCAAATTCGATGAAAATGCAGCTGTTCTGATCCGTGATGACAAAACACCTCGCGGAACTCGTATCTTTGGTCCAGTAGCTCGCGAATTGCGTGAAGGTAACTTCATGAAGATCGTGTCATTGGCACCAGAAGTACTTTAATTTAAAAAACAAACTTAGTCCCCTAGGTTTTTCCTAGGGTGCCCCTGGGGCGTAAGAAATATACAGAGGAGAATACTCAAATGTTTGTAAAAAAAGGCGACAAAGTTCGCGTTATTGCTGGTAAGGACAAGGGCGTTGAAGCTGTAGTTCTTAAAGCTCTTCCAAAAGTAAACAAGGTTGTTGTTGAAGGTGTAGCCATCATCAAGAAACATCAAAAACCAAACAGCGAAAACCCTCAAGGTGCTATCGTGGAAAAAGAAGCACCAATCCATGTATCAAACGTTCAAGTTCTTGATAAAAATGGTGTTGCAGGACGTGTCGGCTATAAATTTGTTGACGGTAAAAAGGTTCGCTATAATAAAAAATCAGGCGAAGTGCTTGATTAATCACGAAGGAAAGGAGAAGTATAATGGCAAATCGCTTAAAAGAAAAATATCTTAACGAAGTAGTTCCTGCATTGACAGAAAAATTCAACTACTCATCTGTAATGGCTGTGCCTAAGGTTGACAAAATCGTCCTTAATATGGGTGTTGGCGACGCTGTATCAAATGCAAAAAATCTGGAAAAAGCTGCTGCTGAATTGGCACTTATCTCAGGTCAAAAACCGCTTATCACTAAAGCTAAGAAATCTATCGCCGGCTTCCGCCTTCGTGAAGGGGTTGCTATCGGTGCGAAAGTTACTCTTCGCGGCGAACGTATGTATGAATTCTTAGATAAATTAGTTACTGTATCACTTCCGCGTGTGCGTGACTTCCACGGTGTTCCAACAAAATCATTTGATGGACGCGGCAACTACACACTTGGTGTTAAAGAACAATTGATCTTCCCAGAAATCAACTTTGATAATGTTGATAAAGTGCGCGGTCTTGATATTGTTATCGTTACAACAGCTAATACTGACGAAGAATCACGTGAATTGCTTACAGGCCTTGGAATGCCTTTTGCAAAATAATAAGGAGGTTTAAATTTGGCTAAAAAATCTATGATTGCTAAGAGCAAACGCCCAGCAAAATTCTCTACGCAAGCTTACACTCGCTGTGAAAAATGCGGCCGTCCGCATTCAGTCTACCGCAAATTTAAACTTTGCCGTGTGTGCTTCCGCGAATTAGCATACAAAGGACAAATCCCTGGCGTTACTAAAGCGTCTTGGTAATAATAGCTTGCAATGCTCTGGTCACTCGTCGTTGATTGCTCTTGCCGTACTCAAGTACTGTCTGCGAGCAATCGCCTAGATTGACGGCGGCCTTGCAACCTATTATTAAATTAAACTAGCTCATCAGGGCATCATTAACTAGCAAGTGCAGCTTGCAAACTACTAGTAAGAGGAGAAATATATAAATGGTTATGACTGACCCAATTGCAGACTTTCTGACACGTATTCGCAATGCTAACCAAGCGAATCATAGTGTTCTTGAAGCTCCTGCATCAAACATTAAAAAAGGAATTGCAGAAATTCTTAAACGTGAAGGTTTTGTAAAAAATGTTGAAGTCATCGAAGACGACAAACAAGGCATCATCCGTGTATTCTTGAAATACGGACCAAATGGTGAAAAAGTTATTACTGGCCTGAAACGTATTTCAAAACCAGGCCTTCGCATCTATACTAAAAGCGAAGATGTTCCTAAAGTTCTTAATGGACTTGGAATTGCTATCATTTCAACTTCAGAAGGTCTTTTGACTGATAGAGAAGCTCGTCAAAAGAATGTTGGCGGCGAAGTGATTGCATACGTATGGTAAAATAATGATACAAAGCCCGTCAAGAACAAAGCAAATTTAGGAACTCTTTGAAGTTTGCTTGCAAACAAAAAGAGTTGTCTAATTTGCACGGTTCTTAGGGCGTGTTCAAATCAGCTTTTATGCTTTGAACGGTATTTTATTTATCATCACCCCGTGAAAACTCGTCACTCAAAGAGTGGCCTGATAATCTAACAGGAGAAATTAAAAATATGTCACGTATTGGTAATAAAGTAATTACGTTGCCTGCTGGTGTTGAACTCAGCAATAAAGATAATGTTGTTACTGTAAAAGGACCTAAAGGGGAACTTACTCGTGAGTTTCCAAAAGCTATTGAAATCAAAGTTGAAGGTACTGAAGTATCTCTTCATCGTCCAAATGACTCTAAAGAAATGAAGACAATTCATGGAACAGCTCGTGCTAACTTGAATAACATGGTTGTCGGTGTTTCTGAAGGCTTCAAAAAAGAACTTGAAATGCAGGGTGTCGGTTATCGTGCTCAGCTTCAAGGGAAAAAACTTGTGCTTTCAGTCGGTAAATCTCACCAAGACGAAGTAGAAGCTCCAGAAGGTATCACTTTTGAGGTACCATCTGCTACAGCTATCGTTGTAAACGGAATTAATAAAGAAGTTGTTGGTCAGACAGCTGCTTATATCCGCGGTCTTCGTGCTCCTGAACCATATAAAGGTAAAGGTATTCGTTATGTTGGTGAATATGTACGCCGCAAAGAAGGTAAGACAGGTAAATAGAAGTTTAATAGTATTTGTAAGATATTTACAGCTGCTATAAAAGTCTTTGTCAGTTTGATAAATAAAATTTAAGAGGTAAAAATTGTGATTTCGAAACCAGATAAAAATAAAATCCGTCAAAAACGCCATCGTCGCGTTCGCGGTAAACTCTCTGGAACTGCTGATCGCCCACGTTTGAACGTTTTCCGTTCTAATACAGGCATCTACGCTCAAGTAATTGATGACGTAGCGGGTGTAACGCTCGCAAGTGCTTCAACTCTTGACAAAGAAGTTTCAAAAGGGACTAAAACAGAACAAGCCGTTGTTGTTGGTAAACTCGTTGCTGAACGCGCAGTAGCTAAAGGTATTTCTGAAGTGGTGTTTGACCGCGGTGGATATCTCTATCACGGACGTGTTAAAGCTTTGGCTGATGCAGCTCGTGAAAACGGATTGAAATTCTAATAGGGAGGACACTTAATAATGGCATTTAAAGATAATGCAGTAGAACTTGAAGAACGCGTTGTTGCAATCAACCGTGTTACAAAAGTTGTTAAGGGCGGACGCCGACTTCGCTTTGCTGCTCTTGTAGTTGTTGGGGATCGTAACGGTCGCGTTGGCTTTGGTACCGGTAAAGCTCAAGAAGTACCGGAAGCTATTCGCAAAGCAGTAGATACTGCTAAGAAAAATATGATTGAAGTACCAATGGTTGGAACAACAATTCCGCACGAAGTACGTTCAGAATTTGGCGGTGCTCGTGTCTTGTTGAAACCAGCTGTAGAAGGTGCCGGAGTTGCTGCAGGTGGCGCTGTTCGTGCCGTTGTGGAATTGGCTGGTGTAGCAGATATTACATCTAAATCACTGGGCTCAAACACTCCAATTAATATTGTTCGTGCAACAGTTGAAGGTTTGAAACAGCTTAAACGTGCTGAAGAAGTTGCAGCCCTTCGCGGTGTTTCAATTTCTGATTTAGCATAGGAAAGGAGAAGTCATGGCACAAATTAAAATTACTTTGACGAAGTCTCCAATTGGCCGTATTCCTGCACAGCGTAAAACAGTTGCTGCCCTTGGACTTGGTAAATTGAACAGCTCAGTTGTCAAAGAAGATAACTCATCTATTCGCGGCATGGTCAATAAAATTTCACACTTAGTGACTGTAGAAGAAGTTAAATAGAAACAGCCCCTTAAGTTATGAGAAGAGACTTTTTTCATGGCTTTAGAGTTTTCTATAAAAGCTAATTTGAGCAGTTGGTTTTAACCTTGTTGAAACTCTGCCAAATTAACAGCTCATTCATCAAGTCGCAGCGATTTTTCGCTGCGGCTTGACTGCAATAAAAAATCGTATAGGCGAGTTTTTATAGGGAACACCTTTTCCCCTATAAAGGCGTTAGCATTTTACAAATAAGGAGAAAAATTTAAATGAAACTTCATGAATTAAAACCTGCAGAAGGTTCTCGCAAAGTTCGCAACCGCGTCGGCCGTGGTTCATCATCAGGTAATGGTAAGACTGCAGGTCGTGGTCAAAAAGGTCAAAAATCCCGCAGTGGCGGCAGCATCCGTCCTGGATTTGAAGGGGGTCAAACTCCGCTTTTCCGTCGTTTGCCAAAACGTGGATTTACAAATATCAATGCTAAAGAATATGCACTTGTTAATCTTGACAAATTAAACGTCTTTGAAGATGGTGCAGAAGTTACACCTGCTGTCCTTAAAGAAGCAGGTATCGTTCGCAATGAAAAATCAGGAGTTAAAATCCTTGGTAATGGCGAATTAACTAAAAAATTAACTGTTAAAGCAGCTAAATTCTCAAAATCTGCTGAAGCAGCAATCACTGCTAAAGGTGGTTCAATCGAGGTGATCTAATGTTTTTTAGGCTTTTAAAAGACGCCCTAAAGGTGAAAAGTGTTAGAAAAAAGATTTTCTTTACCATTTTTATCATCTTTGTATTTCGTGTTGGTACACACATCACCGTACCAGGCATCAATGCTAAAAGTCTTGAACAAATAAGTGATCTGCCATTTTTAAATATGCTAAACCTAGTCAGCGGTAATGCTTTGAGTAACTTTTCAGTTTTCTCAATGGGGGTTAGTCCTTATATTACCGCCTCTATCGTGGTTCAGCTTTTACAAATGGATATATTACCTAAGTTCGTTGAATGGGGGAAACAAGGAGAAGTTGGACGCCGTAAGCTAAATCAGGCGACACGCTATATCTCACTGGTTCTTGCTTTCTTCCAATCTATTGGTATTGCTTACGGTTTCAATGCACTTTCCAGTGTAGGTATTGTAACAACCCCAAATGTAAAAACCTTTCTTTTAATTGGTGCTATTTTGACTGCAGGAAGTGTGATTGTGACCTGGCTGGGAGATCAAATTTCTGATAAAGGTTTCGGCAACGGTGTTTCAATGATTATCTTTGCTGGGATCATTTCGTCAATACCTGAAACCATTAAATCAGTTTATGAAGATTATTTTGTCAACGTTCGTTCTGGCGAGATGAAAAACTCACTGATTTTTGTAGGACTGCTAGTATTGGCCAGCTTGGTAATTATCTTCTTTACAACCTTTGTTCAGCAAGCGGAATATAAAATTCCAATCCAATATACAAAGCTGGCACAAGGTGCGCCGACCAATTCTTATCTGCCTTTAAAGATAAATCCAGCCGGTGTTATTCCTGTCATTTTTGCAAGTTCCATTACAACAATTCCAAGTACCATACTGCCGTTTTTCCAACGGGGGCGTGATATTCCTTGGATGTCAACTTTGCAGGAATGGCTGTCCTATACCAATCCAACAGGGATGGCTGTCTATGCAGTTCTTGTCGTTCTGTTTTCATTCTTTTATACCTTTGTACAGGTGAATCCGGAAAAGACAGCAGAAAATCTGCAGAAGAATGCTTCTTACATTCCTAGTGTCAGACCTGGCCGTGAAACGGAAGAATACCTGTCATCACTCCTAAAAAAACTTGCCACAATCGGTTCCATTTTCTTGGCCTTTGTTGCCTTGAGCCCGATTGTTGCTCAGCAGCAGTTTGATTTATCATCAAGTGTGGCTCTGGGAGGAACCAGTCTTTTGATTGTTATTTCAACTGGTATTGAAGGAATGAAACAGCTGGAAGGTTATCTGCTCAAGAGACAGTATGTTGGTTTTATGAATACTGCAGAATAGAATATAAAGTCAAACTTTATAGCAGAGCGTTAAAAAACGCAGAAATTGTTTGTTTTTAAGCAGCTGCTTAGAAAAGCAGACAAAGGCTGCGGGGGTAGGATGATGAATTCGCTGATGTTTTGAATTCATCTTCTGCTCCTTTCTATTTTGTTTTTTGATAAGTTTGCCAAATTGGCAGATTTATTTGAAAACAAAATAAGGAGACTATCATGAATCTTTTAATTATGGGTTTGCCAGGTGCTGGGAAAGGTACTCAGGCAGCTAAGATTGTTGAAAAATTTGGCCTTGTTCATATTTCGACAGGAGATATGTTCCGTGCAGCTATCGCCAATCAAACAGAATTGGGACTGTTAGCTAAGTCCTATATGGATAAAGGAGATCTGGTTCCTGATGAAGTGACCAATGGCATTGTAAAAGAGCGTCTGGGACAAGAAGACATCAAAGAAAAAGGTTTTCTTCTTGATGGCTATCCAAGAACTTTGGAACAGGCAGAGGTACTGAATGCTATCTTGAAAGATCTTGGCTTGAAATTAGATGCGGTAGTTAACATTGAAATTGCTGCTGATAAACTAGTTGAACGTTTGAGCGGCCGCATCATCAATCGTAAAACTGGTGAAACTTTCCATAAAGTTTTCAATCCTCCTGCTGATTACAATGAAGAAGATTATTATCAGCGTGAGGATGACAAACCAGAAGCTGTCAAACGCCGCTTAGATGTCAATATTGCTCAAGGTCAGCCGATTATTGAATTTTATCGTGCTGAAGGATTGGTTCATGATATTGAAGGAGATCAAGATATTGAACTAGTCTTTGAAGCTATTGACAAGGTTTTGTCAAATTTAAAATAAAATCAGCTTACCAGCTTGATTTTTCTTGCAAAGAGTGATAGAATAAGCTAGTCTGGCTTATAATTGTTACCTCTGTGCTCAGAGGTCATCAAATCGAAATTTAGGGGGGCTTTTGCGTGGCAAAAGAAGATGTGATTGAAATTGAAGGCAAGGTTGTTGAAACCATGCCGAATGCGATGTTTACAGTTGAGCTCGAAAATGGACACCAAATTTTGGCAACCGTATCTGGAAAAATTCGAAAAAATTATATTCGTATTTTAGTAGGAGATAAGGTTACTGTCGAGATGAGTCCTTATGATTTGACTCGCGGCCGCATCACATACCGCTTTAAATAGTCGAAATAAATGGAGGGATAAAAAATGAAGGTAAGACCATCGGTTAAACCAATTTGCGAATATTGTAAAGTTATTCGCCGTAATGGCCGTGTTATGGTTATTTGTCCAACAAATCCAAAGCACAAACAACGTCAAGGTTAAAATAGAAAGGAGAAAAAATGGCTCGTATTGCTGGAGTTGATATTCCAAACGACAAACGTGTAGTCGTATCACTTACTTACATTTATGGTATCGGTTTGCCAACTTCTAAAAAAATTCTTGCAGCAGCAGGTGTTTCAGAAGATGTCCGTGTGAAAGATTTAACGTCTGATCAAGAAGATGCTATCCGTCGTGAAGTTGATGCAATTAAGGTTGAAGGAGATCTTCGCCGTGAAGTTAACCTCAACATTAAACGTTTGATGGAAATTGGTTCCTATCGTGGAATCCGTCATCGTCGTGGACTTCCTGTCCGTGGACAAAATACAAAAAACAATGCTCGCACTCGTAAAGGCAAAGCTGTAGCGATTGCTGGTAAGAAAAAATAAAATAGGAGGTAAAAAAATTGGCTAAACCAACACGTAAACGTCGTGTGAAGAAAAATATTGAATCTGGTATTGCCCATATTCACGCTACATTCAATAACACTATCGTTATGATTACAGATGTGCATGGTAACGCTATTGCGTGGTCATCAGCTGGTGCGCTTGGATTCAAAGGTTCACGTAAATCTACTCCGTTTGCTGCTCAAATGGCTGCAGAAGCTGCTGCTAAATCTGCACAAGAACACGGTCTTAAAACTGTTGAAGTTACCGTAAAAGGTCCTGGTTCAGGTCGTGAGTCTGCTATTCGTGCGCTTGCAGCTGCCGGTCTTGAAGTAACAGCAATTCGTGATGTGACTCCTGTACCGCATAATGGTGCTCGTCCTCCAAAACGTCGTCGTGTATAATCATAACCTAAATAGTACACAGGAATGTTTTAGAGGAGTAAAATAGATGATTGAGTTTGAAAAACCAATAATAACAAAAATTGATGAAAATAAAGATTACGGCAGATTTGTCATTGAACCGCTTGAACGTGGATATGGTACAACTCTAGGTAATTCTCTTCGTCGTGTACTCTTGTCTTCCCTTCCAGGTGCAGCTGTTACATCAATTAAAATTGATGGGGTACTACACGAATTTGATACTGTTCCAGGTGTGCGCGAAGATGTTATGCAAATCATCCTTAACATAAAAGGACTTGCTGTAAAGTCTTATGTTGAAGAAGAAAAAATCATTGAACTGGATGTTGAAGGCCCTGCAGAAATTACTGCTGGAGATATTTTAACAGACAGTGATATTGAAATTGTCAATCCTGACCACTATCTCTTTACTATTGCCGAAGGTGCAAGCCTGAAAGCAACTTTGACTGTGGATACTAATCGCGGTTATGTTCCGGCAGAAGAAAATAAAAAAGATGATGCACCGGTTGGAACACTTGCTATAGACTCTATCTATACACCAGTTAAAAAAGTCAATTATCAGGTTGAACCTGCTCGTGTCGGCAGCAATGATAATTTTGACAAATTGACAATCGAAATCATGACTAACGGAACTATCATTCCTGAAGATGCTTTAGGTTTGTCTGCCCGTGTCTTGATTGAACACTTAAATCTCTTCACTGATTTAACTGAAGTTGCCAAGGCAACAGATGTCATGAAGGAAACAGAACAAGTTTCTGATGAAAAAGTACTGGATCGTACGATTGAGGAACTTGACTTATCAGTACGTTCATACAACTGTTTGAAGCGTGCTGGTATTAACACAGTCTATGATTTAACAGAAAAGACTGAACCTGAAATGATGAAAGTTAGAAATCTTGGACGCAAGAGTCTTGAAGAAGTCAAAGTAAAATTGGCTGACCTTGGTTTGGGATTAAAAAACGATAAATAATAATATAGGAGGAAATAATGGCTTACCGTAAACTAGGACGTACTAGCTCACAGCGTAAAGCAATGCTTCGTGATTTGACGACAGATCTTTTGATCAATGAATCTATTGTAACAACTGAAGCTCGTGCGAAAGAAATCCGCAAAACCGTTGAAAAAATGATTACTCTTGGTAAACGTGGCGATCTCCATGCCCGCCGTCAAGCAGCAGCATTTGTTCGTAACGAAATTGCGTCTGAAAGCTATGATGAAGCTAGTGATAAATATACTTCAACAACAGCACTTCAAAAACTTTTTTCAGAAATTGCACCACGTTATGCAGAACGCAACGGTGGATACACTCGTATTCTTAAAACAGAACCACGCCGTGGTGATGCTGCCCCGATGGCAATTATTGAATTAGTATAATTTTTATCAATTTTGTTGAGTGTTACGATGATGGAATTTTAAGAATTCTTAGTCTAGCTCTGGTCTGCCACTAGGAGTTTCTCCTAGTGGAACACTCATCATATTGAAGTGATAGCGTTTATTTAGGAAATGTTTTTAGGGTTAGAAACACTTTCTAAATAAGCGCTTTTTTTGAATTTTCTAAAGATTTTGTTATAATTAATGTCAAATATTTGAGGGGCAGAATATGACCAAGGCTATAGATTTATTAAAAAGGCGTTATCTTGATAATATTAAAAAAGAGCCAGAAGCTTTCATAGGAATTGAGCTGGAATTCCCAATCGTTAATTTAAATCAAGAAGCAACCGATTTACGGGTTACAAAGGCTTTGCTGTCTTATCTTCCTCAAGTTCTGCCTTTTGAAGTGGAAAAGTGCGATACAGACAATCAGCCTGTCCAGCTTATCAATAAGGACACAGAGGATCGGATTCTTTTTGAGGTTTCTTATAACACTATAGAATTTGCTCTGGGGAAAGTAAAAAAGATTCAAGATGCTGAAAAAAGATTTAATCATTATTTAGATGTTATACAGAACTATTTGAGATCTTACCACCATGAGATACAGGGTTTTGGAGTGCATCCTTACTGGTATTTAAATGATAACAGTGCGGTTAAATTGCCACGCTATCAGATGCTTTTAGATTTTTTAGCCTTGTCTAAGAATAAAAAAGATCCTTTCTTTCATAATTTTCCGCAGTATGGCTCTTTTATTTGCGGTAGCCAAGTTCAACTTGATGTCAGCCGAGACAATTATCTTCGTGTTATTAATGCCTTTAATAAAATTGAAGCTGCCAAAGCACATTTATTTGCCAATTCAGAATTTTGGGGACAGGACTGGCCAACAAAAATTTCACGAGATATTTTTTGGGAAAACTCCATGCACGGTATTTTTAAAGAAAATGTCGGTGTCAATAGCAGAAGTTTTGAAACAGAGGAAGAGTTTTTTGACTATCTTGCTGGCTCAGCTATTTTTACGGTAGAACGAAATAACGAGATCTATTACTTTGAGCCGATTCGTGTTAGAGATTATCTGCTGCAAAAAGAAATCTCAGCTTGGAATCTAAAAGGAGAAAAGAAGACGCTGATTCCTCAAGTAGCAGATTTTGACAATCATCGAAGCTATCAATATCAAGATTTAACTAAGCGCGGGACTGTCGAATTTCGCAGTGTCTGCACCCAGCCTCTGAACCAGACATTTGCTCCCATCGCTTTTCATGTTGGTCTTTTAGCCAATTTAAATAACTTGGAAAAATTTTTACAGACAAGTGATTTTTTATCTGCTTATCATCATGATTATAGAGAGATAAGACGGCGCTTTAGTCAAAAAAAACAAAGAATAGAAGATCAAGAAAAAATAAAAATTTTCACTGAAAATGTGCTAAATTTCAGCCTGGCAGGGCTATGTCGTCGAGGGAATGGGGAAGAAAAATATTT
>NZ_BCLE01000042.1 GCF_001431045.1 Streptococcus orisasini
TATTTTTTTGGGTGAAAGATGAAAGAACATAAGACATTTAATCAACAACTAGCTATCCTCCGTAAACGTGGTATGACTGTTCCTAAAGATGGGAGACCTAAACGATTTTTAGAACAAGAGAATTACTATAATGTCATCAATGGGTATAAGGATTTATTTTTAAAAAAAGATGCCAATAATCGCCCCATTGTACCAGAAAAATATTTAGATGGCACGCATTTTAATGAATTGCGAGACCTTTTCTTGTTTGATAGAGAATTACGTTCCCTATTTTTAAAATATCTTCTGATTTTTGAGAACTCATTGAAAACAACAGTTGCTCATACATTTACACAAGAATATCCTAAAAAGAATGCCTATCTTGATATTGATAACTTTGTGGACGATGCTCCTAAGAAGGTGCTCCAGCAGATTTCGATTCTTACGAAAACGATTCATGATAAGGTGGATAAAACGGGGGCTGTTAAACATTACATAGAAGAGTACGGTGAGGTTCCGCTGTGGGTTCTAGTAAATTTTTTAACCATAGGTAATATTGCGCATTTTTATAACATTTTGACCGATTCAATGAAAAATAGAATTGCCAAATTTTACGGTAATAAATATAATAAACAGTATTCAGGGAATAATTTACGAATAAGCAGTCACGATTTTGAATCTATCTTAAAAGCCGTTAATCTTGCTAGGAATATTTGTGCTCACGATGAACGACTCTACAATGTTAATCTTAGAAATATACGGTTAGTAAATATTGCTTCCTATTACAATATTAAGAACTATGATAATAAGCGTTTAGTTGTTATCATCCTATTTTTAAAAGTAGTATTGGATAAATCATACTTTAAAACGTTTTTCAGCGATTTTATTAAACTGTGTAAAAGATACGAAAAGCAATTTCAGACAGTTACTTTTTCTAAAATTCTTAGTGTTATGGGAATGGATTTGAAAGAATTGCAAAATAACCTTTAAAATAAGCTTACTTTGAAGTAGTATATCATGGCAGAAAAAAGAGTCTTTTGTGAACATTGTTTAGATGATGTGACCTATCATGTTGAAGAACGCGAGTTCACGCGGAAATTAAAAGGAAAAAATTATACTTTTAAGGGTCGTGAAGCTCTTTGCGATAACTGTAACAGGCCTGTTTTTGTTGAAGAAATTGATAATGCTAACAGAACAGCTCTTTATGCTTCTTTTAAAAAGGAAAACGATATTATTTCTATTGCTGAAATTAAAGCTATTCTTAAAAAATATAATATTGGAGCTAAGCCTTTATCAGAGCTTTTAGGCTGGGGAATTAATACCGTTCCTAGGTATTTAAAGGGGGATATTCCTAAAGCAGACTATTCAGCTAAGCTTCGTAGGATTGCTGCTGAGCCTGATTATTTTTTGTCCCTCTTAAAAGATGCATCTGATATTTTAAAACCGATAGCTTATGAGAAAAGCATGAGAGCTGCCGAGGAAGCGATCAAAGCAGGAGGAGTAGATAAAGAATCTTTAGCAGCGGATTATCTACTGTCTAAAAATAATGAGATAACTCCTCTGGCTCTGCAAAAACTGCTTTACTATGTTCAGGGCTTTTTTTATGCTTTTACTGGAGAATTCATGTTCGAGAGTGATTGTGAAAGCTGGGTGCACGGACCTGTATACAGAGATATTTATAATAAATATCAAGAATTTGGCAGAAATCCGATTGTTTCAGAAAAGAGTTATGATTTCAGTAGTTATTTCACTTCTCAGGAAATGCAGCTGCTGGACAGTATTATCAAGCATCTCAGTGTTTATAATGGTAAGGTATTGGAGAAATTCACTCATGAGGAAAGTCCTTGGCTGTTGGCTCGAGGAGATTTAAGAGAAGATGAGCCTTCCACTAATATTATTGAAAAGGAAATGATTGCTGATTTCTTTACCAAAGTCAAAGAAAAATATAATATGCTTACAGTAGATGATTTGTCGGCTTATACCAAAGCAAGGTTTGCTAGTCTTAGTTTTTAAACTGTTTATACAAATTCATCTGCTATGACATTGCCGGCAGAAATTCGCTGATAGAAAAGAGGAAAAACTATGTCTGTTAAGCAAAAGGGAAAACGGTCCAAACTAAGAAAATGGCTGGCTGCAAGTATGATTATTGTGAGCGGTTTCTTGTTAGTCAGTTTGATGATTTATGCTGTTACGGATTTTTTGCCTAAAGATGCTTCGCCTATGCAGATGAAAGTGTTGGTCATTGCTATAATGGCTTTTCTGCCTTTTAATATGCTGATTAGCGCTGTTTTTATGCTCAAGTATCAAAAGATTTTAAAAAAGATTCTGCTAACCTGTCTGGCTTCTGTTATGACAGTGATCATTATCTTTCTTGTTACTGTTTTTACTATAAAATCAGATGTTTCTGATATGCCTCAGTCCCTTGGTGTCCGCTCTACTCAGTCATCCAATCAGTCAGTAAATAGACATAAAGAACGGAAAAAATCATCTGAAAATGGTCGCTGGTACTCAACTGAAAGCGAGGCTTTGAATCATTTTAAGGAAACAAAGGGATAAAGATTTCTTTTACATTAAAGACTTAGGAGATACTGTCCATTATTTTTATACTTCCAGCAAATCAAAGAACTTTACAGTATATGCGCTGGAGATGAAAGACGGTAAATATTTTAAACCTGCTGCGGAAGAATATTTTATAAAAGATTACTTAGATGATCCTTACTTATATGACTGTGATGATGCTGCCTGTGATAGTATTTCTGAAGAACACATCTTTAAATATATGCAGGGAGCAAATGTTTCAGCCATGGCAGAGCAGGACTTATACTTTGGTAGATGGCACAATAAAAAAGAAGTCAAGAGTTTAACGATTTTAGGTCAACACCCAGATGAAATCATCCCTGTCAAATCTGGAAAGAGGATTGATTATTTTTGGATTATGGAAAGTTCAGAGATCACCAAATCGCTTAAAGAATTTAACTTTTCCAAATTTACCTACCGCAAATTGGCTAAGCACTTGCAGATTAAGTACACCAAATCACAAAATTAGCAGATAGGTTGAAGTTTAACAGACACACATAAAAAATGACTAAAGCTGGCTGTTCTTTAAATTGGATTTTTAGTTTCCAACTTAGAGAAGCCGTTCAGCTTCAGTCATTTTTGTTTTATTTTAAACAGCTGCTAAAGGTTCATGAGGCCGTGCTTCTATTGTGTGGCACTTTCTCTGACAGCGGCTGCCACTGTTTTGGCTACACCTTCTTGGAAGGCGTCTGGGATGATGTTAGTCGGGCTGAGTTCGGCATCCGGAATAAGGTCAGCAATGCCGTGTGCTGCGGCAATCTGCATGTCAATGGTAATCTTTCTGGCTCGGGCATCTAAGGCGCCGCGGAAGATTCCTGGAAAGGCTAAGACATTGTTGATTTGATTTGGAAAATCACTGCGGCCTGTTCCGACAATATAAGCTCCGCCTGCGATAGCTTCATCAGGGAAAATTTCAGGGACTGGGTTAGCCATGGCAAAGATAACTGGCTTGTCTGCCATTTCTTTGATCCATTCCTTTTTGAGGACACCCGGTGCAGAGACCCCGATGAAAATGTCTGCACCTTTAAGGGCTGTCTGTAAGTCACCTGAGAGATGCTTACGGTTGGTAACCTTGGCAATATCGGCATGGTGGGCAGGAAGGCTGCTGTCTTCTTCGTTGATGATACCTGTACGGTCTACAACAGTAATATGTTTGGCGCCGGCGGCTAAGAACTTACGCGTGATGGATAAACCGGCGGATCCTCCTCCGTTAACAACGATTTTGACCTCATCAAGGGTCTTGCCAATCAGTTTCAAACTGTTAAAGGCAGCTGCCAGAACGATAATAGCTGTCCCGTGCTGGTCATCATGGAAGACCGGAATAGGGCATTCTTCAATGAGGCGCTGTTCGATTTCAAAACAGCGCGGTGCACTAATATCTTCCAGATTAATACCGCCGAAAGTTGGAGCGATGGCTTTAACTGTTGCGATAATTTCTTCGGTATCCTGCGTATCAAGAACAATTGGCACTGCATCAACATCGGCGAAGCGTTTGAAGAGTGCCGCCTTACCTTCTATGACTGGCATAGCGGCTTCTGCGCCGATATTTCCCAGCCCCAGAACGGCTGAGCCGTCGCTGACTACTGCAACGGTATTTTTCTTAGTTGTCAATTCGTAGGCCAGTTCCTTGTTTTCTGCAATAGCTGATGAAACTGCCGCAACACCTGGTGTATAGGCGATGCTCAAATCTTTTTTGTCTTCGACTTTGACCTTAGAAATCACTTCTAATTTTCCGCCCTTTTCTCTTGCCTGCTGCAAGGCTAATTCTCTAACATCTTCATTTGCCATATTCATTTCTCCTCTTTTCTATTTTTTGTTGAATCATTAAAAGATAATCCGTAAGATAGCAGTCATGGTAATAACAGTGATGGCTCCGCCAAGACGCGTTGCTACTTGGGCAAAAGGCATGAGATTCATGCGCTCTGCCGTGCTTAAGATGGCAACATCACCTGTACCGCCCATACCGCTTTGACAGGCCGAAATAATAGCGGCTTCAATAGGATACATGTTCATAAAACGGGCTACGAAAAATCCTACTGAAATAACGGTGAAGACAACGCTGATAACAATGATAAAGTAAGGTAGGGTAAGAACCCCGACAACATCCTTCAAAGGAATATAAAGAAGACCAAGCCCCGCCATCAAAGGGTAGGTGAAGTTGCCTGAGATAAATTTGTAAAGCTGCTTAGCACCGTGCTGTGTTTCTGCTGGAATGACGTTGAGATATTTGAGAGCGGCAGCAGCAACAATCATCAGCACTGGTCCCGGAAAACCTGTAAGATGCTGTAGCAGATAACCGACAATGAATAAGGTACAGGCTGTCAGAACCCCGGCTCCCATTTTTTTGATGTCAAGCGGTCCGGAATTGTCCTTGAGAGCATCAGCCATATCGTCTTGAGAGTTGAGCCGCACCAGCTGCCCTTGGCCTGAAAGGTCCGGACGCCGCTCACCCCAGCGTGACAGAATAGCAGTACACATAATAGCAAAGAAGTTGCCGACAATCGTTGCCGGAATCAGCTGAGCAACCAGCTGCTCGCTTCCCATGCCAGTAATCGCACTGTAACCAAGCGACAGCGGAAGAATACCTTCGCCGATTCCTCCAGCCAGAACGGGTGTGACAATGAAGAACAGGGTATGTTTCCAGTCTTGTCCTAGCAAAACACCTACCAGCGTACCGACAGCCATGGCGCAGATCATTCCTAACATCATAGGAATAATCATTCGCATCAGTCCCTGCACCAAAATTTTACGATTCATTCCCAGAATGCTGCCGCAGACTAAACAGGCAATGTAAAAGTATAAAAAGTTAGCCTGCTTCATCAAAATATCAGCAGAATCCAAAACATTTTTATTTACCAGATTCAAAAACACTAAAATGGATGGCATCAGCAATGAAAAAATTGCCGGTCCGCCAAAGTTTTTCAAAACCGGAATATTGGCACCGAGGGTTCCCAGTAACCAGCCCAAAGTCAGAATAACAGCAAAGCCGCCCAGCATATTGACGGGGAGCTGCTGCAGCAGGGCTGTTATTAATATAATGAGAGATAAGACGGCGTAGACAGGCAGAGGAACAGAACCGACACGGCGGCTCATCCATTTTTCCCATACCGTTGGAGACGTTTCAGCTGTTTTCTCTTTTGCCATAAGTTTCTCCTCCTAATTGATTGGAATTACCCTCATTATAGAGAAAATGTTTTTTGAACTTAAGATTATTTAAGTAATTTAAGTAAGTCAACTTTTTTAAGGTCAGCTGCCGCTTGGCGGATATGGTATAATAATGGACAAATATAAGGAGAGCAAGGGGACGTTGCTGCTTGAACTGCAGGGGATAGGAAACTCAAGCATTCATTTGCCGGCCTTGTTCTGCCTTATGAAATGTAGTTAATGAAAAGGCACAGAAAAACTGGGAAATTTAAAGATATTTGCCTTATCAGGTGCCTGTCGGTTAAGCAATCCGAGAATAGGAGATTTGAGCATGAAGAAGGGACTGACTCTCAGAAATTTATTGACCATGGTCTTTATCCTGATGCTGCTGATGATGGCTTCTTTATTCTATGGACTGACACTCTACCAGCATTCGCAGCTCATTCGCCACCAGCAAGAAGAGCTCTTGCTTTCTGTGGGCCGTCAGCTGGCTCTTGACCCCCAAATCAAAACAGCTCTTTTAACCAAGGATAAAGATGAAAGAGCAGAAGTCTATACGCAGAAAATTGCAGCTATCCACCGTTTAGATTTTGTAGTAGTGATGGATATGCGTGGGATTCGCTTAACCCATCCTGATAGGAGCAAAATCGGCAAACACTTTGAAGGAGGCGACGAACGTCCAGCCCTTAAAGGGAAAACAGTCATTTCGGTCAGTCAGGGCAGCCTTGGCAAATCCTTGCGCGGCTTTGTCCCTATATATGCGGATAATGCTAAGAAAAAACAAATCGGTGTTGTAGCCTTGGGAATTAAGGTTCATTCACTGAGCACGCTTATCAGAACCTCGCGACAGGGGTATTCATTGGCTCTGTTTTTAAGTATTATGGTGGGATTTGCTGCTGCAACAGGTCTGGCCTTTTATCTCAAAAGACAGCTCCTCAATTTGGAACCGCGAGAGCTTTCCCGTCTTTTTGAAGAGCGCAATGCCATGCTGGATCAGACCAAGGATGCCATCATCGTTATTGATCTTGGGTATAAGATCAGCTTGGCCAATATTGCTGCTGAAGAGCTTTATCGAAAGAGCAGCGGACAAGATGACAGTTTGCTGCAAAAGCCTGTTGATCAGTTGATAACGGATTTTTCAGCAGACATGTTAAAAGATAAAAAAGAGCAAGTCTATCGTCAAAAGGGTCAGGATTATATCTTTTCTTCCGCTCCTATTGAGGTCAGCGGCAAGCTGATTGGCTGGATTATTTTTTTGCGAAATGCGACTGAATCTTTTTTGATTATGGATCAGCTGGCCAATACCACAGCTTATGCCTCTTCGCTTCAGGCGCAGACTCACGAATTTGTCAACCGTCTTCATGTTATCTATGGTTTGGCTGATCTCAATGCTTACGAGGAGCTGAAAATTTATTTAGAAGATATTTTGACGCCAGACAAGGAGTTTGCCCACCAACTGTCCTTTTTAGTTCAAAATCCTCAGATTGCGGGTTTTCTAAATGGTGAACGCCAGAAATTTACTGAGCGCAAAATACCGTTCTTGGTTGAAATTTCACCCAAAATTCCGGCCAATGAAAACGAGACAGAAACCAAGGCTTTAATCAATGTTTACCGCTACATTCACCATGTTCTATTGCAGCTGGTACTGCAGGGAAATCTTTCCCTAACAATCCACTATGAAGACAATCAACTGATGACCAAGTATTTTCTAACCCTGCCGCAGGATCAACAAGAACAGCTGCAGAATCAGTTCGACAATCATTTTTTCAAGCAGATGCTCAAGGAAAATCAGGCAGAGTTCGACATGCAAGCAGAAGGTGACCTTATTCAGCTTGTCTTAGTATTGCCTTACAAGGAGGGAAATGTATGAATGTACTCATTATAGAAGACGATCCCATGGTAGAATTTATCCATCGCAACTATCTGGAAAAGGGAGGGCAATTTGATAATATTTACTCTGCTAATTCTCTGAAAGATGCTGAGGAACTTCTTGAAAAACGTGAGATTGCTTTGATATTGCTGGATGTTCACTTGCGAGATGGCAGCGGTTTGGATTTACTCAGAGACCTTCGCAAGCGCAGCAGCAACAGCGATGTCATTCTAATCACAGCCGCCAATGAAGCCCAAACCGTTAAGGAAGGGCTTCACTTAGGTGTGGTTGATTACTTGATCAAACCCTTTACTAATCAGCGTTTCCAGCAAAGCATCAATCTCTTTCTCAGACAAATGACCAACTTGAACGAAGCCACTGTGGAGCAGGCACAGATTGACCAGCTTGTAAGCAGCAAGGCCGATACTCCCCAAAATACAGCAGAACTTGACAAGGGACTTTCTTTAGAGACCCTGAGCAAAATAAAAACAGCCATCTTGGAACTCCCCGCTCCCTTTACCGTTCAGGAGCTGGCCGACTGCTGTCAGATTTCGCATGTTACCATCCGCAAATATATCTCTTATTTGGAAGAGCGCCACTATCTTAAAAGCCATACTGTCTATACTAAGGTCGGCCGTCCCTACAAAGTGTTTGAAAGGCAAACATAACATTTTTGTTAGCAAGCTCATTCGCAGTGGCAAGGAAAAGTAGTAATCTTGTTTGAAATGCCTTAAGATTATTTTAAGTCTTCTTTGTTATCTTATAATTATCTTAAAACTTTTCCATAAATTTCCTAAAAAGAGAGCAAGACAGAAACTATGATTTTTTTGAAATCAATGTTGCTGTTTCGCTCTTTTTTTGTTATCTAAGAAGAATTTTTCTTAAATCTTCTGTACTTTTGGCAATATAATCAGCTTTTGCAGCTTGCAATTCTTCAAAGCTACCGTATCCGTACAGGACACCGAGTGATGCGAGCTGATTTTCCTTGGCTCCTAAGATATCGTATTTGCGATCGCCAACCATGATAGTTTCGGCAGGATTTACTGTATCAGCATTTTTCAAAGCGTAGGCGATGATATCGCTTTTTTTGCTGCGGGAGCTATCCATACTAGCACCAGTGATAATTTCAAAAAAGTGGCTGAGTTCAAAGTGCTCCAAAATCTGCTGTGCGAAAACTTCAGGTTTTGATGTGGCCACAAGAAGCTGTCTTTTTTGACTTTTTAGGTCTGCCAGAAGTTCTGGAATACCTGGATAAATCTGATTTTCAAAGATTCCTTTTTCTCTGAAATAGTCTCGGTAAAGGGCAATAGCTGCCTGACTTTCAGCCAAAGACATGCCCAGAGTTTGTTCAAAACTGGTTTTCAAAGGGGGACCGATAAAGGTCTTCAGCAGATGGTCATCTGGAATCGGGCGATCTAGCTGAGTCAAAGCATAGCGGATAGAATTGAGGATTCCCTGTCCTGAGTCGGTCAGGGTACCATCCAAATCAAATAAAATTGTCTGATACATACAGTCTCCTTTTCACTGTAGCGATATTTAGAAAGTCTGTCAGGAAAATCTTAATGTTTTACGTTATAATAAAGTCATAATACTTTAAGGAGGAATTTTTATGCATATTCTCATTGCCCCAGATTCATTCAAGGAATCTTTACCAGCTCTGGAAGTAGCAAAAGCCATCAAAAGAGGACTCGCAAAATCGCTGCCTCAGGCTGATTTTGAGCTCTTTCCTATTGGCGACGGTGGTGAAGGGACCTTGCAAGCTCTAGCTTTGGGACTGCATCTAGAAAAATCCTCTCAAAAAGTAACTGGTCCTTTTGGTCAGCCTCAGACAGTTGAGTACGCCTATAAAGATGACTTGGCAGTGTTTGAAATGGCTGCAGTAACTGGTCTTGAAACGATTCCTGAGGAGCAGCGAGACCCTCTATTAATCAGTAATCAAGGAATTGGTGAGCTGATAGTGTTTTTAGCTCAGCAAGGCATCAAAAAACTAATGATTGGTGTAGGCGGCAGCTCTACTAATGATGGTGGTATTGGTATGGCAGCAGGTCTAGGCTATGAATTTTTTGACAAACAAGGGAAAAAGCTAAAAGCAATAGGAGCAAATTTGAGCCAAGTCGCTTATATTTCCGACTGTAAGGTATCACCCTTGATTAAAGATATGGAAGTGACTGTTATCACCGATGTCACTAATTTTCTTTGCGGACCTAAAGGAGCTACCTATGTTTTTGGCCCGCAAAAAGGCTTACCGCAAGACTCCTTGCAAGCTGCTGATCAAGCAATGGCAGCATTTTATCAGCTAGCGGCTCCTAACCTTTTGAATGTAGCAGGAGCAGGAGCGGGCGGCGGCATGGCAGCAGGCTTGGTTGCTTTTGCTGGCGGCAGAATTATTTCGGGAATTGATGCTATTTTAGATATTCTTGATTTTGATCAGCGTGTTAAAAATGCTGATATTGTGATTGTTGGCGAAGGACGCATGGACAGACAGAGTCTGTCAGGCAAGGCTCCTGTGGGGCTGGCCCGACGAACTCCTCAAGGAATTCCAGTTATTGCGATTTGCGGCAGTTTATCAGATGATTTGCCTGACTTTCCCACGGCAAACATACAGGCTGCTTTTCCCATTATTTCAAAAGTTGACAGTCTGGAAAACACTTTAGCTGATGCAAGGTTCAATCTTGAACGGACAGCTCGTAACATCGGCAATCTTTTAAGCCTGACCATTAAAAAAGCTCGTAGCTGCAAGACCGATTAGTCAGCATCAGATTTTTACTGTCCTCTTTTTATTTTTTAGAGAACCATTTTCGCCAGAATGGTTTTGGCGAAGTCTCCTTAGAACTTTGCCTGAGCAGCTGGGGATAAAGAGTCCTAATATCAGTCGTTTCAAGATTCTCAGCTTTATCTGTATGAACCAAAAGGCCAAAGGGTGACTGACAATTATCCTCATCAACAATAGTCGCAGAAAGTTCAGCTTTCTGTGCTTTTTTCATGTAGTTCATCTGAGAGTCTAATGATAGTTTAGGAGAAATCTTCAGGTAGCACTTGCCGTAAGCTGCCTTAAGATCCGATAAAATAGCGTCAAAACCTTCAAAAATAGTTTGATTTTCAGCATCTTCTAAAAGAATACTTAGGACTAAGCGTTCAGCAAAAGTCCCAAAATACTTTCGCTGTTCATCAGGATTCAGCCGCTGTTCACCACTAGCTCTTTCCAGAACTTTCTTTTCTAAATCAGTCATTGTCCACCTCGTTTCATCATTTATAACAATTATACACTATTTTACAGATTAAAATGTATCTGTTGAAGGGAATTTGCTTTTTCAGGAATTTTAGTGGTATAATCGGAAGCAAAAAAGGGAGAGAAGAAGATGGAAAAAAGAACAGATGTCTGGAAAACTCTCAGTATTGTCTTCATTGTTTTAACCAGTTTGTTTTTCATTACAAGTGTGACATTGACTACTGTTTACCTTTTATCTTATCAAGATGTTGAACAGTTGGTTGAACAATCTCAAGAAAAAGCAAACAAAATTTCCGACTACCGTAAAACAATCAGAAAATACAAGGAAAAAGAAGCTCTGGATTATATTGACAATAATTACAAATCAAATAATTATGAGTAAAGAACGAAAAATATTAGGAGAAGAAGATGCAGAAAAAAACAAATGTTTGGAAAATTCTAGGGATTGTCTTTAGCAGTCTGGCTGGTTTCTTCTGCTTGGTTACCTTTATCTTGGGCACTTTTTATGCAGTTCACCAGCAGGAATTTGCTAAGTGGGCTGCAGTGAATAAGATGCAGGATAGAACGATTGCCAATAAGAAAAAAGAGATTAAAAGCCTTAAACGCAGAATTGATAGTCACAGTCGTTACACTTACAAGGACTATAGTAAAGATAAAACTAAACGATACATTTTTGGTGAAAGTGCTGTTTTAAACACAGGTGAAGAAATAACAGTAACAGGTATTAAAACAAATGCTAATCTTAAAGGGAAAGGTTTATCAAAAGACAATCAAACAATCGTCCTCAACGTAAGCGTGAAAAACACAAGAAATGAACCCATCCAGTTCAGTCCCAAAGATTTTTATATTTATGATACCAATCTTGATATTGCTGATTTAAGTCACTATGCGGCTAACAAAAAAATTCCGGATGTCATTGAACCTGGTAAGACAATTACTGCCAGCATTTATTTCACCGCCACTAAACCGGCTCCTTACCTAGTAAATTTTGGCAATGCCTATTGGCTTCCTCAGACTGTCTACCAAAAAAGATCGCGCTCAATCTAAGCTGATGGCAACAAAAATTAAGAGATAGAAATTTTAGGGAGTCTTTGATTTAAACTGACTGTTCAAGAATTGAGCGGTCTTTTTTTGTTTATGAGAGTAGGACAGACAGCAATCATGTGTGTCTGTCCTATTTTCAAATTGTAAGCCGTTTCTTTAATTAAGAAGAAGTCAAGATGAAAAAATTCCCAAGACAGCGCTGCAAACAACAATTTTTTTGGTTTGCCTAAGTTCCAACTTTGTGGTATTATTAACATGTAAAAATTAAAACTCATAAGGAGAGTAATATAATGTCAATTATTACTGATGTTTACGCTCGCGAAGTCCTTGACTCACGCGGTAACCCAACACTTGAAGTAGAAGTTTACACTGAATCAGGTGCTTTCGGACGTGGTATGGTTCCTTCAGGAGCTTCTACTGGTGAACACGAAGCAGTTGAACTTCGCGATGGAGACAAATCACGCTATGGCGGCCTTGGTACTCAAAAAGCTGTTGATAACGTAAATAATGTTATTGCAGAAGCACTTATTGGCTATGATGTTCGTGATCAACAAGCTATTGACCGTGCTATGATCGCTCTTGATGGTACTCCAAACAAAGGTAAACTTGGAGCTAATGCTATTCTTGGTGTTTCTATTGCCGTAGCTCGTGCTGCTGCAGACTTCCTTGAAGTTCCGCTTTACAGCTACCTTGGCGGATTTAACACTAAAGTTCTTCCAACTCCAATGATGAACATCATCAACGGTGGTTCTCACTCAGATGCTCCTATTGCTTTCCAAGAATTTATGATTGTACCTGCTGGTGCACCTACGTTTAAAGAAGCTCTTCGCTGGGGTGCTGAAATCTTCCATGCTCTTAAGAAAATCCTTAAAGAACGTGGACTTGAAACAGCTGTTGGTGACGAAGGTGGATTCGCTCCTAAATTTGACGGAACTGAAGATGCTGTAGAAACAATCATCAAAGCAATTGAAACTGCTGGCTACAAACCAGGTGAAGAAGTATTCATCGGCTTTGACTGTGCATCATCAGAATTCTATGCAGACGGCGTTTATGACTACACTAAATTCGAAGGTGAAAAAGGTGCAAAACGTACTGCTGCAGAACAAATTGACTACCTTGAAGAATTGGTTAACAAATACCCAATCATCACTATCGAAGATGGTATGGATGAAAATGACTGGGATGGCTGGAAAGCTCTTACAGAACGCCTTGGCGGACGTGTTCAATTAGTTGGTGACGACTTCTTCGTTACAAACACTGACTACCTTGCTCGCGGTATCAAAGAAGGTGCAGCTAACTCAATCCTTATCAAAGTTAACCAAATCGGTACTTTAACTGAAACATTTGAAGCTATCGAAATGGCTAAAGAAGCAGGCTATACTGCGGTTGTATCACACCGTTCAGGTGAAACTGAAGATTCAACAATTGCTGATATCTCAGTTGCAACTAACGCTGGTCAAATCAAGACTGGTTCACTGTCACGTACAGACCGTATTGCTAAATACAACCAATTGCTTCGTATCGAAGACCAACTTGGTGAAGTTGCTGAATACCGCGGTTTGAAATCATTCTATAACTTGAAAAAATAATCGTTGATTTAACAACTTTTAAAGACCTTAGCCTTTGAGCTAGGGTCTTTTCTATGCTTTAGAGACAAAGAAGAAGTAAGAGACTAAAGATTTACTTTAATTGACATGTTTTTGGTGGCAATACATTTTTGCCTTGATATTATGTATTAATAAATGTAAAACCAGCTAAATAAAGTGTTACAAAAGAAAGTTAGCAATTTTGAGTAGGAATTGCGAATATGGTATAATGAAAGCAATTATATTTTTAAGGAAAGTAATATGGAAAAAAACAAAATTAAAACTTATCTGATGGTGCCTTTGGCTCTTACCCTGTTTATGGCTGCCGCTAAGGTATCTGCAGATGAAACAGTTCAAACTGCCTCTGGTTCAGAAAAGGCAGTATCTTCTGAAGTCGCGTCAGTGACTAGCGCTGAAACATCAGTATCAGAAGCAAGTAGCAGTCAGAGCACTGCTGCAGTCAGTCAAGCTACCAGCCAAGAAGAGCCAAGTCAGCCAGTCGAGCAAACAGCTGCTGAATTGACAACTACTGAAAGTTCTCAGCAAAATGACACGACATCTGCTGAAACTACGACTTCATCGGCTTCCAATCTGGTGGATGTTCAGGCAAAAAGTCAGCCAACAACAAAAGCAGCAGCTCAAACGCAGAACCAACAGTCTTCATCGAATCAGCCTCTTAGACAGTCAGTGTTTTCACGAAAAACAGCGGCTGTAAAAGCGCCTCAGCCAAAAGCACCTGTTTCGGCTGCTAAGGAGCAAAAAACACCTGTAACAACAGCTGCAATTGAAGAAAAAGGAATAAAGCTCCAGTACAATCAGTCTATTGCCAAGGATACTAAAATTCAGTTTGCGGTTTGGACAGCTCAAAATGGTCAGAATGACCTTCGGTGGTATACAGCCAATAATATGGGGGCTGCCTATGCTGAATTTAAAAATCACCGCGAGTACGGAATCTATTATATTCATACTTATGCTAACCAGAAGGGCAAAATGATAGGGCTTAATGCTATGTCTATTACAATTGCCAGACCTCAGGTTCAGACAAAGATTCAAAAAACGTCATCCAACCGTTTTGAAATTACCATTTCTAATGTTCCAAATACCATTACACAAGTTAAGGTTCCTGTTTGGTCAGATAAAAACGGTCAGGATGACATCAAATGGTACAATACTACAAAGACAGCGGCTGGTACCTATAAGGCTACTGTCAATCTGCAAGATCATAAGAATACATTTGGCCATTATCAAGCTCATGTTTATGGCTATAGTACAGTTACCCAATCTCAGATTGGATTGGTAGCAAGCCCAGGTTTTGACAATAATGACACTCGTTCCAATGCGCTTGTTTCGGTTGTAGGCTATAAGGAAAATTCAAGCACTTTTGATGTAGTTGTCAAAGGAAGCCAAAAAACCAAGACAATCAAATCTGTTGGCGTTGCTGTTTGGTCAGAAGACAAGGGTCAGGATGATCTTAAATGGTATAAACCGGCAGTCACTAATAATCAGGCAACTGCTAAAATAGATATTGCCAATCATGCAAATGTCTCTGGAAAGTATCTTGTTCATGTTTATACAGATTATACAGATGGGACAACATCAGGAATTGCCCTGGGGCCTTATAAAATTACTAAAACACTTGCTGCGGTTCAGCTTACTTCTAATGGTATTCAAATCAGATTGAATGCTGGTAATGTTAAAGATAAAAGCAAGGTTTCCTTTGCTGTTTGGTCAAATGATAAAGGTCAAGATGACCTTCGGTGGTATCAGGCTAATAAGCAAGGTGAAGTAGTTGCCAACTATAACAATCACCGAGGTTATGGTGTTTACAATATTCATGTTTATCATGATAAAAATGGTAAACTGGAAGGATTGGGAACGACAACTATAACGGTTGCTAAGCCAGCTGTGACGACTAATATTGCTAAGACAGGTGACAATGAGTACACGGTTACTATTAAAAATGTTCCTTATTACATTTCATCAGTGCATGTTCCTGTGTGGACAGCCAAAAATAATCAAGATGATATCAACTGGTACGAAGCTCGTAAAGTATCAGATAAAACTTATCAAGCGAAGATTTTTCTTAAGAATCACCGGTTTGAAAGTGGCCTCTACAATGTTCATATTTATGGCAAGAGCAGGCTGGAAAATAATAAATTAATCGGTATGGGAACAACAAACTTTACGATCAATGCAGTTAAATTTAGTGATCCGAAAGTAACTGTGACAAATCATCAGGCTAAAAATGGAACCTTGGATGTTGTTATTACTGAAAATAATAATTCTAAAAAGCTGAAAATTGCCAAAGTCGCCGCTTGGTCAGAAGATAAGCAAAGCAATCTGTACTGGTATAGCAGCAGTGATGTCAAAAACGGTAAAATTAGCCTTACTGTCAATGAGAAAAATCATGGCTATATTAAGGGAAATTATCATGTTCATGTCTATGTGACCTATCAAGATGGTCAGGAAGTCGGTTTTGACAAGGGAACTTACCGTTTAGAGGCTGATAGACCAGCTGTAACTCTGCCATCTTACTTTATTGATGTCAGCAGCCATAATGGAACGATTTCTGTTGCAGAATTTAACCGTTTAAAGCAACAGGGAATTCGGGGAGTTGTTGTCAAGTTAACAGAAGGTACCAGCTATCTTAATCCTTATGCCAAATCACAGATTGCTAATGCTAAAACAGCAGGAATCAAAGTTTCTGCCTATCACTATTCGCACTATACATCAGCAGCAGAAGCCCAAGCAGAGGCACGTTACTTTGTAAATGCGGCTAAGGCACATGGTTTGTCTTCTGCGACTGTTATGGTAAATGACATGGAAGTATCTTCCATGCTGAACAATATAAATAATAATGTTCAAGCTTGGCAAGATGAGATGAAGCGTTTGGGATACGGCAATCTTGTTCACTATACTATGGCAAGCTGGCTGGATATCCGCGGTGGAAGTGTTGATACAACACGATTTGGACTTAACAATTTTTGGATTGCTCATTATGCCAAAGGCTATACTTATATGTCTCAAGAAGAAGCTAAATCCTTAAATTATTATGCTAATGCAGCGGCTTGGCAATATACAAGTGTTTCTTCTAAACTGACTCATCCTTTAGATGAAAACATTGATTATACTGGCCGCTTTACTTAAAAGCTATAATAAGGAGTTCAATTTATGAAAATGAAATCTATCCTTAAAAGTTTTGTTGTTGCATTGCTCAGTGTTTCTCTTCTTTTGGGCTGTTCGGCTCAAAAGAAGAGTGATAATGGCGAAAAATCTGCTTCTCCCAAGACAAGTCTGCAATCAAAATCGCATAAGAGCGACAAACACAGCTCATCTGAACAGGAGAAAAAAACAGAATCTTCGTCGGAAAGCAGTCAGTCGTCCAGCTCTTCCAGTGAAGAGAGCCATGAGGCAGAAAGTCTGGCTCCTATTGATACAGGGGCTATCTTAAAGGCTGATTACAGCACAGCAGCAGGTACCTGGAAGAATGCACAGGGGCAAGTTTTAAACTTTAATAATCAAGGATTGACGACAGCTGGGATGATAGTCAGTCTGTTGGATATTGATCAGGATGGTGTTCTTCTGCTGAATGTGGAAACGGGCAGCAAAACCAATCTGACCCTTTATATTGTGCCAGCAAATCATACCTTGTCTCAACAATACTTTGCTGATGGACAGACGGATACATCTGATAAATCAAAAGATCGCATCATTTCTTCTGAAAGTTTAAATAGCGGCCAATTGGAAAATCAAGTTTATTATCATGTATCAAGTCGTTAATAAAACCGAAAAAATTCTGACTAATATTTAAAAAACCACGTTTATCTGTGGTTTTTTCTGTTATAATTAAGAAGATAAGAGGTGGCAAATGACTTACGATAATTTATTAAAACGTTTTTTAACCTATGTTAAAATCAATACCAGAAGTGATGCAAATAGCACTAAAACACCAACAACACAGAGTCAGGTTGACTTTGCATTGACTGTTTTAAAACCAGAAATGGAGAATATTGGCCTCAAGGATGTTCATTATTTGCCAAATGGTTACTTGGTGGGAACTTTGCCTGCAAATGGAAATTTTCCTTATAAGATTGGGTTTATTGCTCATATGGATACAGCCGATTTTAATGCCGAGGGTGTGAATCCTCAGATTATTAAACATTATGACGGTGGAACTATAAAACTTGGGCAGACAGATTTCACTCTTGATCCAGCAGACTTTCCAAATCTTAAGAATTATGTGGGACAAAGCCTGATCACTACAGATGGGACAACCCTTTTAGGAAGCGATGATAAGTCAGGAATTGCTGAAATTATGACAGCAATTGAGTATTTGACGAGTCATCCTGAGATTGAACATGCTGAAATTCGTGTTGGCTTTGGGCCTGATGAAGAAATTGGCATTGGTGCTGATAAATTTGATGTGGCAGACTTTGATGTTGATTTTGCCTATACCGTCGATGGTGGGCCCTTAGGAGAGCTGCAATATGAGACTTTCAGTGCTGCAGAAGCAGAGCTTCAATTTACAGGTCGTAATGTTCATCCGGGAACTGCTAAAGATCAAATGGTCAATGCCCTGCAATTAGCTATTGACTTTCATGAGCGGCTGCCTGAAAACGACCGTCCTGAAAAAACTGATGGCTATCAAGGTTTTTATCATCTTCTCAGTCTTGAAGGAACTGTTGAAGCAGCTCGCAGTTCCTATATTATCCGTGATTTCGATGATGATGCTTTTGCCAAACGTAAGTTTTTACTGCAGCAAATAGCTGAACGAATGAACATACAGCTAGGAGCAAAACGTGTCCAGCTTGATCTCCGCGATCAGTATTATAATATGCGAAAAGTGATTGAAAAAGACATGACCTGTGTTGATCTTGCCAAGAAAGTTATGGAGAATCTGGATATAAAACCTATCATCGAGCCTATTCGAGGTGGAACGGATGGCTCCAAAATTTCCTTTATGGGACTACCAACGCCTAATCTTTTTGCAGGTGGTGAAAATATGCATGGCCGTTTTGAATTTGTCAGCTTAGAGACTATGGCAAAAGCTGTTGATGTCATCATAGGTATTGCCCGTTTCAGACATTAAAATTTGGAAAAAATCACTTAACTATGATAAAATGATGTAACATGGAGGAAAAGTAAGTGATTAAAATATTTGGGAAAGTAAGGTACCATTGGCAACCCGAATTATCATGGCTAATTATTTATTGGTCCATTACGATTATGCCAGTTTTTATTGCTCTGTCTCTTTTATATGAGCAAACCACTATTCCGCAGTATTTCTTTATTTTGTTTATTACCTTTGTTGTTTTGGTCGGTGTTGGATTTCATCGTTACTTTATTATTGAAGATAATGGCATTTTAAGAGTTGTCTCTTTAAGTTTGTTTAGGCCGTCCAAGATTATTATCGCTGATATTGAAAAAGTGGAAGTTACAAAATCAACAGTGACCCTGCTTGTCAAAAATAAAAAGAAAAGTCTCTTTTATATGCGAAAGTGGCCGAAAAAATACTTTTTAGATGCTTTGGCCCTTCATCCAGACTTTAAGGGTGAGGTTGAACTGACTGATAATTTTGTTAATCTTGATTATTTTGAAGCTTATAAAGATGAAAAAAAGCCCTTACAATAAAGTAAGTGCTTTTGTTGGACAGGCTTTGACTGCAGTGAGAATATCGGCATTATCACTAAAAGTTTTGACCTTTTCGCTGCTATTTGTGAATTTGACAATGCCGTCATCATCGTAATCAAAGAGATCTGAATAAGTCTGACAGAGTCCGCAGGCAATACATTTTTCGGGAATAATGGCTACTTTCATAATAACATTGTAATACTATTATTGACATTTAACAAGGGGGAAATCATGTCAAATAAACCATGGGAAGAAAAGGTAACAGAAGTTGATACTGATAATAAAGAATTAACAAGAAAGTCAAAAGATAATAATGTTGTCAGTACACCAATTTTAACAATTTTACTGAGCCTTTTTTTCTTGATTATTATTGGTATTTTATTTTTTGTGCTTTACACTTCTAATGGTGGTAGTGATGAAAAAGCAGCAACTTCAGGTTTTTACGGTTCTTCTAAAAGTGTAAAAAAGTCCAAAGAAAAAGTCAGCCAGTCTTCCAAGTCCTCTACAGCTGAAGCAGAGACAACGGAAGCAGCAACTACTCAGGCAGAAACCACAGTTTCTTCTGACGGAAAAGATACAATCACTGTTCAAGGTGGTGAAGGTGCAGCTGCCATTGCTGCGCGTGCAGGAATTTCTGTTGAGAAACTTTATGAATTAAATCCGGATCACATGACTCAGGGATACTGGTATGCCAATCCTGGAGATAATGTAAAAATTAAATAAGAGGGATTGTATGACAGGAATTAAAATTGCTATTGACGGCCCTGCTTCAAGCGGAAAGAGCACGGTTGCTAAAATCATCGCTAAGGATTTAGATTATACTTATTTAGATACAGGAGCCATGTATCGCTCAGCGACTTATCTGGCTCTTCAAAACGATGTTTCTTTAACAGATGAGCAGACTATTGTTAAACTTTTACAGGACTATCCAATTAGTTTTGGCCGCCGTGAAGATGGACAGCAGCTGGTTTTTGTAGGAGATGTTGATGTCAGTTTGCCGATTCGGGAAAATGAAGTGACCAACAATGTTTCTACCGTATCTGCCCTACCCATGGTGCGTGAAACCTTGGTTGCACTTCAGCGTCAGATTGCCAGTCAAGGCGGTATTGTCATGGATGGTCGGGATATTGGAACTGTTGTGCTGCCAGATGCTGAATTGAAAATCTTCTTGGTGGCTTCTGTTGAAGAACGGGCAGAACGCCGTTATAAAGAGAATCTTGAAAAGGGAATCAAGACTGATTTTGATAAACTTAAAAGAGAAATTTCAGCGCGTGACTATAAGGACAGTCATCGAAAGGTTTCTCCTCTTAAGGCAGCTGAGGATGCAATTACCTTTGACACAACAGGTGTGACAATTGAGGGTGTTGTGCAATTTATTGAAGAAAAAGCAAAGAAAATTATTGACAGTCATTAATTGACATGTTATACTATTTGACAATGAGAAAAGCAGAAGTGAGAACTTCTCGCCTTGCGACTAAGGTTGTCTGGCCCAACATGTCAAAATTCCTTATATAAGGAAAGTTATGTGTGCGGGCTTGAAATGTCAAGTCCGCTTTCGTTTTTCTCGAAAAAATACAAAGGGGTGAAGAAGATAGCTAAAAAAGATTTGTTCATTAATGATGAAATTCGTGTCCGCGAAGTTCGTCTTATTGGCCTTGATGGCGAACAATTAGGAATTAAACCACTGGCAGAAGCGCAGTCTATTGCTGATGATGCTAATGTTGATTTGGTTTTAATTCAGCCGCAGGCTACACCACCTGTTGCTCGTATCATGGACTATGGTAAGTTCAAATTTGAGTATCAAAAGAAACAAAAAGAACAACGCAAAAAACAAAGTGTTGTTACCGTTAAAGAAGTCCGTCTCAGTCCTGTTATTGATAAAGGAGACTTTGAAACGAAACTTCGCAACGGCCGCAAATTCCTGCAAAAAGGGAATAAGGTGAAGGTTTCAATTCGTTTTAGAGGACGTATGATTACTCATAAGGAAATTGGAGCAAAGGTGTTAGCTGATTTTGCTGAAGCAACGCAGGATATTGCGATTATTGAGCAAAGAGCTAAAATGGATGGTCGTCAGATGTTTATGCAGCTTGCACCGATTCCAGACAAAAAATAAAGTCGATAAAATAGTAAAGTAGGAGAATATTAAAATGCCAAAACAAAAAACACACCGCGCATCAGCTAAACGTTTTAAACGTACAGGTTCAGGTAGATTGAAACGCTTCCGCGCTTATACATCTCACCGTTTCCATGGTAAAACTAAGAAACAGCGTCGTCATCTTCGTAAAGCATCAATGGTGCATTCAGGAGATTTCAAACGCATCAAATCAATGCTTACTCGTATGAAATAAGAGCAGCTTAGAAAAAATTAGAAAGAACTATTGGAGGATCAATAAATGGCTCGTGTTAAAGGTGGAGTTGTTTCACGCAAACGTCGTAAACGTATTTTAAAATTAGCTAAAGGTTACTATGGTGCAAAGCATATCTTGTTCCGTACTGCAAAAGAACAAGTGATGAATTCATACTACTATGCTTATCGTGACCGCCGTCAAAAGAAACGTGACTTCCGTAAATTATGGATCACTCGTATCAATGCGGCAGCTCGTATGAATGGACTTTCATACTCACAATTAATGCATGGTTTGAAATTAGCTGAAGT
Organism: Streptococcus orisasini; assembly: GCF_001431045.1. Classification (GTDB taxonomy): domain Bacteria; phylum Bacillota; class Bacilli; order Lactobacillales; family Streptococcaceae; genus Streptococcus; species Streptococcus orisasini. The sequence continues at coordinate 21,717 of NZ_BCLE01000042.1, forward strand.
TGAAGTTAACCGCAAAATGCTTGCTGACTTAGCTGTTAATGATGCAGCAGCTTTCACAGCTCTTGCAGATGCAGCTAAAGAAAAGCTAGGTAAATAAGATATTAAAAGTGGGATGGCAAGTTAATAGCTTTGTCCCACTTTTTTTATTATTCAGAAGTGATAATGCATAGGGAGGCCGGTCAGCGATTATAAGGAATCTGACAGGCATAATTAGACAGCACAGATGAAATACTATTTTGAGGTGAAAGTGTTTGTCTAGTTGAGTGGCTGCTTTCGTCGATATTAAAAAGGACTGGAAAGAGTTCATGGCTCTTTTTCAGTCCTTTTTGAGTTATTCTTTCGAACCTGTATCTGCTGTTGCTGAGGATTGCTTGGCTTCCTCAGGATGCAGTTCTTTATAGCTTGGTGCTTTATACAAATCTTGGGTCGATTTATTGCCATTTTTGCTATAGAGACTGGTTGAATTGTCACCTAGTTTCTTTTCGATTTTCTTTAAAGAAGCTAAGGTATCCTTTTTATATGATATAGAATTAATATCAATTGGCTTTAGACCGCTGTCTTTATCAAAGCGCAGCAAATCACCTGTTTGAATTTCGTCACTCATATTAAGCTGTTTGTCAGCCGCATCACGGAGCTCCTTAAGCTTAGCAGTTGTTGTTTCATCAGGATTGGTGATTTCAACACCTGTTTTAGTATCATAGACACGTCCGCTGTAACTGGTGTAATTTGGCGTAATGTAGTTGCCTTCAGAGCGAAAGGCTACTAACTGTTTATTGGCTGGAGACAGCAAATCCTGTCCTAACTCGACATAATTTTTACTATCAAGACCTAATAAATGAAGCAAGGTAGGAAGAGAATCCACTTCCCCGCCGTAAGTATTGCTAATAAATCCCTTGTCTGTTCCAGGGACATGAATCATGTAAGGAACACGCTGTAGCATGGCGTTGTTATATTCTGTCCAAGTCTGCGGATCTTTACCTAAGAGCGGTGCAAGATCAGTATTTCTTGAATTGGCAATTCCGTAATGGTCACCATAGAGAACAATAATTGAATTTTTATATAAACCAGATGCTTTCAAATAATCGAAGAAGCTTTTAACAGCAGAGTCTAGGTAATTAGCGGTAGCAAAATAACCGTTAATAGTTTCGTCATCTGTTTTAGCCAGAGGAAAACCTTTATCATCTCCAGCTAAACTTTGGTAAGGATAGTGGTTAGATACTGTGATAAACTTGGTATAAAAAGGCTGCTGTAGATGTTCTAGATATTTGATAGAGTCTGAAAACATGACTTTATCATTAAGGCCGTACTGGAAGGAATTATCCTTGGTCATTTTCGACATATAGGATTGGTCGAAGAAATGCTGGTAGCCTAACTGCTTATAAGCATTATTGCGGTTCCAGAAGGTTCCGATATTACCATGGAAAACGGCACTGCTGTAATTATTGGTATCATTGAGAATGTGTGGAGCAGCCTGCTGTGTGTTGTCCCCACCGTATTGAACGAAGAAGGAGCCTTGATTGAGGCCAAAAAGCGAAGTTTCCATAAGTGTTTCAGCATCAGAAGTCTTTCCTGCTTTAACCTGATGGAAGAAATTTGCAAAAGAAAAAGTTTCTTTAGAATGGTAAAGAGAGTTGAGGAAAGGAGTAACAACATATTCTTTGCCATCAATGTTGAGTTTGTAGTCAATTAAAAATTGCTGGAAGCTCTCTAAATGGAGAATAATAACATTTTTTCCTTTAGCGATGCCATAGTATTTAGGATTGGGAGCAGCATAGTGTTCTTGGACATATTTCTTAACGGTTCCCAATTCATCAGCAGTTGCTTCAGAGCGTACTTTTTGTGTTTGATAAGTCTGATTGGCGCTGTAAGCACTGAAAGCTGGCAGCCCCAAGGCGCGGACAATATAGACATTGGAAAATCCACGAGTCAATAATTCAGGTCGGTCAATTTCTGCCATGAAAAGATTGATGGAAAAAAGAAGTCCAGATAAAGCTGAGACGGCAAAGCTGGCTCTCTTGTTAAAGGGTCTTGGGTCAACTGAAATTTTTTTGAGTGAAAAAAGTGTGATGAAAATAATGTAATCTAGGATATAGATAGCATCCCAAGGCCTTAATAAATTCAGTGCAGAAGCCCCTAATCCTGCAGATGTCTTACTGCTGGCAAGTGCTGCACTGACCGTGATGAAATCTGAAAATTCTCTGAAATAAATCGAATTTGCAAATAAAAGAATATTGAGTACAGTGTAAATAACAACGGTAACAATATAAAAAGCACGGGTATTTTTTATATAAAGTCCTAAACCTAATAGCAGCAAAGTTATTGGAATAGGGTTTATTAAGGTTAGAAGAAATTGGTAAGAATTTCCAACATCCAAACTAAAATCAATGTTATAGGCCCAGAGTGTCTTGAGCCAATAGATTAATACGAGCGTCAAAATAAATCCTAAACGCGTATTAATAACGCTCAGGAGAAATTTAACTATTTTTTTCATTATACTGATTTCCTTATTGTTTTAAAGATAAAAGCTTATTATTTGATTATAACATAATTTTATTTTTGGCATATAGAAGAAATGTTTTTTTAAGGAAGAAAATTTCTTAATTTTTTGTTATAATTATTGTTATGAATAGACTTACGGTGGGTTCTTCAGCGGAAAAAAAACTTAAGCGGGGAATTCAGTTATTAGGCAGCAAAGATTTTCCGAATATAAAGTTGAATGACCAACCGGTTTACTTGTTTTCTCAGGCGGGCAGTTTTTTGGGAACAGCCTATCTGTCTAAACAAAACAAAGGGGTTGGCTGGTTAGTGTCAACCAAAAAGGTGGCACTGGATCAGGCTTATTTTGCCGAAGTATTTCAAAGGGCTAAGAGAAGACGGGAGACTCTGGCAAATTCAGATGTAACGACAGCCTATCGTCTTTTCAATCAGGATGGAGATTATTTTGGTGGCATGACTGTTGACCGCTATGGTCAGTTTGTTCTCTTTTCTTGGTATAATGCTTTTGTTTACCAGTTGAGAGATCAGATTACAGCTGCTTTTCGCCAGATTTATCCCGAATTTTTGGGGGCCTATGAAAAAATTCGCTTTAAAGGTCCTGACTACGAATCGGCTCATTTGTACGGAGAAGAAGCCCCCGAGCATTTTATTGTTACAGAAAATGGTGTGTCTTACAGTGTTTTCTTAAATGATGGCTTGATGACAGGTATTTTTTTGGATCAGCGTCAAGTGCGTAACAGCTTGATTAATGGCTTAGTTGCTGGGAAAAGAGTTTTAAATTTATTCTCCTACACAGCTGCGTTTTCTGTTGCAGCTGCTATGGGCGGGGCTCTTGAGACAACATCAGTGGATTTGGCTAAGCGTTCTAAAGAGCTTTCTTTAGCTCACTTTCAGGCCAATCATTTGGATGTGGCACAACATCGGCTGGTTGTTATGGATGTTTTTGATTATTTTAAATATGCTAAACGCCATCAGCTGACCTTTGACGTTCTGATTATTGATCCGCCAAGTTTTGCGAGAAACAAGAAAGCAACTTTTTCTGTTATGAAAGACTATCATAAGTTAATTAGTCAGGGGCTGGAGATTTTGGCTGAGAATGGTCTAATTATCGCATCAATAAATGCTTCCAATATGACTGTGGCTCAGTTTAAAAAACAAATTAAAAAAGGTTTTGGGAAACAAAAACATGCTTATCTTGATTTGCAGCAGTTACCTAGTGATTTTGCTGTCAATGAAAAAGATGAAAGCAGCAATTATTTAAAAGTATTTACAATAAAGGTTTAATTATTTATGAAAATAGTAGTTCCTGTTATGCCTCAGAATATCGATGAGGTTAACCAGCTTGATTTAGCAAAAATTAGTAACGCTGACATTATTGAATGGCGGGCAGATTATTTGGCTAAGGATGATATTTTGACAGTAGCTCCGGCTATTTTTGAAAAATTTGCGGGGCGTGAAGTCATTTTTACCCTACGCACAGAAAAAGAGGGCGGCAATATTTCGCTGACCAGCGAGGAATATCTAACGATTATTCGTGATATTGCCAATCTCTATCAGCCGGATTATATTGATTTCGAATATTTCTCTTATCGTGAAGTTTTGAAAGAAATGTATGATTTTTCTAATTTAGTGCTGTCCTATCATAATTTTAAAGAGACCCCTGAAAATCTGATGGAGGTATTTTCGGAACTGACAGCTCTGGCACCGCGTGTGGTGAAGATAGCTGTCATGCCGCAAAATGAGCAGGATGTGCTCGATTTGATGAATTATACGAGAGGTTTCAAGACCTTGAATCCTGAGCAGGAATATGTGACCATGTCCATGTCTAAGTTAGGACAGATATCACGTTTATCAGGTGATTTAACAGGCAGCTCGTGGACTTTTGCTAGTTTGGAGCAAGAAAGTGCTCCTGGGCAGATTTCACTGACAGATATGCGTAAAATTAAGGAGGTTTTAGATGCAAATTGACGGTCATACGCGTTTAGCAGCAGTTGTTGCAACACCCATTAAACATTCCATTTCACCTTTTATTCATAATTATGCCTTTGATAAAACAGGGGTCAATGGTGTTTATGTGGCTTGGGATATTCCAGAGTCTGAACTTGAGGCTACTGTGGAAAATGTCAGACGTTATGATATGTTTGGCATTAACATTTCCATGCCTTACAAACAGGCTGTTATTCCTTATCTTGATGAGATAACAGAAGCAGCTGACCTAATTGGAGCAGTCAATACGGTTGTCAATAAAGACGGCAGACTCTTAGGTTACAATACAGACGGAATGGGCTTTTTTAGAAGTTTGAGTACTTTTGCTGATTTTGATGTTAAGGACAAAGTGATGACTATTCTTGGCGGTGGCGGTGCTGCAACAGCTCTTATTGCTCAGGCTGCCATCAATGGCGCTGCAAAGATTAACATTTTTAATCAGACAGAGTTTTTAGAGGAAACCAAGGAAAAGGCTCAGCGGATTTCTGATAAAACAGGTGTTACTCTTGAGGTCTTTCCGGTTGAAGATGTGGATTTAATTCAGGAAAAGGTCTTAGAGTCTGACTTATTTGTTAATGCTACCAGTGTTGGTATGGATGGCAAATCCATGATTATCAACGAAAACTTTGAATTCCCTGAAAATATCATGGTTGCCGATGTTATCTACCAGCCTTTTGAGACTCCGTTTCTGAAATTGGTTCGTAGCCGCGGCCTAAAGGCTGTAAATGGCTTGGGTATGCTTTTATTTCAAGCAGCAGAAGCTTTTGAGCTCTGGACAGGACAAGAAATGCCAAGTCAAGAAATCTGGCAGGCATTAGCAGAAAAATATAAATAAAGAATTTAGGTGTTTCTATGAAATTAAATGTCAATCTTCCTCGAAATCCCTATGATATAGTTATTGAAAAGGGCAGCTTAGCTCGGGCAGGCCAATGGGTCAAAAAACTTTGGAAACCGCAAAAAATAGCCATTATTACAGATAACCGTGTTGGCGGACTCTATGCTGAAAAAGTAAAGCTTAGTCTTGAAGATGCCGGTTTTGAGGTAGTTGTCTTTGACTTTTTAGAAGGCGAAGCCAGTAAAAATTTGACAACAGCTAATAAGGCTTATGAATTCTTAGTGAAACGCGGTCTGACCAGAAGTGATGGGATTATTGCTCTGGGTGGCGGTGTTGTTGGTGATTTGGCTGGTTTTGTTGCATCGACTTACATGCGGGGCATCCATTTTCTGCAGATTCCAACCAGCCTGACAGCTCAGGTAGATTCTTCTATCGGTGGTAAAACTGGCGTTAACACTCCCTTTGCTAAAAATATGGTGGGAACTTTTACCCAGCCTGATGGTGTTCTGATTGATCCGGATACTCTCAAGACGCTTGGTAAACGTGAGCTGATTGAAGGCATGGGCGAGGTCATCAAATACGGTTTGATTGCCGATGCAGAGTTCTGGGATAAGCTGGATGCTCTGGATGGTTCTACAGATTCTATTTTAGAGAATTCTGAAATGATTATTTATCGTTCCTGCGATGTTAAACGCAAGGTCGTTGTTGAAGATGAGCTGGATAACGGTGTTCGGCTCTATCTCAATTTTGGCCATACGATAGGGCATGCAATTGAACAGACTGCAGGCTATGGCAAGGTTATGCACGGTGAAGCGGTTGCTATTGGCATGGTACAAGTTTCCCGTGTTGCTGAAAAGAAGGGGCTTATGCCTCAGGGGCTTACAGAAAAGATTGAAGCCATGTGTTCCAAGTTTGGGCTGCCGACTTCTTATGAACCATGGAATGCTGAGCCTATGTATCAAGCCTTGAAGCATGATAAAAAAGCGCGCGGTCAAATGATAAAAATGGTTATTGTTCCCCAATTAGGGCAGGCTGCTATCAATGAAATCAGTCTGGAAGAGATGAAGGAGTACTTGGAGAAGTAAGATGAGATATTTCACAGCTGGAGAGTCGCACGGCCCTCGTCTGACAGCTATTATTGAAGGAGTGCCGGCAGGTCTTCCGCTGACTGCCGATTATATCAATGCTGAATTAAAGCGGCGTCAAGGGGGTTATGGCCGCGGCGGCCGTATGAAAATTGAATCCGATCAGGTCGAAATCACCTCAGGTGTCCGCCATGGTTTGACCATGGGCAGCCCAATTACGCTCAATGTTACCAACCGAGACTTTAAAAATTGGACTGAGGTCATGAGTGCCGCTGATATTGAAGAGAAGAAAAAATCGATTCGCAAATTAACCAAGCCCCGTCCAGGCCATGCTGACTTGGTTGGCGGTATGAAGTATCGTTTTTCTGATCTGCGCAACAGTCTAGAACGTTCCAGTGCGCGTGAGACAACCATGCGTGTTGCAGTGGGAGCAGTGGCTAAGCGTCTTTTGGAAGAGATTGGTGTGGATGTTGCCAGTCATGTGGTCGTTTTTGGCGGTATTGAAGTAGATGTCCCTGAAAATCTAACTGTAGCTGAGATTAAAGAACGGGCCCGTCAGTCAGAGGTTTCTATTGTCAATCAGGAACGTGAGCAGGAAATCAAAGATTATATTGACCAGATAAAGAAAGAAGGCAATACCATCGGCGGTGTTATTGAAACAGTTGTCGGCGGTGTTCCGGTTGGTCTGGGTTCTTATGTTCAGTGGGATCGTAAATTAGATGCTAAAATAGCACAGGGCGTTGTTTCCATCAATGCTTTTAAGGGCGTTGAATTCGGTTTGGGCTTCAAAGATGGCTACCTCAAAGGTAGCGATGTCATGGATGAAATTGTTTGGTCCAAAGAAGATGGTTACACGCGTAAATCCAACAATCTTGGCGGTTTTGAAGGCGGTATGACCAATGGTCAGCCCATTGTTGTTCGCGGTGTCATGAAGCCAATTCCGACACTCTATAAACCTTTGATGAGCGTTGATACTGAGACGCATGAGCCTTATAAAGCCAGCGTAGAACGGTCAGATCCGACGGCTGTTCCAGCTGCTGCGGTGGTCATGGAAAGTGTGGTTGCAACAGTTTTGGCAACAGAAGTCTTAGATAAATTTTCTTCGGATAATTTAGAAGAGTTAAAGGAAGCTGTTGAACACCATCGGCAATTTGTAAAAGATTTTTAAAATTTTAAGAGAGTGGGCAGCAATCGTGGCAGCCTGTTTCAAATTCTCAGTAAGTAATTAGCATTGGTTTAGTTCGGGGAAATGATGGAAGAAAAAACAATTTATATTGCGGGACTGGGGCTCATCGGTGGCTCCCTTGCTTTAGGCATTAAGCGCGGTCATCCTGGTTATAAAGTTATTGGCTACAATCGTTCTGACAAATCACGAGATATTGCTCTTGAACGCGGAATTGTGGAAGAGGCAACTGCCGATTTCAAAGAATTCGCTCCTTTAGCAGATGTTATTATTTTGGCAGTGCCAATTAAAAAGACAATTGATTTTATTAAAGATTTGGCAGATTTAGATTTAAAAGAAAATGTGATTATTACAGATGCCGGTTCTACTAAACTTGAAATTGTTAAAGCAGCAGAGCAGTACCTTAAAGATAAGTCTGTACAGTTTGTAGGCAGCCATCCTATGGCTGGAAGTCACAAATCAGGAGCCATTGCAGCAGACGTTAATCTGTTTGAAAATGCTTATTACATCTTTTCGCCATCAAGTCTGACCACAGCTGATACCATACCTGCTTTGCAGGATCTTTTATCAGGTTTACATGCAAGATATGTTGAAATCGATGCGGCAGAGCATGACCGAGTTACCAGTCAAATCAGTCATTTTCCTCACATTATTGCGTCAAGCCTTATGGAGCAGGCAGGTGATTTTGCTGAAAGCCATGAAATGACCAAACACTTTGCTGCGGGCGGTTTTCGCGATATGACACGCATTGCTGAAAGTGAACCCGGTATGTGGACGAGCATCCTTTTAACAAATCCCCAAGCTGTTTTAGATCGCATTGAAAATTTCAAGCAGCGTTTGGATAGAATTTCCAGTCTGATTGAAGCAAAAGATGAAAATGCCATTTGGGAGTTCTTTAATCAGGGTCGGCAAATTCGTAAAAATATGGAAATTCATAAACGTGCGGGTGTTGACAGCTTTTATGATATTTATGTGGATATTCCTGATAAAGAAAATGTCATTTTGGAAATTTTGGAGCTGCTGAGAGGAACTTCTTTAGTTAATATTCGCATCAATGAAGAAAATCGTGAAGATATCAATGGTATCTTGCAAATTTCTTTCAAGAATGAGCGCGATTTGAAGCGGGCTCAGGAATTAATCAGTAAAAATACAAGTTATCATGTTCATTTAGATTAAATAAAGGAGAGATATTATGTCAGTAAATATATATGATTTAGCAAATGAGTTGGAGCGCAATATCCGTACTTTACCAGAGTATCAAACTGCTGTTCAGGCAAAAGCAAGAGTCGATAGTGACGAAGAAGCCCAAAAAATATGGTATGGATTTACAGAACTTCAAGTGAAAATTCAAAATCATGTAAAGACAGGACAAATGCCAACTTCTGAAATGCAGCAAGAATTGCAAAGTTTTGGTCAAAAAATTGAAACCAATCCACTTTTAAAAGAATTTGCTGAAACTCAGCGAGCTCTTGGAGTCTATATCAGTGATATTGAACGCATAATTCTTCAGCCGCTTCAAGATTTATCGAAAAAAGATGCCTAAACATAGGTATTTATAAGAGCTTATGTTTCAAGGTGCTGGAAAATTCATTCCTTCTCTGATAAATATAAGCTCAAGCAAAAGCCCTCATTAGACAGGTCAATCTAATGAGGGCTTTTTTAAATATATATTACAAGTAACAAAAAGAAATTTTCTTAAATTGATAGATTCATCATTTCTGACTGTGTGGCGATAAAATCAATAAAATTTTTTAAGTCATTGTGCAATTCTTTGCCTTTATGATAGGCAGCGTAATAGACGCGGCGATTTTTCAAGGATTTAATAGGAATGACATCAATATCATCAAAATCCTTTAAAAAATCTGCTTTAGGTGCAATAGCAATTCCAAACTGCTGAGCGACTAAACCAACTACGGTTTCATCTTCGCTGACTTCAAAAGCAATTTTAGGTCGTTTGCTTATTTCTGAAAAAACTTGCTCCAATACAGGGCGCATTCCGCTTCGTTTTGAAAACCAAACTTGAGGATAATCCAAGGTATCTTCAACAGTTACCTGCTCCTTAGCCGACAGAGGGTGGCCTTTGGGAACAATGAGCACAAGGTCTTGAGTGAAGATAGGAATAAAGGAAATAGAAGAAAAGCTTTCAATTTTGGAACAAAAGGCTAAATCATACTGGTCATTTTGAATTCCTTCCAGCATATCTGCTGACATGCCGCTGTCATTATGAAAATCAAATTCCGATTGTGTATCAGGATGCTGTTCAATGAAGGTTCGAACAAGATTAGGAACAGCTTTTCGTCCCAGAATACGCAAAAGCGTAAGATTAATACGATGCTGCTTTTGATGTGTTTGCTGTAGTTGCTTGACCCCTGTATCTAAGAGATTAATAGAAGTTTTAACAATTTTGTAAAAATCTTTTCCTGCCTCTGTCAAGACGATATTGCGTCCTTTTTTCACAAAAAGGGGAACTTTGACTTCGCTTTCCAATGCGGCAATTGCATGACTCAGTGTTGGCTGTGTAATATGCAGCTGTTTGGCAGCATCAGTATAATGTTCCAAATCAGCTAGGGTCAAGAAGTAGCGTAAATGTTGAAGATTCATCTGTCTACCTATTATTCGTTTTTTGTTTATTATATCACAAAATCATGAAAAAAATCTATGAATTACTGAAGAAAGATTCATTAGTATTTGCCCCTAATTCATTGTATAATCAAGGTGATAAGTGAAAAAATTAACAATATAGGAGGATAAAACAGTGTCTAAACTTTCACCAATTACAATCAGTTCATGGACCCTTGGAGATCAATGTCGTTTTGAGGATCGTGTCAAAGCGGCTAAAGATGCAGGTTACGAAGGTATTGGACTTCGTGCAGAAACTTATGTCGATGCTTTAAACGAAGGGCTAACAGACCAAGATATTTTAGCTATTTTGGAAAAATATGATATCAAAGTAACAGAAGTAGAGTACATCGTTCAATGGGCCGAGGAGCATCGCTCTTATGAGCAAAAGTACAAGGAACAAATGTGTTTCCATATGTGTGATTTATTTAATGTCGGTCACATTAACTGCGGCTTGATGGAAAACTATTCAGTAGAATATACTGCTCAAAAATTGAAGGAGCTCTGCGCGCGGGCAGGTAAATATATTATTGGGGTAGAACCTATGCCATACAGTGGGCTTCCAACTTTTGACAAGGCTTATGCAGTTGTCAAGGAATCTGGTGCGGACAATGCTATGATTATTCTGGATACTTGGCATTGGGTTCGTGCCGATCAGCCTTACCGTGCCTTGACAGCAGATGAAGCTGCTAAGGTTATTTCTATTCAAATTAATGATGCTTACGAGCGTCCTTATGCAGCTGCCATTCTTCGTGATGAATCGATGCATGATCGCCTTGCTCCGGGGACTGGCGCAAAGGATACCGCTGGTTTTGTTCGAATGGTTAAAGAGGCAGGAATTTCACCCAAAGTAATCGGTGTGGAAGTTATTTCAGATGAGATTTTAAGCCGTGGTCTTGCCGAGGCTAGCGCATTTACATTTGAAAATACGGTTAAGGTTCTTAAAGAAGTTTGGCCGGAAATGTTAACAGAAAATTAAGAGAAATAAAGGAGAAAAACGATGTCAGACAAATGGTTAGGACTTGAAGGGAAAACGGCAGTAGTTACTGGTGCAGTCGGCGGTATGGGAAAAACAATTGTTCAAGAGTTTGCCAAACAGGGCACCAATGTTGTCTTATTGGATATCCGTGAACAAGAGTTAAAAGATTACGCGGAAGAAATTGCTAAGGAATACGGTATAGGTACTCTGGCAGTGCCGACTAATTCAACCAGCGAAACAGATGTGGACAATGCTGTTGCGAAATCAGTTGAAAAGTTTGGCTCAGTAGATATCTTGGTCAATACAGCAGCCATGCTTCGTGCCTGTCCTTTGGAAGATCTTCCTTTAGAAGAATGGCGTCAAACAGTTGATATTAATTTAACAGGCTATTTCTTGGTATCACAGCGCTTTGGCCGTCAAATGATTAAACAAGGCCGTGGTAATATGGTACATATTTCAACGATTGCATCTGTGTTCCCAGAAACTTATTCAGCTGCTTATAGTTCAACAAAGGCTGGTGTTAACATGATGTCACGTCAGATGGCAGCAGAATGGGGACAATTCGGTGTTCGTTCAAATTGTATTCAGCCATGTTTTGTTAAAACACCACTTTCTGAACCATTTTATGCAGATCCAGAAGTAGAAAATGGCCGTAAAGCCTTGACAGCTAATAAACGTATCGGTAATACCATGGACATTGCCAATGCGGTGCTCTTTCTCGCAAGTGACCGTTCAGACTATACCAATGGACATGAACTTCGCGTTGAGGGTGGTTTTGGTATCATGATGGGAGATCAGACTCCAAAACCAGGCGGTCGCCGTGAATATGCTGTCAAAGAACACAATGCTTATTTGGAACGCTTAAAAGGAAATCAATAATTTGTCTTAAAAGGAGCTTATACCTACATGTTTAAAAATAACAAATTTAATTTCTCTGCTGTCATGCTTTGGTTTACCTATTTTTGTCATGGCATGCAGGCCATTATTATCTCTCAAAATACAGAGTATTTTGCAGATAAATGGGGAATTACGACAGCAGCTGTTCTAGGTGTCGTTGCTTGGGTCGGTATCGGTAAAATCGTCTTTTTGATTTTTTCTGGTTCTTTATCAGATAAGATTGGGCGTAAACCGGTCGTTTTGGCAGGCTTGGCAGGCTATGTTATTATGTTTGCCTCTCTCTTGATTGCCAATAATGTACTGGAAGCTAATATTTTGGCTTTCATTGGTGGTGCCATGACTTCTTTATACGATGGTTCCATTAACCCGGCTCTATTTGAAATGTATCCAGAGAATAAATCAACAGCATCTGTCTTATCCAAAGCCTTTATCTCTGCATCATCCATTCTTTATCCGCTGTTTGTAGCTTTCTTAGCAACACATAAAATGGCTCCAGAGTTGGCCATTGTTTTGCCTCTTGTCATCAGCACTCTTGTTTTGATAGGCGTTATATTAGCGCCATTTCCAGATCGCGAACTGCAAAAAGCTGAAGGCTTGAGTCCTGCACAGGCGGTTAAGGAATTGGAAAAACGTCAGGATACAGCGACAGCAGCTACTGAAACAAAAACTCAGAATACAGGCAATGCCAAGCCTAAATTTGCTGTTGATGGAGTTGTTTTATCACTCTTTGCTCTGACCATTTATTCAAATTTCTATCTGTTCCAGCAAGTTTCCAAAATCTATGCTAAAGATATCATTCATATGAGTGAAAGTGCAGCCGCTTCGGTTACCTCTCTTTATCAAATGGGGGGCTTAGTTGCCACTATTGTATTCTCGCTCATTATGGCACGTGGTATTCGTGATATGGCCATCTTAATTATTTCGCCAATCTTTGCAGGGCTGGCTGGTTTGGCAGTTTACTTTGTGCCAACACCAACTGTTTTGACACTGGCTGGTATTGTGGTTGGTTTCTGTGCAGCTGGTGGACTTCTTCAAATGGGGAATGCCGTTCTCAATCAATTTTTTGATACCAATAAAGGACGCAATACCTCTATTTATTACTTTGTCATGGCTCTTGGTTCTTACATTGTTCCGGCTGCAGCGGGCGGCTTGCTGAAAGAAGTCAATGGTGAATTTCCAAATGCTCCAATTATCTTATTGATTATTGCTGTTACTGGCTTTGTTTCCTCTGCTTTGATGATTTTTATTGGTTTGCGTTATAAACAGATTTTTGGCCAGTCCGTATTTTCAAAGGTTAATAAAGACTAAATCCAGCGCAGTTAAATTTTATGAACTTTGATCTTAGTTTTATTAGAAATGCTATAATAGTTGTAGTCTTAGAAAGAAGGTTTTATTATGACAGAACGTATTTCAGGTCACACACTTCTCGTTAGCTTAATTGCTACACCAATTCGCCACTCCTTATCTCCTAAAATGCATAATGAGGCATATGCTAAACTTGGCTTGGATTATGCTTATTTGGCATTTGAGGTTGGAAATGAAGAACTGAGAGATGCTGTTCAAGGAATCCGTGCTTTAGGCATTCGAGGTTCTAATGTTTCTATGCCAAATAAACAGGCCATCATTCCTTATCTTGATGAACTGTCTCCTGCGGCTGAGTTGGTCGGTGCTGTTAATACAGTAGTCAATAAAGATGGGAAAGGTCATCTTGTTGGTCACTGTACAGACGGAACAGGATGCGTGCGTGCCCTTGCAGAAGAAGGGGTAGAGGTTAAAGACCAAATCATTACCCTGACTGGTGCAGGCGGTGCCGGAACAGCTATTGCTATTCAATTAGCCTTGGATGGTGCTAAGGAAATTCGCATCTTCAACCGTAAGGATGAATTTTATGCTAATGCTGAATTAACCGTGGAAAAAATTAATACAAAGACAGATTCTAAGGCTACACTGACAGATTTAGCTAATCAAGATGCTTTCAAGAAGTCTATTGCAGAATCCAGCATTTACATTGATGGAACAGGTGCTGGCATGAAGCCGCAAGAGGATGTATCCCTGATTAACGATCCTGAAGTCATTCGTCCTGATCTGGTTGTCTTTGATGTGGTGTATGCACCGCTTGAAACTAAGCTTTTAAAATTTGCCAAAGAACATGGTGCTAAGAAAGCCATCAATGGTATTGGTATGATGCTCTATCAAGGCGCAGAAGCTTTCAAGCTATTCACTGGTGAAGATATGCCGGTTGACTATATTCATGATTTGCTTTTCAACGAAGAATAAGTTTTGATGGCTGTCAAATGAAAAGCAGCACTTGTTAAGAAAAACCGCATTCTTCTCACAAAGGCGAGGGGAACTCCCTCGCCTTTTGTAATCAAAGAATAGTTATAAACTAAAAAGGAGTTTCTATGACTAAAGCTAACAACATGATTCATCAAGCTAGCGAATTGCCATATATTAAGGCAGGCCCCTTTAAAATACGCTTTCCCTTTGTTCACTATAAATTAGAAAAAGTAGAATTCATTCAAGGTTTGATTGTTGGAGCAACTGCTCTGTCTGCTATTCCTTATATTACGGATTATTTAGAACTGCCTTATGAACTAGCCTACAGTATGGTCATCTTGGAAACAAGTTTGTATATCCTTCATGGAACCTTGGGGGATCCCGTGGTACCTGGCTGGATTACGGCGACACTTCCTTTGACTTTAATCTATCTAACAAAGTATGATGCCGGTGCCGATCGCATCAGGGCAATGATTGCGCTGCAGTTATTGGTCGCAGGACTTTTTATTTTTATGAGTCTCACCAAGTTGGCCAAGCGGTTTGTTAATTTGGTCCCCAATGGTATGAAGGCAGGAATTTTGCTGGCAACCCCTATTTCGGTTCTGCAGACACAATTGGGTGATAAAGGTGGCTTTAGGCAATATCCGATATCACTTATAGCGGGTTTTGGCTTGTTAATTATTTTGTCCTATTCAGTTTGGTATAAAAAACTGAGAGCAAAAAATCGCTTGCTTGATTTTATAGCTAGTTATGGAAATCTCTTTCCTTATCTTTTTGCTATGCTGGTAGGTGTTTTGATTTCTGAATTGCCTTTGCCAACATTGGAACTGGGAACTATCTTAAAAGTGCCAGATTTTCACAGAATTCTCAGTCAAGTGAGTGTCTTTGCGGTTGGTTTTCCTAAAATCCATTATTTTGCAGATGCCTTGCCCCTAGCCTTGGTTAGCTATGTTATTGCTTTTGGAGATTTTGTTACCACAGAATCATTGGTTGAGGATGCGCGTGAATCAAGAAATGATGAATACATTGATTTTGATTCCAACCGTTCTAACTTGATCATCGGAATTCGCAATACAATTCTCGGTCTTCTAGCTCCTTTTCCGCCTCTGGCAGGTCCTCTCTGGGCAGGAATGACAGTTTCTATTAGTCAGCGCTATAAGGAAGGAAAGGCTGCGATGGATAGTCTGATTGGTGGGATGGCTTCTTTTCGTTTGGCGACTCTTCTGTGTGTACTTCTCATTCCAATCACAAGTTTTATGCGGCCCATTTATTCTGTTGGAGGTGCTATAACCCTTCTTTTTCAAGCCATTGTCTGTGCTAAGATTGGTATGGAGTACTGTGAAGATGAGACAGATAAGATGATTGCTGGTTTTATGGCAGCAGTACTGGCTTTTGCAGGATCAGGCATTGGTTTAATTACAGGAATTATTTTAACTCTGGTTTTAAAAGATGTTTTTGCTAAGGCTGAATAAGTTGAATTTATTGGGCATTAGCAGTAAAAATTCATGGTTAAATTTCTGGCTATGGATTTTTTATTTATAGAAAAAATTTTAAAACTAAAAGAAATTTTTCATTAAAAAACTATGTGAAAAACTTCTCAAGGTGTGATAGAATATAAACAGTATCACACAGCAATAAATAGTGAAAGAAAGGGGTTGCATGATGGATATTAAATCATTCCCAGGTTATGAGGATCATTTGTTTAGCAACCTTGCTGAACAAACCGAAGAAGTCAAGCGCCGCAAGGCAGCGCAGGTTGAAGCTATGCTGACTTATGAATTGCCACAAGGCATGACAATGGAGGATCGTTTTATTCCAGGTAAGGAGGAAGGGCAGGAAGTAAAAATTCGCGTTTTCACTCCGGCTAATCTTCCTGAAAAAGCACCAATGATTGTTGATATTCACGGCGGTGCTTTTGTTGCTGGCAGCGTTGATATTGACAATGCCCGCTGTATTGCAATTGCTCAGCGTGTGCCCGCTGTCGTGGTTTCGGTCGAATACCGTTTGGCAGGAGCTGATGGCATCAGTTTTCCTATTCCATTGGAGGATTGCCATACAGCTTATATGTATTTATATCATCATGCTACAGAATTTGGCGGCGATCCTGAAAAGATGGGACTTCATGGTTCAAGTGCAGGGGCAACTATTGCAGAAGGTCTTGCTCTCTATCTCCGCGACAGAAATGAACCTCAGCCGGCTCTGACTGTTCTTAATTGTCCTGCTCTCAGCTTAGCCTTGGAGGAAAGCCCTTCCTACCATCAGCTTTATCAGCTGCGTATGGGGCCATCTAATAAAGCACTTGGAGCTGAATCAGCCTATCTTGGCGGTTACAATGGAAGCACACCGTCTTATTACGCTTTTCCAGCCTATGCCCCTGATTTGGGAGGTCTTGGCCCACACATGGTCGTTGTCGGAGAATATGATACCTTGCGCGATACAGGACTTGATTATGCCCAACGCCTTTTGCGAACAGGAGTTCCATGTGAAATTTACCAAGCTCCACGTTTAGGTCATTGCTTTACTTCAGCACCGCATCCATTTACTGACTTTGTTCATGATATGATGGCTTGGTCTTTCAAGCGTGAATTTGGCATGTTAGATGATTTGATTAAAAAATAACTGTATAAGGAGATAGGAGAAGGTTATGAGTCCAGCTATACTTGCCATTATTATGTTGGCAATCGTTGTTGCTTTTATTCTTTGGAATAAGATTCCTTTGAATTTTATCATGTTTGTTGTTCCAGTTGTCTTTAGCTTTTTGATGGGCTACGATTTGAAACAAACCAGCGATTTTATTATAAATCAGATTAACGTTGTAATGACCCAGTCTGGGTACATGCTTTTGTTTGGGTTGATCTATTTTGGTATGCTGACGGAATCCGGTTTGTTTGATACTATGATAAACGGTGTCATGAAAGTTATTGGCAATCGTATCAATGTAGTAGGCGTCATGATTTTAACGACTGTTTTAAGTGCTATCGCTTATTTAACAGCACAGATGTCCACAACCTACCTTGTTGTTTTTCCGATTGTTATTCCATTTTTTAAGAAATTTAAGATGGATCGTAATTTTGCCTTTATCATCTGTCAAACTGCTATTGGAGCAATGTGCTGGCTGCCGTGGGGAATTGGTTTAGTCATGTCAGCAACCATGGCTAATACTCACGCTGAGACTCTTGCAGTTGCTTCTATTCCTTGGGGTCTGTGCTTTATCCCAGCTATCATTCTGCAATATATCTATTTTGCACGCAAACATAAAAAAGAGCATGGAACACTTGGACTGCCTGAAGATGCAGAAGGCGGAGCAGCACATAAGATTGAAGAACGGGAAAATGCTAGACCAAAATTATTTTGGCTTAACATGATTATCTTTTTGATTGTCGTTGTAGCCTTAGCCGTCTTAAAATGGCCATCTTACTTAGTGTTTATCATGGCTTCAATTGTTACGGCTTTGATTAACTATCCCAAAGATTTTGGCGCTATTTGGAATAAGCAGGCAACAATGTTCTTTAACGTATTGATTATGCTTATTGCCATTTGTTTTTACTTGGCTGTCTTTAACGCCAAAGATGGGTCGCATGCTTCCATGGTAGAAAGTCTTGCTAAGCTGCTGGAAGCACATTTCCCAAGCTTCTTGATGCGCTATATCCATATTATTTTCCTTCTGCTCTGTGTGCCGATTATCTACTTTGTCCCTTATCAGTTATATAATGCCCTTTATCCGCTTTTTATCTCAATCGGAGCTTCTTTCGGTCTGTCACCGATTGCCATCATTGCTCCCTTTGTATGTAACCTAGCTTTGGCAACTTCGGTCACACCGATGAATTCATCTACCTATGTGGGTGCAACGCTTTGTGAAATTGAAGCAGAACCTTTTACCAAAAAAGCAGCACCTATCATGTTTGTTACCAACGCAGTTGTTGTGGCAGTAGCTGCTATTTCTGGCGTTTTGCACTTTTAAATAAAATAAAAAATTCATATCAAAAGACATGAATTTTAGCTTCAAAGCAAACTTCTTTTGGAGGTTTGTTTTTTTATGTCGTTTTAATCTGTCTAAGGCTGCCAAGTGGCAATAGTGAGTTGACCTGCTAAACAGCTGCTCATGACTTGAGTAAATGCTTGGCAAATTTTTTGAAGGCCGTTTGAATCGGCGGATAATAATCAGACTTATTGTAAGCTATGTAAATCATACGCTTATCCAGGGCATCAGTAATTTTAATCTTTTTAACTCGGTAGGCGTCAATACTGATGATATTTGGGATAATAGCAATTCCAAAATGATGGGCAACAAACCCCAGCACACTTTGGTCATCTTCAAGCTCAATTTTGATACGGGGCTGCAGACCTAATTTTTTAAAGGACTGATCCAGATAGGGTCTAAGACCGCTGTGTTCGTTATAGTAAACGTAATCATATGCAATGGTATCTGCCAGCGAAATACTGTCATATTTGGCTAAGGGATGATCCTCAGGCACAATAATGACCTGTTCTTCTACCATTAAGGGTTCAAACTGAATCTGGCTGAAATGATCGATTTTAGAAACAATTGCACAATCCAATTCTTCCCTGCTTAAGGCATGCAGCAAATTGTGGGAATTGTTTTGCTCCAATTGAAATTGGACTTGGGGATATTCTTGCAGAAACTGGCTGATAAGTTTGGGACCAATGTTT
The DNA here is from genome assembly GCF_001431045.1 of Streptococcus orisasini. Taxonomy (GTDB): domain Bacteria; phylum Bacillota; class Bacilli; order Lactobacillales; family Streptococcaceae; genus Streptococcus; species Streptococcus orisasini. Next base: position 40,745 of record NZ_BCLE01000042.1, read on the forward strand.
GATCCAAAGGTATAAATAAAACCAATGGCAAGTTTTCCTTGATTAGGATGAACTTCAGCCTGCAAAGCAGTATAGGCTTGATTAATTGTGCGAATAGATTCCTTGGCAGAGGTGTAAAAAATACGTCCATAGCGAGTTAATTTAATATTTCTGCCATCTTTTTTGAAAAGCGGGAGTCCCAGTTCTTTTTCTAATTCTGCAATGACATAGGAAAGATTGGGTTGCGATGTATTCAGTTCTTTGGCTGTCTTTGTCATATGTTCGCTCTCAGCAAGAGCGACAAAATATTCTAAATGCTGCATGTTCATCTGTGTTACCTCTTAATCATTATAACAAGTTCTTAAGAAATTATAAAGAAGTTTTATAGATTTAATAAAATATATCTATTAGATTTATCAATATAGATGTGCTAAAATCATAAGTGAAATAAATCACAAAATGAAAGCGTAGTGAAAACAATCATGAAAATGGAGGTATTATCATGAAAACAGTAACTGTCGAAAATGTTGTCTTTGGGGAAGGAAGACCCAAAATTCTGGTTCCCCTGGTCGGAGCAACAGAAACAGAAATTTTAGAGGCAGCAGCACAAGCTAAGGAATTGGATTGTGATGTTATTGAGTGGCGTATTGACTTCTATGAATTTGTCGAAGAGCCTAAAAAAGTTGCTGCTCTGTCTTTAAAAGTGAAAGAAGCAGCGCAAAAACCAGTCTTAGTTACTTTCCGCACAGCTAAAGAAGGCGGAGTTCACGAAATACCAGATGCTCTTTACTTTGAGATTTACAGAACTGTTTTAACACAAGGTAAGGCTGATTTGATTGACTTGGAACTTTTTATGGATCAGGCAGAAGTTCAAAAAACAATTGAGCTAGCACATGAAAAGGGAACAAAAGTCATCATGTGCAATCATGATTTTAATGCAACGCCAACTAAGGCTGAGCTTGTAAGCCGCTTAACCATGATGGAAGAGCGGCATGCAGATATCTGTAAAATTGCAGTTATGCCGCAATCAAATCAAGATGTGCTGACCTTACTTCAAGCAACTGCTGAGCGTTATGCAAGTGCTCAGACACCTTTGATTACCATGTCCATGGGGGCACTAGGAATGGTATCTCGTGTGTCTGGAGAAGTCTTTGGTTCTTCAGCAACCTTTGGTGCGGCTGCGAAAGCTTCAGCACCTGGTCAAGTTCCTGTATCGGAGCTGCGTACTATTCTTGAAACACTGAAATTACAATAAAGAGGGAAAAATATGTCAAAACAATTATTTGAAGAAGTTAGATTAGCTTCCGGAGCTGCCTTGAAAAACCGTATTGTCATGTCCCCTATGACGACTGAATCAGCTTATTATGATGGCAGTGTTCCAAATGATTTGGTGGCTTATTATGCGAAACGTTCAGGAACTGTTGGAGCAGTTATTGTAGAATCAGCTTTCGTTGAAAATTATGGTCGAGGGTTCTTTGGAGCTCTGGGGATTGACAGCGATGATAAGATTGAAGGTTTATCCAAGATAGCAAAAGCTATCAAAGATAAGGGTTCCAAGGCGCTTATTCAAATTTACCATGCAGGTCGTATGGGATTTGAGCCGATGAATGAAGGTCGTATTCCTGTTTCGGCTTCGCCTGTGGCAGCTCTTCGTCCCAATGCACCTGTTCCGATTGAGATGAGCCACCATGACATTTTGGACATGATTGACAACTTTGCTGAAGGGGTGCGCCGCGCTATCAAAGCTGGTTTTGACGGTGTAGAATTGCACGGAGCCAATACTTACCTGTTACAGCAGTTCTTTTCACCTCATTCCAACCGCCGTTCGGATGCTTGGGGCGGCACCCTTAAGAAACGTGCCAAATTCCCAATCGAAGTCGTCAAAGCAGCCAAGCGTGTTATTGAAGAAGAAGGGGCTTCCAATTTTATCCTCGGTTATCGTTTTTCACCTGAAGAGTTGGAAGAACCTGGTATTACCTTTGATGATACCATGTATTTGCTAAATGCATTGGCTGAGTATGACCTGGATTATTTCCATTTTTCGATGGGAATTTATACCCGTTCATCAATCATTGATACCGATAATCCGGAAATGCTGATTACAAAGTTTTTAGCTCAGCGTTCTGAGAAATTAGCAAAGACGCCAATTATGGGAGTTGGCGGGATTATGCAAAGGGCGGATGCTGAAGATGCCTTGTCACTAGGCTATGATTTGGTGGCTGTTGCCAAAGGTTTTCTGGTAGAACCTGACTGGGCAGGTACCATTCAAGCCGGAAAAGAGGTCAATCCGTTTGCTGATATTCATGACCGTGAAAAATTGGTTATTCCAAGTCCGCTTTGGAACTTTATGGATACAAGCTTTGGTTTGATTAAAGATTTTGCAGCAGAGAAAGCTAAAGCTGAGCGCCTGAAAGACTTGATGACCAAGGATCTTGAATTTAAACCGGGTCAATATCACGTAATGGCTTCAGGTCACAACAGTGAACTTCCGATGGTAGTAACCTTCGACAAATCGCGGATTACAAATATTGAAATTGACAGTGCTGGTGAATCAGAAGGCCTCTCAGATTTAGTATTTGAAAAAATGCCAAAACAAATCATCGAATTTCAAACCTTGAATGTCGATGCTGTTTCGGGAGCTTCCTCTACCTCTAGAGGTGTCCTTGCAGGGGTAGCTGACGCGGCGCGTCAAGCAAGCGGTCAGGATGCTGTTGACGTTTTAGAAGCTCGGCCAAAACCGGTAGAAGTCAAGTCTACAGAAGTTTTGGAAGAAACAACAGATGTTGTGGTTATCGGTGGCGGTGCTGCTGGTATAGCAGCTTCTCTTCGTGCGGATGAGCTTGGCTTGAAGACGATGCTGGTTGAAAAACTCAGCTTTATTGGCGGTGCTATTTCAGTTTCTGGTGGAAACCAAGTTGTTATGGGCTCTAAACTGCAAAAAGAAGCAGGAGTCACAGATGATACGGTGAAATCTATGTTTGATGATTTCATGGCCAACGGCAATGGTCAAAATGTGCGGTCTCTCTTGACACTTTTAGCTGAAAATGTTGGTCAAACAACCGACTGGGTACACGAATATGTTGGGGTTGAATATGACATGGAAGGCGGTTTGCATGTTTTGGCTGAGTATGCCAAGGATCGTGAATTAGCCTATGCACATGGCGGACATGGATTTGCAGCTTCAGTCCGTGCTAAAATGGCAGCGTCTCGTGTCCAAGTGCTTCTTCAGACAAAAGCCCAAGAACTGCTGACAGATGGAAAAGGAAATGTAACAGGGCTTGTTGCAGTTGAGGCTAATGGAAGAACGCATCGTATTTCTGCTAAGGCTGTCATTATTACAACAGGTGGTTATGGTAATAATAAAGCTATGCTGCCGGATGAGCTCAAGGGCGTTCTTTTCTACGGAACGCGGTCTTCAATGGGTGAAGGTGTTCAAATGGCGCAAGCTCCTGGTATTGATGCAGCGACTCGTATGATGAATCTTGGTAAAATCTATCCTAATGGTGTCGAAGTTTCTCCTGGAACAGCCAAATCAACCATCGATGGAAACTTACGTGTCCTGAAGGAAAATGGTCTTTTGCTCAATAGCAAGGGTAAACGTGTTGTCAATGAACGTGCTTCTAACCATGCTATTTTGGATGTGTTGATGGAGCAGGAACCCAAAATACTATATTTGCTGCTCGATCAAAAGCATTTTGATATTTTCCGGGATGGAATAGCTGAAGGGGGCATTTCATCGGCTGAGGTTGAAAAATGGCTGGCAAGCAATGGCCGTGAAACACCTTATTTTTACCATGGTGAAACCCTTGAGGAACTGGCAAATGCTGCCGGTATGGATGGGGCTACTCTTGAAAATACTGTAGCCCGTTACAATGAATTCGTCGCTAATGGTGAAGATAAAGACTTCCATCGTGAACGTCGCTTCTTGCAAGTACCAGTTGGTGAAGGTCCTTACTATATGATTGAGCAAAAACCTCGTTTTGCAACGACCATGGGAGGATTAGTTGTCAATAATAAATTGCAGGTTGTTAATACTTCAAGTACGGTTATCAAGGGGCTCTACGCTGCAGGTGAAGTTGTCGGCGGTGTTATGGGAACAGATTCGCCATCAGGTGCCAATAATGCCTGGGCTCTGACATCAGGTAAGCTAGCCGCTGAAAAAATTAGAAAGAAAATTAAATTGTAGGCTGAGATTTAAAGGCGGTTTGTTTCCTATTATTTAAGGAACAGACCGCTTTATTTGTAAATCGTTACGATTGTTCTTGATTTCTTAATTTTATAGTATAAGTTTGCTAAAACATCAGAAAATTTAAGGAAATTGTGATAAAATGAATATAACTTTCCTAAAAAATTCGTTATGATGGCTGCTGTTGCAGCTTTGGCAGTCAAAGATGGGGAAGTTTGCCTTAGACAGGCAGAGGCAATCAATGTTTTATCTGAGTCTCTTCTTGGACTTGGATCGGTTAGTTAAAATTAAAGGAGTTTATTATGGCAAAAGTATTACTTGGATTTATGGGTGCCGGTAAGACGACCGTTGCTGGAGAACTGCAGGAAAGCTTTGAGCAGTTTTTAGATATGGATCTTATCATTGAAGAGCGCATCGGTATGTCTATTTCAGAATATTTTGCACGGGAAGGAGAAGCTAATTTCCGTAAGATTGAGTCTCAGGTGTTGGAAGAGTTGCTAGCTTTAGAAGGGAATATTATCATTTCCACAGGTGGTGGTGTCGTGGTTTCGGAGCACAATCGTGAATTACTGAAAGCTAATCGCAAGAACAACGTTCTTTTGTCTGCATCCTTTGAAGTGTTGTATGATCGTATTGAACATGATAAAATTTTCCAGCGTCCGCTGTTCTTAAACAATTCCAAAGAAGACTTTCATGGGATTTATGAACGCCGCATGAAACTCTATGAAGGTCTGTCAGATTTGATTATCAATACAGACCACCGTACTCCAAAGGAAGTAGCCAGAATTATTGAATGCATGTAAGGTACTTCTTCTAGGTTGTATGGCATGTTTCCACCCTTGTGGTGGTTTTTTTGTTTCTGAAATTATGGTAAAATAAAGGAAAATCATTTTTGGAGCAATAAATGAAATTACGGACAAATGCAAAACAGTTAAAAGGACAACTAAAAATTCCAGGAGATAAATCCATCAGCCACCGTTCGATCATCTTTGGCAGTTTGGCCCAAGGGGTGACAACTGTTCATGATATTTTACGCGGTGAAGATGTGCTTTCTACTATGCAGGTCTTTCGCGATTTGGGTGTTGACATTAAGGATAAAGGAGATGTGGTTGAAATTCACGGCCGTGGCTTTAAGGGACTTAAGACACCTCAAAATGCCTTGGACATGGGAAATTCAGGAACATCTATCCGCTTGATTTCAGGAGTTTTGGCAGGTCAGGATTTTGAAGTCGAAATGTTTGGAGACGATAGTCTCTCCAAGCGGCCTATGGACCGAGTGACTATTCCGCTTCGGCAGATGGGAGTCAAAGTTTCTGGCCGAACCGAGCGCGATTTGCCGCCTTTAAAAATGAAGGGTTCAAAAGCACTTAAGCCTATTCATTATCAACTTCCGGTCGCTTCTGCTCAGGTAAAATCAGCCCTCATTTTTGCGGCGCTTCAGGCTGATGGTGAGAGTGTCATTATTGAAAAAGAAAAGACACGCAATCATACGGAGGATATGCTCAGGCAGTTCGGCGGCTATCTGGAAGTAGATGGCAAAGAAATTCGTATTGCTGGCAATCAGGAGCTGACAGGCCAGACAGTCACTGTTCCCGGTGACATTTCAAGTGCAGCCTTCTGGCTGGTTGCAGGACTGATTGTTCCTAATGCTAAACTGATTCTTGAAAATGTTGGCATCAATGAAACGCGGACAGGGATTCTCGAAGTTATTGAGGCTATGGGCGGCAAGTTTAAGCTGACTGATAAAGATGAAATGGCAAAATCTGCAACCATTACAGTTGAGAGTTCCGAACTGAAAGGAACAGAAATTGGCGGAGATATCATTCCGCGCTTGATTGATGAGCTGCCAGTTATCGCTCTTTTAGCAACGCAGGCCCAAGGAAAAACAATTATCCGAGATGCTGAAGAGTTAAAAGTCAAGGAGACTGATCGCATTCAAGTTGTAGCAGACGCCCTGAATGCTATGGGTGCTCATATTACGCCGACAGACGATGGGATGATTATTGAAGGAAAAACCAGTCTTCACGGGGCTAAGGTCAATACTTTCGGCGACCACCGTATCGGTATGATGACTGCCATTGCAGCCTTGCTGGTGGCTGATGGCGACGTTGAATTAGAGCGAGCTGAGGCAATCAACACCAGTTATCCTAGCTTTTTCAGTGATTTAGAAAGAATTGCTAATATTACTGATTAAACACCCTAACATCAATTGAGGAAATAGATTACATGAAAATTGCTTATCTAGGTCCCAACGGATCTTTTACGCATAATGTGGCCATACAGGCCTTTCCGGGAGCTGATTTGCTCCCTTTTGCAAATATTACGGAAGTTATCAAGGCTTATGAGGATCAAAAAGTTGATTTTGCCATTGTCCCTATCGAAAATTCGATTGAAGGCAGTGTTCATGAGACCACTGACTATCTTTTTCATCAAGCAGAAATTCAGGCTGTGGCTGAAATCATTCAGCCCATTAAGCAGCAGCTGATGGCTGTTCGAACAGACAGAAATATTGAAAAAATTTTTTCCCATCCTCAAGCTATCGCTCAGGGTAAAAAATACATCAAACTTCATTATCCTAATGCGAAAATTGAAATGACTGCAAGTACTGCTTATGCGGCTCGGCTGGTGGCAGAGCACCCTCAAGAAAACTTTGCAGCTATTGCTCCTAAGGCAGCAGCTGATGAATACGGTCTGTCTATTATTGCACAGGATATTCAGGAAATTGAAGAAAATTATACACGTTTTTGGGTGCTGGGCCATCAAGTGCCTGAAATTCATCTGGAAAAGACTGATGGCAAAGTATCTTTGGCTCTGACACTTCCTGACAATCTCCCGGGAGCCCTTTATAAGGCCTTGTCAACCTTTGCCTGGAGGGGAATCGATTTGACCAAGATTGAAAGCCGACCCTTGAAAACGGTACTGGGAGAATACTTTTTTATTATTGATTTTGAGAATCATAATAAAAAATTAGTCTCTTTTGCTCTTGAAGAGTTGACAAGTATCGGAATTCAGTATAAAATTTTGGGTATGTATGCCGTTTACAGGCTTTAAAAGAATTGCTAAGTATTAGAAAAAATTAAGTTAGAGAACAATTAAACATGAGCAGAAACGACAGGGGAAATGCAAGCCGCCATGAGCAGCTGCGCTACGAGTACCTTTTGAGAAACATTGCCTATCTCAGTGAACGCGAGCAGGCTGAGTTTGATTATCTTAGAAAAAAAGTTGAGGCCGGCAGTTCTGATGATGATTTCTATCATTATGACGAGCCAGCAGAGACTTACCATCAAGATTATGGTCAATCTTATGACAGTTATTATGATGACTACTATGATGATGATTATCAAACTGACGACCAATGGGATGCCTATTCTTCAGACAGCCAGTATACAGATCAAGGGTTGCCTGTCTATCCAAATCAAACCTCAAATCGTTCGCGTCAGAGCCGTCAGGAGAAAAGGGCTGCTCAAGCACTGACCAAGCTTAAGCCCAAGAAAAAACGACTGACCTTTAAACGTTTTTTAAAAATTATCAGCTTTATACTGCTGGCAGTGTTTGTGGGTATGATTGTTATGTTTATCAAAGGAATGAATGATATTTCATCCGGTAAAAATAAAAATTATAAGCCAGCTGTTGTGGAAAAATTTAATGGTCAGGATACTAAAGATGGCACCAATATTTTGGTTTTGGGAAGCGATCAGCGTATCACACAAGGGTCATCCGAAGCTCGGACGGATACCATCATGGTCTTAAATATCGGCAATAAAGATAAGAAAGTCAAGATGGTCAGCTTCATGCGCGATACGCTTGTTAATATTAAAGGTGTCAGTGCTGATAACTATTCTTATGACAATAAGCTTAACACGGCCTTTAATATTGGTGAACAGGACAATAATCAAGGGGCTGAACTCATGCGTCAGACCTTAAAGCGTAATTTTGATATTGATATTAAGTATTATGTTATGGTAGACTTCCAAACCTTCGCAGAAGCCATTGATACGCTTTTCCCTAATGGCGTAGAAATTAATGCTAAATTTGCTACTGTTGATGGCAATGCAGTTGATTCTGTTGAAGTACCAGATGATCTCAATATGAAAGACGGCCTTGTTCCAAATCAGACGATTTCTGTTGGCAGACAGAGAATGGATGGTCGGACGCTTCTCAATTATGCACGTTTCCGTAAGGATGATGAGGGAGATTTTGGCCGAACCAAGCGTCAGCAGCAAGTCATGTCAGCTGTCATGTCTCAGATTAAGAATCCAACCAAACTTTTTACAGGTTCTGCAGCCTTAGGTAAGATTTATGCTTTGACTTCTACCAATGTGTCTTACGGTTTCTTACTGAGCAACGGTTTATCTGTATTGACCAGTGGCAAGAAAACAGAGCAGATTACTGTTCCTGAATACGGCGATTGGATTGATGATTATGACATGTATGGCGGTCAAGCCTTGTCCATTAATTTTACAAAATATAAAAAGCGACTGTCAAAATTAGGCATTCGTTAATATGATATAATAAAAGGCGGCTGAAACTTAAGACCGCCTTTTGTATTGGAGAAAAAATGTTAAAAAAGAATGATATTGTAGAAGTTGAAATTGTTGATTTAAGCCATGAAGGCCAAGGAGTTGCCAAGGTAGATGGCCTTGTCTTTTTTGTGGAAAATGCCCTACCAGAAGAAGTGATTCGCATGCGTGTGCTTAAAATCAAAAAAAATATCGGTTATGGAAAAGTAGAAGAGTACCTCAAAACTTCTCCTCATCGTGTGGAAGATATGGATGCCGCCTACCTCCGCACAGGAATTGCTGACTTTGGACACTTGGCTTATGCTGAACAACTCAAATTCAAACGCAAGCAAGTGGTAGATAACCTCTACAAAACAGCAGGGATTTCAGATGTAGAAGTAGCTGAAACATTGGGGATGGCTGAGCCAACTGCCTACCGTAATAAAGCGGCTATCCCTGTCCGTCGTATCAATGGGCAGTTGGAGACAGGCTTTTTCCGTAAAAATTCCCATGATTTGATGCCAATTGAAGATTATCTCATTCAGGATAAGGAGATTGACCGTCTCATCAACGCGACTCGTGATTTACTGCGCCGCTTTGATCTCAAACCTTATGATGAAAAAGAGCAGACGGGTCTGATTCGTAACCTTGTGGTGCGTCGAGGGCATTACTCAGGAGAAATGATGTTGGTGCTAGTGACCACACGGCCAAAGGTGTTCCGCATTGACCAACTCATTGAGCAGTTGGTAGCCGAGTTTCCAGCCCTTGTATCTGTGATTCAAAACATCAACGATAAAAACACTAACGCCATCTTTGGTACAGAATTCCGCAACCTCTATGGCAAGGATACCATTACGGATAGGATGTTGGACAATACCTATGAGATCTCAGCCAGTTCTTTCTATCAGGTCAATACGGAGATGGCGGAAAGGCTTTACCAGACGGCCATTGATTTCTCAGAACTGACAGCAGACGATGTCGTGGTTGATGCCTACTCAGGGATTGGCACGATTGGCCTTTCCTTTGCCAAATCCGTCAAGGCAGTTTATGGGGTGGAAGTGGTAGAAGCAGCGGTTAAGAATGCTCAGGCCAATGCTGAGCGAAACGGCATCACCAATGCCCGCTATGTGGTAGATAGCGCTGAACATGCCATGGCCAAGTGGATCAAAGAAGGCATCGAGCCTGATGTCATCATCGTGGACCCACCGCGCAAGGGCCTGACAGAGAGCTTTATCGAGGCCAGCGCAGCCATGTCTCCAGCCAAAATCACCTATGTCTCCTGCAACCCAGCCACCATGGCGCGTGACATCAAGCTCTATGAAGAATTGGGTTATAAATTGACAAAAGTGCAGCCGGTGGATCTTTTTCCAATGACGCATCATTGTGAAGTTGTTAGTTTACTAGAGAGAGCCGTAGAGTAAGAGTCCATCTCGCTTTCTTGTTTCAAGGCGAGCTGCTAAAAAGGTCCACAGGACCTTTTTACTCCCAAATACGCATCATGTTGAGACGGTTGCACTATTGTCCAAACTAGATGTAGACCATCATATCAACATCGAAATCAATGAAGAAGATAAGTAAAAAAGGGATGCGACTTATCCAGAAATCAAAGACTATATTTTGAAAAAGTATGGATTTAAGGTTTCTAGTCTCTATATTACACAAGTGAAACGACAGTTTGGTTTGGTTGAGCGAGAGAATTATAATAAGTCAAATAGGGTGGAAAGTGAGCAACGTGTTCCAAACTGTCCTCCTGAAAAAGTCGAGGCAATTAAGGATGCCTTAGCTTGGTTTGGTATGATATAGTTGTTATTATTTATTTTAGTTAATTTCAAATAAAAAGTACCCCAAAAGTTAGGCAGAAAATAACTTTTGGGATGTAGTTCAAGATGGGGTAGTTTTATGAGTAATTCAACTGAACGGGAAGGTGTGTTTCATTGCGGTAAAATTGCTGTACGTAAGAAGTGGATGTTTAGAGAGCAGCCTATTGATGATATAGGAATAGATGCCCATATGGAATTTATTGAGGATGATAAACCAAGACAACTTCTTGCTTTACAAATTAAGTCCGGTCCAAGTTGGTTTAAGGAGAAAAAAGATGACTGTATCATCTTTAGAAATATTAATGAGAGACAGTATAATTATTGGACTATGAATTCTCTACCTTGCATAGTTGTTTTGTATAATCCAGATGATAATATGTGCATATGGCAAGAATTAACTACGGAGACAATTAAACGCACCAAAGATGGAACTGGTAAGGGATTCTATGTAGAAGTTCCTCTAAATCAAACTTTTTTGGATGAATCATCGAATAAGAAACTCCTTTCTTATTCGAATTTACCACTACATATTCAAAATTATAACTTTTTATTATCTCAGAAAAAATTTATGAAAATTATTCAAAATGGTGGTGAAGTCAAACTACATTCAACAGAATGGGTCAATAAGTCTAGTGGTAAAGGTGATACCAAGTTAGTTGTTAATGATGGCCAAGAAACTAAAGAGTATGCCTATCCCTATTGGTTCCCGTTTACACCATATACCTCTGTGTTCCTGCAGTTGTTTCCATGGGCAAATTTCACTGTTGATGAGGAATTTATTAAAGAAAGTGATTTTGAATTATGGCAACAGTATCATTGTTATTATGATAGCGAAATGGATGAATGGGAGGTTGTTGGAGATACATTTGAGGAATTTCGCCAAAAATTGGATCCCATGCGTCATATTGACCATGTTGGTGAAGTTGCAGAATTTATGTTAGTTCTCAGTTTAAATGAACTAGGCAGAGCATTCTTAGAAGTAGAGCAGTTTGTATCACAAAATCGCCCGTATGCAAAAGCAAGACCAGAATCAAAAGATAAATAAAGGAGCATTATCATGAAAAAGCTTAAACTTAATAGTGATATGAAATCAGAAAAAACTATAGATGGATATAGACTAAATCCTACTGAGAAGTATGTTATTAATTTAGATGATGAAATGGAATTTGCGATAGCAACAATGCAAGCAGTCCATATGTTAGGCTTTCCTCCAGCGTTTAAAAATTGGCATGCTTGGCTATTCGAGAATGGTTTTAGTACGGAAACACCAAATCCAACAAATGAGTTTGTAGCAAAGTTCTATGGAGTTGAACCTCTTTGGAAAACTCCATATTCAATAGGGATTGTCGTAAAAGCAGAAGGAGATGATGATTACTACATTGTCATGGAATGTAGTAGTAAAAATTCAGGCTTTAAACATACACAAATTATCCTCACTATGGGTGGATGTATGTGAAATAAAGTTATTTTGATATTAAAATAAAGTGGAGAAATCTAAAACTGTAATTACTATGAAGTTTAGTAAAATATTTAAAATTATCTTGCTACTTATAGCGCTAGTACTATTACTATTTTTTAGGGAAATTATAGTGAAGTCAGTTGTTTCTACTAATGTAGAAGTTTCTCAAGGGAATTTGTATGCATTAACTTTTATATTTTGGTTAGAAATACTCTTTTTGTTAGTGATATATGATTTAGTAATTATTGAGTTATCTAGCAGTATAAGCTATTATTTGCATGAATTAGGGCAACTCGCAGTAAGAATAAAAAAGGCAGAGCTTGCACTTTACACAATTAGAATGAATTATTATTTGCTAAGATTAAGTCAATTATTACGTTTAGGTTGGGTAACTTATGGTAGTGGTGAAAAAAGTTCAGTCTGGATAGGATTATCTAAACTCTCCTTGACTCAGCTATCACTTAATATATTTAGAATTATAATAAGTGCACCTATGCTCTTGGCATTTTTGTCTGCTTGTTATTCATTGAAAATATTGAGAGGAGGAGATATTACCTATTATTTGTCTAAGTTTCAAGAATTTCTAAGAGGCATTTTACAAATAAAAGTAAACATCGGTGATGTCTTTTCAAGCTTACCAGCCCTTGTGGCTTTGATGACAATATTACCAACAGTCTTTTTCTTCTATTTCTATAGCCAAAAACGTGATGTTCGAAAAATAATTGGTAAGGAAAATAGTCAATATTTTGAAGAAGTTGTCTTACTGTATGAAAAATTGTTGATTTGGATTGATCATCATATTTATCAGATATCTGAAAATTTTGATCATGTTATTAATTGTCAAGATTCAATAGTTGAAGAATTTTTAAAAAAAGAAATTCCTAATTATATATCTTTAACTGGTAAACAATACTACATACCAAAAAGGATTGAGGACTTCAGATTTATTGAGATAACTGATTTGAGTGAATTACAAGAAATTATTACTAAATTATCAAGTGACAGTTTAGTGAAGTTTACACGAATATTTTCGGTTAAGCGATTTGATATATGGTATCTCTATTTTTGGGAGTTTCATTCATTAAGTAAAATAGAAGAAATCGAAAAATTGTTTTACACTCAAAAAGGGATGACCTCTAAATTAGATGGACGCTACACTCGTTTATATGATTTTACTCAAGAGCAACTAGAAAAGAAGAGAAAAGAGGAGCAACTTCTTTTATCCTGGTCTATTTATAATAACTTGGAATTGCTATATAGGTTAAAGAGAGCGAGTAATTCGTTAAGAGCCTATCTTTATTCTTCAAGAATGGAGAGATTATTATTAAAAGCGTTGAATAAAGACAAGTAGTTATGTTTCATAGTTTAATCGCAGAGTTAATTTTCTGAAATTCGTCTATTAGTATAGAAGAAATCACTCAGCATACGTTAAGGCAGTAAGTTTGCTAGTTAAGGAGTGACGCGACGAAGAGTAGCGAGACTTCTGCCCATGCGATATAGGATCGCCCTTGTTGTTTTGATATGTTACGTACAGTTACTCTAAGAAAGTGAGGCAACGAAGCTTGATTGGTTAGTAACCATACGCCTGTCGCAGAGCTTAGTGCTGTGGGAACAGCGAACCGCTGAGTGTGTAGTTCTGCTCGTGAAAGCTTAGAAACCTTTGAACGAAAGGGATAGTAAAAAGCTCATGACGCAAGGTGCTTTCTGGGTTTCGCCCCTCTCAGGATGGTCGAGGGGATGACCGCTTCGTGGTAACTTATCCAAAGCTTTCTGAAAACGATTTGTGGCTGAAATATGATAGGGTTGGGTTGGCTTGTCGGGTTAGATGTCAGGGGCTTATTGGAGAGTTCAGGTTAGATTAGATGTCATTGCCGGAAAGGCTTGAAAATAGAGGCTTTCTGTGAGAAAGTCTTAATGGGAAAAACTGTGATTTGATGCGGGAAGCATCTGTTTGATAAATGGAGGATATTATGTCGAATAGTAAAGAGCTTTCAGAATATATAATGGATCAACTGTCTGATTTGGGGGATATTCGGAATATACCTATGATGGGAGGATATATCTTTTACTATAGAGAACGCATATTTGGCGGGATTTATGGTAAAGGTTTTATGGTGAAGATTACTGAGGCAAGCAAGAAATACATGCCGGACAGCGAGCCGGAACCTCCCTATGAAGGGGCAAAACCAATGCTGCCTGTAACCATTCTGGACGACAGAACAAGGCTACAAAAAATGATTGAAGAAATGTATCCGGAATTGCCTGAAAGAAAAGTAAAGAAAAAACTGCGATAGATTTTGATTTACCTGACAGTGAATCGGTCGGTGAAGATGGTGATATTCTCGATGAGCCGTCTGACCAGAGTCTCATCAAACTCTGTGATGTCGGTTCTCTGACAGACGATGACCTGCAGCTCCTTAATCCAGTTCATGGGTTCTTCGTGGCTGTGGCTTAGATATCGGGATAGAGTATGCAGGTTAGGCAACTAAACATAACAAAAATCAATCATTTTTGACAGCTTTGATTGGTAGATAATGGGGCAACTTTTTACTACAATTTTCATAAGAATCAAATAAGGAGGTTCTCTTGAAAAAAATAATGAAAATTGTTGGTATAGTTCTGTTAATTATCATTATAGTTGCCATTGTAGCTTTTGGACTTTATTGGTATCGCAATATCCATTGGTATGACAGATATAAGAAAACACTGAATATGGCAGGTGCAGTTGAAAAGCAAGTTACTCTTCCGAGTGGTAATGTCATCAATTATGGTGAAGTGAACAATGATAAACCTGCCCTTCTATTAATCCACGGGCAGATGAGCATCTGGGAAGACTATGCACTTGTTCTTCCTGAGCTTAGTAAAAATTGGCATATTTACGCTGTTGATGTTTATGGACACGGGGAATCATCACATGATGAAAGTCTGTATTACCTCGATGTGAATGGTGACGATCTGATCTGGTTTATCAATAATGTCATCGGCAAGCCTACCGTTGTTGCCGGACACTCCAACGGAGCAATCACGGCAGCGTATGTAGCAGCATACGGCGGTCAAAACATAGCTGGAGCAGTGCTGGAAGATCCACCAGTATTTTCTACTGATGGAGAAGGCTGGGAAGATAGCTTTGCTTACAAGGATGCGTATAAGCCTTTGCATGATTACAATGAGTCGGATAAGGCAGAGTGTTGGGAAGCTTATTACCTCCGTCACTGCTACTGGGGTCAGCTATATATGCCGGATGCCATGCCGAAACTTGCTAACTATGCACAAAAGCAACATCAGAAGAACCCTAATAAGGCTGTTCAGATAGGCTTTCTACCAAGTTCGATTTGGTATGTTTTTGAATATGCCAAGCAATATGATTTTGCATACGGTGAACGCTTCTATGACCTGAGCTGGAATCACGGTTTGACACACAAAGAAATATTGTCAGCAATAGAAGTTCCCTGTGTCTATATTCATGCAAAGGAGATGGTTCACGAGAATGGAACATATCTGTGTGCAGCATCCCGCGAACAAGCCGAGAGAGCGGTGGCTTATATTGGTGAAAATTGTCAGTTGGTCGAGACTGAAGACAGTAACCATGTGATTCATACTGTTCATAGTGCTTTCTATATTGAAAAGGTAAACTCGCTGCTATCAAAATGAGGACATTATGTTAAAAACAAATCTTATTATGCTTCGTAATATACATGACTTTTCGCAGGAAGAAATAGCGGAGAAAATAGATATCCCCGTAGGACTTATGCAAAAAGGGAGAGTGGCGAACTGTCTCGGACATCGAAAAATATAAGCATCTTGCGGATATCCAAGGTGTCATGATTGATAGGCTGATAAAAGCAGAAACGATAGATAGAAAAGAGAACATTCCACCTGCGCCACAAAGAAGCAATATCTGGGACTTGGTGACAATAAATGAATGTGGACAATTTGCAATCCCCAAAAACCGATCGTGAGAGATTCGGTCTTACCAGTGGGCAAAGAAAATGAGGAGAACGATATTTGACAATAGGTGTTTGATTTTCCATGGTTCACGAGTATCTCTAACTGTAACCAAGAAATTTAGTAGCTCATCTATAACAAAATCCTCCACTTTTATTATAGCGAAGGTTAACTTATTTTTATAAAATTGTTATCTGAAAACAAAATTTTCTTCATGCGTTTGTCGTACATTGCCTTCATTAGTAGGATGGAGCCTTATGATATGTTTCGATTTCGATTATGATTTCTTGCTTGAATTTCACAAGCAGTATCTGACAGAGTTGATAAAATCGTCGCTGAGATTTGATGTCGAGTTCAGCTCGAAGCACTAGAAGGACAAGAATGGAATTGTCCTTAATTTACAATAGTTAACATTTCGACGCTGTATCAGTTCCTTGGCGCATAGCGGCGATAATAGGAGGAACACATGGTTCCCCCATATTGTATGGTAAGTGATGGCGTTTAGCGGTATCATTTAAATGGTTCATTTGGATGACTTCTGTTCGTTTGGTTACTGACAGCATAGTCCAAATGAACTTTTTTGGACTCTTTGTCAACTGTAGTGGGTGACTTATAGCTAAGCG
>NZ_BCLE01000043.1 GCF_001431045.1 Streptococcus orisasini
GTGGCAAAAAGATGAGTCCGCCTAGAATCTTAACGATTCCGCGGCGGACTCCCTATTTTGCCTTTATCCGCAGACGCCCTTTGCATCTTGAGCTTAGGTATGAAATTTCAAAGGAAGTTGCTACCTAAGGAAAGTATCATAATACAATAGTTTTTTTGATAAAAATTGACTTTTTCTTCAGTCTGAGTTTACTACTTTTTTCAAAAATTTAGGCACCTTTGATAGAAGAAAAAACTTCCAAATTGGCAATAAATATGATAAACTGGAAAGTGCAAATAAATTTTAAGGAGAAACGACTTCATGTCTACATCATTTGAAAACAAAGCTACAAATCGTGGAGTTATTACATTCACGATTGGTCAGGACAAGATTCAACCAGCTCTTGATCAAGCCTTTAATAAAGTAAAGAAAGATATCTCAGTGCCAGGATTCCGCAAGGGTCATCTTCCACGTACTGTTTTTAATCAAAAATTTGGTGAAGAAGCTCTCTATGAGGAAGCTTTAAACAGCATTTTGCCATCAGCTTACGAAGGGGCTGTTGCTGAATTGGAACTTGATGTTGTAGCTCAGCCAAAAATTGATGTTAAATCAATGGAAAAAGGGCAAGACTGGGAAATCACAGCAGAAGTTGTCACTAAGCCAGAAGTAAAACTTGGAGATTATAAAAACCTTAAAGTATCAGTAGAAGAGTCTAAAGAAGTTACTGATGCAGAAGTGGACGAAAAAATCGAACGTGAACGCAGCAACTTAGCTGAACTTGTTCTTAAAGAAGACGCAGCAGTTGAAGGTGATACTGTTGTTATCGATTTTGTTGGTTCTGTTGACGGTGTTGAATTTGACGGTGGTAAAGGTGATAATTTCTCACTTGAACTTGGTTCTGGTCAATTTATCCCAGGCTTTGAAGAACAATTGGTTGGTAAAAAAGCTGGTGAAACAGTTGACGTTAACGTTACTTTCCCAGAAGATTACCAAGCAGCTGACTTGGCTGGTAAAGATGCTAAATTTGTCACAACTATCCATGAAGTTAAAGCTAAAGAAGTTCCAGAACTTGATGATGAATTAGCTAAAGACATTGATGAAGAAGTTGAAACTTTGGATGAATTGAAAGCTAAGTACCGTAAGGAACTTGAAGCTGCTAAGGAAACTGCTTATGATGATGCAGTTGAAAGTGCAGCGATTGACTTGGCTGTTGCTAATGCGGAAATTGTTGAGCTGCCAGAAGAAATGGTTCATGATGAAGTTCACCGCGCTATGCAGGAATTCATGGGCAATATGCAGCGTCAAGGTATTTCATCAGAAATGTACTTCCAGTTGACTGGTACAACTGAAGAAGACCTTCACAAACAATATGAAGCAGATGCTGACAAGCGCGTGAAAACAAATCTGGTTATTGAAGCAATTGCTAAGGCAGAAGGTTTTGAAGCTTCAGACGAAGAAATCGAAAAAGAAATCACTGATCTTGCAGCTGAATACAGCATGGACGTTGAACAAGTGCGCTCACTTCTTTCACCAGACATGCTCAAACATGACATTGCCATGAAAAAAGCTGTTGATACTATTACAAGCACAGCAAGCGTTAAATAAGCCTGCTTCACTGCTTTTCTTAAATAGGACTTGGGGAATTCGCTCCAGGTCCTTAATTTTTTCATCTTTTTCTAGCAAGGCCTTTAATTGCCTGTTATAATAAGATAGAAGAAAAATGCAATTACATCTAGTCTTTAACGCAAATGAGGAACTGCTATGATAAAATTAATTGTTTTTGATATGGACGGTGTTATCGTTGATACTGAGTATCTGGATTTTCAATTGCAGCAGGCCTATATAAAAGAAATTGCCAAGGAACCGTCTAAATTGACGCATGAGGATTTTTCGCGGTTGGTTGGACGATCTGGAGTAGATTTGTTCAGACGTATTAAACAGCTCAGTCAAACATCTTTGTCGTTTGAGGAGATTGAACAGGGCTTGCAAAAGGTTGAAGCAGAAAAATATTGTAAAGAAAGCTATCTGCCGCTTTTTAGAAAAGATATTATTGCCATTTTGGAGTATGCTAAAGCGCATCACATAGCCTTAGCAGTTGCTTCATCAACTCAAAAGAAATATATTTTAGATATCTTGCTCAATTGTGAGATTAGGGATTACTTTGATGTCATTGTCAGCGGTGAAGACTTTGAAGCCAGCAAACCTGATCCAGCCATTTATCTCTCTGTTCTTAATCAATTGAGTGTTCCTGGTCATCAGGCACTTGCTGTTGAAGATTCTCCGTCTGGTATTGCTGCAGCCAAAAATGCAGGCCTTAAGACTGTCGCCTATGAGGAAAAACGGATGGCAGTTGATCAAAAACAGGCAGATTATATTGCTGAGGATATGCAGGATGTTTTAGAGTATATCAAGCGTCTCAATTAGTCATAATGCTTTTGTTTTTAGAAGAGTATAGGCATGACTTTTGTAAAAATCTTTTTTGACTTACCATTAAAAATGTCGTAAAATATAAGTTAACGATAAAATAAGGAGAACAGCCTTGGAATTAGAAGTATTTGCTGGACAAGAAAAAAGTGAACTCTCAATGATTGAAGTAGCCCGTGCTATTTTAGAAGAGCGCGGTCGGGACAATGAGATGTATTTTAGCGATCTTGTTAATGCTATTCAAGTTTATTTGGAAAAATCAGATTCAGAAATTCGTCACGCTCTGCCTTATTTCTATTCAGATTTGAATACTGATGGTAGTTTCATCCCGCTCGGTGACAACAAGTGGGGTCTGCGTTCTTGGTATGGTATCGATGAAATCGACGAAGAAATTGTTACTCTCGAAGAAGATGAAGATGGCGCACCAAAACGTAAACGCAAACGTGTTAATGCCTTTATGGATGGTGATGAAGATGCTATTGACTACAGCGATGACGATCCAGAAGATGAAAGCTTTGATAGGCCTGAAGAAAACACTGATTACGATGATGACAATCCAGACGATGAAAAGTCAGAGGTTGAATCTTATGATTCAGAAATCAATGAAATTATTCCAGATGAGGATTTGGATGAAAATGTTGATTTAGATGAAGAAGATGACGATTATTCCGATGATGATGAGGAAGACGAAGAAGAGGAATAATTTTTCTGTGCTAGATAAGGCTATTTCTTCATTGACAAATGAGGTCAGATAGTTTATATTATTTCTTGGGCACCTCTTTTGAGGTCGAAATAAGCTCCCTAATTTTAGGGGGCATTTTTTCTTTTTTCTCTCGAATGAATTAAAGGAGTGTTTAATGACAAAGTACATTTTTGTAACCGGCGGAGTTGTTTCTTCTATTGGCAAGGGAATTGTAGCGGCCAGTCTTGGGCGTCTGTTGAAAAATCGCGGTCTTAAGGTAACCATTCAAAAATTTGATCCTTACATCAATATTGACCCAGGGACTATGAGCCCTTATCAGCACGGTGAGGTTTATGTAACTGATGATGGTGCTGAGACTGACCTTGACCTCGGGCATTATGAGCGTTTTATTGATATTAATCTCAATAAATATTCAAATGTGACAACTGGGAAAATTTATAGTGAAGTCCTTCGCAAGGAACGCAAAGGTGAGTATTTAGGAGCAACCGTTCAGGTTATTCCTCACATTACTGATGCTCTGAAGGAAAAAATTAAGCGCGCAGCAACAACAACTGACTCTGATGTCATTATCACAGAAGTCGGAGGAACTGTTGGTGATATTGAAAGTCTGCCTTTCTTAGAAGCACTGCGCCAAATGAAGGCTGATGTGGGCTCTGATAATGTCATGTATATTCATACCACTCTTCTACCGTATCTTAAGGCAGCCGGGGAAATGAAAACCAAACCGACACAGCATTCGGTTAAAGAACTGCGCGGTTTGGGTATTCAGCCTAATATGCTGGTCATTCGAACAGAACAGCCTGCTGGACAAGGCATTAAAAACAAATTGGCTCAATTCTGTGATGTGGCGCCAGAGGCTGTTATTGAATCACTTGATGTTGATCATCTGTATCAGATTCCGCTGAATTTGCAGGCACAAAACATGGATCAAATTGTTTGTGATCATTTAAAACTGAATGTGCCAGCGGCTGATATGACAGAGTGGTCTGCCATGGTTGATAAGGTAATGAACCTTAAGAAGACTACCAAGATTGCTCTCGTTGGGAAATATGTGGAGCTTCCCGATGCTTATTTGTCTGTAGTTGAGGCCTTGAAACATTCGGGCTATGTCAATGATACGGCTATTGATTTTAACTGGATCAATGCCAATGATGTGACCGCTGAAAATGTTGCTGAATTGCTAGAAAGTGCAGACGGTATCATTGTACCAGGCGGTTTTGGCCAACGTGGTACTGAAGGAAAAATTGAAGCCATTCGCTATGCGCGTGAAAATGATGTTCCTATGCTTGGCATCTGCCTTGGAATGCAGCTGACCTGTGTGGAGTATGCTCGTCATGTCCTCAATCTTGAAGGAGCTAATTCTGCTGAATTGGATCCAAATACGAAATATCCCGTTATTGATATTATGCGTGATCAGATTGATATTGAAGATATGGGCGGCACCCTGCGTTTGGGACTTTATCCATGCAAGTTAAAGGCAGGCAGCAAGGCAGCGGCAGCTTATGACAATCAAGATGTGGTTCAGCGCCGTCACCGCCACCGTTATGAATTTAACAATGCTTATCGTCAGCAATTTGAAGATGCCGGCTTTGTTTTCTCAGGCGTGTCTCCGGATAATCGACTAGTAGAAGTTGTGGAACTTTCGAACAAGAAATTTTTTGTAGCTGCTCAGTATCATCCAGAACTGCAATCACGCCCTAACCGCCCTGAAGAGCTCTATACAGCCTTCGTAACAGCGGCAGTTGAAAACAGTCATTAATAATAAGAACAGATTAAAAAAATAGGCTCTGTAATCTCTGCAGCAGGTAATGGCTTTAGAGATACAGAGCTTTTATTATATAGAAAAAGTTCCATATAACTACAATAAACAGCAATAGAGCTATCATTACAAGTTACATGGGACAACTGATACCCTTCAAAAATCAAAACTATACCTTATTGCCTTCGCTTGAGGCTAGGACAAAAGTCCTTCCTTCTTTAACTATTTAAGATATAGCAGTTTGACGCAGTGGTTGGGGGTAAGACTTGTTGGTTACGCCAAGAAGTCTTACCCCTGCACTCTGCAGCCTGTTTCCTAGTTGTTTTAGCAATTTATTAAATCATCTCTAACATATTGCTAAGCAACTATCATTTAGTCAAGAGCATTTGATAAGTTTAAGATAGTTGAAAGTTCTAACTCCTTATTTTTATGCAATTTAATTTTAAAAACCTTTTTCAGCTGCTGAAAAAGGTGTATAATAGGGGACATGAAAAAGTTAAACCTGACAAAAGTAGTAACATATTTGGTGCTTGCAATCTTTTTTGTTTCAATTGGAGCTAGCTTTTATTTTTTCCATGTGGCTCAAGTGCGTTCTCATAAATCTTTTATCAGCAGTGCTAAAATTGTAAAAACAGATCCTTTGTATGACTATGAGCAGTATTTTAATAAGCTTCCTAAAGAGACCCTTTGGATAGAAAATGGCGGTCTCAAACAAGATGCTTGGTATGTCAGGGCAAAACAAAAAACAGATAAAACCGCTGTCATTGTACATGGTTTTTCTGGGAGCAAAGAAAAAATGAAGGCTTATGGCTGGCTTTTTCACAAATTAGGCTACAATGTTCTCATGCCTGATAACATTGCTGCAGGAAAAAGCCAAGGTCGCATTATCGGCTATGGCTGGAACGATCGTTTGAATCTTATTAAATGGACAGAATTGCTGGTTCAGCGCAATCATAAAAGTCAGATTACTCTTTTTGGATTGTCGATGGGAGCTGCCACTGTTATGATGGCCAGCGGTGAAGAAACGCTGCCGCCGCAAGTGCATAATCTTATTGAAGATGCTGGCTACAGCAGTGTTTGGGATGAACTTAAATTTCAAGCTAAAAGCATGTACAATCTACCGGCCTTTCCTATTCTTTATGAAGTCTCTGCTATTTCCAAAATTCGTGCTGGTTTCTCTTACGGAGAAGCAAGTTCGGTCAATCAGCTGAAGAAAAATAAACTGCCAATCCTTTTTATTCATGGAGACCGTGACACTTTTGTACCAACACGAATGGTTTATGAAAATTATAAGGCTACCAAGGGGCCAAAAGAACTTTATCTTGTTAAAGGAGCCGATCACGCCGAAACGTTCAAGAAGGATAAGCAGTTGTATGAAAAGAAAATCAAAGAATTTTTGCAAAAATACAGGAAATAAGCTTGACACCAATTTAGTAAGTTGATATAATTTACTAAGTTGCTGCGGGGATGGCGGAATTGGCAGACGCGCAAGACTAAGGATCTTGTGACCGCTTTTGGTCGTGAGGGTTCAAGTCCCTCTCTCCGCATAGTGTATTAGCTGGCTTTAAGCCAGCCTTTTTGTTTTGATGGGCTTGTTGTATGCTAATACTCTTGGCAGTTTCTCCTTAAAAAGAGATATGGGAGCAGTATCATTTACGGATTTTTATCAACTGCTGTGAGCTGACTGATATTAATATTTAGAGAGAACTAGGTTGGTTCTCTCTTTTTGATGTTTAAAATGGTGAGAATTTTTGTCATCACTTAGTAACGTCATTTTAAAGCTTTTAATCTTTGTGAGTTTTCAAGAAAGGAATGAAAGTTTCGAGTAAGGGCTGGAAATTTTACTGTAAAAGTGATAAAATAAACGATGTAATGGGGTTGCCCCAAAAAATATTTAGGAGGCCTTTAAAAATGGCAATCGTTTCAGCAGAAAAATTCGTCCAAGCAGCTCGTGATAACGGCTATGCTGTCGGTGGATTTAATACTAACAACCTTGAATGGACTCAAGCTATTCTGCGTGCGGCAGAAGCTAAAAAAGCTCCAGTTCTTATTCAAACTTCTATGGGTGCTGCCAAATACATGGGCGGTTACAAACTTTGTAAAGTGTTGATTGAAACTCTTGTAGAATCAATGGGTATTACTGTACCAGTTGCAATTCACCTTGACCACGGTCATTATGAAGATGCGCTTGAATGTATCGAAGTTGGCTACACATCAATCATGTTTGATGGTTCACATCTTCCAGTTGAAGAAAATCTTGAAAAAGCTAAAGAAGTTGTTGCAAAAGCACATGCTAAAGGTATCTCAGTAGAAGCTGAAGTGGGTACTATCGGCGGTGAAGAAGATGGTATTATCGGCCGCGGCGAATTGGCACCAATCGAAGATGCTAAAGCAATGGTTGAAACTGGTATTGACTTCTTGGCAGCAGGTATCGGAAACATTCATGGTCCATACCCAGAAAACTGGGAAGGTCTTGACCTTGATCACTTGAAGAAATTGACAGAAGCTGTTCCAGGATTCCCAATCGTACTTCACGGTGGTTCAGGTATTCCTGATGACCAAATCCGTGCAGCTATCAAACTTGGTGTTGCTAAAGTTAACGTTAATACTGAATGTCAAATTGCATTCTCAAATGCAACTCGTAAATTTGCAGCTGCTTATGAAGCAAACGAAGCTGAATACGATAAGAAGAAACTCTTCGACCCACGTAAATTCTTGGCTGATGGTGTTAAAGCTATCCAAGAAGCTGTCGAAGAACGTATCGATGTTTTTGGTTCAGAAGGCAAAGCTTAATTTTGCTGAACCTATCAATCAAGAAAATCTCGTCCATCCAGACGGGATTTTTTGCTATGATGAAGTCTTCAATAAAAAGACTTATTTTACCATTTTTAGCGATTGAAAATAATTATACTTTCGAAACAGACAAGCATTTTCGATTGTCTGTTTCTGTTGACAAAATTTGTAGAAATAGTAAAATATTACTGTTAGCCGATTTAGCTCAGTTGGTAGAGCAACGCACTCGTAACGCGTAGGTCACAGGTTCGAGCCCTGCAATCGGCATCAAATAAGAGCTATGATAAAGCACTCTAAGAGTTATTTAGAATATCTTGGAGTGCTTTTCTTTTTATCTCATCATATGTTTTAAGGTCAATCTTACTAAAAATAATCCTGCCGTTACAATGAAAGCAAGACAGATTAATTTTGTGCAGAAAAAAGCTCCTTGTATATGCTCAACACTGTCAGCAAGTGAATAAGCACTCAAAGCTGAATTATGGTTTTTAATCCAAGATACTGCTATCAGCGTTGATAATAAAACTACCTGCTGGATAATAGCGCCCAGCCCATAAAATTTAGAACGGATGACTCTTCTTTCTAAAGTGGGAAGCCGATTATCTGTAATATAGTTTTGCAGAACTAAACGATTGCCTGAGGCGATAAATGCACAGCTCAGCAGGATTCCTAAAAGATAAGTCCAAGGCGACAGGAGAAATAAAAAACATGCCATGCTGCTGACTAAAAAAATGATTTGCAATTGCTGTTCTTCTTTAATAGCTTTAAAATACTTTTGTGCGGCCATTGATAAAAACAATCCTAAAACAATCATGATGTAAGAAAGTCCAACCATGTAAAGTTTATTAATAGCTATAAAATAGATGAGACTGTAAATAACCAAAAAATTTCTTGCAGCTCCAAACCACATGGTATACAAGGCCTGCAGGGAAAAAGTCAAGGGGTTAAAAATCAGTCCGACAATCAGAAATAAACATAAAGCAAGGCCTACATAGAGAATATAATTGCTGTTTGCTGTCTGTTTTAATAATCTGGTGAAAAAGGCAAATAGCAGCATGCAGCCGGCTGGCAAAAAATGCAGCCAGGATTTTCTCTTTTTTTCAAAAGCGGTTTGATTGTGCATCCCGGACTCCCATTCCAGCTGGGAAATAAAGGTGTATAGCATAAGTAAAATCATTAAAAAAATGGCAAATACGAATGTTATTGACACATGGCGAAGGCTTAAAAGCAAAGCAATAATGATTCCTAAAATCAGATAGCCTTTAATCAGTACGCCTTTTTTTGTTTGATTGTTATTTTCCGCTGAATAATCTTTGATTGTTTTAAAAAGAGCATTATAATTAGATAAGCCAAGACCTGTTAAGACAGCGCCTGCTTCCCAAAATATAAAATGCACATTTCCAAACAGACAAAGGCAGCACCCTAAAATAGCCAGCAAAAGACTGTATCTTAAAATTTTATATAAGTTTTTCAGTTTTCCAAAACCTTGCAAGGCAAAGGAACCGGCTTTTTCAAATGAATATAATAATACAAAAGGCAGTAAAAAATGGTAATGGCCATAATGTTGGTATAATAAGCCCGCGAAGATAATATTTGGAATAATGACTGCGCCTTCTGCCAAGGCTTCTCCAAGTGCAGGAGCAGTATTTTTGATTATTTTAGTCATTAAATTCACCAACTCTCTGTTTAGTAATAATTATAATAGCTTCCATTTTGATACGCAAGCTGAGAAAAATGTTTAAAGACCTATTGTCAAACAGCTGGTATTTTGCTATAATATTACGGTATGTGGTGAAAACACCCCTAGACTAAGCAGGAGGAAAAACAGATAAATGGCTAAAGTATGTTATTTTACAGGACGTAGAACTGTATCAGCAAATAACCGTTCACATGCGATGAACAAAACAAAACGTACAGCAAAACCAAATCTTCAAAAAGTGACTGTTCTTATTGACGGAAAACCTAAAAAAGTTTGGGCTTCAGCACGTGCGCTTAAGTCTGGCAAAGTAGAACGTGTTTAAAATTGGAAGGAGAGTCTTAGGACTCTTTTTTTGTTATGTTTTTACAAGATATCTATATTATGGTAAAATAAGCTGATAAAAACTTTTTGAGGTAGCAAAATGACAGTAAAAATTAATACAAAAGACGGTCAAATTGAATTGTCAGATGACGTGATTGCCACAGTTGTTGGCGGTTCAGCTAATGAAATCTTCGGAGTCGTTGGCATGGCTAGCAAGAGTGCTATCAAGGATAATTTTCAGGCGCTTCTGCGCAAGGAAAATTATTCAAAGGGTGTTGTTATAAAGTCAACTGATGCTGGTATTTCAGTTGATGTTTATACTGTGATGAGTTACGGCGTTAAAATTAGTGAAGTATCTAAAAATATTCAAGAACGCGTTAAGTTTAATCTTGAAAATCAATTGGGCATTTCTGCTGATATGGTTAATGTCTATGTCCAAAATATTAAAGTTGTGGGAGAAGATTAGTGGCTAATATTACAACAAGTTTATTTCAAGGAATGGTTCAGGCAGCTGCAACACGTCTTGGTAAACAAGCAGAGTATGTCAATTCACTGAATGTTTTTCCTGTCCCAGACGGTGATACAGGGACTAATATGGGCATGACCATGGACAATGGTGCTAAGGAAGTTTCTGATAAACCGGCTTCAACAGTCGGTGAGGTTGGTCAAATTCTTTCTAAAGGGCTGCTGATGGGAGCACGTGGAAATTCAGGTGTTATCACTTCTCAGCTTTTTAGAGGTTTTGCACAAAGTGTCAAAGGCAAAAAAGAGCTTACCGGCAAGGACTTAGCCCAAGCATTTCAAGCTGGGGTTGAGGTGGCTTATAAGGCTGTTATGAAGCCAGTTGAA
Source organism: Streptococcus orisasini (assembly GCF_001431045.1). Lineage (GTDB taxonomy): Bacteria > Bacillota > Bacilli > Lactobacillales > Streptococcaceae > Streptococcus > Streptococcus orisasini. Next base: position 10,525 of record NZ_BCLE01000043.1, read on the forward strand.
GGAACTATTTTAACAGTGTCACGCGGAGCTGCAACAGCTGCCATCAAGAAGTCTGAAAATACAAATGATGCTGTTGAGGTGATGCAGGCCGCTTTGGACGGTGCTAAAGCTGCTTTGGCTAAAACACCAGATTTGCTTCCTGTTTTGAAAGAAGTTGGTGTGGTTGATTCAGGCGGGCAAGGTTTGGTCTTCATTTATGAAGGTTTTCTATTAGCCTTGACTGGTGATTACATTTTGTCAGAAGATTTTCAGGCAACTCCTGCCAATATGACAGAAATGATTAATGCCGAACATCATAAATCTGTTGCTAGTCACGTAGCAACAGAAGATATTACTTTTGGTTACTGTACGGAAATTATGGTAGCGCTCAAGCAGGGGCCTACTTATGTTAAAGATTTTGATTACGAAGATTTTCGAAATTATCTAAACAATTTAGGTGATTCTCTTTTAGTGGTCAATGATGATGAGATTGTCAAGGTTCATGTCCATACAGAGGATCCCGGTCTGGTTATGCAAGAAGGGCTCAAATACGGTGCTTTGGTTAAGGTCAAAGTGGATAACATGCGCAATCAGCACGAAGCTCTTCAAGAAAAGGACGAACAGCCGCAGCCAGCAGTTAAGAAACTCAAAGACTATGGTTTGATAGCTGTTGCAGCTGGAGAAGGCTTGGCGGAAATTTTTAAATCACAAGGAGTCGATTATATTATTTCCGGCGGTCAAACCATGAATCCGTCTACAGAAGATATTGTTAAGGCTATTGAGTCTGTTAACGCTAAGAACATTATTATTTTACCGAATAATAAAAATATCTTTATGGCTGCCCAAAGTGCTGCAGATGTTGTAGATGTTCCGGCTGCAGTTATTGAAACTCGTACTATCCCGCAAGGTTTCACCAGCCTTTTGGCTTTCAATCCTGCTAACTCCTTGGAAGATAATGTTGAGGCTATGACAGACAGTCTATCAGATGTTGTCAGCGGAAGCGTAACAATGGCTGTCCGAGACACAACTATTGATGGATTGAATATCCATAAAGATGATGTTTTAGGAATGGTTGATGGCAGTATTTTGGTTTCAACACCAGATATGGATCAAGCTCTGCGCCAAACCTTTGACAAAATGATTGACGATGACAGTGAAATTGCCATTATCTATGTTGGTGAAGAAGGCAATCAAGAACAGGCTCAGAAACTAGCTACAGATCTTGAAAATCAATATGAAGAGCTTGAAGTTGAAATTCATCAAGGAGACCAGCCTGTTTACCCTTATTTGATGAGTGTAGAATAGAAAATAAGAATGATATAAGAAGAAAGTAGCTTGCTGCTTTCTCTTTTTTTACTTTCACCAAGAACTTATTATTTACCAAGGTTTTAGTATATGGAAGAAGCTAGCTCAGAAACTCAAATAGTGATGGCATTAGCAACTTTTTTTGAATATCATTGTTGGCACTGTGTAATGACGCTTCTTTGGTGTGCTAGATGCTTTCTTTACTAGAAAGTTTTGCCTAGTTTTAAGGGAAGTGAAAAAGTAATGAAATTAAGGCAGATAATTGTCAAATTTACTTGCAAATTTTTTCAAAAATGTTATGATATTAACTAAGTGGTTTGAATTTTTTGAAAATTTGAACAATAACTGCAAAGGAGGTTCCTGTGGAAAAAATACAGCTTGAAAATCCAAGGTCAGGATCAGAATTGCTGCTTGATACTTTGGAGAATTTAGGAATCACGACTATTTTCGGTTATCCTGGTGGTGCTGTTTTGCCGCTTTATGACGCGATTTATAAGAATAATACTATTCGTCATATTTTGGCGCGCCATGAGCAGGGGGCACTGCATGAAGCAGAAGGCTTTGCCAAGTCTACTGGAAAAATCGGTGTAGCCGTGGTTACGAGCGGTCCTGGGGCTACGAATGCTATCACTGGCATTGCTGATGCTATGAGTGACAGTGTGCCTATGCTAGTCTTCACGGGACAGGTTGCGACACCTGGTATTGGGAAAGATGCCTTTCAGGAGGCTGATATTATCGGTATTACAATGCCCATTACCAAGTACAATTACCAAGTCCGTGATGCGGCGGATATTCCGCGCATCGTCACAGAGGCTGTTCACATTGCAACAACAGGACGCCCTGGACCGGTTGTTATTGACCTGCCTAAGGACATTTCTGAAAAAACGGTTAGCTTTTATTACAAAACTGATCTTAATGTTCCGGGCTATCAGCCGACTGTTGAGCCAAATAGTTTACAGGTTAGGAAAATTTTGTCTCAGCTGAAAAAGGCTAAAAAACCATTGATTTTAGCAGGCGGAGGTGTGAATTATTCAGAAGCTTCTTTGGAATTGATTGCCTTTGCCGAACGCTATAATATTCCGGTTGTGTCTACCCTTTTGAGTTTAGGGGTAATGCCTATTGAACATCCTTTATCTTTAGGAATGGGAGGAATGCATGGTTCTTACGCCTCTAATATGGCGCTGACAGAGTGCGATTTTCTCATTAATTTTGGGTCACGCTTTGCTGATCGTCTGACAGGCAATCCTAAGACTTTTGCTAAAAAAGCTGTGGTTGCTCATGTGGATATTGATCCGGCTGAAATCGGCAAGGTTGTCAAAACAGCTATTCCAGTTGTTGGAGATGCAAAACAAACCTTGAAACAGCTTTTGGAAGCTGATAAGGTATCCACAAGACATCGGGAATGGACTGATAAAGTCTTGCAAAACAAGGCTAAGGCTCCTTTCGGTTATAAGTTTGATGAAGAGATTATCAAGCCGCAGCATGCGATTGAGACAATTGGCAAACTAACTAAAGGAGAGGCAATTGTCATTACAGACGTTGGCCAGCATCAGATGTGGGCTGCCCAATTTTACCCTTATAAAAATGAACGCCAGATAATCACATCAGGCGGATTGGGAACGATGGGCTTTGGCATTCCTGCAGCTATTGGTGCTAAACTGGCTAACCCTGACAAGGAAGTTGTCCTTTTTGTCGGAGATGGTGGTTTTCAAATGACCAATCAGGAATTGGCTATTTTGAATGGCTATGGTGTTCCAATCAAGGTTGTTCTAATTAACAATCATTCCTTGGGTATGGTTCGCCAGTGGCAGGAGTCCTTCTATGATGAGCGCCGAAGCGAGTCAACTTTTGATGACGAACCAAACTTCCAGCTTTTGGCTGAGTCTTATGGAATCAGTCATTATAAGTTTTCTGATCCGCTGACTTTGGAAAAAGATCTGGAAGTTATTTTGGAAAACAAGCCGATGTTAATAGAAGTTAATATTTCCAATCGTGAACATGTTTATCCAATGGTACCGTCAGGTAAGAGCAATGCGGAAATGTTGGGGGTGACTTTTAATGCGTAGAATGTTAACAGCCAAACTTCAAAATTCCACCGGGGTTCTCAACCGCTTTACCGGAGTTCTGTCCCGACGTCAGGTGAATATTGAGTCTATTTCAGTCGGTCATACCGAGGTTCCCAATATTTCCAGAATTACCATCATTATTGATGTTGATTCGTTAGAGGAAGTGGAGCAGATCATTAAGCAGCTTAATCGTTTGATTGATGTTGTCCGTGTCCGCGATATCACGGATCAACCTCATTTGGAACGTGAGGTTATCCTGATTAAGGTTGCGGCTCCAACCAGTAAACGCGCAGAAATCCTGGCTATTATCCAGCCTTTCCGTGCCAGTGTTATTGATGTGGCGCCCAAGTCAATCACCATTCAGATGACTGGTGATGCAGATAAAATTGAAGCGCTTATTCGAGTGATTCAGCCTTACGGTGTTAAAAATATTGCCCGTACCGGCGCGACAGGATTTACAAGAGATTTATCCTAGACCCTTTTAGTTAGTTATCAAGCCTTTTGGCAATAATAAAAATAGAAAAGAGAGATATATTATGGCAGTAGAAATGTTATATGAAGCAGATGTGAAAGTTCCAGCACTTGACGGTAAAAAAATTGCTGTTGTTGGCTATGGTTCGCAAGGACATGCGCACGCACAAAATTTACGTGATTCAGGTCATGATGTGATTATCGGTGTTCGTCATGGTAAATCATTTGATAAGGCCAAAGAAGACGGTTTTGATGTGTATGAAGTAGCTGAGGCTACTAAGTTGGCTGATGTTATCATGGTTTTAGCACCAGATGAAATTCAAAAAGATATTTATAAGGCAGAAATTGAGCCTAATTTGAGTGCTGGTAAAGCTCTTGGTTTTGCTCACGGCTTCAATATTCATTTTGGCTACATCAAAGCCCCTGAAGATGTTGATGTTTTCATGGTTGCTCCTAAAGGACCAGGACATTTGGTACGTCGTACTTATACAGAAGGTTTTGGTGTACCGGCACTTTATGCTGTTTATCAAAATCCAACTGGAAATGCTGAAAATATTGCTATGGACTGGGCTAAAGGTATTGGTTCAGCCCGTGTAGGATTGCTTGTAACAACATTTAAAGAAGAAACGGAAGAAGACCTCTTTGGTGAACAAGCTGTATTGATGGGAGGCTTAACTCACCTTATTGAAGCAGGATTTGAAGTACTTACTGAAGCAGGCTATGCACCGCAGTTGGCTTACTTTGAAGTGCTTCATGAAATGAAACTGATTGTTGACCTTATTTACGAAGGCGGCTTCAAGAAGATGCGTCAGTCATGTTCAAACACTGCTGAATTTGGTGATTTTGTAACTGGTCCGCGCGTTATTGGTCCGGAAGTGAAGGAAAATATGAAAGCAGCTCTTGCAGATATTCAATCAGGTAAATTTGCGCGTGAATTCGTTGAAGATCATGATGCTGGCTTCCCACGTTTGAAAGCCTTCCGTAAAGAAGCTGAAGAACTTGAAATCGAAAAAATCGGTGCTGAGCTTCGTAAAGCAATGCCATTCGTTAACCAAAACGATGACGATGCTTTCAAAATTTATAACTAATAAAATTACTAAATGCCGGATATTTTTCCGGTATTTTTTTCTTTAGCTTTCAGCTCGTTTTATAGCTTTCAGCGTGAAAACTATGTTTTCTGATTTCATGCGCAGGTCATCATGCTTTTTAGCTTCCTATATCATTTTATAAAATTTTTTGTTATAATAAATAGACTGAATATTTTGAAAAAGAGGAGAGCTATGATTTCAGCTAGAGATGTGGTTGCAGCCAACGCCGTTTTAAAAGATGTTGTTGTGCGTACACCGCTTGAATTCGATCGTTATTTATCTGAAAAATACCAAGCAACTGTTTACTTAAAACGTGAAAATATGCAGAAAGTGCGTTCTTTTAAACTGCGGGGTGCTTACTATGCCATTTCACAATTATCTGATGAGGAAAAAACACGCGGAGTTGTCTGTGCTTCTGCGGGAAATCATGCGCAGGGAGTTGCTTATACCTGCAATGAAATGAAAATTCCTGCTACTATCTTCATGCCAGTAACTACCCCTCATCAAAAGATTTCTCAAGTTCGGTTTTTCGGCGGCTCTTTCGTTGATATTAAGCTGGTGGGAGACACCTTTGATGCTTCGGCTCAAGCTGCTCAGGATTATACCAAGGCTGAAGAAATGACTTTTATTGATCCCTTTGATAATGAAAAAGTGCAGGCTGGCCAGGGCACGGTTGCTTATGAAATTTATGAGCAGGCTCAGGAAGATGGTCTGAGTTTTGATACTATTTTGGTGCCAGTTGGCGGTGGCGGCTTGATTGCTGGCATAGCTACTTATATTAAGGATGCTGCACCGGAAATTGAAGTGGTTGGTGTTGAAGCCATGGGAGCACGCAGCATGCGGGCGGCTTTTGATAAGGGACATCCGGTTAAATTGGAACACATTGATAAATTTGCCGATGGGATTGCAGTGCAAAAAGTTGGCCAATCTACTTATGAAGTAGCCAGAAAATATGTTGACCGTCTGGTTGGTGTTGATGAAGGCTTGATTTCTGAAACTTTAATTGATATGTATTCCAAGCAGGGAATTATTGCTGAGCCTGCAGGTGCTGCTTCTATTGCAGCTTTGGAAGTCATGAAAGAAGACATCAAGGGTAAGACAGTTGTCTGTGTGATTTCTGGGGGTAATAACGATATTAATCGGATGCAGGAAATGGAAGAGCGCGCCCTGATTTACGATGGTGTTAAGCATTATTTCGTTGTTAATTTTCCACAGCGTCCCGGAGCCCTGCGTGAATTTGTTAATAATATCCTGGGACCAAACGATGACATCACACGTTTTGAGTATATTAAACGCGCCAATAAAGGGAGAGGGCCGGTTCTTATTGGTATTACCCTAGCTGATAAGAATGACTATCAGGCTTTAATCGACCGCTTGAGTGCTTTTGACCCAAGCTATATCAATCTTCATGGCAATGAAAGCTTGTATAATATGCTGGTTTAGTTTGTCTTGCCAAGTATTACGGAATAGTTTATAATAGGTGAAATATTAGAATAAAAGGAGAATACCATCTATGGGAATTTTTATCTTTCTTTGTATTATCTTGTTGTTTTGCATTATTTTAGTCGCTAGCGGCTTGTATGTTGTTCGTCAGCAGACAGTGGCTATTATTGAGCGTTTTGGTAAGTATCAACTAACGTCCAGCAGTGGTATTCACCTACGTCTCCCCTTTGGAATTGACAAGATTGCTGCGCGTGTTCAGCTGCGCTTACTGCAGTCTGAAATTATCGTTGAAACTAAAACCAAGGATAATGTCTTTGTAACCCTTAATGTGGCTACGCAGTACCGTGTCAATGAACAAAATGTAACAGATGCTTATTACAAATTAATACGGCCTGAAGCACAGATCAAGTCTTATATTGAAGATGCCCTGCGTTCATCTGTTCCTAAATTGACCTTGGATGAACTGTTTGAGAAAAAAGATGAAATTGCCCTTGAAGTTCAACATCAAGTAGCAGAAGAAATGTCAACGTATGGCTATATCATTGTCAAAACCTTGATTACCAAGGTTGAGCCAGATGCTGAAGTCAAACAGTCCATGAATGAGATCAATGCGGCTCAGCGTAAGCGTGTAGCGGCTCAAGAGTTGGCAAATGCTGACAAGATTAAGATCGTCACTGCGGCGGAAGCAGAAGCTGAGAAAGACCGTCTTCACGGTGTTGGTATTGCCCAACAGCGTAAAGCTATTGTTGATGGATTAGCTGAGTCTATCGCCGAACTCAAGCAAGCTAATGTTGGTATGACAGAAGAACAGATTATGTCAATCCTGTTGACCAACCAATATCTTGATACCTTAAATCAGTTTGCTGCGGGTGGCAATCAGACAGTCTTTTTGCCAAACACGCCTGACGGTGTCGAAGATATACGGACACAGATTTTATCAGCCTTAAAAGCTCAATAATAAAAAAATCTGCTGGAGTAAGTTCTCTAGCAGATTTTTTGTCTGACAATGGGTAAGCATATAAAATGAAGGAATTATCGAGTTTTTATACTCTTCAAAAATCAAAACTATAGATTCTTGCCTTCGCTTTGCCCTACCTTAGTACAGTCTGCAGCTCGTCGGCTAGTCTATTTTTGATTTTTATTGAGTATTAAGTTTTTTTACCTTGACGTTTGTGCTCATGAATAATTTTCAAAGCACGTTTTCGGGTTTTGATATTTGGACTTTTCAATCTGCGATAGGCAGATGCTAAGTCAGTTTTTTCGGCCATACAACCTCCTTTGATGAGAAATTATTAACGTTAACAGGGAATAGTATAGCACAAAATACTTAACCAGTAAAGTAAATTTTAAAAAGACATGACAAGAATTTTCTTTTTGGTTGAAGAATTACTTCAACGTTAATAGTGATAGAATTTGTTTCTCGATTAAACTTAAATCATCTGCTTCTGATTGTGTGGGTATATTTAAAATAAAGCGCTGAGTGAAATAGGCAAAAAGAAGACCGGCATTTATTCGGACAAGCTCCAAAGCACTGAGATTGGCAATCTGAGGATTATTTTGCCTTAAAAGCTGCCAGTATTCCTCAAAATCGGCAACTATAACTGCTTTAATGTTTGCCAGCAGCATCTGCCGCAATTGGGCATTGACCAGACATTCCTGAAGGAGAATTTTAATCAAATCGGCATTTTGAGCTAAAAATTTAAAACGATCTTGAACGATAAAATGGACGGTGTCTTCTAGCTGAATATGTTTTTTTAATTGAGGGAGAAAAGCTTTTTTTAATTCAGGAATCATGGGCTGCATAATCTCAGCAAGCAGATCACTTTTTGTTTTAAAGTATTTAAAAATGGTGGCTTGACTAATCCCAGCTTTTTCTGCGATTTGGGTTGTCGAAGTTCCATTATAGCCTTGCTGAGAAAAGAGTTCAATAGCTGCAGCTAAGGTTTTCTTTTTGCCGGCTGGCATTTTATGATGGCCTAGCCAGTCGCGGTAATTGTCTAAAATATTGTTTTTATTCATAATGACCTCATTTTTATTTTAATTATACCTTGCGGTAACGCTTAAGTCCAATGATATTCAAAATGGTCAGAATAAGAAGAAAGATGAAGAGAAAGAATAAATCAGCTTTAAGGCTGAAAATGTTACTACCATTCAGAATAACTTTGGACAAAGCATGCCCGGCATAATAGAGCGGCAGAATTTTACCAAGAGACTGCACCCAATCTGCCATAGAGTCTAAAGGAATGATACCTGAGAAAAAGATCTGCGGAACAATAATAAGGGGAATAAACTGCATCATCTGGAATTCTGACTGGGCTAAGGTGGATAGCAAGAGGCCAAAGGCTAGAGCAAGGAGAGCAAAAAGAATGTTAATCAAGATAAGATCACAAATACTGCCGACTACCTGAAGATCTAAGAGCCAGATGGTTGAAAAAACAATAACTATCGTTTGGAAGGCAGCGATAAGACCATAAGACAGCATATAACCAAAAACGATATCGGAGCGTTTAACAGGGGTGGCTAAGAGCCGATCCAATGTTCCTGTTGTGCGTTCTTTAAGAAGGGCCATGCCTGAGATGAGGAAAACAAAGAAGAAAACGAAAAATCCCATAAGAATGGGGACCATTTTGGAAAAAAAGGTTGTATCCTTATTTCCATAACTGTAGTTTTCAGATAGGTCAAATTTGGTTTGTTTGGAGTCAACTTTAGCCTGTATAGTTCCAGCTTTGTTTGCGGTTGGTGGGCGCTTGTTAGTTCTAGATTGTATAAGATTGCCTTGAGCTCGAGTCTGAACCTCCTGTGCCTTTTTAGCAGCCTGAGCACTGGCTTCTTGAGCTCTTTTGAGATTTTGAATCAATTCTTGAACCTGAGTCTGTTTGAGAGTGCTTTTGATGACTTGCCGTGTTAAGTTGGTCTTGCTAGGGTCGGTGTTGGCGTAAGTTACCTTATAATTTCCCTTATTTTTGTAAATAAGGATGGCATCAACCTTTTCATCTTTTAAGGCTTTTTGGGCTATTCTTTCTGTTTTATAGTTCCTAATGCTCATATGCTTAGCATTATCTAATGATTTGGTAACTATATCAGAGACATTAACAGAGGCGATTTTAACATTGGTATCTGTACTGGCAGAGAAAGCAGCATTCATCAGCCACATGATAAAAATAGGAGCCAAAAACAAGAGGGCTAGAGACCGTTTATCACGCAATAATTCTATTAATACTTTTTTTGAAATGGCTAGAATTCTCATAATAATTCTCCTTCTGCTTTTAAGAAAACATCTTCGATGGTGTTGACCGCATAGGTGGATTTTAAATTGTCAGGACTATCAAAGGCCATAATCTTACCATCTAACAACAAGCCCACCTTGTCTGTTAATTCAGCCTCATCCATAACATGTGTTGTGACTAAAATACCGACACCATCTTGCTTTAATTGGCGTAATTCTCGCCAGACCTTACGACGCAATGCAGGATCGATACCAACAGTTGGCTCATCGAGAATAAGAAGTTTAGGATTTCCCAAAAGCGCAATGGCTAAGGACAGACGACGTTTCATACCTCCAGAATAGCCTGCAACTGACTTATTAAGATGATCAGATAAGTCAACGACTTGAGCAGCGTGATCAATGGCTTCAGGAATTTCTGCCCTAGTTAGTCCTTTCATTTGTGCGAAAAATACCATATTCTCCAAGCCAGAAAGTGTTTCGTAAAGGGCGTCAGATTGTGCCATATAGCCTAGTTCTCCTAAAATACGCCGATTTGGCATGCGATGATTAAGAACAAGAGCCTCACCATCATCTGCCTTTTCCATCCCCAGCATGGTTTTAATCATGGTTGATTTTCCAGCTCCGGATGGGCCGATTAAGCCAATAATTTCACCAGTAGCTAAACTAAAATTGATATTGTTAAGGACGACTTGTTGACCAAAGTTTTTTCTAAGAGCCTGTAAATCCAGTAATTTTTTCATGAAAAACCTCTTTCTAAACTAGTGAGTGTTTGCTCACCTCTTCACGTTTAATTATAGTGAGTACTCACTCACCTGTCAAGGAAAAAGTTGATCAATAGCTATTGTGAAGAAAGAAAGTAAGAAAAGAATTGTGATTTCATTGATGTTTTTAGCTCTTGCATTTTGTGAGATGGAAGATGAGTTAAAACCTTATTGGCTGAAAAAGTGACAGAAATGAGCGTTCAAAAATATATGACTTATAAGTAAAAATCCGCTGGAATGAACTAGCGGATTTTACTGTTTTTATTTCAAGAAACGTTGTAGGAATTCTTTTGTACGTTGATGTGTTGGGGTTTCAAAGATTTGCTGCGGTGTGCCGCTTTCTGCAATGACACCTTGATCCATGAAAATCACACGGTCAGATACTTCTTTGGCAAAGTCCATTTCGTGAGTGACGATAATCATGGTCAAACCTGACTGTGCTAGGTCTTTCATGGTTTTGAGAACTTCCCCGACCATTTCTGGGTCAAGAGCTGATGTTGGCTCGTCAAAGAGCAAGGCTTCTGGATTGACAGAGAGGGCACGTGCGATAGCTACACGTTGCTTTTGACCGCCAGAAAGCTGCTTTGGTTTAGCCTGCCAGTATTGCTCAGTCATACCGACCTTATTCAGGTTTTCTTTGGCAATGGTTTCGGCTTCTGAGCGAGAGCGCTTGAGCACGGTTGTTTGGGCAACAATGGCATTTTCCAAAACATTTAGGTTTTCAAAGAGGTTGAAGGATTGGAAAACCATACCGAGTTTTTCACGGTATTCGGTCAAGTTGTAGCCCTTGTCAAGAACATTTTGTCCGTGGAAGAGAATTTCTCCGCCAGTTGGATCTTCTAAAAGGTTAATAGAGCGCAGTAAAGTTGATTTTCCAGAACCAGAGGAACCGATGATAGAGATAACCTCACCCTTGTTGACAGAGAGTGAAATGTCTTTGAGAACTTCATTTTGTCCAAAAGATTTTTTCAAATGTTTGATTTCAATAATTGTCTGTGTCATTATTTCACCGCCTTGGTTTGAATTTGGTTGGCACCAGTTGTGTAATTATCAGCATCAAAGCGTTTTTCAACGTAACGAAGGATACGTGTCACAGTGAAAGTAAGGACAAAGTAGATGATGGCGATAATGGTGAAGGTTTGGAAATATTGGTAGGTTTGTGTTGCTACAGTATTTCCTGAGAAGTAAAGTTCCACAACGGAGATAACGTTCAACACGGAGGTATCTTTGATGTTGATGACGAATTCATTACCCGTTGCAGGAAGAATATTGCGGATAACCTGAGGGAGCACAATCTTTCTCATGGTTTGTCCATGGGTGAAACCAAGTGCGGTTGCAGCTTCAAATTGACCTTTGTCAACAGCGAAAATACCGCCGCGGACAATTTCACTCATGTAAGCTCCGGTATTGATGGAAACGATGAAAATGGCCGCCAAGGTACGATCGAGAGACACACCAAAGGCTTGAGCAGTTCCGTAGTAGATAACCATGGCCTGTACAATCATTGGGGTTCCGCGGAAGATTTCAATATAGACGTTAAGCAGCCAACCGAAAATCTTTTGCAGCCAAGCTAAAATAAGATTAGATGCCTTTGGAGCGGTACGATAGACGCCAATTAGAAGTCCGATAATCAGACCGGCGATTGTACCTATAATTGAAATCAGCAGGGTTACACCTGTTCCGCGCAGCAGGGCTTTCCAATTGTTTTTGAGAATCGTGCTGACTTGGTTGAAAAAGCTAGGCTTAGTCTTTTTCTGGCTGCTGTCGTCATGGCTGGGCTGCAGCGGAATGATTTTGTCCATTAAGCTAATCTGATCATTTAGGGGGAATTGAGCAAGGGCAGCATTAACCTGTTCCAAGCGCGAATCTCCTTTACGCATACCGATAGCGAGAGCAACATCGGACGGGCTGACCTTAAATCCTTTTTTCAAAGCAATCATTTTAAAGTCTTTATTAGCTTTGGTGGATGAGGTGGCTTCTGGGCGCTCAGAAACATAAGCGTCAATAACATTGGAAGCCAGAGCCTGCCGCATTTGGGAGAAGTCTCCCATGGCTGTTTCTTGTGAGACCTTAGGAATCTGACTGATAAGATCATAAAGGTAGACACCTTGTTGGGAAGTCACCTTGGCACCAGAGAAGTCCTCAAGATTTTCAGCATCAGCATATTTCCCGTCTTTACGTACTACAAGAACTGGTTCGCTGGTGTAGTAGCTGACAGAAAAGTCAATCTGTTTTTTACGCTCTTCTGTTGGACTCATGCCGGCGATAATCATGTCGATTTTACCGGATGTAAGAGCAGGGACCAGCCCCTCCCATTTCGTTTTTACAATCAAGGGCTTTTTGCCTAAAGCTTTGGCAATCTTTTTAGCTGTCTGCACATCGTAACCGTTGGCGTACTGCTTGGTTCCTTCAATTGGAACAGCGCCGTTGCGGTTATTGTCCTGAGTCCAGTTGAAAGGAGCATAGGCAGCTTCCATCCCAACACGTAAATATTCATCTGCCTTAGCACCCGTCACGCCAGTAAACAGCATGAAAAGAGCAGCAAGGCAGCTTAAAAATGTCTTTTTCATTAGAAGACTCCTGTATAAAATTTTTCCTCTATCATTTTACAGGAAAAAGAGCCGCATTTCAATATGAGTGTCTGAATATACTGAATTTATCAGAACATTACTGCTGTGAGAGCGGCTCAAAGATATTAGTGTCGTGATAGAATTCTCAAAGCACTGGCTAAAAGTTTCATCAGGGAGTCTCTAAATCAAATCAATAAATTTTTACAGCGATATCCATGTCACCTGACAGTGATGTCGTTTTCTTTTTGTTCCTTATAATAACGCCATAGCATTAAGAAAGGAAAACGTATGAATACCCCAGTTATTGTTGCTCAAACTATCAGAAAAACGTTTAACCGGACTGTTGCGCTTGATGACATTAGTTTTTCCATTGAAAAGGGTCAGATTTTTGGCTTTCTTGGACCTTCGGGATCAGGAAAAACGACAACGATTAATATTTTAACCGGACAACTAAGAGCAGATAGTGGCAGATCTTCTATTTTAGGACAAGATTCCCGTGAACTAACAAACCAAGAATTTTAGAAAATAGGTTTAGTCAGCGATACGAGTGGTTTTTATGAAAAAATGTCCCTTTATAACAACCTGCTTTTGAAAGATGCTGAAAAAGCCGATAACCCCTTACACGATTTTTATACCTCTCCTTATAAGAGGGGGAAGTTAACTAATTTTTACTTGATTAGATTAATTTTAGATAACTCTAAGATTAATGTCTTCTATAAAATTTTTCTATTAGGTATTGTAAATTTTCTGATGATAATTCTTTCCATTATATTGTGCAATATTATAAAAGGGATAATTACAGGTTCTTGTCTTCACTTTGCCCTATCCTAGTACAGCTTCTAAAATATAGTTACTAGAAGTGCTATTCTTTTTTGAAATTAAGTCTGTTTACGATAACCTCGTTCTTGTTATTAATGGGAATATATACAAGGTTTATCTTTAGGCAGTTTTTATGATAAAATAGGGAAAAGGATTTTTAGGAGATTAGTAATGAAAAAAATACTGTGCTTTTTGATAGTCTGCTGTAGTTTAATGATGTCTGGCCTTGCTGCAGCTGATGATGTTGATTACAGCATTCGCCTTTATATGGGAAATCTGACTATCAATAGAAATAATACGGCCGAATTTCGGCAGAATGTTGTTTACGATTTTGATTCCAGCTATAAGGGACAGTATGTTACTCTGGGCACGGCAGGTAATGTTCCCAAAGGTTTTAAAATCGGCAGTCATCCTAATATTCATGCCTATGAGATAGATAAAAAAGGGAAGTTTCATAAGCGTTCGATAAAAACAGAAATTGAAAAGCTGTCAGATGGTTACCGTGTGAAAGTCTATAATAGCGGAAAAAGCGGTGACCGGATTGTACTTTCTGTGAACTGGAAACTGAAAAAAACAACAACTGTTCATTCAGATATCGCAGAGCTTAACTGGGTTCCTATCAGTGATTGGGATGCTGCTTTGGAAAAAGTTATTTTAACAGTTGAGGGTCCGGGATCTTCACTAAAAGGCAGCAAACTCTATGCCCATACGGGTTATTTTAAGACTCAGCCAAAAATTAGTCGCAAAAATAATCTCTACAAAATAAGCCTCAATCATTTAGGTGAAGGTAAAAAAGTGGAACTGCATGCTTACTGGCCAAGTTCTGACTTTTCGCTTGCTGCTGCTAATTCTAGTAAAGGATTAGGACGATTTCAGGCTGTTGAAAAGAAAATTGCCCGCAATCAGAAGTTTTATCCTTTCCTTGTTGGCAAATTATTGCCGTTAGTGGCTGCTGGCTTGCTGCTATTGTCTGGCCTTTGTTATTTGATTTGGAAGGGGCTTCTAGGGCAAAAAAAGGTTTCCAGACACATGCATTTGTTCAGTCCGCCAGCAGACTTATCGCCCTTGATTCTGGCACGTTATGCTTATGATTTAGAAATCAGGGAACTCTCACCTTTAAAAGGTAGGAGACGCCGTTATGATTTGGGCTTTAAGGAGCTGGTTCAAGCTAGTCTTTTAGATTTAATTGACCAAAGAAAAATCAAAATATCTGATGATCACAAGTACTTTACTGTTACGGATTCTAATAGGCTAGAGCCGTATGAGAAGGCCTTTCTTAGTTTTGTTTATGGAAAAGGCAAAATGCCTATTGAGGATGCTTTTGCTGATTACAAAATAGACAAAAAAATATTCAAAAACAGCAGTCAAGCAGTAATCCGACAGAAAGGCAAGAAAATTCTTGATTTATTTGAGCAGCGTGTTCAAAACTTAGACAATCGGATTAGTGAGGCAATTGACGAATTAGGCTTGGAAACACTTCACCGCAAAAGAACAAGACAAGAGAAGTTTTTCTTGTCCGTAGTTTATTTATTGACTGCTCTTGCCTTATTGCTGTCTTTAGCTATAGACATCTTTAGTCTGTTTAAGGGTTACTGGTTTGGTCTGGGAACCAATAGCTTAGTATTTGTCTTATCCTTAATTTTTCTAATTGTCTATTATCGAAAAGATGACTATTACAAAGTCACAGGTCTGCTGACTCAGGAAGGTCTTCAAGTCAGACAGGGCTGGGATGCCTTTAAAAAT
The DNA here is from genome assembly GCF_001431045.1 of Streptococcus orisasini. Classification (GTDB taxonomy): domain Bacteria; phylum Bacillota; class Bacilli; order Lactobacillales; family Streptococcaceae; genus Streptococcus; species Streptococcus orisasini. The sequence continues at coordinate 25,996 of NZ_BCLE01000043.1, forward strand.
ATGATTCGCGATGTGAAGACATTCGATGATGTTGACTTAGCAGGTGTTGTCGTTTGGAACAGAATCTTAGTTTACGCTACTTTATACGGCTATGCAGAACGGATTCAAGACTATCTGAAACTTAAAGATATCAAGCTTGATAATCCGCAAATGAACAGCTATCTTGATGTCAACCCTGGTTATTATGTGGGTCTATCATCTAGTCATTTGTCAAACTACACCTCAACTGCTACGCAAGCTTCAAACTTTTCGGTATCCTCAGGAGGTTCAGCAGGTGGCGGCTTCTCTGGCGGCGGAGGCGGAGGTGGAGGCGGAGCCTTTTAATCCAAAGCCTTCACCGCCAAACTGTCCAAAGTAAATAAAAGGAGATTATATGTTATTAATTGAAATCATCAAGGCCATTATTTTCGGGATAGTGGAAGGAATCACGGAATGGCTGCCTATCTCAAGCACTGGACACTTGATTTTGGTGGAAGAATTTATTAAATTTAAGGATGCAAATGCTCCTTTTACCAACATGTTTAATGTTGTTATTCAGCTTGGAGCTATCTTGGCTGTCGTCGTTGTTTATTTTGACCGGCTGAATCCCTTTAAGAAGGGAAAAACAGCCCGTGAAGTCCAGCTGACTTGGCAGCTTTGGCTGAAGGTTGTCATTGCTGCCTTGCCGGCCGCTGTTATTGGTCTGAAATTAAATGACTGGCTGGATGCTCATTTTCAAAATTTTTTCACTGTGGCTTTGATGCTGATTATCTATGGTATAGCCTTCATCTACGTGGAAAAACGCCATGAAAATGTTGAGCCGGCTATCACTCGTTTAGCCAACATGCCTTATAAAACAGCCATTTATATCGGCCTTTTTCAGGTTTTATCACTTATTCCTGGGACCAGCCGGTCAGGAGCAACCATTTTGGGTGGTATCTTGGTAGGAACCAGCCGTGAAGTTGCTACTGAGTTTACTTTTTTCCTAGGAATTCCTATCATGTTTGGTGCTAGTCTGTACAAGGTTTTTAAATTCATCAAATCAGGCACTGTTTTAATGGGCAGTCAGCTTCTTATTTTGCTGGTTGCTATGGTAGTCGCTTTTGTAGTCAGTCTCTATGTTATTCGCTTCCTGACAGATTATGTTAAAAATCATGATTTCACCTTCTTTGGGAAATACCGTATCGGCCTTGGAGCTCTCTTGATCATGTATGGTCTGATTACGGCCGTTTTTGGTTAAGCTAGCGACTTTTGCTGTTTTTCTTCTCCAAAATTGAAAAAACTAGGCTTTTCTTGTATAATGAAATAACTACTCGCATGAGGTAAAGACTATGGAAATGAAACAAATCAGCGAAACAACGCTAAAGATTACCATCAGTATGGAAGATTTGGAAGAAAGAGGCATGGAATTAAAGGATTTCTTAATTCCTCAGGAAAAGACAGAAGAATTTTTCTATACTGTTATGGACGAATTGGATCTACCTGAAAATTTCAAAGACAGCGGTATGCTGAGCTTTCGTGTGACTCCGAGAAATGACCGTATAGATGTTTTTGTGACCAAATCAGAAATCAACAAGAATCTTAACTTAGAAGATTTATCTGATTTTGATGATATTGCTAAAATGACTCCTGAGGATTTCTTCAAGACCTTGGAAGAAACCATGCGGGAAAAAGGGGACACGGCAGCTCTGGATAAACTGGCTGAAGCAGAGAAAAAAGAAGAAGAGAAGGCTCAAAGACAAAATGAAGAAGAACAGCCAGATTATATCCATTTTGTACTTGATTTTCCAACTATTAAAGAGGCTGTCAATTTTGCCAAGACAGTTGACTATGAGGTAGAAGCTTCAGAGCTTTTTAAGGAAACGGATGCCTATCATATGACGATTCTCCTCAGTCTTGAAAATAAGCCGGACTATTATGCTGATCTCATGTTTGCCAAGATGCTGGAGCACGCTGACAGGGGAACCAAGACGCGGGCCTATCTCTTGGAACATGGTGTACAGCTTATCATGTCAAATGCTCTGCAAGAACTACAAATGATTGGATGATGAAAAATGATACCAATTACATTGAAATTTGTTCTTGTATTGATTGCAACGCTGCTGATGTCCCTTATTCTGACGCCTTTGGTGAGATTTTTCTCTTTCAGAGTTGGGGCGGTTGACAATCCCAATGCCAGACGAATTAACAAGGTACCTATGCCCAGTGCCGGCGGCTTAGCGATTGTCATTTCATTTGTTACTGCTACACTGGTTCTGATGCCTGCAATTTTAAAAATGCAGATTTGGGGACAGTCCTATTTTGACTACATCCTGCCTGTTGTTATCGGCAGCTTGGTTGTAACACTGACAGGCTTTATTGATGATGTTTATGAGCTGTCTCCCAAGATGAAGTTTTTGGGCATTCTAATTGGGGCCATTACTATTTGGATTTTTACAGATTTTCGTTTTGACAGTTTTAAAATTCCATTTGGCGGTCCCATGCTGCAATTTAATCCCTTTTTAAGCTTCTTTCTGACTATTTCATGGGTAGTGGCTATCACCAACGCTGTTAACCTGATTGATGGTTTAGATGGCTTAGTCAGCGGTGTTTCTATTATCAGTCTGACAACTATGGGTCTGGTTTCATACTTCTTCCTTTATCAATCTGATATATTCTTAACCTTTACTATTTTTGTTTTGATTTTTGCTATTGCTGGATTTTTCCCCTACAATTATCATCCTGCAATCATTTATCTGGGGGATACAGGTGCTCTTTTTATCGGTTTTATGATTTCTGTCCTATCACTGCAGGGCTTGAAAAATGCGACTGCTGTTGCTGTGGTGACGCCGATTATTGTTCTTGGAGTTCCTATCGTTGATACCACAGTTGCCATTATCAGACGGACGCTGTCAGGGAAAAAGTTTTATGAAGCTGACAATATGCACCTGCACCATAGATTGCTGGCCATGGGCTTTACCCACCGTGGAGCTGTCTTGGTTGTTTACGGTATTGCTATGTTCTTTTCACTGGTTTCCTTGTTGTTAAATATTTCCAGCCGCTTGGGCGGTATCCTGCTTATGCTAGGGGTTGGCTTTGCTTTAGAAGTCTTTATTGAGGGCTTAGAAATTTGGGGACCAAAAAGAACGCCTCTGTTTAAACTTTTGGCCTTTATTGGAAACAGTGATTACCGTCAATCTGTAGTCGCCAAACATCGGCGAAAGAAGAAGTAATTTTTGAACCTAGGAAAAGTCCAAACGGACTTTTTTTGCTATAATGATTACTGATAAGAGGAAAGGAGTGTACAATGTCTGTACTAGAAATAAAAAATCTTCATGTTTCTATTGAAGATAAAGAAATTTTGAAAGGTGTCAATCTGACGCTTAAAACTGGTGAAATTGCGGCTATCATGGGGCCTAACGGGACAGGAAAATCAACCCTTTCAGCAGCCATCATGGGAAATCCTGTTTTTGAAGTAACCCAAGGAGAGGTGCTTTTGGACGGTGAAAATATTTTAGAAATGGAAGTTGATGAGCGTGCTCGTTTGGGACTCTTCCTTGCTATGCAGTATCCGTCTGAAATCCCTGGCATTACTAATGCTGAATTCATTCGAGCAGCTATGAATGCTGGCAAGAAAGATGATGAAAAAGTTTCAGTCCGTGACTTCATTACAAAATTAGACGAAAAGATGGAACTCCTCGGTATGAAGGAAGAAATGGCAGAACGCTATCTTAATGAAGGTTTCTCAGGCGGTGAGAAAAAACGCAATGAAATCTTGCAGCTGCTGATGCTGGAACCTAAGTTTGCCCTTCTTGATGAAATTGACTCTGGTCTTGATATTGATGCACTTAAGGTTGTTTCTAAGGGGGTTAATGCCATGCGCGGTGAAAATTTTGGTGCCATGATTATTACCCACTATCAACGCTTGCTTAACTACATCACACCTGATGTTGTCCATGTTATGATGGATGGACGTATTGTGCTTTCAGGCGGAGCAGAGCTTGCCGTTCGGCTGGAAAAAGAAGGTTATGCCAAAATTGCGGAAGAGCTGGGTCTTGAATACAGCGAAGAAGTCTAATTTGTAACTTCTGATAAGAAAGAAAGGGAGTAACAAATGACAAAAGAATCTATTTTAAATTTTTCACAGGCAAAGGCAGAGCCACAATGGCTGCAAGAAAAGCGGCAGGCGGCTTTTGATAAAATTGATGATTTAGAACTTCCAAAGATTGAACGTGTTAAGTTTCAGCGTTGGAATCTGGGAGACGGCACGATTTCTGAAAGTCCAATTTCTGCAGATGTCCCTGATTTTACTGCTTTGGGAGACAATCCTAAGCTTGTTCAGGTTGGCACTCAGACAGTCTTAGAAAGTCTGCCGGCAGAACTTGTTGAACAAGGCGTGATTTTCACCGATTTTCATTCAGCCTTGGAAGAAATTCCGCAGGCTGTTGAGAAATATTTTGCAACGGCCCTCAAATTTGACGAGGATAAACTAGCTGCTTATCACACAGCTTATTTTAACAGCGGAGCTGTTCTGTATGTACCGGATAATGTTGAAGTGGATTTGCCGATTGAAGGTATTTTTCTGCAGGACAGCACAAGCGATGTTCCTTTCAATAAGCATATTTTAATTATTGCCGGACGCAACGCTAAGGTTAGTTACTTGGAGCGCTTTGAAACAATCGGTGACGGTGATGTGAAGACCAGTGCTAACATTGCTGTTGAAGTGCTGGCACAGGCTGGCAGTCAGGTTAAATTCTCAGCTATTGACCGTTTAGGGGAAAATCTGACGACTTATATCAGCCGCCGCGGCCGTCTGGACAATGATGCCAGCATTGACTGGGCGCTCGGTGTCATGAATGAAGGCAATGTTATTGCTGATTTTGACAGTGACCTTATTGGCAAGGGCAGCCATGCTGAACTCAAAGTTGTTGCTGCTTCCAGCGGCCGTCAGGTACAGGGAATTGATACCCGGGTAACTAACTACGGTAATAATTCGGTTGGCCATATTCTCCAGCATGGAGTTATTCTAGAGCGCGGAACCCTTACCTTTAACGGTATTGGCCATATTATCAAAGGTGCTAAGGGAGCAGATGCTCAGCAAGAAAGCCGTGTTCTCATGCTTTCTGATAAGGCCAGAAGTGATGCCAACCCTATTTTGCTGATTGATGAAAATGAAGTGACGGCAGGTCACGCGGCTTCTATTGGACAGGTTGACCCAGAAGATATGTATTATCTGATGAGCCGTGGTATTGATAAAGAAACAGCAGAACGCTTAGTTATCCGCGGTTTCCTTGGAACGGTTATTACTGAAATTCCAATTAAGGCTGTCCGTGACGAAATGATTACCGTTTTGGATGAAAAATTGGATAAGAGATAAAATGGATAAGTTAGATATTCAAAAAATCAGACAGGATTTTCCTATTTTAAACCAGTATGTTAACGATGAACCCTTGGTTTATCTGGATAATGCTGCCACCACACAAAAGCCTAATCAGGTTTTAGCTTGTTTAAATGATTATTACCATCAGGACAATGCCAATGTGCACCGCGGTGTCCATACTTTGGCAGAACGGGCTACTCGAGAGTATGAAGCTGCGCGTGAGAAACTGCGGGCTTTCATTAAAGCTAAATCAAGCAAGGAAGTTCTCTTTACAAGAGGAACGACAACCGGTCTTAACTGGGTTGCTCGCTTTGCAGAGGAGGTTCTGCAGCCGGGTGATGAAGTCCTCATCTCCATTATGGAACATCATTCCAACATCATACCTTGGCAGGAAGCCTGCCGCAAGACTGGTGCTAAGCTGGTTTATGCTTATTTAAAAGATGGGCAGCTTGATATGCTTGATTTTGAGAGCAAAATAAATGACAAAACCAAATTTGTCAGCCTAGCCCATGTTTCAAATGTTTTGGGCTCTGTTAACCCCGTTAAAGAAGCTGCGGCTTTGGCACATCAGCACGGCGCTTATATGGTAGTTGACGGTGCCCAATCTGCCCCCCATATGAGTATTGACGTTCAGAATTTGGACTGTGATTTTTATGCCCTTTCAGGCCATAAAATGCTGGGGCCAACTGGAATTGGTGTTCTCTATGGTAAGGAAGAGATTCTCAATCAAATGAGCCCTGTCGAATTTGGCGGTGAGATGATTGATTTCGTTTACGAGCAAGAGGCTAGCTGGAAGGAATTGCCTTGGAAATTTGAAGCTGGAACACCTAATATTGCTGGTGCTATTGCCTTAGGAGCAGCAGTTGATTACCTTGAAAATTTAGGAATGGACACGATTCATGCTTACGAGCAGGACTTAGTCCGTTATGTCCTGCCTAAACTGCAGGCAATTGATGGCTTGCAGATTTATGGATCTCAAGATCCATCTAAGCACTCTGCAGTCATTGCTTTTAACCTAGACGGGCTGCACCCGCACGATGTGGCTACAGCACTTGATTATGAAGGAGTAGCGGTACGGGCAGGCCATCACTGTGCTCAGCCGCTAATCAATCATTTAGGTATTTCTTCAGCGGCACGGGCAAGTTTTTATATTTATAACACAAAAGAAGATTGCGACAAATTGATTGAAGCAATCATCAAAGCAAAGGAGTTCTTTAATGGCACTCTCAAGATTAGATAGTCTTTATATGGCTGTTGTTGGGGATCATTCAAAAAATCCCCATCACCATGGTTTTTTAGAAGGAGTAGAGCAGGTCAATCTCAATAATCCGACTTGCGGTGATGTCATCAGTTTATCTGTCAAATTTGATGGCGACAAGATATCTGACATCGCTTTTGCCGGTGAAGGCTGCACCATCTCAACCGCCTCATCCAGTATGATGACAGATGCTGTCATTGGAAAGACCAAGGAAGAAGCGCTTGAGTTAGCTGATATTTTTTCAAAAATGGTTCAAGGAGAAAAAAACAAAGAGCAAAAAAAGCTGGGAGATGCAGAATTTTTGGCAGGTGTTTCCAAATTTCCTCAGCGGATCAAGTGCTCAACTCTGGCCTGGAATGCCCTAAAAAAAGCAATCGAACGCAGTGAGAGTGACGCTCAAGCGACACAAAGCTGCTAATTTTGATAATAAGCCAGTCAGTAGCTGAGCTGGTGAAATTAGTCATTTGCTAGGAGGATCGTCTTCTCCAGCAAGTTTGCTAGATTGGAACAGTTATTAAAAGACAAAAGAATTAGAAAATTAAAGAAAGGACATTATGCCCGAAAACGAAACAGTAAAACCCAAGCCCATTGATCTAGGAGATTATCAATTTGGCTTTCATGATGATGTAAAGCCTATTGCGACAACCGGAAAAGGACCGACAGAAGCAGCGGTCCGTGAGATGTCTCGCATTAAAGGTGAGCCTGAATGGATACTGGATTTTCGCTTGAAGTCTCTGGAAGTCTTTCATAAAATGCCCATGCAGGAATGGGGACCTGACCTATCAGGAATTGATTTTGATGATATTATTTATTATCAAAAGCCAACAGATAAACCCGCCCGTTCTTGGGATGAGGTTCCAGAGAAGATTAAAGATACCTTTGAAAAGATTGGCATTCCTGAAGCAGAGCGTGCCTTTTTAGCTGGCGCTTCTGCTCAGTATGAATCAGAAGTCGTTTACCATAATATGAAAGAAGAGTATGATAAACTTGGCATTATCTTTACGGATACTGATTCAGCGCTCAAGGAGTACCCAGAACTTTTCAAAAAATATTTTGCTAAATTAGTGCCGCCGACTGATAATAAATTGGCTGCGCTGAATTCAGCCTTTTGGTCTGGCGGAACCTTTATCTATGTGCCAAAGGGCGTTAAGGTTGATATTCCCTTGCAGACCTATTTCCGCATCAATAATGAGGGGACAGGCCAGTTTGAAAGGACTTTGATTATTGTTGATGAGGGGGCTAGTGTTCATTATGTTGAAGGCTGTACAGCACCTACTTATTCAACAGCCAGCCTCCATGCGGCTATCGTCGAAATCTTTGCCTTAGAAGGCAGCTATATGCGCTATTCAACCATTCAGAACTGGTCGGATAATGTTTACAATCTGGTTACTAAACGGGCCAAGGCAAACACGAATGCGACGGTTGAATGGATTGATGGCAATTTGGGTGCCCATACTACCATGAAATACCCTTCGGTTTATCTTGATGGTGAAGGAGCCCGCGGAACCATGCTGTCAATTGCCTTTGCTAATCATGGTCAGCATCAGGATACAGGGGCTAAAATGATTCACAATGCTCCGCACACCTCATCGTCTATTGTGTCGAAATCCATTGCCAAGGGCGGCGGCAAGGTAGACTATCGCGGACAAGTTACCTTTAATAAAGCCTCCAAAAAGTCTGTCAGCCATATTGAATGCGACACCATCATCATGGATGATATTTCAGCATCAGACACCATTCCATTTAATGAAATTCATAACTCACAGGTTGCTTTGGAACATGAGGCTAAGGTTTCCAAAATTTCAGAAGAGCAGCTTTACTATCTCATGAGCCGTGGCTTGACAGAATCAGAAGCTACTGAGATGATTGTCATGGGCTTTGTAGAGCCTTTCACCAAAGAACTTCCTATGGAATATGCTGTAGAACTCAACCGCCTCATTTCCTATGAAATGGAAGGTTCTGTAGGTTAATCAGAAAAATTAAGATTTAGAAACATAATTGATTTAATGTTTCTAAATCTTTTTTATTTTGTCTCAAAAAGCTTTTAAATCATTTGATAATAGCAAAATCAGTATAATCATAGGTTTAGGCTATGTAATATATATAAAATATTAATTTGTGCAATGAATGCGGTTACATTATAATTGATTTAACAAGAAAAAAGGAGAAAAAATATGGAAAATCTAACAGTTGTTGAACAAATGGGTCAATGGGTCGCAGACAAAACCTTCGAAGATCTAAGCAAAGAAGAGATTGAAGCTCTTAAAGGACGAGTTTTGGATGCTATTGGCTGCGCTGTAGGAGCCTTGAAAAGCCAGACCATAAAAAACATCCAACAAATGACACATGATTTGACTAAGGAAGGCTCAGTTTCTTTGATTGGCGGCGGAAAAACAACTCCTGATTATGCAGCTTTATTTAATGGAGCGGCTATTCGCTATTTGGATTATAACGATGCTTACTTGGCAAAGGGGGAAACCTGCCACCCATCTGATAATATTTCGGCTATCTTGGCAGCAACGGAACACAATAAAGGAACAGGTAAAGATTTCTTGCTTGGTCTTGCCATTGCTTACCAAATTCAATGCCGTTTGTCCGATGAAGCACCTGTTAGAAAACATGGTTTTGACCATACTGTTCAAGAAGCTTATGGTGCAGCAGCCGGTGCAGCTAAGGCACTTGGCTTGAGCAAGGAACAAATTGCAAATGCAATTGCTATTTCAGGAACCAGTTATAATTCTCTGCGCGTGACAAGAACAGGGGCCTTGTCTAACTGGAAAGGCTTAGCAGCTCCAAATACTGCTAGGGGAGCTATGTCATCTGCCCTGTTGGCTAAGTACAATATCACTGGACCGCGTGAAGTCTTTGAGGGCAATAAAGGTTTTTATGAAACAATCGTGGGTAAATTTGATATTGATTGGGAAAAAGAAGGTTTGGAACGCGTTGTAAAAACGATCATCAAGCGCTACAATGCTGAAATTCACTCTCAATCTTCGATCGAAGGTTTGATTGAATTTAGAAATAAAGAGCATATTGCTCCAGAAGATATTAAAGAGATTCGCTTGGATACTTTTGATGTTGCCTTCAACATTATCGGTGGCGGTGAGGAAGGAGATAAGAAGCAAATTAGGCTTAAGGAAGAAGCCGACCATTCCCTTCCTTACATGCTAGCTGCAGCCTACTTAGATGGTCAAGTGCTGCCAGCACAGTATGAACAAGAAAGAATTCTGAAGCAAGATGTTCAAGACTTGCTGCAAAAAGTTACTGTTAGAGAAAACCCTGCCTTTAGCAAACGCTTCCCAGCAGAAATGGCTATTAAGCTGGAAATTGAAACCAATGATGGTCAGGTGTATGTTGTCGAAAAAGATGACTACCAAGGATTTACATCAAGACCAGCCAGCTGGAATGTTCTGTTGGAAAAATATTATTCCTTAACAGCTAATATTGACAGAGAATTGGCAGAGAAAATTGCTAAGACAATTGAAAAACTGGAAGACATTGATATCAGTGAATTGACGGAGCTTCTTGCAAAAATCTAAACTGATTAACTAACCTAAAATTATCTTAGAAAGAGTGGTGAATATGTTAGAAGAAATACCAGTAAGTATTTATCGCGGCGGTACTAGCAAGGGTGTTTTCATTGATGAAAAAGTACTGCCGACCGATAAAGATGCCAGAGATAAGATTCTCCTGAAATTAATGGGAAGTCCAGACATCAGACAAATTAATGGTTTAGGCGGAGCAGTATCGACAACCAGCAAAGTAGCGATTATTTCTAAAGAAGAAAAAGAAGATTGGGATGTTAATTATACATTTGCTCAGGTAGCGGTTGATAAACCTGTGGTTTCTTACTCGGGCAACTGCGGCAATATTTCTTCTGCTGTGGGGATTTATGCTATTGAAAATCAGCTGGTGGAAACAAGCTCGCCAACAACTATGGTTCGTGTCTACAATACCAATACTAAAAAAGTTATCAACGAGTACATTCCTACACCTGATGGAAAATTAACTTATGAAGGGGACTTTGCCATTTCCGGTGTTCCCGGTAAAGGGATCAAAATAGAACTGCAGTTTGTTGAGCCTTCGGGCGCCTTCAGCGGCAAACTGCTGCCAACTGGTAACACAAAAGATACCCTTGTTTTGGAAAACGGTCAAGAACTAACTGTTTCGCTTGTCGATGCAGCTAACCCTTTGGTTTATGTTCGGGCAGAGGACTTGGGATTGGAAGGGACAGAAAGTCCTGAGATGATTGACAGTGATCTTGAACTGTTGGCTCGGCTGGAAGAAATCAGAGGAAGAGCTGCTAAGCTGATGGGACTTATTGATAAATTAGAAGACAGTGCAGTTATCACTCCGGGGGTACCGAAACTTACTGTTGTTTCGGCTCCTAAGACTTATGTTACGACGGAAAATGAAAAAATAGAGGCTGCTAATTTCGATCTTGCTGTCAGAATGATGAGTATGCAGAAAGCTCATAAATCTATTGCGCTGACGGGAGCTTTGTGTACAGGTGCAGCCAGCAAAATTAAAGGAACGATTCCGTATGAATTAGTCAGCGATAAGAATTTAGGCAATCAATTAGAAATTGCTCACAGCAGTGGTAAAATATCAGTTTCAATTGATTACGAGACTAGCGATAATGAAACTCTGATAAAATCTGTTTCAAGTTATCGAACAGCCAGAAAAATTATGGTAGGAACAGCATTCATTGAGGAGGATAGAATATGTTAGCACTGCTTGGATATTTAATGATTGTTATATTTATGGTGCTGCTGTTGACAAAGAAGATTACACCCTTTGTCGGTTTGATTTTGGTTCCAGCAATTTTTGGTATTGTTGCAGCATATCTAAAGCATGTTTCCATACTGAAAGCTTTCGAATGGATTTATGAAGGGCTTTATTATGCTGTAGCTGGTTCTGGTAAGATTACAACAGGGGTGGCGCCGACAATCACTCTCTTGCTCTTTGCTATTTTGTATTTCTCCATTATGCTGGATGTCGGACTTTTTGATCCTTTAGCGGTCATGATGATTAAGTGGGCAAAGGGTGATCCTATGAAAATCACTATTGCTTCTGCGGTCATCACTCTGTCTGTTTCACTAGATGGTGACGGAACAACTACGGTTTTGATTGTAACCGCTGCCATGCTGTTGCTTTATAAAAAAATGGGTATGAAGCAGATTTATCTTGCTGCCATCATTGGTTTTGGCAATTCTGTTATGAACCTAGTTCCTTGGAGCGGCCCTATGGCGCGGGCCATGCCTGTTTTGAATATCGGTCCTAAAGAATTTTTGCTTCCTGTTTTGCCAGGGATGTTTGTAGCAGCACTTTTAGGTCTATTCCAAGCCTATACTTACGGCAAAAGGGAAAGAAAAAGATTGGGTTATGTTCCCGGTCAAGGGATCTTAACAGAAAGTGAAACTACTCATATTATTAACGATGTAACTCTCACCAATGTTGAATATAAGCGACCAAAATTAATTTACTTTAATTTACTGTTGACCATTGCAATTATGGTTTTACTGATTATGGATGTTATTAATGGTGGCATTTTATTCTTGCTGGGGACAGCCATTGCTTTAATCGTCAATTATCAAGATTTATCTCTCCAAAATTCTCGCTTGTTAGCAAATGGTTCAGAAGCTTTGGGGCCTGTTTCCTTAGTCTTTGGTGCTGGAGTTATTATGGGGGTTCTTAATGGAAGCGGCATGAGCAGCGCTATTGCCCATCAATTGGTATCAATGATTCCGCACAGCCTGGGTGGCTATATTCCTTTAATTTTAGCCTTGATTTCTCTTCCAGGTTTATTCTTCTTACCAAATGATGCCTTCTATTTCGGGCTCCTGCCAGTTATTGCTCCTATAGCTTATTCTTACGGAGCAACACCTGTGCAAGTTGGGGTAGCTTCATTAATGGGACAGGCTGTCCGCTTTGCCAGTCCGCTGGTTGCCTTCCTTTATGTATTGGTTGATAGGACCGAGGTCAGCTTTATCGACTATCAAAAAGAATACTTGAAGTGGGGCTTAGCGAGCTTTGTTCTGCAGACAGCAACGGCTGTCCTAATTGGAGCTATTCCAATTTAGATGGAATTTTTACAAATATCTATAAATGCCTTAGCGAATGAAGGAAGAATACGATTTTTGCGGTAAGCAACAATTAAGTCGACATAAACCTTGTCCTTCAGCGAGAAAAAACTAATTTTTCCGTTATAGTTAAGGTGCTTGGTGTGAGAAGCATTAATGAAACAAACACCAAAATTATTAGCAACTAAGTTGATGGCTGTTTCAATGTTGCGCGTCGCTAAAATTCTTTGAGGCTGGAAATGATTTTTAGCAAAAATATCATCGGCGACCTGTCTTGAGAACTGATTAGGCTGATGCAAAATAAAAAGCTCATCTGCTAATAAGTCTAAATTTAAAGAAGGATATGGTTCCTTATTGCTGTAAACACCAAATTGACTCAAGGGGTGATTGGCAGGAAGGGCAAGTAAAATCTCTTCAGATTTTATTTTCTCTGTTTCCAGCCGATGCCCCTCTTTTGTTCGGTTCATTAATGCAAGGTCGACATCGCCGTTTTCAATGAGATGAAAAAAAGTTTTGGAAGAGGATTCGTTCAGCTGGACTTCAACATTAGGAAACTGCTCTTGAAATTTTGGCAAAAGGACTGGTACTAAGTAAGAGCTTCTTAAAAGAGGAATTGCTAATCTTAGCCGTCCAAATTTGTTGTCCAATACATTTTGCATGGTGTCGTTAAAGTCCTCTTGAACTTTCAAAATCTGCATGCCATATTTCAAAAATTCTTCACCTAAATAGGTTAAATCTAATTTTTTGCCATGTTGGATAAATACTTCAAATCCTAGCCGCTGCTGCATATTCTTAATATAAGTGCTTAGCGAGGGCTGGGTAATGTAAAGCGCCTGAGCGGCCTTGGTAATGCTTCCCTTATCTACAATCGCCTTAACATATTCGATATCCCTAATTTCCATAGATGGCCTCCAGTTTTTCACCCGAAATTTATCTTTATTATAGCATATGTTAGTTTTTCAGCTGCATTGAAAGAGCTTTCAAAAAATGTTACAATAAACAAATAGAGGCAAACACTCTTTGAAGGGAGAAAATATGAAGAAAAAATGTTCAATTTTGTTAACGCTTTTTGCCGGTTTGCTTTTACTGACGGGCTGTGGCCTTCAGCGTATGGCCAATTCGGCTAAAAACCAGCAGGAAACAAGTAAGATGTCTGTCAAGAGTTTTCTCAAAAAGGTTGAAAAGGCCAACAGTTCTGTTGAAACAGTGCATTTTGACATGAACACAGATGTTAGCTCAAACGGTCATAAGAGTCAGCAAATGACAGCAGATTTAGCCTATGATACTTCTGGTGAAACAATCGAAAAAGCCAATGTTGTTATTGATGAAACCGTCAATGGGACAAATCGCTATCAAGAGATTATCGGAGATCAAAACACTGCCCGTGTGCGGACCTCAAAAGACGGCAGCTGGCGGACAGCTGACCCTCAAGGCAGATATACTATTCATCCGAGCTATTTCAATTTTTTAAAGGTTCTCTATTCTATGGAGGATGACTTAGTTCTCAAACAAAGTGGAAGTGAGTATAAGCTGACTTTACGCAGTCAAAATGTCGATGTTGTTTCTTTGTTTAGAGAAGAGTTGAATCTTTATGTCAGAGGAATCAATCAAACTGAGCTAAAGAAAGATTTTAAAGTCACTTTTGATAAGAAAAAACTTTATTTAAAAGATTTTGATTTGAGTATTTCATACAACGGTGACAGAGGCAGCCTTGATTTAAGAGCAAAAGGCGAATTTTCAAAATGGAATAAAGTTAAGGATTCACAATTTTCACTGCCAGATGCAGAGTCAAATACTGATTCTAACGATTCTAATTCTATTTAAAACATCAATAATACTTGTGCTGCTTTAGGCAGCTCAGTTTAAAAGGAGAAGCCAGTACACATTTGGCTTCTCCTCTTTTTTATCAGTAGGCTTTCAGCAAACAAAGCAGCTCAGATTTTCTTAAAGTTTCTCATTGACATATCTGACAAAATGATTCCACCAGACCTTAAGAAAGAAGCTGCGCTTAACTTGGGATTTGGCAACTAGTTTAACCTTGGGCGGAGACTCCAGATAACCTTGACCGACAGGGCTGCTGTCTTTAAAGGTGGCCTCCCCTACGTTTTGCCCTTTTTTAATGGCTGCAGTATAGCCTTCTTTTTTCGAGGTGATGGTGACAGAGCTTTTTTTATTAGTTGTCTTATTTTGTACAGCGATAAAGTCCTTTTCAGCAACAGCAGGGACACTTGCTTGTTTACCATCAATGACCTTTGCTCTGCTATTTTTATAGGCTTGCCCTTTATGGATCAAGGTAGTCAATTCATAAGTGTTGTTGACATAGTTGAGCAAATCGTTAGTTGCTTTGAAGCGAGCAGAATCATCGCTATCAGAGTGGTCAGCGTTTAAAACAACAGAAATAATACGCATACCATTCTCCTTAGTCGTAGCGACAAAGCAAGCTCCTGCAAGTTCAGTTGTTCCTGTTTTAAGACCATCAATACCTTCTCGGGCGTAAGGCCTATTAGGCAGCATGTAATTGTAAGTGTCCATCTTGGTTCCGGCAAAATCGCTGCTTGTTTTTTTAGTGATTTTTAAGATTTGAGGAAATTCTTTGATCAAGTGGCGAGCGATAATGGCAACATCTTTAGCACTCATCATATTTTCTTCATCATTGCTGGAACCGGGATAGATATGTTCACCCAAAAGTTTATTATTAAGTCCGGAAGCGTTGACCAATTTGGCGTCGGTAATTCCCCAGTCTTGCAGCTGTTTTTTCATCATATCGACAAATCTGGCTTCTGTTCCGCCAACTTTTTCGGCCAAGGCTATAGCTGCACTATTGGCGCTGGCAATCATGGCGGCATCTACTAATTGTTTAACAGTATATTTTCTGGCTTCCATGGGGACATTGCTGGCGCTGTAATCCCTTGTCAGTTCATAAGGATAATCAGAAATTTTTACCTTGGTATTCCAGGTAAGCTCGCCGGATTTAATCTCCTTATAAACCATATAAACAGTCAAAATCTTTGTAATAGAAGCAATCCCGGCAGGACTTAGGGCATCTTTTTCATAAAGAATTTTACCAGTATCGGCTTCGACAGCAATGGCATGTTTGGCAGCTGCATCAAAGTTTTCCTCGGCCTTAACTTGAAAACCAAGTAAGGAAAGAAAGAGCAGCGCAAGGCATAAAATCTTTTTCATCATATGTTCAATTATAGCATAATTTTTATTTATGGAGGAAAGGCCTTTCTTAAAATTTTAGTGGCCTTGATATGAGGATGTAATTAAGAAAAAATAGGATTTTATAGACTAAAATTGCTTGCTTTGAAAAATAATTTTTTAGCATTTTTAGGAGATTTCCTTTAAAAAACTTTGGAATAAAGCGCTTTCTAAGCTTTTAGGAGATGCTTGTTTGAATTTTTTGAATACTTGCTAAAAAGGTTAAAATAAGATAAAATATTTGTAATATTGGTTTTAAATTTCAAGCTATTAAAGGCTAATAAAAAGGAGACTTTTATGTTCGAAACAAAAAAAAGTACATGGAAACATGTCGGCTTAGGAGTGGTTGCTTTAGCTTCAGTAGCTGCTTTGGCAGCCTGTGGAAATGGCAGCAAACAATCATCAAAAGATGAGATTAATTGGTATTTCCGTACAGAAATCAACTCTTTGGACATTTCTAAAAGTACAGATACATATTCTGGAGTAGTTATAGGAAATTCAGGAAGCAACCTTCTTCGTGTCAATGCTGAAGGTAAGACAGTTCCTGATTTGGCTAAAAAAGTAGAGGTATCAAAAGACGGTTTAACCTATACAGCTACACTTCGCAAAGGCATCAAGTGGTCAGACGGCAGTCCTATTACAGCCAAAGATTTTGTTTATTCATGGCAGCGCATTGTTAATCCTAAAACAGCTTCTGAGTATTCAAATATAGCACTTGATTCACATGTGAAAAACGCCAAAGCTATTAACAGCGGAGAAATAACAGATCTCAATGCTTTGGGTGTGAAAGCTGAAGGAAATAAGGTCATCTTTACTTTGGAAACGCCAACTCCGCAAATGAAGTATCTCCTTGCCTTTACAAGCTTTATGCCGCAAAAAGAAGCCTTTGTCAATAAAGTTGGTAAGAAATACGGAACAAATTCTGACAGTCAAATCTATTCAGGACCTTATATTGCAACCGGCTGGAATGGAACAAACGGCACTTACAAACTTAAAAAGAACAAGTACTACTGGAATGCTGACAAGGTCAAGACAAAAGTTGTCAACATTCAAACAATTAAGAAGCCTGAAACAGCAGTTCAAATGTACAAACGTGGTGAGTTGGATATGGCGGAAATTTCCAATACACCAGCCCTTTTCAAAGCTAATAAAAACAACAAAGATGTTGTCAATATTTATGAAGCTACAACAACCTACTTTGAATACAATCAAACAGGTGCCAATAAAGCTCTATCTAATAAGAAAATCCGTCAAGCCCTTAACTATGCAACTAACCGTAAGGCTTATGTTGATACAGTTGTTCCGACAGGTTCCCGTGCGGCAACCGGTATAGCTCCTTATAAACTGGCCAAAGTTGATGGCAAGGATTTATCAAAAGAAGTAGCACCTGGTTACGCTTATGATGTGGAGAAAGCAAGAAAACTCTTTAAAGAAGGTTTGCAGGAAATTGGTGAAACATCAGTGAAATTTACAATTACTTCTGATGCTGATTCACCAACTGCTAAGTCCGGTCTTGATTACATTAAAGGCGCTTGGGAAAAGGCTCTGCCAGGTTTAACCATTGAAGAAAAACTTGTTCCTTTCAAACAACGTCTGCAAGATTCAAAAACACAAAACTTTGATATTGTAATGTCACTTTGGGGTGGTGACTATCCAGAAGGTTCAACTTTCTATGGCCTGTTTGGCAGTGATTCTTCACAAAATAACGGTAAGTTCTCAAACCCTGCTTATGACCAAGCTTATGAAAAAGCTGTGACAACGGATGCCTTAGAACCTGCTAAAGCAGCTGAAGACTACAAAGCAGCTGAAAAAGCTTTATTTGACGAAGCCAATATTAATCCAATTTACTTCCGCAGTATGAAGGGACTGCAAAATCCTAGCATTAAAGGTTTAATCCGCAGCTCTACAGGATTAAATGTAGACTTCACTTATGCTTATAAAAAATAAGGCTTAGGATAAGGAATTTTTCACACATGGCAAGGATTGGCTTAGGCCAGTTCTTGTTTTTATTGGGAAAAGCTCCAATAAAAACTAAGAAAAGGAACATTATGCTTAAATATATTCTTAAACGTATAGGGATTCTTTTGCTGACCTTATTTATAGTTGTCACCATTACTTTCTTTCTTATGAAAGCGATGAAAGGAACTCCTTTTAATAACCCTAAATTAACTCCAGAAGCTATTGCTGCCTTAAATGTGCAGTATGGACTTGACAAACCTGAATGGCAACAGTATTTGATTTATTTAAAAAATGTCTTTACCGGCGATTTGGGAACAAGTTTCCAATATACCAATCAATCTGTAACAACGCTTATTGTCCAAAGATTGGGTATTTCTGCCCAGCTGGGATTACAGGCCTTGATTTTAGGTGTAGGTCTGGGCTTGATCGTTGGAGCTCTTTCTGCACGGCATCAAAATGATAGAGTTGATGGTCTTTTAAGTGTGATTTCAACACTTGGGTATTCCGTTCCATCTTTCATTTTGGCGGTTTTTCTGCTTAATGCTTTAGGCTACCGTTTTCAGTTTCTGCCGGTTTCAGGTTGGGGAAGCTTTTCGCAAACCATCCTTCCGACATTAGCTCTATCCTTTAATCCTTTTGCTGTGACCACACGTTTTGTCAGAAGTGAGATGATTGAAGCCTTGAATTCTGATTATATTCAGTTGGCAAGGGCTAAGGGGCTGACAGATCGGCAGGTAGCCAACCGTCACGCCTACCGCAATTCTATGATTCCTGTTCTAACCTTGGTGGGTCCTATGGCGGCTAACTTGTTAACTGGTTCTGTTTTGATCGAAAGAATATTCTCCATTCCGGGAATCGGAGAACAGTTTGTGAATTCAATTCCGTCCAATGACTATCCTGTTATTATGGGAACAACTATTGTTTACGCGGTAATGCTGATGAGCATGATTTTGCTGACAGATATTATTACCAGTATTGTTGATCCGCGCGTTCGTTTGCAGTAAGGAGACTAACATGGCAGATAAGAATAGAAAATTTGTGCTTGTTGGTGCAGGAAGCGCCAGTGCACAAGAAAAAATTGAAAAGCCAGCCCTGTCTTTTCTGCAGGATGCTTGGCGGCGTTTAAAGAAAAATAAATTAGCAGTTGTTTCACTTTGGTTTCTTACCTTGCTGATCACATTTTCACTGCTGTCACCTTTGTTTGTGTCACAAAAGGATGCCAATAGTTTTGATTCGGATAAGGTATCTACTTATAGTAATTTACCGCCTAACAGCGGTCTAGGGATTCCTGGCTGGAATGGTGTGTTTCAAATGCCTGGCTCCAGTTCTGCTTCTAATGTTTATGAAGATCAGTCGGTTCCAGAAGGAAAACATTTCTTATTAGGGACTGACAGCTTAGGACGCAGCCTTGGCAAACGGATTATTGTTGGTATCCGTATTTCGCTGTTAGTTGCGGTTGCGGCGACCTGCATTGACCTTCTCATCGGTGTCATTTACGGTCTAACTTCCGGTTATATCGGCGGAATGGTTGATACGGTCATGCAGCGTATTATTGAAATCATTTCTTCTGTTCCTAACTTGATTATTGTGACAATGCTAGGACTTTTATTGGGTAATGGGATATTGGCTATCATTCTTTCTATCGGTTTGACCGGCTGGACCTCAATGGCCAGACAGGTCAGAAATATGACCTTGTCTTATAAGGAAAGAGATTTTGTTTTGGCTGCGAGAACCCTTGGTGAAAGCGGACCTAAGATAGCCTTTAAGCATATCCTACCTAATATTTCCGGAGTTATTATCGTTCAGATTATGATGACCATTCCTTCGGCTATCATGTATGAAGCTATTCTTTCAGCAATCAACTTGGGTGTGAAACCGCCGACTTCTTCACTGGGGTCTCTGATTTCTGATGCTCAGGAAAACTTGCAGTACTATCCTTATCAGATTATTCTGCCGGCCCTTGCTTTGGTACTGATTTCCTTAGCCTTTATTTTGCTGGGTGATGGTTTGCGTGATGCATTTGATCCAAAATCAGATAAGGACTAAGGAGGAAGATATGAGTAAAGAAAAAATTTTACAGGTCAATAACCTCCATGTCAATTTTCATACCTATGCTGGTGAGGTTAAAGCGATCCGTGATGTCAGTTTCTATCTGGAAAAGGGTGAAACCCTTGCTATTGTAGGTGAATCCGGTTCTGGTAAATCTGTAACAACCCGTACCTTGATGGGGCTGTCTGCTAAAAACGCTGAGATTTCAGGAGATATTGAATTTAAAGGCCGCAATCTCATTGATTTAAAAGAAGAAGACTGGGTTAATATCCGCGGCAATGATATTTCCATGATTTTCCAAGATCCGATGACCAGCCTCGATCCGACAATGAAAATTGGCCTACAAATTGCTGAGCCAATCATCAAGCATGAAAAGCTTGCTAAAAAAGAAGCTTTGACGCGTGCTTTAGATATCATGAAAAAGGTCGGCATTCCTAACGCTGAAGAACACATCAATGATTATCCTCATCAATGGTCGGGCGGTATGCGCCAGCGGGCTGTTATTGCCATTGCTCTTGCAACCAATCCGGAAATTCTCATTGCTGATGAACCGACAACAGCCCTTGATGTGACGATTCAGGCACAGATTCTTCATTTGATGAAAGAAATCCAAAAAAACACAGATTCTTCTATTATTTTTATTACGCATGATTTAGGTGTTGTGGCTGGCATGGCTGATCGAGTTGCTGTCATGTATGCCGGAAAGATTGTCGAGTACGGAAAAGTGGACGAAGTTTTCTACAATCCACAACATCCCTATACTTGGGGACTTTTGAACTCTATGCCGACAACTAGTACAGCAGCAGGAAGTCTGCAATCGATTCCGGGAACACCGCCTGATTTGCTGCATCCGCCAAAAGGCGATGCCTTTGCTCCGAGAAATGAATTTGCACTTGACATTGATCTTGAAGAAGAACCACCGTTTTTCAAAGTCAGTGATTCTCATTATGCAGCTACTTGGCTGCTGGATGAACGTGCTCCTCAAATTGTGCCTCCAGAAAGAATTTTGAAGCGCTGGGAAAAATGGAAGAGCTTGAAGGGAGAAGAGCCTAATGACTGAAAATCGTAAAAAACTGGTGGAAGTCAAAAATGTTTCGTTGATATTCAATAAAGGCAGATCCAATGAAGTCAAGGCTATTGACAATGTCAGCTTTGATATCTATGAGGGGGAAGTCTTTGGCCTTGTCGGAGAATCCGGTTCAGGTAAAACGACTATCGGCCGCGCTATTCTTAAACTCTATAATATTGATGAAGGTGAGATTGATTTTGAGGGCGAAACCATTTCAAGCCTTAAAGGGAAAGAGCTCTTTGCCTTTCGTAAGAAAGCACAGATGATCTTCCAGGACCCTCAAGCCAGTCTGAACGGACGTATGAAAGTCAGAGACATCATCGCTGAAGGTCTTGATACTTATAAATTAGTTAAAAATAAAGAGGAACGTGATGTTAAAGTTCAAGAGCTGCTTGATTTAGTTGGTTTGAATAAGGACCATCTAACGCGTTATCCGCATGAGTTTTCAGGCGGTCAGCGGCAGCGTATCGGAATAGCTCGTGCTTTGGCTGTAGAGCCCAAATTTATCATTGCCGATGAACCAATCTCTGCCTTGGATGTCTCCATCCAGGCTCAAGTCGTTAATCTGATGCAAAAACTGCAGCATGAACAAGGATTGACTTACCTATTTATTGCTCACGACTTATCTATGGTTAAGTACATTTCTGACCGTATCGGCGTTATGCATTGGGGGAAAATAGTGGAAATTGGAACATCAGATGAAGTTTACCATCATCCTATTCATCCATACACAAAGAGCCTGTTATCGGCAGTTCCTGAACCCGATCCCGAGTTAGAGCGCAAACGCGTTCACAAGGTTTACGATCCTGCCCATGAATTAGACGGACAAGTGCGTGAGATGCGAGAAATCACTCCGGGACATTTTGTCTTATCAACCGAAGAAGAAGCAAAAACCTATCAAAAAGAATTTAAAGTTCAGTAAAAAGCAGGACAGACAGTCAAAATTATCCAACAATCTGTTTTGCTGTTATGTTTCAGCGCAGCAGTAAAAAAAGGCACAAAAAGCAGTCTCTGCTGCTATATATAAAAAGAGCAATAAGAACCAGATCATAAAATGTAGGTTCTTATTGCTCTTTTTATTTGTTTATGGGATAAATAGCATAATTCAAATTAGAAAGATGACGTATTTTTTACCAAGTAATGATGTTCCCGTTTTTTGTTATTTTTAAGGCGTTGCGGACATCCATCAATGACCGGGTATTAGCTGCCTCATCTCTGAACATCAAATTCACATAAATGATATCTAAGATTGTTAAATATAGTATTCGAGATGTCAGAGACTCAGCACGAAATAAAGAATCCTGAGAATTAACGATAACACATTCATCTGACAGTTTTACTAATTCGGATTTTGGATTGCCGGTCAAAGAAATAATTTTTCCATTTTTTGAGTGTACAGTGCGGGCCAGTTCAATAGTTTGGATAGACTCTCCCGAATGTGAAAACAAAAAGACGCAGTCCTTTTCGTTTAGCTTAGAAGCTTGACTCAACTGCATATGGTAATCAAATATGTAGCTGCAGTTGTATTTCGTTCTTAAGAATTTATGATAGCTGTCCCATGCGAGGATAGATGAGCCTCCAATTCCCATGAAATAAATAGTTCTTGATTTTTCAATAATATTAATAATCTGATCGATAGGAATCTGGGGAATTGTTTCGATGATGGAATAAAGCGATTGAATATTAGAATAAATGACTTTCTCTGCAATTTCTGAACTGGAATCTGAGTCAGAAATATCATTGATACTTGTTAAAATATTAGTCGGCCCGTCGTCGGGATTTTCCTTTTTTAGATTTGAAGCAACAGATAATTTAAAGTTTTGGAACCCTTTAAAGCCTATTTTTTTAACAAAAGTAAAGATAGATGATTGTGAGACACCAATTTCTTCCGATAGGACAGCAATCGTTTTATTTATAATATCATCACCTAAGGAAAGAAAATATCTGGCGATTTGCTCATCTGTATTGCTGAATTCATACTTATGACGATTAATAATGGTGCTTAGGTATTGATTTTTCAAACGAGTATCCATCCTCATCTTTTTGATAATAATTATAAGATAAAAGAAGATAAAAATCAAAAGAAAAAATTTTTTTCGAAATAATATTTACAAAACAAAATTTTTATTATATACTAAGCTTAGATTTAAGCAGAGGAGCGTGTTTATGAAAACAATTGGAATTATCGGCCTAGGCAAAATGGGGTTTAATTTAGCTTTAAATGCTCAAGATCATGATTGGAATGTTATAGGATTTGATGAGGATTCTAAGGTTCGAAAAAAAGCAGTAAGAGCAAGTGTTCAAACGGTAGATTCGCTTGGTGCTTTAATTGAATCATTGGAAACTAAGAAGATTATTCTTCTAAGTACACCTGCAGGAGAAATAACGAATCATTTGATTGACAAGCTAAAAGAGAACCTGCAGGCAGGAGATATTATTATTGATAGTGGTAATTCGAATTTTAAAGATAGCTTAAAAAATTATCAATCTCTTAAAGAAAAAGATATTGGCTTTATTGACTGCGGAACCTCTGGAGGCGTTTCCGGTGCCCGGCACGGAGCTTGTTTGATGATTGGCGGTGAGCAGGAGGTCTATGATGATATAGCGGATTTCTTTGAGGCTATTTCAATCAAAGGAGGCTGTCTGTTTGTTCCTGAACCGTCTGCAGGTCACTATCTGAAAATGGTTCACAACGGCATCGAATATGGAATGATGCAAGCAATTGGCGAAGGATTTTCGGTATTGGAAGCGTCTGGATTTAACTATGATTACGCAAAAGTGGCTAATGTTTGGGATCATGGCTCCGTTATCCGTTCTTGGCTGGTGGAAATTGCTGGAGAAGCGTTTAAGGATGACGCTAAATTAGAAAAGATTGAAGGTATTATTGAGGCTAATGGTGAAGCGCAATGGACTGTCGAAGAAGCCTTACAGCTAGAAGTGCCTGTTCCTGTCATTGCCAACTCTTTATTTGTCAGGAATTCAAGTAAGCTGACTGACAGTTTTTCAAATAAGGTGGTTGCTGCCTTGCGACATGGTTTTGGCGGTCATGCTGTAAAATTAAAAGAATGAGGAGAAGAGATGCTGAAACATAAGATTGCTATTGTCAATTCCAGTAGCTTTGGGAAAATTTTTCCGAAACATATGGACCGTTTAAAGGCGCTTGGTGAAGTTGATTATTTTAGATTTGAGCAGACGGTGCCTGGAAAAGAGTTGGCGGCAGCTTTGGACGGTTATGACATGATCATTGCCAGTGTAACACCGTTTTTCAGCCGGGAGTTTTTTGACTATAAGGACGATTTAAAACTTATTTCGCGTCATGGAATTGGCTATAATAACGTTGACCTGGCAGCGGCAAAGGCTCATGGAACAATTGTCGCTCTTGTTCCGGCTCTGGTAGAACGTGATGCTGTTGCGGGCAATAATATAACCAATTTATTAAACGTTATGCGTAAGACCAGTCAAGCGCAGCAAAGAGTAAAGGATGATAAGTGGGAAGAGCGAGCACAGTTTATCGGGCATACGCTTTATAACAAGGTAGTTGGTGTTATTGGCCTTGGTAATACAGGAAGTTGCGTAGCTGAAACAGTGAGAAATGGTTTTCGCTGTCAAGTATTGGCTTACGATCCTTACCGTTCAAGGGCGGAGATTGAGCAATTTGGTGCTGAAAAAGTTGATTTTAATACAGTTTTAACGCAGTCAGATGTCTTGTGTTTGTGTGCCAACTTAACTGAAGAGAATTATCATTTCATCGGTAAAGCTGAAGTTGCCAAAATGAAAAACAATGTTTACATTTCAAATTCTGCACGAGGAGCATTGGTTTCAGAAGAGGCAATTGTGGAAGGTTTAAGCTCCGGGAAAATTGCTGGTTTTGCCACTGACGTTCTTGAAGTTGAACCCGGACGTTCTGACCATCCTTATTTGGCGTTTGATAATGTTGTTGTTACACCGCATACTTCAGCCTACACAATGGAGTGTCTAGAAGCAATGGGAGAAAAATGCGTTGAAGACTGTGAAAATGTTTCTTTAAGAAAGTTACCTGTGCGCAGCGTTCAAGCGGAAAGCTCATGGATTAAAGGAGGGGGTTGAAATGCTGAAAGATTTTAAGGTTAAAGTTGGGCCGCAGTATTACCGTTATGGCGAAAATGCCATCATGGATGTCGAGAAACTGCTTAACTCTGCACAGGCTAAAAAAGTGCTGGTAGTCCATGGAACCATCTCTTGGGAAAAGGCAAAACCTTATCTGACGTTTTTAAATACTTCGGATTTTGAGTTTGAATTTCATCAATACACAGGTGAGTGTAGCTACTATGGTGCAGATTTGATTGTTGATAAGGTGAAGGGAGATAAAATAGATTTTATTATAGGAGTTGGCGGCGGTAAGCTTGCTGACCTTGTAGGCTATGCTGGTAATATTGCGAATGTACCTTTCGGTCTCATACCGACGTTAGCCAGCAATTGTGCGCCATGGACCCCTTTGTCAGTAATGTATAAAGAGAGCGGAGAAGCTGAAGGGAAAACTGAGCATTTTCTGCAGCAGTCTCGTTTTTTACTGGCTGATCCCAGATTAATTATTGATTCGCCTGTTAATTATTTTATTGCCGGAATAGCAGATACTTTAGCTAAATGGTATGAAAGTGATATGATAACCCAGCAAAGTTTTTTGCAGAATGAACCCTTTGTTGCGCTGGCTCGTTATACAGCTCTTATCGCCAAAGATATTCTTATGCGAGACGGAAGTAAGGCCATTGAAGACATGAAAAATGTTAATGTTACAGATGAATTTGTTCATTGCTCTGAAATTATTTTTGCCACAGCAGGTCTTGTTGGCGGGTTAGGCGATAAATATGCACGCAACGCAGCTGCCCATGCTTTACATGATGGAATTGCTAAATATATTCCGAAAAGTCATTCTTATTTACATGGTGAAAAAGTTGCCTATGGCATATTTTACCAATTAGCGCTTGAAGATAAGTGGAATGTTATTGATGACTTGCTGCCTTATTACAATAAAATGAATTTGCCAACTTCCTTGACTAATATGGGAATTTTCCCTAAAAATGAAAGCGTTATCAACGATATAGTAGATTTCATGGATAGCAAAGAAAAAGTTCACTTGATTCCAGTGGATACCAGTAAAAAAAACCTCAAAGAAAAACTATTGAAGCTGGAAGACTATATTGCAAATAAAAAATAGGAGGAAAAAAGATGGAAACTTTAACAGCTGTTCAAAGTTTAGCCATAGGTTTATGGGTTGCCGCTATTATGTCCAGATGGCTGGGTGGCGGTGCAACGTTAACTCTGCGGTTTTCACCTCTCATGACAGGACTGTTTTGCGGTTTTGTCATGGGGGATGTCTATCATGCCATGATTGTTACAGCAGCGCTGCAATTGATTTATATGGGTGTATTCTCACCGGGGGGCTCAATGCCTTCTGAACCAGCGGTTGCTGCTGCAATTGCTGTGCCAGTAGCGTTGTTGGGAAACTTAAAGCCTCAGGCGGCCATTGCAGTAGCAGTTCCTGTAGGCTTGCTAGGAAGTTATTTGTACCAATTTCGTTTCTTTCTGAATACGTTTCTTGGTAAATATACCGATCGTGCCGTTGAAAAGATGGATGAAAAAGCTATTAAACGTTCAATCATTTTATATCCAACTCTGGCATCATTTATCTTATTTGTTCCTTTGATTTTTGTCGCTTTATATTGGGGAACGCCGGTCATTGCTGATGTTATCGCTGCTCTAAAAGGAACCGTTATTTTACACGTTTTGGAAGTTGTAGGCGGCGGTTTGGCAGCTATCGGTATTGCGACAACTATCTATGTTATTGGACGTAGAGATTATCTGGTTTTCTTCTTTTTAGCTTATTTCGCCAGTGTTATTCTTAAGGATTCTAATGTAACTATGGTAACCTATGCGATATTGGGAACGATTGTGGCTGTGATTTTTGTAATGGCTACTAAAACAAATACACAGGCCGCCGGTTCCTCGAAGTCATCAAGTAGTTTAGAAGATGACGATGATGATTTTTAAATGAGAGGTAGAGAAAATGACTTCAACTATCAGTAAAACGACTACTGCTAATCAGCCTGAGGAAATTAGCCAAAAAGATGTTAATAAAGCTTATTTAAGATGGCATTTTGCAAATGAAATTCCTCATTCATTTGATCGCTATATAGCATCTTCTTTACTATATGCAATGATGCCGGTCTTGAATAAACTGTATAAAGATCCTGAAAAAAGAAGAGAAGCTTATGAACGTCAACTGCTATTTTTTAACACACAGCTGACTTGGGGAGGCGGTATTATAACCGGTCTTATGGCTTCTATGGAACGGGAAAGGGCACGCCAAGAAAATGCACATGAAGAAATCACTATGAGTGATGATTTAATGTATAACACAAAGGCTGGTTTGATGGGAGCTTTAGCAGGGATTGGTGATGCTATTGATTCCGGAACCATACAGTATATTTTTATAGCCATTGCTGTACCATGGGCGCAGTCAGGTAATGCGTTGGGAGCCTTGTTCCCTTTTGTTTGCTTTGCTATTTATCAATTATCCGTTGGTTTATTTTTTGCCAAACAAGGCTTCTCTCTGGGACGCAATGCAACAAGTTTGATGCATAGCACTGGTGTGCAGAATGCCATTAATTTATTGTCTATTTTAGGCTTATTTATGATGGGGGTTTTAGCAGGAAATTATGTGACAGTGACGTCTAGCTTGAAATTTAAGCTTTCAGGCAAAGAGTTTGTTATTCAGGATTTACTGGATAAGATTGTTCCAGGATTATTGCCTTTGGCTGTAGTTATAGGAGTCTATTTATACTATGTTAAAAAAGGTCTGAAAGTTACACAATCATTGCTGTGGCTGACGCTTATTTTAGCTCTTTTGGCTGCAATTGGAATCTTATAGTGCAAGGAAGAAAAGGAAAAAAATATGGGAAATGTTAATTTAGCGAGGGTTGATGAGCGTCTGATACATGGTCAGGTCATGATCACCTTATCCCAGCGCAATGGTGTGAATTCTATTTTTGTTGTTGACGATGTCGTTGCTCAAGATAAGTTTATGAAGGATTTGTACAAAAGTGCCGGCAACAGAACGGGACAGAAAACCATTGTCATGTCAGAAGAAAAAGCTAAATACTATTGGGATGAGTACCAATTTAAAGAATATAGCTGTATTTTAATTGCTAAAACTGTTAAAACAATTGTAGATTTAGTGAAATATGGCATTCCTGTTTCTGAACTTAATATTGGTGGAATTGCTAAGAAAGGTGAGGATGACATTTTAGTGACAAAATCTGTTCATTTAAATAAGACAGATGCAGAACTGTTAAAAGATTTAAAAGAACATCATGGTGTTAATGATATCTATTTTCAAGCAACACCGGCAGCGGCAAAAACATCGCTGGATGAAGTTTTGAAAAAATTTGAGCTCTAGTTGGATCAGTAAGGCTCCTTGGTTTTAAACCAAGAATCAGATACAGGAGGTGAAACAATTGGATATTATTATTGCCAGTCATGGTGAACTTTCAGCAGGCTTTAAGGATGCTTTGGCTGTTATTTTGGGAGACGTTTCAGATATACAAACAGAAAAACTATCAGCTGGGGAAAGTGTGGAAGCGTTTGGAGAGCGCTTATCTGCCAAAATTAAAGAATCAGATTTGACAAATGGAACGATTGTCTTTGTAGATTTGATCGGTGCTTCTCCTTACAACCAAGCAGTTCTTGCTATTAGACAGTTAAGCAGTGAGCAGGCTGAAAAGGTTTTTGTTGTTAGCAATGTCAATCTATCTATGATTTTAGAAGTTCTCAACCATAAAATTTTAGGTTCTGATATAGAAACAGCCGTTGAGAGTCTGGAACAGTTCATACCTTCAAGAGAAACTATCTGGCATATCAGTGATTCTTTAAAGGAAGATGAAGATGATGAGTTCTAAAATACAAGTTCAAGAGAAGTCATTAGTGATTTTTGATATGGATGGACTGTTTTTTGACTCTGAAAAAATCTATGCAGAAGGATGGAGAAAAGGATTTAAAACCTTTGATATCAGCGTTAGTGATGAGTTTATCTATTCGATGGCTGGTCAAAGTGCTCACGATAATAATCTCGCTATGGGTAAGTTTTTGGATGAGGCTACGCTGCAAGCTGTTAGGAAAATTCGAGAAGATTATTTTTATCAAAAATTGGCAGAAGATAAGGTTCCAACATCATATTTTGCAGTAGAAATGGGGAGCCTTTTAAAAAAAGACGGCTATCAAATTGCTCTTGCGTCTTCTTCAAATAATCAACGTGTTTATGAGCTTCTAAACTCAAAAGAGCTCTGCTGCTTTTTTAACTATGTCGTGACAGGAGATCAAGTTGAGTTTTTAAAACCGGCACCAGATGTATATAAGAAAGTTCTTAGTTTGGCTGGTAAATTTCCTGAAGATGCTCTTGCGTTTGAAGATTCCTTGACAGGTGCGAAAGCTGCCCAAAATGCAGGAGTTGATGTCTGTCTGGTTTCTAAGGAGTTGAGCCAAACGCTGCCTGATTCAGAAAAATATCAAGGAGTATTTCCAAATTTAAAAGCTGCTTATAAGAGTATTTTTAAATAGTACTAAGGGAGGCTGATATGATTACAGCACAGTTGTTAAATAACTATTTTTTCGCGGTCATCCGCGGGAAAAGTGAGAAAGATGCTATTGAAATTGCTAAATATTCAGTACGCGGAGGTATCAAAAATATTGAGATCACCTTTTCAACACCAAACGCAGATAAAGTTATTGAAGAATTAACAAATTATTACAAAAGAGATAAACAGGTTATCATTGGAGCGGGGACTGTCATGAATAGTGATCAAGCAGAACTGGCTGATAGGGCAGGAGCAAAATTTCTAGTCAGTCCGCACTGTTCGGAAGAAATAGCTGAGTATGCTCATAAGCACAATATTGAATATACACCGGGATGTGCTACAGTAACAGAGATTGTAAAAGCAACAAAAATGGGGGCAACCATAATAAAATTATTTCCGAGTGAAACTGTAGGAAAGAACTTTATTAAAGCTGTACACGGCCCGCTTCCTGATATTAAACTCATGCCTTCTGGGGGCATAACAATCAACAATATCAGAGATTGGAAAGAAGCCGGTGCTTGTGCAGTCGGTATAGGGGGAACACTCACCAAAAAAGTTTCTGAGGAAGGCTACCAAAGCGTATCACAAATAGCCCGAGCTCTTGTTGAGGCAGTCAATTAAGCTTGTCCCTTAACTAGGTTCCCCACAATGCCTCGTTATCTATTAGAAAAAACAGAGAAAAGCATAGGCTGGTATTGTCTATGCTTTTTTTATAGTATCATCTCTATCAGACACCTAAGCATAGGACGGGAGCAGTCTCCGGCTTTTCTGAGCGGCCTTCGCACGTTTACTGCCGGCCTTTTAGCCTGCAGTCTGTCGGGCTTGACGGCGCGCGGTTACGGGGAAGAAGGGTATTTACAACAATGACATACAAAAAAGTTGAAAAAAGGAGTTGACAAAGGGGGGGAG
>NZ_BCLE01000044.1 GCF_001431045.1 Streptococcus orisasini
GGACTGATTTTAGCGTGTTTAAATCTCAAAAAACTGGTAAAAATGATGGCAGGAAGGCCTTTTTATTTTGGACAGCTTCAGCTTTTTTACCCATTTTTCATCTCAAAGATAAGAGACACCAAAAAAGACAAACTCCCAAAAAGAAGTTTGTCTTCGGTCTGAAACGACTAAAAAGGATTTAGCCGTTTTTAATTATCATTGTTTTAATCGTCGCACCGATTGTGGTCGGGGCAGTGCTGGCACTATTTTCCAAATGGCAAGATAGGAAAGATGACGATTAAGTGCCGCTAGCTCAGACGCAGTATTTGCAGCTGTGTAAAAAAGAGGCTGGGCAAAAAGACACAAAGAAAAGTCCGATATGACGGACTTTTAAATGAATAATTCCTATACCCCCTACATGCATTTTGAGACAATGTAAATAGAAAAAATAAGCAAAAATGTTGAAATATAGAGGATATAAAAAAACAATTATGGTTACCTTGAGTATAATTATTTCAAAGTGGGACAAACATGGGACAAGAATAGAATTAAATATATTCATAAATTTTGTCAATAAGTTCATGGAAATCTACTTCTAGAGCAACTGATAAAACTTTCAGAGTGGAGAGTGTAGGCATTGTTTTTCCATTTTCAATATTTTTAAGAGTTTCAATAGATATAGATGATTCTTCTAGAAGCCCCTTAGAAATTCTATCCTCTAAAAAAAATTCTCGTGATCTCTTTTCCAAAGATAATTCTAATCTCTTACTTCTTAAAATATCACCTATTATAGCTAGTTTTCTATCAAATTTTTTCCTTTTAGTCATATGTTAATTTTAACATATTATAAAATAAGGTACCTTGGTTTCTTTTTTTATCTCAAAGAATCAATTATAATGTAAGTAGTTAGGACAAAAGTCTTCAACTAATAATAAAAAAGGAGGTTGTCAAATGACAACTACATTTAAAGCAAAAGCCATTCGTACTATTACCTCCCCTTCTGACCCTAAAATAACTACCTACATGGTTCTAGTTAATTTTAGAGATCTTCCAGCTGGTTTGTCTTTAGAAGTCAATCCTAGAAAACCTAAGATGAATACATCTGTTGCTAGACAATTAATTTCAGCTGTAAAAGCAAATGATAATGTTAATTTTGACATAAACAACCGAGGAATCGTTGTCACAGCTAAATCAGTAAAGTACAATACTAGTTCAGGTGAAGTTACCATTGATTTTGCCGATGACACTTCAAGGTACGGTATACTAGATGGCGGGCATACTTACACTGCTATTATTGAACATAGAGATAGTTTGAGCCCGGAAGTTGACAAGTTTGTGCGCTTAGAAATTGTTGTAGGGGAAGAATTAAATGTAACTGCATTAGCTGATGCAAGAAACACATCTGCTCAAGTTAGTGATATTGCGCTTTTTGAATTAGATGATAAATTTGATTTCTTAAAAAAAGCAGTAGAAAATCAGCCTTATAAAGATAACATTGCTTATAAAGATAACGACAACAAATCAATACCAGTTGTTGAACTATTGAAGTTAATGTTCACCTTTAATATTAAGCGTTACCCCGATGATTCTTCTGCCCCTACACCTGCATATTCAGCTAAAGCTAGCGTTTTTAAAGATTTTCGTAAAGAGCTTGAGACAGATGACAATATTTATGTTAAATTAGCACCTCAATTACCTAAACTTGTAGAATTATATGAAACAATTCAAAAAGAAATGCCGAAGAAGTATAATGCTTTCAAAGCTGAAAACGGCTCCAAAGGATCTTTTGGTAGAGTTAGAGGAGTAACTTCTAGTCAAGATAATCAAATGACATTTTATTCTGATTTCACACATAGTGAAATTCCATATGACATCTCAGCTGGATTTCTATTACCAATATTTGGTGCTTTCAGAGCCTTATTGCGAGAAAATAAAAATGGCGAGTTATATTGGCTATTTGATCCATTAGAAATTTGGGAGGCAAGTGGTGTTCGACTTGTTCAAAATACTTTTGAAACAGATACAAATCCACAGACTGTTGGAAAGATGAAAACACTTTGGCAATCCAATTATCGAATCGTTGATAGTGTCATGAAAGACAAATTAATAGAACAATTGCAAAATAATCAATAATCACCGATCCCACTGGTGATCCATAACAAAAATATTCCTGACTTTAGTAAACTAAAATCAGGAATATTTGTTTTGATTAAAAAAACATTTACGACAGAAAACAAGTCAACCTAGAACGAATACCTTTAGTTTGCATACTAGAGAAAAAATTATCTAGATATTTTCTGTCTATTTATAAACAAAGTACCACTTAAATTTTTTCGTTAATCTAATAAATCTTTATTCTCAATTAAAAGTTCTAACGGAGATTTTTCTCTAGCTGGAACAAACCCCGGCTCATATTGGTTATGTAATGTTCCTGTAGGAGAAGAGGGATCAATATACAGCTCTGAACCATCTTCCATATAAAGTTGTTTCCCTCGTGTTAGATAGAGTAAATCTTCTATTAGGGGCTCATTGGAATGTAAGAAGCGTTCAATATCTTTTACACCTTTTAAAATTTCACCTATTTTATTCGTGTACTCCTCTGACTCAAGAACACTCTTTTCTAATTCAATTTCCTTACTAGTTCCAAAAAGTTGCGTCGGAGTTGCATTAAAATATTCTGCTATCTTATCTAAATTTGCAAAGGTAGGATAGCTTTTTTGTTTTTCATAGTCAGAAATAGATTGCTTACCAATACCTAGATCATCGGCTAACTGTGTTTGACTTATTCCCTTTTCTGTACGTAGTCGAGCTAAATTAGGTCCAAAGTTTTGGATTATAAAAGTCATATAAAACTCCTCGTCATATTTTAAACTTAGTTTATCAGGTATAAACTTATAAATCAAGTTTAATATTGACTATGTATTATAAATTTTATAAAATGTATTTATAACTTATAAATAAGTTATAAATAAAAAGCTATTTTTAGAATAGTACATATGGAACACGTTCAAAAGAGAACTCAAAGTACTATCTATTAGAAAGCTTGAGGCTAGAAATTGTTTGGACAAAGTCTAGGAACGAGCCTGACGCCAAGTCAGGCGAAGTTCCGAAGACTGCCGTCCTGAAAATTTCTAGCGAATCAACAGCTGGCTATTCTAACAGCCAGCAAAAAGGGACACTTAGGACAACGTCCAAAGAGCGGCGAGACTGGCAAACGTTGATTTGACGGTGTTTCTGAGGTCTAAAAACTCTAAAAGAAAGGGGGACAATATTGATGGTTTCTATACAAGATTTGAGAACCATTCAAGAAAAATCTAATTTCAAAGAATTGGTACAAGGGGTAGATGTCAGTATTGATAGATTAACGGTTATCTGGGATACGGAATCTGGATCTCTAAGGCGGATTTTCAAAAATCTGAAACGAGTAATGGCTTCAAAAATTGATTCGTTTGATATCCACGATAATATCCGAGATGACAACTTCTCTTTAGTCAAAGACTTTGATAAAAATGGGTCAATCACCGTTGTGTTCTTTCAGTTAGCAGTTTATGGGAATGAACAACTGATTCGGCTTGACTTCAATCCTAATACCTTAAAGGAATTTAATGGAATGAAAATATGGAGACAATTAATGTACTTCGCTAGATTGAATTCATTGACGGTACGTTTATCTCGTTTTGATTTGGCTTTCGATATCTTCAACAGACCTGAAATTGTTAATTTACAACATATTAAAGGGGGTGTAACACATAAAATATTCTATGGTCGAGGGGGCGAATTAGAGACGAAATACTGGGGTTCTAGCGGTAGTAATGTACAGGTTAGGTTATATGATAAGAATAAAGAAATCATTGCTCACAGGCGCCAAGAAAAGCTAGATTTAGACGATAAACCGTTTTGGTGGAGATTAGAGTTTCAACTCAGAACGAAAGCGATTGGTGAGGTGATGGTCCAAGATATTATGAATCGACTTAATAATTTCGGATTTTACCAGTTAGATCATATTCAAATGAACCAAAGAGCTTTTACAATTATCTTTCTCAACAACCCTGAACTATTAACGTTGGCTTTTCCAAATTTAAAATTAGACAGTATCAAAAAGAAAAAAGCTAGGACCCGTAAACTGTTGAGAAAAGAAACTAACCAATTTGCCGAAGAACTAAAAGAAGTGTTAATACAGAATATTCCTAAATTAAATGCAGAGTTGAAACTGTTGGTAGGTGAGTTTCTGTTTTTAGAAGATCAATAGGAGGATGAGAATGCATAACAATTTGATTAGTAATAAAGAATTAATTGAAATGGGCTATCGCCCTCACACAGCAAATGACATTATTCATCAAGCTAGGGAATTACTTGTATCCCGAGGATATACATTTTATAATCGTAAGCGTCTTATGGTTGTTCCCAAGAGTATTGTAAACGAAATTCTAGGAACAGAGGTAGCATAATATGGCAAATATTCGTTATCGAAAGCGTGGAAATAAAGGGCTTTGGGCTTACGAAATCCGCCATGCAGGAAAAACTATAGCTTATAACAGTGGTTTTAAGACCAAAAAGTTAGCTGAAACTGAGGCTGAGCCAATCCTTCAAGAACTCCGTTGTGGAAAACGAATTTCGAAAGATATTTCTCTTGCAGAACTTTACCAAGAATGGATTGATCTAAAGATATTACCTAGTAATAGATCAGAAGAAACAAAGAAAAAATATCTTCTTTGAAAAAAGACTATTATTAAATTATTTGGAGACAAAAAAATCACACAAATTCGTGCTAGCGAATATCAAAGAATTATGAATAGCTATGGAAAGACAGTTAGTCGAAACTTCTTAGGAAGGTTAAATACAAGTATCCATCAAAGCTTACAAATGGCTATCGCAGACAAAATCTTGGTAGATGATTTCACTCAACATGTTGAGTTGTTTTCATCCCAAAAACAACAATCAGTCGAAGATAAGTATTTACATACAGAAAAAGATTATCTTGACCTTATAAATGCAGTAAAAGAAAAATTTAATTATCAAAAATCAATCGTTCCTTATATTATCTATTTTCTTCTAAAGACGGGTATGAGATTTGGAGAATTAATTGCCCTAACTTGGGACGAAGTAGACTTTGAGAAAGGATTTTTAAAAACATATAGAAGGTTTAATACACTTTCTCATAAGTTTGTTCCACCCAAAAATAAAACATCTATTCGGATAGTCCCAATAGACGAGGAATGTATAAAAGTCTTACAACTTCTACATACACAACAAGAAAAAGCTAATAAAGAACTAGGAATAAGAAATCATTCCAAAATGATTTTTCAGCATTTTGGATATATCCATTCAGTTCCTGATATTGCTAGTGTAAACAAAGCTTTAAACGTAATCTTGAATAAACTGGATATCTATCCGATAATCACGACTAAAGGTGCACGACATACATATGGTAGCTATCTTTGGCATAAAGGATTTGATTTAGGTGTAATTGCGAAGATACTAGGTCATAAAGATATTTCAATGTTAGTAGAAGTATATGGGCATACCCTAGAAGAAAAGATTTATGAGGAATTTAATAACATAAAATATATCTGGAAAGAAAGATCTTAAAAGATGTGGGACAAATGGTGGGACAAACCACATTTAAACAAGCAAAAAAGCCTTGAAACCAAGGCTTTTACTGTTGAAATTAGATGCCCCCTACAGGGCTCGAACCTGTGACCCATGGATTAAGAGTCCACTGCTCTACCAACTGAGCTAAGGAGGCAAAATGCTGTATTGGCACCGATGATTCACGTTTTGTATTGAACCCGCACACTTAAAGCAGGTGGGCAACTCGCTTCTCCTTTAGTTGCTTCCGCGTGGAACGGCCTGCATACTGGAGAATGACTTCTGTTTCCCGATAATACAAAAAAATAGTCGGTCAACACTTGGATGTGAATTCGTATGCCACAGCAATCTTCTTTAATTATGATACCATAATGTTCAAAAATTTCAAGCTAAAAATTTACTTTTTTACGTCTACCTTACTTTAGCAGCTCATCAATTTTATCCTTATTGGCTCCGAGGGCTCGCTCATATTTACCGGTTTGATTGGCTGTGAAATAGTCAGCTCCTTTGATTTTATCGGGGAGATATTGCTGTTTGACCCATTTTTCAGGATAGGCATGCGGGTATTTATAACCTTGAGCATTGCCCAGTTCCTTGCTACCTGCGTAATGTCCGTCACGCAGATGGCGGGGGATGGGGAGGTTTCCATTTTGCCTAAGGTCAGCCAGAGCCGCATCAATAGCTTCATAGGCAGAGTTGGACTTGGGAGACAAAGCCAGATCAATCACGACATTGGCAATTAGAATTCTGGCCTCAGGAAAGCCAATTTGTTTGGCAGCTTCAAGTGCTGTTACGGTATGAATTTGGGCATCGGGATTAGCCAGTCCGATATCCTCGTAAGCAATGACAATCAGCCGTCTGGCTAAGCTGGGCAGATCTCCTGCCTCAATCAGTCTGGCTGCATAGTGCAGGCTGGCATTGACATCTGAACCGCGAATGGATTTTTGCAGGGCAGACAGGACATCATAATGACCGTCTCCATCCTTGTCCATGGTGATATAGCTGCGCTGCAGACTGTTTTCTACAGTATCTAAGGTGATATGGCGCAAGCCGCTGTCATCCGGCTGGGTGGACATGACAGCTAAGTCAAATGAGTTATAAGCCGAACGCAAATCGCCGTTGGTTGCCAGAGAAATAAAATCAAGGGCGTCCTCATCCAGTTTTATCTCAAAATCAAAGCCCCGTTCTTTGTCAGCAAGGGCGAATTTGAGAGCTTGTTTGATATCGTCAGCGGCCAGTGGCTCCAGCTCGAAAATCTGAACTCGGCTTCTGATGGCCGGTGTCACTGAAAAGAAAGGATTCTCAGTTGTTGCGCCAATCATGATGATTTGGCCATTTTCTAAAAGCGGCAACAAAAAGTCCTGTTTCGTTTTGTCCAGACGATGGATTTCATCCAAAAGAAGCACCAAACCGCCTGAGAATTTAGCCTCTTCGGCAATTTCCTGCAGGCGTTTTTTGCTATCTGTCGTCGCGTTAAATGTACGAAAAGCATATTTTGTGGTTCCGGCAATAGCAGCAGCGATAGATGTCTTGCCGATGCCGGGCGGTCCGTAAAGAATCATGGATGACAGGCGATTGGCTGCGACCATGCGTGAAATGATTTTCCCTTCACCGACCAAATGCTGCTGCCCGATGACTTCAGAAATGTCCCGCGGACGCATGCGCAAAGCTAGATTATTAATCATGAATTTCCTTTCTTTGGTTTTTTGCAGCAGTTAGGCTGCAGGGTATTCTTTCAGGTCAAAACTAAAAATAAGATCGTCGACATACTGACCGCGAAGAAAGAATTGCCGCTTTAAACGAGCCTCTAAGCAAAAGCCCAAGCTTTCATAAAAAGCGATAGCAGGGTAATTAGTAGACAGGACATGAATGAGAACGATTTGATAATCATTTTTTACAGTGTCTAGAAAGGCCTGAATCAGTTTTTTGCCAATACCTTTTCTGCGCTGGTTGCTATCAACTGCGATACCAAAGGTAACAACATGGCTGCCGCTTGGAAAGGGGTAGAGCGGGCCGTAATCAAGGACAGCCAGAATGCGCTCCTTTTCTTTAGCCACTAAGAAATGCCTGCCGTTTTCAAAACTTTTAATCAGTTTATCTTTGCTAGCAACAGGCAAGGAAACAGGTGTATTTTGGCTCGACCAAACCGCATTTTCCAGTGCAATAACTTGGTCAAGTTCCATTAATTCCATAGGTTTAATCAGCATGTTGGCACCTCAGCTTTTTAGCACTATTGTAAC
This sequence comes from Streptococcus orisasini, assembly GCF_001431045.1. Lineage (GTDB taxonomy): Bacteria > Bacillota > Bacilli > Lactobacillales > Streptococcaceae > Streptococcus > Streptococcus orisasini. Next base: position 7,809 of record NZ_BCLE01000044.1, read on the forward strand.
ACATTTTGTTAAAAAGATGTTTTGCAGGACGAAAAGAGTAGGGATGTTTGAGCTTACAAACTGTTTGCTGCTAATGGTTTATCGAATTTGTTGTCGGTGCAAAAGTTTGTTCTTAAAGCTCTTATGAAAATCTTATATGTTATAATGGAAGAAAACGACATTAAATGGAGAAACTGATGGCGAAATACGGCTTTTTATCAGTGCTGGAAGAAGAATTAGACAAACATTTGGATTTTGACTTTGCTATGGATTGGCAAAAGAGAAATCATGCAGTAGAGGTCACCTTTATTTTGGAGGCGCAGAACGCTGACAGCGTGGAAACTATTGACGACAAAGGCGAGGCTTCCAGCGAAGATATTGTTTTTGAGGATTATGTGCTTTTCTACAATCCTCAAAAATCGCAGTTTGATGCGGACGATTACTTGGTGAGCATTCCCTATGAGCCCAAGAAGGGCTTATCGCGCGAATTCTTAGCCTATTTTGCCCAATTTTTAAATGAAACTGCTTCAGAGGGCTTGAGTGATTTGATGGATTTTCTGGCAGATGATGAGGCAGAAGAATTTGCTATTTCGTGGGATGCTGAAGCTTTTGAAAATGGCAGAGCAGAGCTCAAAGAAAGGGAATTTTACTCTTATCCGAGGTATTAGACAAGGAAAAATTAAAAGAAAGGAAGTTTGGTTAGCAGGTCTAACTGAACCCGCCCTAAACACTGTGTCAAAAAGATAAAGCTCTCCTAGATGCAAGCATGGTCGGAGACTTTCCTATTTTGACTTTGTGTTTTACGGGCTTGGTATCTTAAATTATGACCAACTGGAAAGAATTAACGATTCACGTGAATCGTGAGGCAGAAGAGGCAGCCTCTAATATTTTAATCGAATGCGGCAGCCAAGGGGTTGCGATTGATGACAGTGCAGACTACCTTGGCGGCGTTGGCAAATATGGGGAGCTTTTTCCGGAGGTTGAGCAGGTTGAAACGGTCAAAATTACTGCCTATTATCCTGAATCTGCTGATATGTCTGTCATTACCGCGCAGGTCAATGAACGCTTGGCAGAATTGAGCGATTTTGGTCTGGAGACAGGGAAGGTGGAGGTCTCTAGTCAGGAACTAGCCGAGGAAGACTGGGCAGAAAACTGGAAAAAATACTATGAGCCTGCCCGCATTACCCATGATTTGACCATCGTACCGTCTTGGACGGATTATGAGGCAACAGCTGGGGAGAAAATCATCAGGCTAGACCCAGGAATGGCTTTTGGGACAGGGACGCACCCAACAACCAAAATGAGCTTATTTGCTTTGGAACAAGTTCTGCGCGGTGGTGAGACAGTCATTGATGTGGGTACAGGGTCAGGAGTACTTTCGATTGCGAGTTCTTTGCTTGGTGCTAAAGAGATTTACGCTTATGACCTCGATGATGTGGCGGTGCGCGTGGCTCAGGAAAATATTGATCTCAATGCAGGAACGGACAATATCCATGTGGCCACAGGCGATTTGCTCAAAGGCGTGACCCAAGAGGCGGATGTCATTGTGGCAAATATTTTGGCAGATATTCTGATTCATCTGACCGATGATGCTTACCGTTTAGTTAAAGATGAAGGTTACCTCATTATGTCCGGTATTATCGCAGATAAGTTGGATATGGTGTTGGAGAGTGCCTACAGTGCCGGTTTTTTCCTTGAAACTCAGATGATACAGGGCGAATGGAATGCTTTAATTTTCAAGAAAACAGATGATATTTCAGGTGTGATTGGAGGCTAGATGCAGCAGTATTTTGTAAATGGCAAAGCAGAAAAGCTGGTGACCATTACTGATAAAGAAACAATCAAGCACATGTTTCAAGTCATGCGCTTGGCTGAAGGTGATAAGGTAGTTTTGGTCTTCGATGATGGGGTGAAACACTTGGCCAAAGTAGCTGATAGCGTAGCTCATCAATTTGAACTTGTCGAAGAGCTGGCAGACAATGTGGAAATGCCAGTCCAAGTAACCATCGCATCAGGTTTTCCAAAAGGTGACAAGCTTGACTTGGTGACTCAGAAAGCGACAGAACTTGGTGCCAGTGCCATCTGGGCCTTCCCAGCCGATTGGTCAGTTGTCAAATGGGACGGCAAAAAGCTGGCTAAGAAAGAAGAAAAATTAGCTAAAATCGCTCGCGGTGCAGCAGAACAATCCAAACGCAATCGGGTGCCGGAAGTCATTTTATTTGAGAAAAAAGCGGAGTTTCTAGCACAGCTAGAAGCTTTTGACAAGATTTTCATTGCCTATGAAGAAACGGCTAAGGCAGGGGAAATGGCTGATCTGGCGCGTGAATTGGCAACGGTGAAAACTGGTGATAAGATTCTCTTCATCTTCGGACCAGAGGGTGGCATTTCACCTAAAGAAGTTGAGATTTTTGAACAAGCTGGTGGCATCAAAGTGGGTCTTGGTCCCCGCATCATGCGGACAGAAACTGCCCCGCTTTATGCACTTAGTGCAGTGAGCTTTGCCTTGGAGATGTCAAGATAAACAGTAAAAGACAGGTTGTGTGAGACCTGTCTTTTTGATATTTTATTCTGTTTAAATTTCCTTGCCATTAAAATGAAAGCGGATATGGGAGTAGTCACGTTCGATGTCCTTGCCTGCCATAAAGGCTTTGGCATCTTTTTTGATTTGAACGAGGTCGATTCCTTGAGCTTGGGCACCAAAGACACAGCCGCAGTAGCATTGGCGATAGATGTCATATTCGGCGCACATTTCAACAGAACGTTTGTAACCTTGATTTTTCTTGAAATCACTTGGCAAATACTGCGTATCGTAGATTTTTTGAACTTCCAGACCAACGGCATTGATGGTTTGGGAGTTTTTGTGGGGACTGATGGTCAAGGCACTGCCGAAATAGTCAAAGCCTAGGTCAACTGCTTTCTGTGCGGTTTTATCGAGGCGGTAGTCGTAGCAGACCTTGCAACGGTCGCCGCCTTCTGGCTCATCCTCAAGACCGTGTACTTTTCGGAAAAAATCATTAGGTTCATAGGGGGCTGCTAAGAATTGCACATTTTGCCCGGTATTTTCATTGAAGTCGTGGACAAATTTCTGTGTGACATAGCTGCGGCGCTCATATTCCGCTTTGGGATGAATATTAGAATTGGCAAAATAGATGGTCACATCACAAAACTGGGTGATGTACTCTAAGGTGTAGGTGCTGCAAGGTGCGCAGCAAACATGCATGAGAACACTGGGACGTGTATTTTCTGCCTGCCACTTTTTGACCATTTGCTGCATGACCTTATCGTAGTTGATCTTTTGATTGGGATTCATGCGTGAGAGAATCTCTTCAACGTTAATCATGAGAAAGCCTTTCTGTTGTTACTATTTCTAGTCTATCATAGAAAGGCTGAAATGGCACGCTGAATTTTGAGTGGTGAGCGGACAGTTTCTGAGAAAACTAGGTATTTTCTATGTTTTTAAGTTGACAGTCTTCTAGAAAATGTCTATGCTAAAATTAATGGAAATGTCACCTTGGTTGAATAGCTAGCTCTTTTATGGTGGTGAAGTTTGTCTGATGACAGAGATGTTAGGGTAAGCTTGTAAGGGAACTGTTCTCTGATGAGATAAATCAGTTTGTTGAGCTAATTCAGTCGAAGAAAACGGTGCGTAGAATGGAAAAGATGTGAGAGATATGGTAACGATTAAGGATGTTGCGAAATTAGCTGGAGTGTCAACGTCGACTGCTTCACGTGCTATGCACGATAGTAGTATGATTAGCGAGGCAACCAAGGAGCGGGTACGTCAGGCAATGAAAGAGCTGAACTATTCCCCTAATTACTCAGCTCAAAATTTGGTGAAGAGGCGCTCCAATACAATTGGTATTGTCTTGCCTGTGCGGGAAAGTCAGGAATCGCTGGGCAATAATCCGCTGTTTATGCAGATTATCCAGGGAATATCGGGAGTCTGCACAGATAATCATTATATGGTTAGTTTGGCAACAGGCCGTACCGAGGACGAACTGATTGCTAATATAGAAACCCTGATTCGCAGTGGCAACCTCTCTAAATTTATTTTTCTTTATTCAAAAGTCAATGACAGGGTTTTTCAATTTGTACAGCAGGCTGGGGTGTCCTGTGTGGTTGTAGGCGAATCTTATAATGCAACTCAAGAGGGGATCCAATTTGTGGACAATGACAATACTCTAGCAGGTCAAGATGCGGCTCAGTTTCTTGCCGATAAGGGTCTGCAAGGGATTGCCTATGCTTATACAAACATGGATGAATTGGTGCAGGCCAGCCGCTATATGGGCTATGCTAATGTTATGAAGGAAGAGGGGCAGATGACCAAAAGACTGCAGCTGTCTAGGGTTGACGATGCTGCCAATATGGTTGCTTTGACTGCTTTTTTAGAGGAGAATCCTCGCCTAGAGGCCTTTGTCGCCTGTGATGATATTATGGCTATCCGATTGCAGCGTCTTTTTAAAAAACTAGGGCGTGCTAACGATGAGTTTGCTATTATTAGTTTTAACAACTCTATTATTAGTGAGGTGGCTGCTCCAGCCTTGACCTCTATTGAAATTTTTCCTTATCAGCTGGGAAGTAAGGCTGCTGAGCTGATTTTGGGAAAAGCAGGAAAAGAAAATTCTCTGACAATCCCCCATCGGATTATTGAAAGAGCCTCAACACAGCTTCCTTCAAAAAAATAGTTTTGTCCTAAAAATCTTAGCCTGTGATGATTTGTAATCAACAGAAAGCTAGAGCACATTTGGCTTAGTCGAGCATTTGACAGAGCCGGATGGCTCATTTTTTTATTTAATTTTGAAAAAGGACTTTACAAAAAAATATTTAGTGTTATAATAGATAATGTCATTTGCAAACGTTTGCATAAAAGTGTAATGTTTGTTTAGGAGGTAAAAATGAAAAATTATAAACAGCTCTTTAGCTTTGAATTTTGGCAAAAGTTTGGGAAATGTTTAATGGTGGTTATCGCTGTTATGCCTGCTGCAGGCTTAATGGTTTCAATTGGTAACTCCTTGGCTTTGATTGATCCCAAATCAACAATTCTGGTGACAGTTGCTAATATTGTTGCACAAATTGGTTGGGGGGTTATCAATAATCTTCATATTTTATTTGCTATTGCTATCGGGGGAAGTTGGGCAAAAGAACGTGCTGGCGGTGCCTTCGCAGCAGCCATTGCCTTTATTTTAATCAACCTTATCACAGGGAATTTCTACGGGGTTTCCTTGGATATGATTGCTGATAAGGCCAGCTATGTTCACAATATCTTTGGCGGGAAAATGCACGTGTCTGACTACTTTATCAATGTCCTCGGCCAGCCTGCCTTGAACATGGGTGTTTTTGTCGGGATTATTTCTGGTTTTGTCGGCGCGACTGCCTATAATAAATACTACAATTTCCGCAAACTGCCTGACGTTTTGTCCTTCTTTAACGGAAAACGTTTTGTGCCATTTGTTGTTATTGTTCGCTCTACAATTGTAGCGCTTATTTTATCGGTTTTTTGGCCGGTTATTCAATCTGGTATTAATGGGTTTGGTATGTGGATTGCTTCTTCTCAAGATACAGCACCATTCTTGGCGCCATTCCTCTATGGTACTTTGGAACGTTTACTTTTACCATTTGGTTTGCACCATATGCTGACCATTCCAATGAACTATACACAGCTGGGTGGTACATATGTTGTCTTGACAGGGGCGCAAGTAGGAAAACATGTGCTTGGACAAGATCCACTTTGGCTGGCTTGGGTACAAGACCTTATCCATCTTAAAGGTGCAGGTCATATGTCTCAATACCATCACCTATTAACAAGTGTAACACCTGCTCGTTTCAAAGTCGGTCAGATGATTGGTGCTTCAGGTATTCTTATGGGACTTACTCTTGCTATGTACCGCAATGTTGACCCAGATAAAAAAGAAAAATACAAAGGGATGTTCCTTTCAGCTGCTGTTGCCGTATTCTTGACAGGGGTAACAGAACCGCTTGAATACATGTTCATGTTTGCTGCTATGCCACTTTATCTTGTTTATGCTCTGGTTCAAGGTTTGGCCTTCGCATCAGCTGATTTAGTTCACCTTCGTATGCATTCCTTTGGTAATATTGAGTTTTTGACCAGGACACCAATGGCTATTAAAGCTGGTTTAGCAATGGATATCGTTAACTTTATTATCGTATCTATTGTCTTTGGGGTTGCCATGTACTTTATTGCTAACTTTATGATTAAGAAGTTTAATTTGGCGACTTCAGGACGCAATGGTAATTATGACACAAGTGACGATGTGTCTGAAGATGAGGCTTCAGCTGGCAGTACAGGGACAGCGGATGCTAATTCGCAGGTTGTCAAAATTATCAATCTCTTAGGTGGTAAGGCAAATATCTCTGATGTTGATGCCTGCATGACCCGTCTGCGTGTTACAGTAGCAGATATTGCTAAAGTAGGCGATGAAGCTGCTTGGAAAAAGGCAGGAGCTATGGGACTGATTGTCAAGGGCAATGGTGTTCAGGCTGTTTACGGTCCTAAGGCTGATGTTTTGAAATCTGATATTCAGGACTTGCTGGATTCAGGAGTAGAAATTCCTAAAACTGATCTTGCTGCTTTGGAAGAAGAAGAGACAGAAGAGGCAGTCTTTAAAGGTGTCACAGAAGAGGTGGCGACTGTTTCTGACGGGGAAGTCATACCAATTACGGAAGTTCACGACCCAGTCTTTTCACAAAAGATGATGGGAGATGGTTTTGCAGTTGAACCTGAAAACGGCAATATCTATGCACCAGTATCTGGCTTGGTAACTAGTGTCTTTCCAACCAAGCACGCATTAGGACTGCTGACTGACCAAGGACTCGAAGTTCTCATTCACGTGGGCTTAGATACGGTGGCCCTCAGCGGAGCACCTTTCTCAGCTAAAGTAAAAGACGGTCAGCGCGTAGAAAGAGGAGATCTGCTCTTAGTTGCTGATTTAGAGGCGATTAAATCTGCTGACCGCGAAACAACAGTTATCGTTGCCTTCACCAATACGGCAGAAGTCAAAACGGTTAATCTTGAGAAAACAGGACACCAAGCGGCTAAAACAGTGGTTGCTAAAGTAGAACTTTAAAGAATCGAAGGAGGAAAAGAGGTCAATTTGTCCAAAAGGGCCTCTTGCCTCTTTTTCTATTGACAGCCATAAAATGGATTAGCTACATTGGCTGTGATTGCAACTGTTTGCTTCATCTTTTGTATTAAAGGAGGATCAAAATGAAAATACTGACCATCAATACCCATAGCTGGATGGAAGAGAAGGCTCAGGAAAAACTAGAGCTTTTAGCGCAGGCCATCCTAAAAGAGCGCTTCGATATTATCTGTCTGCAGGAAGTCAATCAGCTTCTGACTTCAAGTCCAGCTAAAGATCTTCCTAATTACTGTCAGACTATAGGAACACCTACTATTCATGAGGATAATTATGCTTTACAGCTGATTAAACTATTACTGGCACAAGGAGAGACCTATTATTGGTCTTGGGTTTATAATCATATTGGTTATGGGCGTTTTCAGGAAGGAGTTGCTGTTTTGTCCAAAGCGCCGCTTGACAGCCAAGCTGTTTTGGTATCCCAGACAGATGATGAAAGGGATTACCATACCAGACGGGTGCTTTTGGCAAGGACTGCCTTTGAAGGGAAAACAGTGGCTGTTGCCAGTGTTCACTTGTCTTGGTGGAATAAGGGATTTGAAGAAGAATGGGAAAAGCTGGAAAAATCTTTATCAGCCCTAGACTGTCCTCTGCTGCTCATGGGTGATTTCAACAATCCGACAGATGAAGCCGGTTATAGTCTGATTGTAAACAGCCGACTTCAGCTTAAGGATAGTCATAAAGCAGCTAAGGATATTTATGGTTCGGCAACTATCCAAAAAGAGATTGATGGCTGGCAGAACAATCAAGAGGCTCTTAAGGTTGACCATATTTTTCTGAGTCCCGAATGGCGAATTGAAAAATCAGCAGTCGTTTTTGATGGGGAGCAGTCCCCTTCGATCAGTGATCATTGCGGCCTGGCCTGTGAGGCCTATCTAGACGAGGCTGTTGAGGAGCAGTGATTCCTCTATGGCATGCAAAACAAATTGCAATTGTTGTATATAAATAAGAAGGAAGATTGATCTTGAAAGCGACAATCTTCTTTTTCTTTTGGTCTTAAAGTGTTAGAATAAGAATAAGATATTTTTAGAGAGGAAAAACATGGCAAAAGATGCAAATTTAACAGGTCAGGAAGTTATTGATATATGCTCTGCTTATATGAATGAGGCAGATGTTGTCCTTGTTCAAAAAGCTTTAGACTACGCAGTAGAATGCCATAACGGCCAATTTCGTAAGTCGGGAGAGCCCTACATTATTCATCCTATTCAGGTTGCAGGGATTTTAGCGGATTTACATCTGGACGCTATCACGGTTTCCTGCGGTTTTTTGCATGATGTCATTGAAGATACTGAAGCAACCCTAGATAATTTAGAAAACAAGTTTGGCAGCGATGTTAAAAACATTGTTGATGGGGTGACAAAGCTTGGTAAAGTCGAATACAAATCACACGAAGAACAGCTGGCTGAGAATCACCGCAAAATGCTGATGGCCATGTCCAAGGATATTCGGGTTATTCTGGTCAAGCTGGCCGATCGTCTGCACAATATGCGGACTTTAAGACACCTGCGCAAAGACAAACAAGAGCGCATTTCCAGAGAAACGATGGAGATTTACGCACCCTTGGCACACCGCTTGGGGATTAGCCGCATTAAATGGGAATTGGAAGATTTGGCCTTTCGCTATCTAAATGAGGTTGAATTTTACAAGATTTCCCACTTGATGAATGAAAAGCGCCGCGAACGTGAAGCGCTGGTCAGTGATATTGTCGATAAAATTAAAGCATATACGGAAGAACAGGGGCTGCATGGTGATATTTACGGCCGTCCTAAGCATATCTATTCTATCTATCGCAAGATGCGCGATAAGAAAAAACGTTTTGACCAGATCTATGATTTGATTGCCATTCGCTGTATTTTAGACACGCAAAGCGATGTCTATGCCATGCTGGGCTATATTCACGAACTTTGGCGTCCTATGCCTGGCCGCTTTAAAGACTATATTGCCAATCCTAAGGCTAATGGCTACCAGTCCATTCACACGACTGTCTATGGTCCCAAGGGACCAATCGAGGTGCAAATTCGGACACATGAAATGCACGCTGTTGCTGAATATGGGGTCGCTGCTCACTGGGCTTATAAGAAGGGGATAAAAGGCAAGGTCAGCAATCAAGAATCAACTCTGGGCATGAACTGGATTAAAGAACTGGTTGAACTGCAGGCGGCTTCTAATGGTAATGCAGTAGACTTTGTGGACTCTGTCAAAGAAGATATTTTTGCTGAACGCATTTACGTCTTTACACCGAATGGTGCCGTTCAAGAGCTGCCTAAGGATTCTGGACCTATTGATTTTGCTTATGCCATTCACACTCAGGTTGGAGAAAAGGCGACCGGAGCCAAGGTTAATGGCCGAATGGTTCCTTTAACAGCTAAGCTGAGAACTGGTGATGTGGTTGAAATTATCACTAATTCAAATTCTTTTGGCCCCAGCCGTGACTGGATTAATATTGTCAAGACCAATAAGGCTCGCAATAAAATCCGTCAGTTCTTTAAAAATCAGGATAAGGAATTATCTATTACCAAGGGTCGTGACCTGCTGATTGATTATTTTCAAGAGCACGGCTATGTTGCCAATAAATATTTGGATAAAAAGCATATTGAAGCTGTTTTAAGCCGTCTTAACTACCGCAATGAAGAGGCTCTTTACGCTGCTGTCGGTTTTGGGGAAATTTCACCGGCCAATGTTTTTAATAAACTGACTGAGAAAGAACGCCGTGAAGAAGAGCGTGCCAAAGCCAAAGCAGAGGCTGAGGAGCTGATGAAGGGCGGCGAAGTCAAGCACGATAATAAGAAAGACGTCATCAAAGTTAAAAGTGAAGGCGGAGTCATTATTCAAGGATCCTCAGACCTCCTTATGCGGATTGCTAAGTGCTGCAATCCTGTACCGGGAGATCCAATTGAAGGCTATGTCACTAAGGGCCGCGGTGTTGCTATTCACCGCGCGGATTGCAACAATATCAAGAGTCAAGAGGGCTATGAAGAGCGTTTGATTGATGTTGAGTGGGATGATGAACATTCGATGAAAGAATACATGGCTGAGATTGACATTTACGGGCTCAACCGCTCAGGGCTTCTTAATGATGTTCTGCAGATTCTCTCCAATCAGACCAAGAATATCTCAACGGTCAATGCCCAGCCGACTAAGGATATGAAATTTGCAAATATCCACGTAACTTTTGGCATTCCTAACCTAACGCTTTTAACGGCTGTCGTTGATAAAATCAAAATTATACCGGATGTCTACTCTGTCAAGAGAACCAACGGATGATACTATTTTTACACCTCTTTCATAGGGCTGCGGCTCATCGAGCAGCTGCGAAAAGTCCTCAGGCTATGCTGGCCCTATTTGAAAGAGGTGATTTTCAAAACTGTTTGTAAAGGAGTCCTGCCGTGAGAATCGTTCTACAGCGTGTTTTAAAAGCTAGTGTGGCTATCGAAAACCAAACAAAAGCAGCCATTGGGCCGGGGCTGCTGTTATTGGTTGGAGTCGGACCGGATGACACCCAAGAAGATTTGGACTATGCCGTCCGGAAAATTATTAACATGCGAATTTTTTCTGATGCAGAAGGCAAGATGAATCTATCCATTCAGGATATTAAAGGTTCTATTCTTTCTGTTTCGCAGTTTACGCTTTTTGCTGATACTAAAAAGGGCAACCGGCCTGCCTTTACCAAAGCTGCTTCGCCGGATATGGCTGCTGATTTTTATCAGCGTTTTAATGCTAAGCTGGCTCAGTTTGTTCCGGTGGAAACTGGTGTGTTCGGAGCTGACATGCAGGTGTCTTTGGTGAATGACGGACCGGTGACCATTATTTTAGATAGCAAAAAGACTTAGATATAAATATCCATTCCAGCGTTTCTGGTAAGAATTTGTCTTCTTTATCTGTTGACTGAAGTTCGCCAGTTTATCCGTCAGGTTTATCAGACTTTATACCAAGGCAAAGGAGAGTGGAACAGGCAGCAATCATAGCTGCCTGTTCCACTCTCCTTTTTTACGTTGGTTTTGACTTAGTTATCTGTAGGATGAAGGGACAAGTCACTGTCTGCTGTTCTTTTGCGTCTGGCAAAGTCAATAAATTTGAATTTTTCAAGCTTGTGGCGGCTTTCGGTAAATTGAAACTGCTGATTATTGGCCAGATAGACTCTGGATTTGACCGAGACGACATGGTGTTCGGAATCAATATCCAAAAGCAATTTATCCTGTTCATTAATTTGATCAATCGTAATTTCTTTCTGAGCAAAGGCAATGTCCAATTTAAGCTGATGTTCCAAGTAGTCATAGATAGACTGTTCTGCCAGCTCCCGTGTCATTTCAGGAACAAGTGTCTTGCTCAGATAATCAATATCTAAGACTGAGGCTATACCATCTACAACACGCTGTCTGATGACACGCCAGAGTAGGCCGCCCGGGGTAAAACCTGTCAGCTTAGAAAGCTTCTCATCAATAATCAGCTTATCAATTGCAATAACATTAGTCTTAGAATTCATATGGTGCTGCTGAACTAATTCTTGATAGCTGGTTAGCTGAGATACGGGAAAGTCAATCTGTTCGTGTTTAATGACTTGAGAGCCGCGTCCCTGATGCGTTTTAATAAGACCGCATTTGACCAAAAGCTGCAGAGCCTTTCTGACAGTATCGCGGCTGCTGGCATAATCCTGACAGAGCTGCATTTCGGTAGGAAGGTAATCTCCTATCTGATAGTTGCCTTCAGCAATATCTTTTTGAAGCTGTTCAAAAATCATTTCATATTTCTTCATCTGCTGCTTTTCTCCTAACTTGTCTAAAAAAAGACATACAACTTACCTTATTTTAACAAAAAATTGGACTTTTTACTATGAACAACTTGCCAACAAATTTGTCACCGTTTACAATTAAATTGTAACTATTCAATTTCATGATGATAAGGAGGTCTAGGGCGACCTAGAAGAAAAGCTATGGGAAAATTTGAAAAAGACGCCAAGGTACTTTTAGATGCTGTTGGCGGCAAAGAAAATGTCTCTGCTGTGACGCATTGTGCAACGCGCATGCGCTTCGTTTTAAACGATAACAGCAAGGCGGATGTCAAGGCGATTGAAGCCATACCTGCTGTTAAGGGAACCTTTACCAATGCAGGACAGTTTCAAATCATTATTGGAAATGATGTTCCTCTTTTTTATAATGATTTTACAGCTGTTTCAGGCATTGAAGGTGTTTCTAAAGAAGCAGCAAAATCAGCAGCTAAAAGCCATCAAAATCCAATTCAGCGCGTGATGACACTCTTAGCAGAGATATTTACACCTATCATTCCAGCTATTATTGTCGGCGGGTTAATTCTAGGCTTCCGCAATATTTTGGAAGGTGTCGAATTTGCGAACTTGGGCGGTAAAACTATCGTAGAAACATCGCAGTTTTGGAGCGGAGTCAATTCCTTTCTTTGGCTGCCCGGTGAAGCGATCTTTCACTTCCTGCCTGTAGGAATTGTCTGGTCTGTTTCTCGTAAAATGGGAACCAGTCAAATTTTGGGTATCGTTCTTGGTATCTGTTTAGTGTCACCACAGCTCCTCAATGCCTACAATGTGGCCAGCACATCATCAGCTGAAATTGCTAAAAACTGGGTGTGGGATTTTGGCTTCTTTACGGTAAAACGAATTGGCTATCAAGCACAGGTTATCCCAGCTCTCTTGTCAGGACTTTCTTTGGCTTATCTTGAGCGTTTCTGGCGTAAAGTCATTCCAGAAGTTGTATCCATGATTTTTGTGCCATTCTTGTCTTTGGTACCGGCTTTGATTTTGGCTCATACCGTTCTTGGGCCAATCGGATGGACTATTGGTAAGGGCATTTCATTTGTTGTGCTTGCTGGTTTGACAGGTCCTGTCAAATGGCTCTTTGGTGCTATCTTCGGCGCTCTTTATGCACCGCTTGTTATTACTGGTCTGCACCACATGACCAATGCCATTGATACACAGCTTATTGCTGATACGGCCAGCCATACAACTGGTCTTTGGCCAATGATTGCTTTGTCAAATATTGCTCAAGGTTCTGCCGTATTTGCTTATTATTGGATGAACCGTCATGATGAACGTGAAGCACAGATTGCGCTTCCAGCAACAATCTCAGCCTATCTAGGTGTTACAGAACCAGCCCTCTTTGGGGTTAACTTGAAATACATTTATCCTTTTGTAGCAGGAATGATTGGTTCAAGTGTTGCAGGCTTTTTATCAACGACTCTTAATGTTCAAGCTAATTCTATTGGTGTTGGCGGCCTGCCAGGCTTTATGGCAATCAATGTTAAATACATGATGCCGTTCTTTCTCTGTATGGCAGCAGCTATCGTGATTCCGTTTGCTGTTACTATTTTCTTTAGAAAAGCAGGCTATTTCACAAAAACTGAAGATGAAACAGTAAAGGCACCGCAAGTGGATGCCATTGCCAAAGCACAAGAGAACACAGTTGCTGAAAAGGGAACTCTCGTAGAAGTAAAAAGTCCTTTGACTGGTCAGGTAAAACCCCTGTCTGAAGCAACAGATCCTGTCTTTGCTCAGGGAGTCATGGGGCAAGGTGTCTTGATTGAACCAAGCGAAGGGGTCCTTGTAGCACCAGTTGACGGTGTTGTATCTGTGCTCTTTCCAACCAACCATGCTGTCGGTATGATTACCGATCAAGGTTTGGAATTGCTGCTGCATATTGGTATGGATACGGTTAACCTTGAAGGTAATGGATTTGAAGCACATGTCAAGCAAGGAGACCGGGTTCAGGCAGGTGATAAGCTGATTACCTTTGATATGAAAGCGATAAAAGAAGCCGGCTATATCACTGAAACACCAGTTATTATTACTAACCAAAATGATTATCAGCTGGACGCTGTTGGTGATCTACCGCATGAAACACAGGCAGGCGATAATTTGTTGACCGCAAGTAAAATTTAGTAAAAGTTGATATAATAAACAGCAGAGTAGGATGCTAGATCTGAAGACTTGGTTTTATCCTACTCTCTTATTATTAGTGAGGAGCATCGTATGGCATTAGACAAGAGAAAGGTTGTCTATCAAATTTATCCAAAATCTTACAAAGATACAACTGGCAATGGGGTCGGTGATTTAAGAGGCATTATTGAGAAGCTCCCCTATTTGGAAGAACTGGGGGTAGATGTCATCTGGCTTAATCCCTTCTATCCTAGCCCTCAGCGGGACAATGGTTATGATGTTTCTGATTATACGGCTGTGAACCCTTTGTTTGGTACTATGGACGATTTTGAGGAACTGTCCCGCAAAGGTAAGGAGCACGGCATTGAAATTATGCTGGATATGGTGCTTAATCACTGCTCAACTGACCATGAATGGTTTCAAAAGGCTTTGGCTGGTGATGCTTACTATCAAGATTTCTTTATTTTGCGTGATGAACCGACAGACTGGGTTTCTAAATTTGGCGGCAGCGCCTGGGCTCCTTTTGGTGATACCGGCAAGTATTATCTCCACCTCTTTGACGTGACACAGGCTGACCTTAATTGGCGCAATCCGCATGTGCGTGAAGAATTATTCAAGGTTGTTAATTTTTGGCGCAGCAAAGGTGTCAAGGGCTTTCGTTTTGATGTCATCAATTTGATTGGCAAGGACGAAGAATTAAAAGACAATCCAGCCTTTGATGGCAAGCCAGAATATACGGACCGTCCGATTAACCATGATTATTTAAAAATGCTTAACAAAGCTACCTTTGGCAAGGACAGCGATGGCATGACGGTTGGCGAGATGAGTTTCACAGACATTCCAAACTGTGTTCAATACAGCAATCCTGACAGCCATGAGCTGTCCATGGTTTTCAACTTTCACCATCTTAAGGTGGACTACGAAAATGGGCAAAAATGGACACTTAAGACCTTTGATTTTGAAGAATTAAAAAATCTTTTCCACACTTGGGGCCAAGGTATGAGTGAAGGAAACGGCTGGAGTGCGCTCTTTTGGAATAACCATGACCAGCCGCGTGCACTCAATCGTTTTATTGATATTGAGCATTTTCGCAATGAAGGAGCGACTATGCTGGCTGCCAGCATTCATTTGTCGCGTGGAACGCCATATATCTACATGGGTGAAGAAATCGGCATGCTCGATCCAGACTATGACAGCATGGATGATTATGTGGATGTTGAGTCTCTCAATGCCTATCAGGAATTGCTGGCTTCCGGCAAGACACAGGAACAAGCATTTGCCATCATTAAGGCCAAGTCTCGTGACAATTCCCGCACGCCCATGCAGTGGGATGCAAGTAATAATGCAGGCTTTTCAACAGCTGAGCCTTGGCTCAAAGTCGGCAGAACTTATCAGCAGATTAACGTTGCAAATGAAAAGAAAGGGAAGATTTTCCCCTTCTATCAGGAATTAATCCGCCTGCGCAAGACTTTGCCGATTATAGCCCAAGGAAATTATCAGGCAGCTTACAAGGACAGCAGTCAGGTTTATGCCTTTGAAAGAGAATATGAAGGCCAAAAACTGCTGGTGCTCAATAATTTTTCGGCATCTGAGGCTGAGCTTGACCTAGCAGCAAATTATCAAGCAGGAAAAGTGCTGATTAGCAATTATGATGATGTCGAACTTTCTACAAAAATCACCTTAAAACCTTATCAAACACTGGCGATTTTGCAGTAGCGAAGATTCAACTACTTAGAAAGTAAGTTTTCCTGAGTCAACATAAAGAGCGAGATTCCCATCAGAATCCTTAAAGAATTGATGGGAATCTCGCTCTTTCTTATTAGTCAGCAAAATAATTTTATGAGAAGAAGGCCAGTAAAATACCAGCTGCAATAGCTGAGCCGATAACGCCGGCAACGTTTGGCCCCATGGCATGCATGAGCAGGAAGTTTTCAGGGTCTTCTTTTTGCCCTTCTTTATGGACAACACGCGCAGCCATTGGCACTGCGGATACACCGGCTGCACCAATCATTGGATTGATTTTACCGCCAGACATGAAACACATGAGCTTGCCCATTAACACGCCTGATGCAGTACCGACTGCAAAGGCGATGAGGCCAAGGAGCGTGATTTTTAAAGTTGTAACAGACAAAAACAGGGCTCCATCAGCTTTTGCTCCGACAGTCAAGCCAAGAATGATGGTAATACCATACATGAGAGCATTTTGCAGCACGGTAGTAATGTTTGGCACAACGCCGGATTCTTTGACCAAGTTGCCCAGCATGAGACAGCTAATCAGGGTCGTTGCACTGGGAACCAGCAGGCTGACAAAAATGGTAACCACGATTGGGAAGATAATTTTTTCCCGCTGACTGACTTTTCTGCCGACTTTCATAACAATGCGACGCTCTTTTTGGGTTGTCAGTAGTTTTATGATAGGCGGCTGGATAATGGGGATAAGCGCCATATAAGAATAGGCCGCCAGAGCAATAGCAGACAGCAGATGGGGTGCCAGTTTCGATGTTAAAAAGAGAGCTGTCGGACCGTCTGCACCGCCGATAATTCCCACAGAAGCTGCTTCCTGAGGAGACATGCCCCAGCTGGCAGCTAAAAAGAAAGCTGCGAAAATACCAAATTGGGCAGCCCCTCCCAGCAAGATCGTCTTGGGATTTGCTAGCAAGGGTTCAAAGTCTGTTGATGCTCCCAGGCAGAGGAAAATCAAGGGCGGATAGATACCCAGGTGCGTTCCCTGATAAAGATAGTAGAGCAAACCGCCAGCTTCCGTTTTGGTTGGTTCAGCCATTAAATTGGCTAAAGGAAGGTTAACCAGCAGCATTCCAAAGGAAATCGGAATCATCAGATAAGGCTCATAGCCTTTTTTAATGCCCAAGTAGAGGAAAACGCAGGCAATCATAATCATAATGATGTTCTGATAGGTTAAATTATAAAAGCCGGATGTTTCTAACAATTGATGAATGATTTGCATAGCGATTCTCCTTGTTAGATGGTCATCAGCAGATCATCAGTATTGACGGTTTGGTTAGCTGAAACAGCAATAGCAGCAACAACTCCGTCTCTTGGTGCCTGAATAGGAGTTTCCATTTTCATGGCTTCCAAGGTGAACAGCATATCCCCAGCTTTGACGGTGTCTCCGACAGCCTTATGGATTTGCAGAATTTTTCCTGCCATGGGTGCCTGAATAGCGTAGCCATCTGAACTGTCGGCAGCCGCTGGTGCTGGTGTCGGTGCAGCTGCTTGTTTCAAAGGAGCAGCTGCCTCTGCTGCATCAAGCTCTCTCAGGCTGACAATATAGATATCGCCATTAACGTTTACTTCATATGTTTTCATTTTTGACTCCCTACTTTTTCAACTTTTTCGATTTTAAACTGTTTATTTTCTTCTTTGCTGGCAATGGCTAGTGCTGTGATAACAGCTATTCTTGCATGCTTGTCTTTGTCAACTAATTCCTGACCTGTCAGTGGTCTGGCTGCTTGCGTTGGTACTGATAAGGCCGCAGGTTCTGCCCTTTTGTCAGAAGCATTGACCAGAACAGCTGTCAGTTGGATGACATACATCAAACCGGTCAGAATAAGAAAAACCAACCCCATCGATGCCAAAGTTATAATAAACATATCGGTTAATGTCATAATAATGTTTCCTTCTTTCTAAAATCTTCCTGACACCTTGATAAGGTCTGCTTGGGGCTCTGCTGGACGATACTTTTGTGTCAAAAAGTCTTTTCCGACCTTAGGAAAGAGGGCATAAATCAGGACATCCTCATCAGATTGTGCAAGGCCTGACACCTTCTTAGCCAAGCTATCAAATTCAGGATCCAAGTGATCAGCCGGGCGGTCTGTAATCACTTCTTCATCCTCAATCAGCCGAGTGCGGAAATCTTCATCGATAGGCACAGGTGAGCGTCCGTATTGGCCCATAAGATAGGCCTTTATCTCGCTGGGCACCATTTTATAGGCACTTCCAGCAACAACGTTCATCGTTGCCTGTGTCCCAACCATCTGACTGAGCGGTGTTACCAATGGCGGGTAGCCCAAATTCTTGCGGACGCGAGGGATCTCTTTTAAGACCTCTTCGTATTTGTCAATGGCACCAGCCTGTTTTAATTGGGAATACATATTTGAAAGCATACCGCCTGGCACCTGATAAATGAGCGAGCGCGGATCAGGCGTCAGCATTTTCGGGTCTAGGAGCCCTTCCTTGAGATAACGGTCTTTTAAAGGTCTGAAATAATCGGCAGCTTCTTCAAGCAGGTCCATGTTTAGACCGTGGTCATATCCTAGTTCTTCAAGAACAATAGCCATAGACTCCGTAGCTGGTTGGCTGGTTCCTTCACTAAAAGGTGAAATAGCCGTGTCAATGCGATTAGCCCCAGCTTCTAAGACAGCCTGATAAGTCAAAGGAGCAATACCGCTGGTACAGTGGGTATGAACGACAATAGGAATGCTGATGACTTCAGTCAGGGCAGTAACCAGCTCTTTTCCTTTTGCTGGCGTTAAAATACCGGCCATGTCTTTGATACACAGGGAATCTGCTCCCATATCCTGCATTTCTTGAGCCAGTGAAACATAATAAGGAACGGTATGGACATCACTGATGGTATAACAGATAGTTAGCTGAGCTTCTTTTCCAGTCTTTTTGACAGCCTTAAGAGCCGTTTTTAAATTTCTGACATCATTTAAAGCATCAAAAATCCGGAAAATATCAATCCCGTTTTCAGCAGAATGCCTAATAAACTTTTCAACGACATCATCAGCATAGTGACGGTAGCCCAATAGGTTCTGTCCGCGCAGCAGCATCTGTAAGGGAGTGTTGGGGGCCAGTCTTTTGATAGTGCGCAGGCGTTCCCAAGGGTCTTCATTTAAAAAACGAATGCAGGCATCAAAAGTCGCTCCGCCCCAACACTCTAGTGAAGCGTAGCCGATTTTGTCCAGCAAAGGGATGACAGGTTCCATATCAGCCAAAGGCATCCTGGTGGCCATCAAGGATTGATGAGCATCCCGCAAAACAGTATCAGTGATACCGATTTTTCTGGTATTTTTCATTAATATACTCCTTATTTTTTGTTGATTCGAGAAATCGTTACCTTTATTATACTACATTCTTTGCAAAAGGAAAAAGCCGCCCGCTGATAAACATAAAGAGCATACAGCTCTAAGATGCTTAAAAGCACAAGTTTTTACGGCTTTAGCTTCCCAAAAACTCAATCAGTTGTGGTATATAAAGTCCAAAGCAGAGACAGTCATTGCCAGAGCGAAAATAGAGTTAATAGTTATGGAGATTTGTAATATTTTAGGGATTTTATAGTCCTTGTGAATTTTCGGCTAAAGTGCTGAGAGAAAAAAGCTGCTGTGATGAACCTTGAGAACATTGGTTCAAAAACGAAAAGACCAAGTGCCAGACACTTGGTGTACAGTTCTGTATTGGTGGAGCGATAAAGCAGCTGAGCAGCCTCAAATGGCAGGGCTATTTGCTCTGTTCTCTACCTGAATTTGCCGATAGCAAATGAGGAAAACCGATTTGACGTCTGCCCATGAGTTCTCCTGCATCAAAGACTTGTAAAGGCAGTCCAGCAGAGCTTTTTTTGCTTTAGTGTTCAGCAAGAATGCTGGTGAAAACAGAAAGCAGCTGGCGGTCTTTCCCGTCAATGCTGGCATGAAAAGTCTGTTTATTTTTGACATTGCTGATAACCTGATTGGGTAGGCTGATACCTTTCCATTTAAGGGATGTTCCCACCCAGTATTCTCTGAAACGTCCCTGATTTGACGGTCGGTAAACCATCATTTTCTGTCTTAGCCGGTCTGCTTTCTGCAAATTCCAAACAGTCTGCTTTTCTGTTTGTGGTTCTTGATGGTCATGCTGATGACCGTGCTCTTCTTTTAGCAATTGGCTGCGGAATTCCTGCTTATTGGGAAAAACCGGCTGGCAGTTTATCTGATTAAAATTTTGCCGAGCAGCTGCCTGCTCTGTTTGAAACAGCAGCAGGAAAATAACGGCAAAGGCGGCAAGGCTGCAAATGCTAAGAATTTTGCTAACGTTTTTAATTGATTTCATCATCATCTTTCTATTCCGTTTTACTTAAAACAGCTTCTTGGAATGTTTTATATTCTTTCGTATTGAAAACAGAAATGCCGTAAGCCTTTTGTTTCTTAGTCACTGGAACTTCACGGTAAGAAATAGCAACATCACCCATAATGTAAGGATTGTAGCGGCTGCTCAGCAAAATTTTCTTTTTTTGATGGTAGTAGTCTGTTGTTTTCAGCCCGATATCCAGAGCTTTTTGAGAATAAGCGATAATGCCGTAATAAACAAATTGACTTTGAGAATAGTCCGAAATGGTGTTGTTTGCCACAAAATACTGATTGCCACTAATCTTATCTTTAAAATAATCTGCCCTTAAAAAAATACCATCACCGGTTTGAATATTTTCGCTTTTGATTGGCTTGCCAAACTCTGCTTTCAGGTAATTGTATATTTTGCTGTAGGTGTTTAGCTTGCTGCGATTAAACTTCTGCTGGGGCATTTTGACAGTGTCAACATCAAATTTTTTCTGTAGCCGCGGCTCTGTTTTTAGTAAACGTGTTTCGCTTTCAGCCTTGCTTCCCAGTATTACAAAGAGCAGTGGCAGCAGTATTAGAGACAGTGCATATTTTCTCATGTTCTCTCCTTTCCATAAGATACAAAAGAGCGTTTCAAATCCGTATAAAAATAGGAAACTGACGCCGTGTCCTCAAGACACAAGGAAGTTTATCTTTTTTACTAGGATTTT
>NZ_BCLE01000045.1 GCF_001431045.1 Streptococcus orisasini
ATGAAAGAAGAGGCAATGTACGATTACCCCTTTCTTTTTATAAATAATTAGAGAGATCGTTATTCTTTTGCCTTAGGCGTTTTTTGTCCTACGCCTGTAGGTTTTTTCGATTTCTTTTCCATCTCATCTTTAGGGCCAGCAGGCTTGCCGTTGAAGCCCATTGCTTCGCCGATACGAACGGCTACATCTGTATCATCAAATTCACCATCAAACATGTAAGCCCCGGATCCCATGGCATAAACAGGCACCTTGTCACCGGAATGGTCTGTAGTAGTCCAAGCTAGGCCTGATTTTTTGTTTAAGATTCTTGTGGCTGTAATCGAAATTGGAACATAGCCGCCGTAGTTGGTATCCTGCTGATCGGATTCTTTTTTGGAGTCCTCAAAGGCCTTTTTTAAGCTGTCGTATTCTTCTTTCGAGCAAAGCAGCCGGTCTTTGGCTTGCTGTTTCAGATAATCTTCTTCCTGAGCATTGGTGATTGTTTCGGAAGGAGCGTCAACTTTCAATTTTAAGCCGAAAAAGTCTTGGATTTTCGGAGCAAACTCTTCGAAGGTTAAGTTAGGATTTTTCTCAAGAGCTGCTGTTACAATCTTATCAAATTCAACCTGCGATCCTTTTTGATGGGTCAGCTGCTCCAGATAAGTTTCATAGCCAGTGGATTCATTGCCGATGGTAAAGCCTCCTGTCGCATGGTCAGCTGTCACAACAATCAAAGTATCATCAGGGTGTTCTTTGTAAAAGCGAATAGCAGTCTGAATGGAATCCTGAAAACCGATGACTTCATTGAGAGTGGTCGCAGCATCGTTAGCGTGCTCAGCCCAGTCAATTTTTCCGGATTCAGCCATCATGAAAAATCCTTCCGGATCGTCTTCCATGACTTCAATACCTTTTTTGACCATATCATTTAAGTCTTGATCACCTTTTTTCTGGTCAATTTTATAGGTCATGGCACCATCATCCTGCAGGTCTTCGGCAACTAAGTACACTTTTTTAGAATCTGCATCAATCTTTTTAGCCTTTTCCTTGGTGTCTGCTATTGTATAGCCATTTTCCTTTAAGACCTTGTAGAGATCCTTTTGCTCCCCATTTTCTCCCGTTCGGTCTTTTAAAGACCCTCCTGCAAAATAATCAAAATTCGTTTTAGCCATCTGCAGCCCAATGTCATAATAAGAATCCCTAGACTCTTCGTTGGCATAAAAAGCAGCCGGTGTCGCATGGTTGAGCGTTACAGAGGACAGGATTCCAACTGATTTGCCAGCACGTTTAGCCTTTTCAGCAATCGAATCAGCAGACTTTGAAAAATCTCCTGAAAGTCCCAATGTGTCTGTCTGTGTTTTAATTCCTGTACCAAAAGCTGTTGCTGTTGAAGCCGAATCCGGGATAAAGGAGTGACAGTCATACTGGGTCTTTAGACCAATAACCGGCATATCAGTAAAGTTCATACGATCAGGATAGACCTCACCCTTGCTTGTTTTGGTGATGCCCAAGTAATTTTCAGCAGCTGTGACAGGAGTAACCCCCATACCATCTCCAATGAAAAGAAAGACATATTTGGCCTGATTTTCATTAACTTTGGAATAATCTTCTGTCTTGGGCCGCTTGGTGTCATACATGGCAACATCTTTACCATTTGCGGTTTTTTAGCTGCAGCTGAACTGTTGACTGCATCAGTATTCAGCTTGATCGAAGCTGACTGGGCGCAGGCACCAAACAAAATAGCCGAAGCTGCCAGAGCAATTCCAAAACGTTTCACTGGTTTAGAGTTTGACTTCATAAATTCCCCCAACATTATATTAAGTTCACTTTGATTATAGCTAAACTTTGTATGATTTTTATCTTGATATTGTCAATTTTATGTAAATAGTGAACAGAGAAGCTATGATTAGTTATTTGATGTCAGAAAAACATTTAGTCATATTCTTTTGCTATTTTGTATAAAGTCATTGCGAAAAGACGTCTATGATAAATTACGAATAGTCTTTGTGAAACACTTGGATGAGAGTTTTTTGGTTTTTAGCAGCTGGCGCTGCATCCAAGCGCCTTTTAATAAAGCTGTAACACGTTTTTGATAAAATGAAAATTATATTATCGCAACAGCAGTGAAATAAAACAGTCAATTTTAAATTGGCAAGAGCTGGAGAAAAAGTTTCTAGTGATTCATAGCTTGGAAATCTGCAGGAGAGTCTATCTTTGAATGAGTGCTGAATTTTTATCAGTGCTAACTCTCTGATAGAAATTCAATTCAAAGGACAGGAGTAAATTAGTGATACAGGTTTATGTTTTAGAAGATGATTTCAAGCAGCAGTCGCGTATAGAAAACATCATTACTCATTATCTACACGAACAGCATATCTTAGGGAGCAGAATTTCACTTCATGGGAAACCTGATCAGCTATTAGCTGAGGTTAAAGAAAAAGGCAATCATCAAATCTTTTTCTTAGATATTGAAATTAAAAATGAGGAAAAGAAGGGATTGGAAATAGCGCGCCGCATCCGCGAAAAAGACAATCAGGCGGTTATTGTTTTTGTGATAACGCACTCTGAACTAATGCCTCTGACTTTTCAGTATCAAGTGTCTGCTTTTGATTTTATTGATAAAAATTTTTCTGTTGAAAAATTTGCTGAGCGGATAAAGGCGGCCTTGGATTATGTGGTCAGTCATTTGGAGCAACCTGCTGCCGACAAGACTTTTCTTCTTGAAAATGACTATTCTCGCATTCAGATGCCTTATAAAGAAATTTATTATATTGAAGTGTCAGCTACCCCTCACAAACTGATTCTTCACGGTCAGTATGATTATATGGAGTTTTATGGAACTCTGACTGAAATTGAAGGCGATCCACATTTCTTGAGGGTTCATCGTTCCTATGTTGCTAATCCGGCTAATGTTACAAAATTAGATTATAGCCAGCGTTTAGCCTATTTTCCAAATGGTGAGACTTGCATCGTTGCCAGATCAAAAATAAAAGAATTAATCAAAGCAATGGAAGCTTTGCATGGAGGAGAGTAATAGTGCCTGACAATATGTTGCCTATTGTTTTAAGTTACAGTATTTCTCGCGCGGCTATTTTAATGACTATCCTAATAATATTTGAAAGAATAACTCATATCAAAACACCTGCTAAATATAGATTTGGTGTTTTATCTATAGGGGTTGTTGGTTACTTTCCTGCAAGAATGTTACTTTACTCAGATTATCTGATGGATATTAGCCTGCTTTATTTTTTGGCAGTCAAATTTGGAAACCTTTCTAAAGGAGCTTGGTTAAGATGGTTCTGTGCTCTATATCCTAAGGTTATATTTGACATTCTCACACGTTTTTTGGTTTTTAACATTTTTAATATCTTTTATCCTGATATAGCAAGTAGTAATAGCGGATTGGCAATAAATTTAATAACGTGTTTACAATGTCTGGGAGCTATTTTTATTAATGAAGTGATTATACGTGTGATGAAGGTAGATTTTAAGAGTCTTTTTAAGATTACAGACCAATCAGTTACTATTTCCATTATCAAGCCAACGATTATGACACTGAGCTTATATTCTTTAATTCAGTGGCTGTCCTACAATCTCAGCTACCTTGGTCTAATTTCAGAAGAATCAGCTATGGATATTCGAAAGTATCTGAGTTTAGTCTTTATGATTTCGGTGCCTGTCTTTATAGCTTCTTTAAATCAAAAAATGACCAGTCACCTTGAGCTGGTTCTGTTAAAGCAGAAAGAAAAAGAATTAAGATACCTAACAAACTACAGTCATGAGATAGAGCACCTGTACAGAGATATCCGCTCTTTTCGTCATGATTATGCTAATGTTTTAGCCAGTCTTCGCTATGGTATTGAGCACAATGATATGGCCAGCGTCCGTCAAATCTTTGAAGAAGTGACAGCAGGGTCTGTTAGATTCTTGCAGTCAGACCACTTTGAAATCGGCAACCTTTCGCTTATTAGAGATGATACGATTAAGAGCATTTTCGCAGCTAAACTATCTCAGGCTGCCGAATATGGAATTCAGGTAAAAGTAGAGATCCCTGAGGAGATTGGCAGTCCTAATCTAGCACTCCTTGATTTTATCCGGCTGCTTTCTATTTTATTGGACAATGCCATAGAAGGAGCTGTCGAATCTAACGATAGAGAGTTACAGGTATCCTACTTTAAACATCAGAGACAGACTGTTCTCATCATTGCAAACAGCATGTCTCATCAAGATATTAATCTGGCTGGCCTTTACGAGCGCGGCAATTCCTCTAAAGGACTTGACAGAGGGTGGGGACTGGCTAACGTCAGAGAAATACTGAGTAGCTATCCTCATACCAATCTCAAGACAAGTACCAGACCGGGTCGCTTTCAGCAAAATTTTAGAGATGGGGTAAGTTTATAACTTATAACAAAAGGTGTGACTGCTAGGGGATAATAGGCTCATTGTCAACTGTAGTGGGTGACGAAAAGCTAAGTTCTGGAGAGAACCTGATTGATTCTCAAGATAAGAAAAATACGTAGCTCAAGAAGCGACGCTTTCAGTGCAAAGTCTGCAAGAGAGTGGTCGTTTCTAAGATGGGTGTTGTCGAGAAAAACTGCCCTATAACTTCTGGTGGGAATTCTACCCACTACGGAAATTATAGAGCTAGAATTTTGCAAATCGGACACCGCACACTTTATGTAGATTCAAATCTATAAAATACTAACTTCTGTTTCTTAGTTTTGAGAGGCAGGGTTAAAAAATGATCCATTTATGATATAAATAAACATAAGATGAAAAAATAGGTATGGTATAATAAAAATGGTCATATACCGTTGAAATGAAGAATATAAGTATGGTAGCTTCTATGATAATGGGATTTTATTTAAGGAGAGTTTAAATGTTAGGTAAATCGCTCACACTTGGCGAACTATATAAAGAACTGAGAATGGCCAGAGGACTGAAGCTGAAAGATGTTGCTCGTGATAATCTATCGGTTTCTCAGTTATCCAAGTTTGAAAATGGTCAGACAATGTTAGCGGCTGATAAACTTATTGTGGCTATTCAAGGTATCCACATGACTTTTTCAGAATTCAGTTATGCCCTCACTCAATATCAAGAATCTGACTTATTTAAAACTGGAAAAAAACTGGTGGAGTTTCAAACTAAAAGGGATGTTGAAGGATTAAAGAAAATATTTGAAGACTACCAAGATACAGAGTCTTACGATGTTTATAACCGCCTTAACAGACTTGTTATTAAGGCGGCAGTTCATAGCCTAGATTCTAACTTTGAAATTACGGAAGAAGAAAAGGAGTTTCTAACTTCTTATCTCTATGCTATTGAGGAATGGACGGAGTATGAATTATATCTTTTTGGTAATACTCTATTTATTTTATCTGATAACGATTTAGTTTTTCTAGGGAAGGCTTTTGTGGAGAGAGATAAGTTATACAGGGAGCTTCCAGAGCATAAAAAACGGGCTGAGCTGGTTTTAATAAATCTTACTTTAATTTTAGTTGAGCACCATAGTTTTTACCATGCCCAATATTTTATTGAAAAGCTTGAAAATATGCTTACTTATCAGGATATGTTCGCAAGGATTCTCTTAAACTTTTTAAAAAAGGTGATGGCTTACCTGGATGACAAAGATATTGGTTTGTCGGATATTGAAGATTATATTAGGCTAGTTGAGCAGCTTGATAATCCTACGCTGGCCATGTTTTTAAGAACTAATTTGGAACAGATTATGATGAAAAGTTAACCTAAAGATAACAAAAGGCACCGAACTACTGATAGTCGATGCCTTTCTTTTGGGAGAATTTAAAATAAGAAAGCAAAGTACTTTACCATATAGCTAATTACAACAATGGCAAAAACAAAAGTGGCAAGCAAATGGCGAGATAAATAATTCTTTTTAACATAGGGAATCTCAACCTCCTTCATACTTATTCTACTAAGAAATTTTTGTAAAGCGACATATTCGCAAATATGAAATTTTTTAAGAAAAAAATATCAGATTTGCGAATTTCGAGTAATCGTAAAATAGGATGATAAGATAGTGGTGTAAGATATCTAAACTAAATATCTTACACCACTATCTTATCTGCTGTAGCGATTGATTTATGCTAGCTAAAAGTCGATACTACATACTACAGTGATAATTTTATAGAAAGAAGGGAAAACATAGGTCAGAAGAAATTTTGAAATTACAAGTTATGCCAGTTCAAGAAGACGAAGTGGACGAAGTAGACGGTATGCGCTTCAGTTCTGCAAGTCTTGGTTGGTGTAAAAATTGGAGTGTTATTAGTTCGTTTGGTTGCTAATTAACCAATTTTTAATGGACTATTATAGAGTTTTTAGCCTCATTGATATCTTAACAAAAGAGAAGGTATCGTGGGGCTTTTCTAAAAATTCCTAAAAATAGTGGGTATAGAAAGTGATAATTTACTCTTTACTTGGTTAATAAATCTATATTTAGTATTATTGGGAATAATATACATGGAGGATAAAAAATGGACTATGGATTTAGTATGAACGATTTCTTATTTTATTCTAAGGATAGGTATAATGCTGATATATCGAATAAATTTTCTGTTGCACTGCCTGGATGGTATGAAAAAGCTACGGATTCAGAATGGAGTTATCAATATCCGATTGGACAGTTTATGGAAAGGCAAGGATGGAAGGTACATGTGAGTGCAAGTTTGGAACAAGCATATGATACCTTAAAACAAGTATCTGAAATTTGTCACAAGATGGATGTTCCATTTAAATATTTGGTGTCAGAGAATGTATTTATCATGAGAAATGGGAAACAGGTTGACAGAGGCTACTCCGGTAAATTTATAACCTGTTATCCTAACAAAAGTAAGCTACAAGAATTTTTAAACTCTTTAGAGGAAGCTTTAAAATATGCTAAAGGTCCATATATATTGAGTGATAAAAGATGGAAAGAAGGACCAATTTACATCCGATATGGAGTATTCAGACCTAGTATTGTTGGTGAAGAGGAAGATGTAAAGATAGATGAATTAATTGTGGATGGGAAAAAGATAAAGGATGAAAGATTACCTCAATTTGTAATTCCCGAGGGAGTAGAAATTCCAAAGTTTTTAAAATCTTGGCTTCATGATGAAAATAATTCGGAAAAAGAATTGCCATTTGAAATTTTAAGTGTCATTAGATTCTCAAATAGTGGTGGAATTTATAATGCTCGTCTCAAAGATAATAAAAAAGAAATGGTACTAAAAGAAGCTCGTCCATTTACAGGGTTGGATTTTGAAGGAACTTATTCTTCTAATCGTTTAGAATCTGAGGCAAAAGCTTTAAAAATACTAACAGATATAAATGAGGTTCCCGAGGTTTATTGGGAAGAAAAACTGTGGGAGCATACATTCTTAGGAATTGAACGTATGGAAGGGATACCTCTTAATAGGTGGGTAACAAAGAATTATCCACTATATAATATTCCTGATGATAAAAAGGATTATTTAAAACGTGCTCTGCACATTTTACAACAGTTAGTAGATTTAATAGAGAATGTTCATCATAAGGAAATTTTTCATCGAGACATGCATTTAGGAAATGTGATTGTTGATGAAAATGATACTGTATCATTAATTGACTGGGAGCAAGCAGTTTTTTCAAATGATAACGTAGTAGAGCACCAAATAGCAGCTCCAGAATTTAGAGCATGGGGGAGAAATAAACCGAGTGAAATAGATTGGTATGGAGTTTGTCAAATTGCACATCACCTTTTTTTACCAATCATTATCCAATCAGATCTAGTAAAAGATTATGCCTACCAAACAGAAATTGCAGGAGAAAAATTATTTAATAAACTAGGGTATGACTCAATAGACATTGAGAATTTTAAACTAATTCTTAGGAACTTACAACATAAAGTAGGAGTAACAGAAGATTTATCAGAAAGAAAGATATTAAAGCCGAAAATTGATCAAGTTATTATTGAAAGTATTGATGATATAGATCAGTATATAGATCAATTGTTACTGGGATTTTCCAATATTATAGATATATGGGACAAAAAGAACTCAGATAGAATGTTTCCAGTTCATTATTATGGATTAGATATCAATCAAGGTATAGCATACTCAGACATAGGGATTTTAAGGGGATATTATAAATTATGGGAATTGTCTCACAAAAAAGAGTTGGATGATAGCTATAAAAAATTAAGAGAAATGGTAACAAATCAAGCGGTTCTGAATATGAATGACGAAAAACATTTTTTAGGCTTATTTGATGGTATAGCAGGAACAATTTGGCTGATTAACGAATTTGGTAAAGAAGAGCTTGCAAGGGAATTATTTTGCACACATTTTGATAAACTAATAAGCTGCACAAATAAAAATTTGTATAATGGTTTGACAGGAATACTTCTAGTTGGCTTATATATGCTTAATAACGGTTTACAGAATAAAGAAATCAAAGAATTATTGTTTGATAAACTGAATAATTTTGCAGAGGATTATAAATCTAATCCAGAAGCTATATGTAAAATAGGTCCAGATGAATCACAGAGTAACGACCCCTACCAAATTAATGGAGGATTGCTATATGGACATGCTGGGATAGGATGGCTATTTGGTGAAGCTTATAGATTTACTGGAGTAGATATATATAAAGAATGTTTACAGGTGGCAATTGAATCTGAGCTTAAGGGATACTCTGTGGATAAACTAGGGTCATTGCAATATGCACAAGGAGAAAGAATGTTACCCTACCTATCTACGGGTAGTGCGGGTTTAATAATCTTAATAAAGAGGAATCAAGCTGTTCTAAATGCTGATATAATAAAAATAACTGACTCTTTAGAAAAAGCTATAGATCCTAACTTTTGTCTTTTTCCTGGTTTATTTAATGGTTTTAGCGGTCTGCAAATTGCTAAGAATATTAATCGGTATGGTGCACAGGATATCTATGGTGCAAAAGAATTGCTTGAAGGACTTTCTAAATATTTGATAGGATTGGAGAATGGGGTAGTGTTAGCAGGTGATGCTGGAATGAGAATCACAACAGATGTGGCTTCTGGTTCTGCGGGTATCGCATTAGCACTCTCTTCTATAATGAATAATAAATTTGATTTTATACCTTGTATAGAAAAACGGTAAAAGAAGGCAAGTATATGGAATATAATCAACACTTTATAGATACGATAGAGAAGCAAAGTACAAATAAATATAATTTAGTAATCAAACAATCTATGCAAGAGTTGATTTGTATACCTTCCCCCATCTTTAAAAAGAACAATTACTGGTATCAGTATAAAAATTGGAATTTACCTGAGTCAGGTAAGATAAAAGAGTGGGATATAATAGATAAAGATAACGGTGGATACAAAATTCTTTTCTCAGAAAAAATGGACAGTATACCATCACGGGTTGTTTTTAATGTTGAACAGTGGTACGAAATATATCCAAATTACCAAGTTCAACATGTAGATTTCTCTTTAGTAGATCAATACCTAGTGTTAGTTGTTAAAAATGGTAAACAATATGACATACTAGTTATTAAAAAATATACAACTTCAATAATTTTTAGAGTAGAAAATATATCTTTAGAAAGTGGCTTTTATATTTGCAACAAGGGGATAATCTTTGGAAGAACAGATAATAGGTCTAGGCCTGATAAAATTTTTTACCTGAATTTTACCACAAAAAAAGAAACGTTAGTACTGGAAGAAAAAAATAAAGCTTATCGCTTAAAAATAATAAATAATGGCAATGGAGATACATGCTTTATTCAGTCATCTAATTTTAAAGAATGGAGATTATTCCTATTTTTGTTTAAAAATCAGAAACTAACAAAGAGTCAAATCTTCCCAATTTCTTCCATTATCCATAAAAGATTTTCTTGTTTAAAACTGGGAGAAATTTTCTACTTTGTAGAAGTAGATAAAAAGGGTAGGGAGTTAATTTTAAAGTCAATTGATGAGAAATTAGTTCTAAAAGCAAATATTAATTTAGGTAAAACTGTGAAAGAAATTTTAGCCTATGAAAATATTATTGTCCTTAATGTTTCTGATGATTTTCATTCTAAGTATTATATCTTGACGATTAGTCAAGAACCAAAAGGGAGTTTAAATATTAAAAGAAGGAGCATAATTTTTGATAGATTAACAACAATGGATAGCAGCTCATTTGCTGATCAGAATATCATTTTTAAAGAACAAAATACATACTTTACTAAACATATAATTTATGACTACCTAGAAGGGAAAATTATTAATAATATAAAAGTTCCTATTTTATCGTCACAATACATTTCTCAATACCATATGAAAACTATTTGGACAAAGAAAATTAGCGGTGATGTTAAAATTCCAATCTCCATATTTTGGAAGGGAAATTCCAGTGAAATACCTCTAAAGAAGAAGTGTATCGTATATGCTTACGGTGCTTACGGCAAAAAAGAAAATATGGAACTAGAGCCTGCGATGTACTCAATAATTAATTCGGGATTTTTATATGCAATTGTACATGTTCGAGGAGGGGGATACTTAGGAGGTAAATGGTACCGAGCTGGAAAAAAGTTAAATAAGTGGAATTCTATCAATGATTTAATCAATGGTGTTAAATATCTAGTAAGTGAAGGTATTATTGATCGTAATAGTATTGGGTTAGTTACCTCAAGTGCAGGGGGGATTATAGCAGGTGCAACCTTGAATAAGGAAAAAACTTTATTTAAATCTATGTTGTTATTCTCTCCTTTTATAAATCCTTATGATTCTTTACATAAAAAAGATAACCCACTTTCAATTACGGAGATTGAGGAATGGGGGGATATTCAGAATAAAAAGATTAGTGACTACATTCTTTCTTATTCTCCTATGCAAAACATTGAATATGCAAAAAATTCTAATGTTAAAATAATTACTTTATTGGGGGAAAATGATCCCTATATAAATAACCAAGATGTTTTATGTTGGTCACAAAAACTAAATGAGTATGGTTATCAAAGTATAGTACATTTAGATAATGATGCAGGACATGGTGGGCTTGCAAGTAATAATGAAGAATTGCTAGAGAATACTCTGAATTATTTTTTAGAGCAAGTGGAAAGGGATAATAGTGAAAGCATTATTTAATATAAAAAAGCATAAATTAATACTAGTTATATTTTGGACAGCTTTTTCTTCTCTCAATGGGGTTATGATTTCCAATATCGTTATCAGTGCTGGTAAATTAAACAATCAGATGAATATCTATGATATCCTAAAATTTGGTGGAAAAAGTTTAGGTATATGGGTTATAGTTTATTCTGCAACATATTTTGCTGGTGTGACTCAGGCATCTATCATTAAAGATATTAATTTAAGAATTAAGCAAAGTTATTTTGAATCGGAGTTTTTAAATAATAAAGTTTCTAAAGACGCATCACAAATAATATCTGCAGTTATGAATGACTTAAAATTGATAGAAACGAATTATCTTGAACAAATTTTTTCGACTTTTTCAAATATATTACTATTCATTTTTTCTTTAAGTTATATGCTTTATTTAAATTTAGTTGTATCACTAGTGTTTATTGTATTTTCACTCTTACCTGTTATTGTGCCTAGCATAATGGGAAAGAGGCTTGTAAAATCTGCTAATGACTTCTCAGAATCTAGTGCAGCTTATTCTAAAATACTGAAAGAAGCATTTAATGGTTATCAGACTGTGTCAATATTTTCTGCAGAAAAAGGGATATTAGAATATTCAACTAAAAGGCTAGTAAAAATGGAGCAATCAGTTTTTGAACTAAAAAAATCAGAATGGTTGGCTAAATTACTTTCTTCAATAATATCTGGTTTTAGTTTCATTATCCCATTTGTCATAGGATCATATTTAATTATATTTAAAGGGACATTATCGTTTAGTATACTGATTGGTATTTTTTTGGCAAATGATAAAGTAGTGGGGCCTATTCAGTCGATAGTAGGATCTTTGAGCACAATGAAGACAACCAAGGAACTTCGAAAAAAATATTTTAAGTATTTGCAAAGATCAAATGGTAATCTTTCTGCGAAGGACAGCAAGGTTGGGATGGACAATACAGATATAAAATGTATAGAGCTAGATAGCTTAAGATATAATTTAAATAACGGAAAAACACTAAATTTAGACTTGCAATTAAAAAAGCCGTTTAGAGTTTTATTAACTGGTGAATCAGGTAGTGGAAAAACAACATTTCTTAATCTATTAAATGGAACTCTCAGTCCCCAGAAAGGCCAAATGAGAGTAAATGGTAGAGAGATAGTTAATTTGAAAATACCAACAGTTAGCCAAAATCCATATATTTTTGACACAAGTATACGTGAGAATATAACTTTATTTCAAAACTATCTGTTCTCTGAAGATGAGATAATTGAGGTTCTAAAAAAAGTAAAGCTATATGACGAACTCGTGTATGATGGAGGTCTTGATTATCAATGCGGAGAACAGGGAGGTTATTTATCTGGAGGTCAAAAACAAAAGTTAGCATTGGCAAGATTGTTGATTAGGAATAAAGTAATATACTTATTAGATGAGATATCTGCTAATCTAGATGAAAAGAATTCAAAAATAATCCATGATTTATTGTTTGAACTGGATGATTCTTTCATTGAAGTTTCACATCATTATGACTTAAATGATGTAAGGTACACCGCTGTTTATAAGATGACTGACGAAGGCAGAATAGAAAAATTAAGGGAGTAGAGCATATTGAGCCAAGCAATAAGTGCGAATAACATAGTAAAAAAATTTCAACTTTCTAACCATGAGACTGTAACAGTATTAAACGGAATATCTGTAACAGCTGATTATGGTGAATTCGTTTCAATTTTAGGAGTTAGTGGATCGGGGAAATCTACATTATTGAAATGTTTATCTAGTTTGATGGTTCCAGATAACGGCACGGTTTCGGTAAACGGATTAGATCCCTACGCTCTTAAGGATAGCCAATTAGCTAAGTTTAGGCGCCAGAATATTTCTATGATTTTCCAGTCCTATAATCTGGTGCCAGAGCTTCCAGTATTTGAAAACATTATTTTACCCTTACGTTTAGCTCATAAAAAAGTTAGTAAGGAAGAAGTGACGAATTTACTGAGGAAAATGTATTTTGAAGCAGATATCAACGCCTTCGTTCATACCTTGTCCGGAGGAGAGCAGCAAAAAGTTGCCATTGCTAGAACTATTTTAGCGGGGAGTCAGCTTATTTTTGCGGATGAGCCTACAGGGGCTTTAGATAGTGCCTCGCGTCAAGTGATTTTTGATTTACTTAAACAGTTATCACGTCAGGGCAAGTGTGTTGTTATGGTGACGCATGATATAGAATTAGCTTCCGAAACCGATCGTTCACTTATTTTAAAAGACGGGCAGATTTTCATGGAATTGCATCATCCCAATGCCTCAGATTTATATGCAGCACTTAGAACTGATAAACGTTAATAAGGAGGTGGCTTGATGTTACAACTCATGTTTTACCAATTCAGCTATACCAAGAGGCAGTGGTTAGGGGTAGTGCCTGTTTTTCTGATAGCTAATATTCTTGTAGGAATATGTACGACAACTTATTTCTCTGTGGAAGCGCATGCTGAAATTTACAAGCATGGAGTTCCAGGCCCTCTATTTATTGGTCCTATCATTTTTGGTGGTTTAACATTAGTGCTATTGACTTCTAGTTTGATTCAGCTGTTACTGGATTCTATGAAAAAGGATTATCAGCTGTGGAGTGTACTTGGAGCCAGCCAGTTACAATTGGCTCTTTTAGTGGGAGGACAGCTTTCTGTTGCTGCGTTTCTATCTAGTATTATTGGCTCTCTGGTAACGCCTGTCATAACCCACAACTACTATTATTTTATTCAAGGTATGGTGGGCAAAAGTATGCTGCCTTCTATTCCTATCACGTTTAGTTTTGCATCATTGATTATTTCTATTGTATTGATCTCAGTCCTAGCCTTTTTTAGTGGGTTTAGATATACGTTAAAACTACTAAAAAAAGGGATTTTAGGAGATAATAATATGGCTAATGCTAAAGGGATTGGTACTAGGAAAAAGATTTTATCCCTGAGCTTCCCAGTTGTATCTTGGTTGACAATTATAGTCAGTGCAGTAGCTATTCCATTAATGGATCTGCCAGGTTCAGATATGTATGCCATAGGAGTAATCATCAATATGGGATTTTATTTGCTTATTGTTCATATTATCCTTCTTCAGCTCTTGTCACCTTGGATCGAAGAAAAGCTAATAAAGGCTCTCTATAAATGGAGTAATCATTATAGTGTCATAATGGCAAAATGGCATATTCTTGGGACCCCATTTTATTTGAAATCTATAACGATTTCCATTGTCTCAACGATTACTCTGACTTCTGGTTTATCGCTGCCAGTAATCAAAGATGCGACGATGGCAAATGCGGGCAATCGTGAGACGATAGTATCATTCTTATTTTATCTAGCAGCTCCAGTGCTTGTTAGTTTAGCTAATATTGTCTCAATTACAATTTTGACTTCTAGGCAAGAGCAAAGAACACTCCAACAGTGGCAAACCTTGGGCGTCTCTAGAAAAAATATTGTTCTTATCCAACTTTTTGAAGGCATCATCTACTCAACAGTGATTTTGTTGCTTTCGCTTATTTGTAATTTAATAGTTGCAGCAGTATTTTACCACGCTTCAAGATCATTTCATATATTACAGCTAAATCATTTGTGGATTTTTATACCCGCCTTGATAATAGCTGCTATGATGTTTGTGCTGATTGTAACGACAAAGTTTTTCAATAGTATTTCCATTAAAAGAGCTTCCCTATGTAAGAGATAACAAGCATATAGAAATACCAGATTGTATTTTAGTGTTCTTAGGAAAACTAAGTTTGAAAAATAAAAGTTAATTGATTTATTGTTTAGTCTAATTTTGAGCACACTAAAAAGAGGTCTTGACACCTGATTTTTTTAATTAGATAACGTTGAATTCATGTTGCTGTGCAAAGCATACAGCTTATTCGACAAACATTGGTTTATCAGGGTTTCTAAGTTCGATAAGACCTTATAAAACAGGATTGTAGTCTTTTTGTTTTAAGAAGATATGGTAGATAGCCACAAGTAATCTGCGACAGATAACGATGATAGCTTTTCGATGCCCATGTTGTTTCCTTGGGCTTTAGATATTTGCTTCTAAACTCAAGATATTTCTCTGATTTGACCACGGTTATTTATGAGAATAAGAAAGTGCTCTCTAAATTAGATTTTGAAGTAATGCACGGCCGTACCCTCAATGATATAAATATAGGTGATAGAAAACAATTTATATGATTAATTAAGGAGGAAATAGTTAATGAAAACTACACACTATAAACTTCACAAAGTTAAGAAACAATGGGTGGCAATTGCTGTGACAACTATGGCTGGTCTGTCTTTGATGACGGTTGGGACTACATCATCTGTTAGTGCCGATAGTCAGCCTCAAGATTCCCAAGCGGTTCAAGTAACTCAGAACGATCAATCAGTCGTTGGTGATGAGGCTCAGGTTAGTAGTTCTGAGCAACCTATTCAAGCAGAAGAAAGTACAACTAATAGCCAGTCTGCTTCTGCAGAGGAAGTGACTAAAGCTAACCAGCCCCAAGCAGGTTCTATCGCTACTCAAGATGATCATCAGGATTCACCTGAGCTTAATCCAACTACTGCTGATCCAGTCAATTCAAGAGTTGAGGGTGACTCGGTCACCCCTGCCTCTGATGGTGGTGTAGTCTATGCCCAAAGTCCTCAGCTTGTTAGTCAATCGGAACAATTAACGACTACAACTAAAGGTATCACAGAAAAACAGATCTCAGAGCCAGTTCCTGTGGAGAATCGAGTTACCGCCTCAGATGCTCAGCGTGCAGAGATCAATAAAATTTTGGACGATCACTCATCTGGGATTTCCACTTTAGATGCTGCAGCCC
>NZ_BCLE01000046.1 GCF_001431045.1 Streptococcus orisasini
ATGAGGCGTGAAACAGCTCCATGGAATTCTTGAACATGAGCTTTATTTGTGATAAAATAAAACGATAACACTATCGAAAGGATTAAAGATGGCAAATATTCTACGCACTATCATTGAAAATGATAAAGGCGAAGTTAGAAAATTAACAAAAATAGCAAAAAAAGTTGAAAGTTATGCTGATGAAATGGAAGCTCTTGCTGATGAAGAGCTTCAAGCTAAAACAGACGAATTCAAAAGGCGCTATCAAAATGGTGAATCTCTGGATGCTCTGCTTCCTGAGGCTTTTGCTGTTGTCCGTGAAGCTT
Organism: Streptococcus orisasini; assembly: GCF_001431045.1. Classification (GTDB taxonomy): domain Bacteria; phylum Bacillota; class Bacilli; order Lactobacillales; family Streptococcaceae; genus Streptococcus; species Streptococcus orisasini. Next base: position 306 of record NZ_BCLE01000046.1, read on the forward strand.
CAAGGCGTGTCTTGGGGCTCTATCCTTATCGTGTACAGATTATGGGAGGAGTGGTTCTTCACCATGGTGATGTTCCCGAAATGCGTACAGGGGAAGGAAAAACCCTGACAGCAACCATGCCTGTTTACCTTAATGCATTGGCTGGCGAAGGTGTTCATGTTGTAACGGTCAATGAATATCTGGCGACCCGTGATGCGACTGAAATGGGAGAACTTTATTCATGGTTGGGACTGTCTGTCGGTATTAATCTGGCAGCCAAGTCATCATCTGAAAAGCGCGAAGCTTACAACTGCGATATTACTTATTCGACCAATGCAGAAATCGGCTTTGACTATCTGCGTGATAACATGGTGGTTCGTAAAGAAAACATGGTGCAGCGGCCTCTTAATTTTGCGCTGGTCGATGAGGTAGACTCGGTTTTGATTGATGAAGCGAGAACCCCGCTGATTGTTTCAGGACCGGTTAGCACAGAAACCAATCAGCTCTACCATCGTGCGGATAGTTTTGTAAAAACTCTATCAGAAGATGACTATGCTATTGATACACCGACGAAAACCATCGGTCTTAAAGATTCTGGAATTGATAAGGCAGAAGCTTATTTCAATTTGGAAAATCTCTATGATATTGAAAATGTGGCTCTGACCCACTATATTGACAATGCTCTGCGAGCTAATTACATTATGCTGCTTGATATTGATTATGTGGTTAGTGAAGATCAAGAAATTCTTATTGTTGATCAATTTACAGGGCGTACAATGGAAGGCCGCCGCTTTTCTGACGGTCTCCATCAGGCTATCGAAGCCAAAGAAGGTGTTCCGATTCAAGATGAGTCTAAGACAAGTGCTTCGATTACCTATCAAAATATGTTTCGGATGTACAAGAAGCTGGCAGGTATGACTGGTACGGCTAAGACAGAAGAAGAGGAATTTCGTGAAATCTATAACATGCGCATTATTCCGATTCCAACTAACCGTCCGGTGGCTCGTATTGATCATCATGATTTGCTCTATCCAACACTTGATTCCAAATTTAAAGCAGTTGTTGCTGATGTCAAAGCTCGCCATGAAAAAGGTCAGCCTGTCTTGGTTGGTACTGTAGCGGTTGAAACCTCAGACCTTATCTCAAAAATGCTGGTGCAAGCAGGTGTTCCCCACGAAGTTCTTAATGCTAAAAATCACTTTAAAGAAGCTCAGATTATTATGAATGCTGGTCAGCGCGGCGCTGTTACTATCGCGACCAATATGGCCGGCCGCGGAACAGATATTAAGCTTGGTGAAGGTGTGCGCGAACTCGGAGGCCTTTGTGTTATCGGTACGGAACGCCACGAAAGCCGCCGGATTGATAATCAGCTGCGCGGTCGTTCAGGACGTCAGGGAGATCCGGGAGAATCTCAATTTTACCTTTCGCTGGAAGATGAATTGATGCGCCGTTTTGGTTCGGAACGTATCAAGGCATTCCTTGATCGCTTTATTGAAGAAGACAGCGATGTGGTTATTAAATCACGCATGCTGACCAATCAAGTTGAGTCTGCTCAAAAACGAGTTGAAGGTAATAACTATGACACGCGGAAACAAGTCCTTCAATACGATGATGTCATGCGTGAGCAGCGCGAAATTATCTATGCCGAACGTTACGACGTTATTACTGCTGAGCGAGACCTTGCTCCAGAAATCAAGGCTATGATTAAACGGACAATTAGTCGGACTGTAGACTCTCACAGCCGCTTGGATCGTAAAGAAAGTCTCGAGGCAATTCTTAATTTTGCTAAAACCAATCTGCTTCCTGAAGATTCTATCAATTTACATGATATCGAAGATTTGAAGTATGATGACATTAAGGATTTGCTTTATGATGCAGCTTTGAAAAACTATGACCGTCAAATTGCCAAACTTCGCGATGAAGAAGCTGTTCGAGAGTTCCAAAAGGTGCTGATTTTGATGGTTGTGGACAACAAATGGACTGATCATATTGATGCTTTGGATCAATTGCGCAGTTCTGTTGGTTTGCGCGGCTATGCACAGAATAATCCTATTGTTGAATACCAATCTGAAGGTTTTAGAATGTTCCAAGACATGATTGGTGCGATTGAATTTGATGTGACTCGTACGATGATGAAAGCTCAAATTCATGAACAGGAACGTGAAAAAGAGGTTGAAAGTAGGACAACGGCTGAACAAAATATTGCAGCCCAGTCCCAAGCAGTGGCCCAACAAGATTCTATTTTTAAGGGTGTCGGCCGCAATGATAAGTGTCCATGCGGTTCGGGCAAGAAATTTAAGAATTGTCATGGCCGTAAACGATTTTAAAAAAGTGGGAGAATAAGGATGTCTTTTAAAGCAACCAGTGATAAAATTAATGTCGAAGAAGTTCGTAGCCTATCACAACTGACAGGTGAAGCTCTAGCTAAAAAAGAAGCTCGCGACCGTGAGTTGGAAGCAATCATTAAAGGAGAAGATGATCGTCTGCTTTTAGTTATTGGTCCCTGCTCTTCAGATAATGAAGAAGCTGTTCTTGAGTATGCTAAGCGCTTAGCAAAACTGCAGGAAGAAGTAAAAGATCGTGTATTTATGGTCATGCGTGTTTATACGGCTAAACCTCGCACTAATGGTGACGGTTATAAGGGAATGGTGCACCAACCTAATACAGGAGAGGCACCGAGCCTGATTAATGGGATTATGGCTGTTCGCAACCTTCATTACCGTGTCATTACAGAAACTGGAATGACAACGGCAGATGAAATGCTCTATCCTGAAAACCTGCCTTTGATTGAGGATTTAGTATCTTACATAGCAGTTGGTGCTCGTTCGGTTGAGGATCAGCAGCACCGCTTTGTAGCTTCCGGAATTGATGTTCCGACAGGGATGAAAAATCCAACATCCGGTAATCTGAATATTATGTTTAACGGTATTTATGCGGCTCAAAATAAACAATCTTTTCTCTTTAATGGAGAAGAAGTCGAAACCAGTGGCAATCCTTTGGCCCATGTTATTTTGCGCGGCGGCGTTAATGAATATGGCAAAAATATTCCAAATTACTACTACGATAATGTTTTGGATACCATCGAACAATATGAAAAAATGGGACTGGAAAATCCTTTCATCGTTATCGATACCAACCATGATAATTCAGGGAAGAACTATTTGGAGCAAGTCCGAATTGTTCGTCAGACTCTTATCAACCGTGACTGGAATGACAAGATTAATAAATATGTCCGCGGTTTTATGATTGAGTCTTACTTAGAAGACGGCCGTCAAAACGAACCGGAAGTCTTCGGAAAATCAATTACAGATCCATGTCTGGGCTGGGACAACACCAAGCAATTGGTTCATGAAATCTATGACACCTTAGGAAAATAAAATGGGCATTCATCAAAAAAGTACAACTATAGATATTTCTAAAATTAAAAAAGACACACAGCTAAAAGATGAGGATTTAGCTAGAAAACTAGCGCGTGACGCTGAGCTGGCTAAGATTATTAAAGGAGAAGATGACCGTATCCTTTTGGTCATGGGTCCTTGTTCATCTGACAATGAAGAAGCGGTGCTGGAATATGCACATCGTTTAGCAAAGCTTCAAGAAGAAGTAAAAGATCGTATCTTTATTGTCATGCGTGTCTATACGGCTAAGCCTCGCACCAATGGTGATGGTTATAAAGGGCTTATCCATCAGCCTAACAGTTCTAAGCTGCCGGATCTTATCAATGGCATTCATGCGGTTCGTAATCTTCACTACCGTGTCATTACTGAGACAGGACTGACAACGGCTGATGAGATGCTTTATCCATCCAATCTTGTCTTAGTTGATGATTTGGTTTCCTACCATGCTGTCGGTGCCCGTTCGGTTGAAGACCAAGAACATCGTTTTGTGGCTTCCGGAATTGATGTTCCGACAGGAATGAAAAATCCGACCTCCGGCAATCTCAAGGTGATGCTGAATGCCATTCATGCAGCCCAAAGTTCGCAGAACTTTATTTACAATGGTGCTGAAGTGGAAACCGATGGCAATCCTTTAGCCCATGTCATCCTGCGCGGCGGCAGCAATGAACATGGTGAATACGAGCCTAATTATTACTATGACATCCTTTTAAAACTGATTGACCAATATGAAGATATGGGGCTGTCCTATCCTTTTATTGTCATTGATACCAATCATGACAATTCAGGGAAGAACTATTTGGAGCAGGTGCGAATTGTTCGCCATACACTTATCAACCGTGACTGGAACGACAAGATTAATAAGTATGTCCGCGGCTTTATGATTGAATCCTACTTAGAAGACGGCCGTCAGGATGAGCCGGAAGTTTTTGGAAAATCAATTACAGATCCATGTCTGGGCTGGGACAACACCGAACAATTGGTGCATGAGATCTATGACACCTTAAAAAACAAATAGGCGGCTTGCCTGATTTCAAGCAAAGCTTGTGTTAAGATTCTAAAAGGTCAGGGAGCTTGTTCGAGCTTATCCTGCTGTATGTTAAAGTGATAATGATTAAGAGATTGGAGACCCTGTCCCAGTCTCTTTTAGAAAGATATTATGATAATAGGACACGGAATTGATCTGCAAGATATAAGCGCTGTCCAAAAGGCTTATGAAAAAAGCAGCCGTTTTGCTGCTAAGGTACTGACTGTGAAAGAATTAGAAATTTTTTCACAGTTAAAGGGCAGGCGCCAAATGGAATATTTGGCTGGCCGCTGGGCCGCTAAGGAGGCTTTTTCCAAGGCTTACGGCAGTGGTATTGGGGTTTTGCGTTTTCTGGATTTGGAAATTTTGACCAACGAAAAAGGAGCGCCCATCTTTACCAAAGCGCCTTTTTCTGGAAAGATTTTTATCAGCATTTCTCATTCAGGGAATTTTGTTGAGGCCAGTGTTATTTTGGAGGAAGAATCATGATTGCTAGCTATCATCGTCCAACAACGGCCCATGTTCATCTAGACCGTATTGCTTTTAATATCAAACAAGTTCAAAGTCATATTGGCAAGGGCGTCAAAACCTTTGCCGTTGTAAAAGCCAATGCTTACGGTCATGGTGCTGTGCCAGTGGCGAAGGCCATTCAAAATCAGGTAGATGGCTTTTGTGTGTCCAATTTAGATGAGGCGCTTGAGCTGCGTCAGGCTGGTTTGAAAGATTTCATTCTGATTTTAGGGGTTATTTTACCTGAAGAAGCAGACCTGGCAAAACGTGAATGCATTACCATTACAGTTGCTGATTCAGAGTGGCTGCAGGAAGCTAAGGCTAAAAAAATTGATTTAAAAGGATTGTCTGTGCACGTTAAGGTTGACTCCGGCATGGGCAGAATCGGTGTCAGAAGTCTGGCAGAAGCTAATCAGCTTATTGCCGGTTTAGAGGAAGCAGGAGCAGTAGTTGAAGGGATTTTTACCCATTTTGCAACAGCTGACGAAGCTTCTGATGATAAATTTAAACAGCAGCTGCAAAAATTTAAAGAGATCGTTGAAAACTTAGACAATAAGCCGCCAATTGTCCATGCCTCCAATTCGGCTACCAGCATTTGGCACAGTGATACGGTTATGAATGCTGTCCGTTTAGGAATTGTGATGTATGGCTTAAATCCAAGCGGTCAGGCGCTTGAGCTTCCTTATCCGCTCAAGCCAGCGCTAGACTTGACATCGCTTTTGGTTCAGGTCAAAGAGGTAAATGCCGGAGATACCATCGGTTATGGCGCTACTTATACGGCTAATCAAGGTGAAATAATCGGAACAGTGCCTATTGGCTACGCAGATGGCTGGACGAGAGACTTGCAAGGCTTTAAAGTATTGGTAGATGGTCAGTATTGTGAAATTGTCGGACGTGTGTCCATGGATCAAATTACCATTCGTCTGCCTAAGCGCTATCATTTAGGAACCAAGGTGACTCTGATCGGTCAAGATGGAAGTGAGAGTATTTCGGCGACTGATGTTGCTGACAAGCGCGGAACAATTAATTATGAGGTTCTTTGCTTGATTAGCGACCGCGTTCCCAGAAAATACAATCTAGAAAGCTGATTGAAGCGCTGTTTTTTCTGGCAATGATTTTAGACAAATGAATTTGGAAAGGATAGGCGTGATTGCTATGTAGTCATGCTGCCTTTCCTTTTTCTTAGATTTTTTGACCAGCCTTGAAATTTGTTGAAAATCTGCTGCTTTTGTTATAATAGAAAAAAACTTGGAAGGGTGCTTATGGACTTACAATCATCAATTGCAGCTTTAAAGGGGTTAGGTCCTAAGTCTGCAGAAAAATTCCACAAATTAGACATTTATACAATCGAAGATCTGCTGCTCTACTATCCTTTCCGCTATGAAGATTTTAAGGCAAAATCTATCTTTGATTTGCTGGATGGGGAAAAAGCAGTTGTTACAGGAAGAGTAGTGACTCCGCCAAATGTTCAGTATTATGGCTTTAAGCGCAATCGTCTGTCTTTTAAAATCAAGCAGGGAGAAGCCATCATTGCTGTGTCTTTTTTCAATCAGCCCTATTTGCAGGATAAGGTGGAAATTGATCAGGAAATTGCCATTTTTGGTAAATGGAATCAGGCCAAGTCTTCCTTGACAGGCATTAAAATTTTAGCCCAGGTAGCTGATGACATGCAGCCTGTTTACCATGTTGCCCAAGGTATCTCACAGGCTGCGCTGGTTAAGGCCATCAAATCAGCTTTTGACTCAGGTTATGCAGATTGCCTGCCAGAAAATCTTCCGCAGCTTTTGCTGGATAAGTACCGTTTATTGGATCGAAAGACGGCGACACGGGCCATGCATTTTCCCAAAGATTTGGCAGAGTACCGTCAGGCGCTTCGACGTATTAAATTTGAAGAGCTCTTTTATTTCCAGCTTAATCTGCAAATGCTTAAAGCAGCTAATAAATCGGAGTCAAACGGTTTGGTTATTTCTTATGACCAAGACAAGGTAGCTGCAAAAATAGATGCTCTGCCCTTTCCTTTGACAAATGCTCAAAAGCGCAGTCTGAAAGAAATACTGGCAGATATGGCTTCCGGTGCCCATATGAACCGTCTTTTACAGGGAGATGTTGGCTCTGGCAAGACCATTGTTGCAAGTCTTGCCATGTATGCGGCTTATACGGCTGGCTTACAGTCTGCTTTGATGGTACCGACTGAAATTTTGGCAGAACAGCACTACGATAGTCTGAGTGCTTTGTTTCCTGATTTGTCAATTGCCTTGTTGACTTCAGGTATGAAGGCTGCTGTCAAACGTTCAGCACTTGCGGCCATTGCAGATGGTTCTGTTGACATGATTGTCGGAACACACGCCTTAATTCAAGAAGGTGTTGATTATCATAAGCTAGGTTTGGTCATTACCGATGAACAGCACCGATTTGGAGTCAAGCAAAGGCGTCTTTTCCGCGAAAAAGGAGAAAATCCGGATGTTCTCATGATGACTGCAACCCCTATTCCTAGGACACTGGCCATCACGGCTTTTGGTGATATGGACGTTTCTGTTATTGATGAGCTGCCAAAGGGGCGCAAACCCATTAAGACACGTTGGGTCAAGCATGAACAGCTGGATAAGGTTCTGTCTTGGGTCAAAGATCAAATTGCCAAAGGCGCCCAAATTTATGTTGTTTCTCCCTTGATTGAAGAATCTGAAAGCCTTGATTTAAAGAATGCTAAGGCTTTGGAAAAGGAATTAAAAGATTATTTTGCCCATGCTGCCAGCATTGCTCTCATGCACGGCCGCATGAAAAACGACGAAAAAGATGCTATCATGCAGGAATTTAAAAAAGGCGCTGTTGATATTTTGGTATCAACAACAGTCATCGAAGTCGGTGTCAATGTACCCAATGCCACCATCATGATTATTATGGATGCAGACCGCTTTGGCCTCAGTCAGCTGCATCAGCTGCGCGGGCGTGTCGGCCGCGGCGATAAGCAGTCCTATGCTATTTTAGTGGCTAATCCCAAAACAGATGCTGGAAAGGATCGCATGCGGATTATGACTGAAACGACAGATGGCTTTCTTCTGGCTGAAGAAGATTTAAAAATGCGCGGTTCCGGAGAAATTTTCGGCACCCGCCAATCGGGAATTCCTGAATTTCAGGTGGCTGATATCGTAGAGGACTACAATATTTTGGAAGAAGCCCGCCGCCTTGCAGCAGAAATTGTCCATGACAAAGACTGGCAAAAAGATGACAGATGGACGCTGCTGGTTCAAAATCTAAGAAAAAAAGACATTCTTGACTGAAGCTCAGCTCAAGTTTTCTTGGCAAGTTCCGTAAAAGACCTTGCCTTCAAGCTGAAAAGAGCTTCGTCTTTTTTACTTTTACAAGCAACCGCTTACACAAAATGCTATAATAAAGATAATTACAAAAAGGAGGCAGTCTATGCTACAAAAGATTGGACAGACGAATGTAACTGGTTCACGCATTGCTTTGGGTTGTATGCGTATGGCAGCTTTGGAAACAAAGGATGCCGAGCATGTTATTAGTGCGGTTCTTGAACAAGGGATAAACTTTTTTGATCATGCTGATATTTATGGCGGTGGTGAATCTGAAAAACGTTTTGCAGCAGCACTCAAGAATCTCGGTATTAACCGGGACCAGCTGATTTTGCAGTCAAAATGCGGTATTCAAAAAGGTTATTTTGATTTTTCCAAAGAGCATATTGTAACTGCTGTGGATGGGATTTTACAGCGCTTAAATACGGATTATCTGGATTTTCTGCTGCTGCACCGGCCAGATGTTCTCATGGAACCTGACGAAGTGGCAGAAGCGTTTATGCAGCTGAAAGAAGCTGGCAAAGTGAGGCATTTTGGTGTCAGCAATCAAAACCGTTATCAAATGGAGCTGCTGGCTGCTTATTTAGACGAGCCTTTGGCTGTTAATCAGCTGCAGCTCTCTCCTGCCCATACTCCGCTGTTTGATGCAGGGCTCAATGTCAATATGAAGAACAGCGCAGCAATTGACCATGACAGCGGAACGGTTGATTACTGCCGACTGCATCAAATCACCATTCAGGCTTGGTCGCCTTTCCAAATCGACCTGACCAGCGGCTTATTTTCAGAGAGTCCTGACTATCAGGATCTCAATCTGACGATTGCCAAATATGCCCAGCAATACGGAGTTTCTGCCGAAGCAATTGTCATTGCTTGGATACTGCGCTATCCGGCGAAAATGCAGGCTGTGATCGGTTCTATGAATCCAAAGCGTATTGCTAAAATTGCTGCCGCTAACAAGGTCGCTCTGACCCGCCCGGAATGGTATGATATCTACCTCAGTGCCGGGAACAGTCTACCTTAAGGGGCAGACTGTTAGCAAGGGGCTGGGCAGCAGTGACTAATTGTCAAAAAGAGTCTGTTTATTACAGCCTCTTTTTGAGTGCAACAAAGCTGCAAGTATTGACAAACTGTCAGCAGTTAGAAGGCCGGTGCATTAAAAATCCCCTTAAGTTTAGTTGTCAGACTTAAAGGGCAAAACGGTATTTTACACAATTAATAAGGTGATTTACTTTTTAAAATAGCCTTTGAGAAAGGTCCCAAACAAAATTGTTCCGCAGACAACTAGCACAGTTGTTAAAATTTGTTTGTCTGAGATTTCCAGCGAGTAGCTGAAATCTTTTTGCTTAGGTTTATCTGATGCAGTAATGTCTAGCTTCATGAGTTTCTCCAAATTTATTATCCTTCAATATATTCTCTGAGCTCCTGTCCTTTGAGTCCGGCGTTAAGAGCGATTAGAAGTTTAAGGCGAGCTTTTTGGCTGTTTAATTCCTTGACAAACATGACACCAGATTCTTGCAGCTTAACGCCGCCGCCTTCGTAGGCATAGACGGGTTCTGCAATACCGTTAAAACAGCGGGAGACCAGCGCTACAGGAATGCCTTGCTTGATTAATTTGACGATACTCTGAGCGGCTTCTGGTGGCAGATTGCCGGCTCCCAGTGCTTCAACGATTAAGCCATCAATATTGTTTGGGTTCAGGCTGCTTAAAAGCCAATCCCCCATACCAGCGTAGGCTTTAACAATGGGAACAGTTCCTGAAATCTCTGTCAGATCAAAACGAACCCGCGGTTCAGCAGTTTTGAAAAAGAGAATATCATGTTTCATGATGATTCCCAAAGGACCGTGTGTCGGTGTCTGAAAGGTTGAGACATTGGTCGTATGCGTTTTAGTGACGTACTTGGCAGCATGAATTTCATCATTCATAACGACCAGCACTCCCTTGTCAGCCGCCTTATCATGACTGGCAACTCGCAGAGCAGACAGGTAATTGTAGGTACCATCGCTCCCTAGTTCATTGGAAGACCGCATGGCACCGGTCAGCACAATGGGAATAGCAGGCAGCAGCATAGTATCAAGAAAATAAGCAGTCTCTTCTAAAGTATCGGTTCCGTGGGTAATGACAACACCATCATAGCTTCCGGCTGTCTGGCGAATTTTTTGTGCCAATAAGAGCATGTGCTCGACCTTGATATGAGGGCTGGGAAGGTTAAAAAAATCAAGTGATTCGATCTGGATATTATCAAGCTCGAAACCGACATGGTTCATCGGATTGTCTTTGTCTGGGACAACTTTTCCACTTTCGTCAGCATGCATGGAGATTGTTCCGCCTGTATGCAAAACAAGTATTTTTTTCATCGTTTTTAAAATTCTTTCAAATTGTGTTATACTATATTTTAACATAATTTGAAGGATATGAAAGGTGATACTGTGGCAATCAGAGCTGTTTTTTTTGATATTGATGGCACCTTGCTGAATGATCGCAAGCATGTTCAAAAATCGACCCAGCAGGCAATTAAGAATATGAAAAAACAAGGGATTCTTGTCGGTGTGGCGACCGGCAGAGGGCCTGCTTTTGTTACGCCTTTTATGGAAAATTTGGGACTTGACTTTGCCATTACCTATAACGGTCAGTATATTTTTACGCGCGATCGCGTTTTATATCAGAATCAGCTGCCCAAATCCACCGTTTACCGTGTCATTAAGTATGCTAGTGAACGGCGCCGTGACATTTCCTTGGGGACGAGCTCAGGTCTTGTTGGTTCTAATATCATTAACATGGGGACCAGCCGTTTTGGTCAGTGGCTCAGCCGGATTATTCCTAAAAGGTGGACCAAGACAGTAACTAGGAGCTTTAAGCATGTTATTCGCCGGATAAAGCCCCAGAGTCTGGGCAATCTGATGACCATCATGCGCCAGCCCATTTTTCAAATTGTTTTGGTAGCGACGAAGGAGCAAAGTGACGTAATCGCTGATAAATTCCCCCATTTGACGGTTACCCGCAGCAGCCCCTACTCTGCTGACTTGATTTCTAAGGGAATGTCTAAAATCAAGGGAATTGCCCGCGTTGCCAGAGAATTTGATATTGAAATGTCTGAGGTTATGGCTTTCGGCGATTCGGACAATGACATCGAAATGCTGTCTGGTGTTGGTCTGGGCGTAGCTATGGGCAATGCAACTGAGCAGATTAAAAAAATTGCTAGTTATACAACCGCTAGCAATAATGACGACGGGATTTCCAAGGCTCTGTCGCATTTTGGTCTGATTCACCATAAAACAGCTAAGGTCTTTTCCAGCAGCGATGATAACTTCAACAAGGTCAAGGATTTCCATCAGCTGATGGATGGCGAAACCTGCGAAACACCGAGGGTTTATGACATTATTGAAGGAGGGCACCGCTCCGATTTCAAAGCAGAAGAAATCGTTGAGTTTTTATATGCTGCCAGCAATGGTGATCAAGAAGCTTTTGCTCAGGCGGTTCAGCATCTTCACCAAGCAGTTGATAAGGCAGCAGATAAGGTGATGAAGAAACCACATCCTGAAACACCTTTGGTTGGACAGGTAGATGCTTTGACAGACCTGCTTTACTTTACCTACGGTTCCTTTGTGCTGATGGGAGTGGATCCTAAGCCTTTCTTTGATACGGTGCACGAAGCTAATATTGGAAAAATTTTTCCAGATGGCAAGGCGCACTTTGATCCTGAAACGCACAAGATCTTAAAACCAGATGACTGGGAAGAACATTTTGCTCCTGAGCCGGCTATAAAAAGAGAACTGGATCGTCAGATTCAAAAATCTCTGCGCCGAACTTAAATCATAAGGACATCAGGAGTAAAAGCAATTTTTAAATTGACTGCAAAGAAACAGCAGGAAGAGAATTTTCAGCTTTAAAAAACAAGCAGCCGGCGTTAGATGGTTGCTTGTTTTTTTACTAATTTAATTTTGCTTACAGAGTCTTTTCAGGATCACGGACGACCAACAAGTCTACCTTAGCGTGGCGCAGAATGTACTCTGATGAAGAACCGATAAGGAGCCGTTCAAAGGCATTAAGACCAGTAGCCCCCAGCATGATAAGATCAACATCTTCTCGCTTAGGAATCTCTGTGGCTAACAGAGGTTTAGGATTACCAAATTCAATAACCTGTCTGACATTTTCCAGACCTCTTTCACGGGCTTGCTTTTCATAATCATCTAAAACACTGTGAGCTTCTTGTTCCAGTTTTTCATAAATGTAAGCATCAAAGGTTGCAACACTTTGAAGTGCGCGTGTATCAACAACATGGGTCAAAAGCAGGTTGGCATCGTTTCTCAGAGCAACACTGACGCCCTTTTCGAAAGCCAGTTCAGATTCATAGGAACCATCAATAGCAACCATGATATTTTTATAAGTAGACATAAGCTAGCCCTCCGTCTCATCTTTTACTTATATTGTAACCCTTTTCTGAAAAAAAGTAAAATATATCTAAGCAGTTTCCAGAAGGTTTTATCAGTGCTTATGCCTGAAGGAAAGAAGAATTTTTAAACCTGCGGTGAATGAGGGTCACGATTAATACTTTTATTGTATCACCAGGAATAAAAACAAGATTGGCCATTAAAGCTTGATGTAAAGGTATATGTGACTGAATGGTAAGGCCAATTGCTCCCATAACATCTACAAATAAGGCTCCTGCCAGCCAGATTAGCAAAAATTCTAGAAAGACATTAGCCTGATTAAATTTTTCGGTAACGAGTCCAACCAGAAAAGCAGCAAAGGGATAAGCCAGCAGATAACCAGCTGTAGGTCCCATAAAAGACGCAATGTTACCGGATCCGCCAGATAAAACCGGCATTCCCAGAGCGACCAGCAAAAGAAAGATGAAGACGCATAAAAATCCACGTTTAGAACCTAAGAGCGCCCCTGCTAGCATAATACCCATGTTTTGTAAGATAATTGGAACAGGAATAAAGCCCAAAGGAATACCAGGAATAAAACCGAGAGCAATGATAATAGCAATCATTACAGCAATTAGAGCGACTGTTTTTGTTTTCATAATCATGAAACTCCTTTTTTAGTTAACCATAAACATTTTAGAGGGTAACTGTATTATGGCATATTTTTTTCTTAAAAGCAAGAGGGGTGAGAAAAGTTTCATGCCTAGGGCCTGCAGTCTCCAGAAGTTTGATTGCGATTTTAGCTAAAATGCGCTACAATAATGACACCAATGTAACCAATGAGGTGAAACGATGAGAGAATTTAATAAGTCTGTCAAACTTGAACATGTTGCTTATGACATCCGCGGTCCAGTCTTGGAAGAAGCTGACCGCATGATTGCTAATGGCGAGAAAATTCTTCGTCTCAATACCGGAAACCCGGCAGCCTTTGGTCTGACAGCTCCTGATGAGGTTGTTCGCGATTTGATCATGAATGTACGTGAGAGCGAGGGGTATTCGGACTCAAAAGGCATCTTTTCAGCTCGTAAAGCTATCATGCAGTACTGTCAGCTTAAAAATATTCCTGATGTTGATGTGGATGATATTTACATCGGCAACGGGGTTTCTGAAATGATTACCATGTCTATGCAGGGACTTTTAGATGATGGTGATGAAGTTTTAATCCCCATGCCTGACTATCCGCTCTGGACGGCTTCTGTCAGCCTGGCAGGCGGTCATGCTGTTCACTATATTTGTGACGAAAGTTCTAATTGGTATCCGGATATTAATGATATCAAGTCAAAAATTACTTCGAATACGAAAGCTATCGTCATCATTAACCCTAATAATCCTACAGGAGCTCTCTACTCCAAGGATATTTTGCTGGATATTGTAGAAATTGCTAGACAAAATGACCTGATTATTTTCGCAGATGAAATTTATGACCGTTTGGTTATGGATGGGGGCGAGCATATAGCTATTGCCAGCCTAGCGCCGGATCTCTTCTGTGTGTCAATGAACGGCCTGTCAAAATCGCATCGTATTGCTGGTTTTCGTGTCGGCTGGATGGTGCTGTCCGGACCTAAAAAGCATGTGAAAGACTACATCGAAGGGCTCAATATGCTCTCTAATATGCGCCTTTGTTCCAATGTTTTAGCCCAGCAGGTCATTCAAACTTCCCTGGGCGGTGTTCAGTCTATTGACAAATTGTTGCTGCCAGGAGGCCGCATTTATGAACAGCGTAATTTCATCTATAAGGCCATGAATGAGATTCCTGGAATTACAGCTGTTAAACCGCAGGCAGGACTTTATATTTTCCCTAAAATTGACTGCAGTATGTATCGCATTGATGATGATGAACAATTTGTGCTCAATTTCCTTAAACAGGAAAAAGTACTTCTGGTTCACGGCCGCGGCTTTAACTGGATGGAGCCGGATCACTTCCGTATCGTCTATTTACCGCGCGTTGAAGAGCTTTCTGAAATTCAAGAAAAGATGACACGCTTTCTCCGTCAGTACCGAAAATAAAAGGGCTTTCAAAAAAGTTGTCAAACAGTAAGGAATTTTCTGACAATTATTTGCATTCTAAAAAATCCTTTGTTATAATAGTTTTGACTATCAAAGAAAGAGTGACTTATGGCTAATTTATTATCAAAAACACGGCGTATTACGTCTATTTTGCAGCGCTCAGCCGAAAGTCTTCAAAGTGATTTGCCTTACAATACTATTGCAGATCAGTTGGCTGAAATCATTGACTGCAATGCTTGTATTATTGATGGAAGCGGCAATATCCTCGGCTATGCGATGAAATATAAGACTAATACCGATCGTGTCGAAGAATTTTTCCAAGCAAAAAAACTCCCTGAGGACTATGTTAAATCGGCCAGCCGGATCTATGATACCGAGGCCAATCTGTCGGTTGAAAATGAACTGACGATTTTTCCGGTCGAGTCAAAGGATATCTATCCGGACGGTTTGACAACTATTGCTCCGATTTACGGCGGCGGTATGCGGCTGGGCTCTCTGATTATCTGGCGCAATGACAAAGAGTTCAATGATGATGATTTGATCTTGATCGAAATTGCCTCTACGGTTGTAGGGATTCAGTTGCTGAATTTGCAGACCGAAAATCTTGAAGAGACCATTCGCAAGCAAACAGCTATCAATATGGCAATCAATACCCTGTCTTATTCAGAAATGAAGGCTGTTGCAGCTATTCTCAATGAGCTTGATGGCAATGAAGGCCGCTTGACAGCTTCGGTTATTGCAGATCGCATTGGCATTACGCGCAGCGTCATCGTCAATGCTCTTCGGAAACTCGAAAGTGCTGGTATTATTGAAAGCCGTTCACTGGGAATGAAGGGGACTTATTTAAAAGTCATCAATGAAGGTATTTTTGATAAGCTGAAGGACTATAGTTAATGGCAAAAGCACTGATTTCAATTGATTATACCTATGATTTTGTTGCTGATGATGGCAAACTGACAGCGGGAAAACCGGCTCAGGCCATTTCAGAAAGAATTGCCCAGATGACACAGGCTGCTTATGACAAGGGTGACTATATTTTCTTTGCTATTGACGGTCATGACGAAGGAGATGTCTTTCATCCAGAGACCAAGCTCTTTCCGCCTCATAATATCAAGGGAACAAGCGGACGTGACTTGTATGGTCCTCTGGCTGATTTCTACCAAGAGCACAAGACTAATCAAAATGTCTTTTGGTTAGATAAGCGTCATTATTCTGCTTTTTCAGGGACGGATTTGGATATCCGCCTGCGTGAGCGGGGCGTTAATACACTTGTTTTGACAGGGGTTCTGACTGATATCTGTGTCTTGCATACAGCTATTGATGCCTATAATCTTGGCTATCAGATTGAAGTGATAGAGTCGGCTGTGGCTTCTTTGAACCAAGAAAATCATCAATTTGCTCTCAACCACTTGCAAAATGTGCTGGGTGCAACTATAATAGAATAATCAATAAGTAAAAAATTAAATATGAAGAGAAGCAGAGTAGGCCTTGCGGTTTGTCCAGAGAGCATCCGTTGCTGGGAGTGATGCCAAGCCAAAAGAATCCGAAGAACATGCTTTAATCTCCTATCTTAAAAATTTAGGCGTCTCATTCACGTTACGAATCAAGAGGTTATCAAAATTTTGATGACAAATAACAGTGGCACCACGGTCTTCGTCTGTTTGATGAAGGTGGTGCTTTTTTAGTTACAATAAAGAGGAAATCATGAAAGAATTATTTATCGGAAATTACGGTTTAGAACAAGTCGGACAGCGATTGACAGCTAAAGGCTGGGTCGCTAATATTAGAAATCACGGAAAGCTGGCCTTTATTGAACTGCGTGACCGAGAAGGACTTTTGCAGGTGTTTGTAGATGGCCAGATTGCTGATTTTGAAAAGCTCCATGAGCTGCATAAGGAAAGTATTTTAGCAGTGACAGGAGAAATCGTTGCCCGCGATGAGCGCTTTGTCAATCCCCATATTAAATCGGGACAAGTTGAGCTGCGGGCAGAAAAAATTGACATTATTGCTAACAGCAAGGCACTGCCTTTTGAATTGGACAATCATGCTCATGCTGGCGAGGAAATCCGTCAGAAATACCGCTATCTAGATTTGCGTCGTGAGAAGATGACAGCTAACTTGAAGCTGCGCCATCAAGTCACACAGGCCATCCGCAATTATCTCAATCAGGCTGATTTTATTGATGTTGAGACGCCTTATTTGACCAAATCAACGCCGGAAGGTGCCCGTGATTTCTTGGTACCGTCGCGCGTCTTCAAAAATCAGTTCTATGCTCTGCCACAGAGCCCGCAGATGTTAAAACAACTCCTCATGGGAGCAGGGCTTGAGCGCTACTATCAGATTGTCCGCTGCTTTCGTGACGAGGATCTGCGCGGTGACCGCCAGCCTGAATTTACTCAGGTTGACTTGGAGATGAGCTTTGTCAGCGAAGAAGATGTCAGACAGCTAGTAGAAGGCATGCTCAAAGCGGTAGTCAAGGCCAGCAGAGGCATTGAATTGACAGCTGATTTTCCGATAATTTCCTATGCAGAAGCTATGCGCCGCTTTGGTTCTGACAAACCAGATACCCGTTTTGCCATGGAACTTAAGGATCTGACAGAATTTTCCAAAGGCAATCCGTCGCTCTTTCTACAAAAAGGCCTCAAAAAAGAAAATGGGGCTGTCATGGGAATCTGTGCTAAAAATGCTGCCGAGGCCTTTACCAATCGGCAAATGGCTGGATTAAAACAATTGGTCATGGATTTCGGAGTTGCCGGTTTTGCGACAGCAACCATAGAAAATGGTCAAATTACAGGTTCGCTCAAATCTACTTTTAAGGAGCATAATGCTGAATTGCTGGACTTATTTGCAGCTGAAGATGGAGATCTCATCTTCTTTGTAACAGGTCCGCTCAGACGTGTCCAAGAGGCTCTGGGAGGCCTTCGTATCAGATTAGCCAAAGATTTGGGTCTAATCGATAATAATAAATTGAATTTCCTCTGGGTAACTGACTGGCCGCTGCTTGAGTGGAATGATGATTTGGGTCGTTATCAGGCCATGCACCATCCTTTTACTCAGGGAGCCTTTGAAGAAGGCAGCGACTGGCAGGAAAATCCTGAAAAGATTATGAGCAAGGCCTATGACATCGTTCTAAACGGTTATGAAATCGGCGGCGGAAGTCTGCGGATCCATGAGCGTAAGGCCCAAGAAGCCATGTTTGAGCTGCTGGGCATGAAAAAAGAAGATTATGAGCGTGATTTTGGTTTCTTCCTGGAAGCTCTGGACTATGGTTTCCCGCCTCATGGAGGTCTTGCTCTGGGACTTGACCGCTTGGTCATGATTTTAGCAGGAGAAGAAAACATCCGCGAGGTTATTGCCTTTCCTAAAAACGGTCAGGGAGCTGATCCAATGCTTGAAAGTCCAAGCTTTGTCGGGGAGCATCAGCTGGCAGAACTGCGTCTTGCTTTGCGTGACTAAGCTGCTGGTTTTATGGTAAAATAAAAAAGTTAGTGATATTTTATTAAGGAGAAAATAATGAAGATTTCAGAAGCAGAAGTTCGCCATGTGGCCAATTTGTCGAAGTTGAAATTCTCAGATAACGAAACAAAGGAATTTGCAACGACCTTGACTAAGATTGTTGACATGGTCGAATTACTAAATGAAGTTGACACGGAGGGTGTGCCCTTTACTTCCAATGTAGCTGACAACATCAACTACATGCGCGAAGATGTTTCAGTACCGGGCTGGAACCGTGATGATCTGTTCAAAAATGTTCCAGAGCACGAAGACGGTTTGATTAAAGTTCCGGCAATTATTGATGATGGAGGAGACGCCTAATGACTTTTAATACTAAATCAATTGATGAATTGCACGATCTTCTTGTTAACAAAGAAATTTCGGCTCTTGAATTGACCAAGTCTGCTTTGGAAGATATTAAGAAACGTGAGGAATCAGTCGGCTCCTTTATCACAGTAACAGAAGAAGAGGCCTTGGCACAGGCCGCTGCTATTGATGAAAAAGGCATTGATGCAGACAATGTTATGTCTGGTATTCCGCTTGCTGTTAAGGATAATATTTCAACCAAGAATATTCTGACCACTGCTGCGTCAAAAATGCTTTATAATTACAAGCCAATTTTTGATGCGACATCTGTTGAAAAACTTTACGGCAAGGATATGATTATTGTTGGTAAAACCAACATGGATGAATTTGCCATGGGCGGTTCAACAGAAAATTCCTACTTTAAACTGACAAAAAATGCTTGGAATCAGGATAAGGTTGCCGGCGGTTCTTCAGGCGGCTCTGCAACGGCAGTTGCTGCCGGTCAGGTGCGTCTGTCGCTTGGTTCTGATACTGGCGGTTCTATTCGTCAGCCTGCAGCCTTCAATGGAGTTGTTGGGCTTAAGCCGACTTACGGCCGTGT
The DNA here is from genome assembly GCF_001431045.1 of Streptococcus orisasini. GTDB lineage: Bacteria > Bacillota > Bacilli > Lactobacillales > Streptococcaceae > Streptococcus > Streptococcus orisasini. The sequence goes on from NZ_BCLE01000046.1 coordinate 19,365, forward strand.
ATCCCGCTTTGGTTTGATTGCCTTTGGTTCTTCACTGGATCAAATCGGACCTTTTTCGCAAACCGTTAAAGAAAATGCCCAGTTACTCAATGTTATCTCAGGTCATGATAAGAAGGATTCTACTTCTTCACAAGTGGAAGTGCCTGATTTCACCCAGTTTATCGGTAAAGACATCAAGGGAATGAAGATTGCTCTTCCTAAAGAATATGTGGGCCAAGGTATTGATGAAAAAGTTAAAGAAACGATTTTGAAAGCCGCTAAGCAGCTTGAAAATTTAGGCGCTGTTGTTGAGGAAGTCAGTCTGCCACACAGTAAATATGGTGTTGCTGTTTACTATATTATTGCTTCATCAGAAGCATCTTCAAACTTGCAGCGTTTTGATGGAATTCGTTATGGCTATCGCACGGAAGATTATGAAAATCTTGAGGATGTCTATGTTAATACCCGCAGCGAAGGCTTTGGCGAAGAAGTTAAACGCCGCATTATGCTGGGAACCTTCAGCCTGTCGTCTGGTTACTATGATGCCTACTTTAAAAAAGCAGGGCAAGTGCGGACGCTTATCATGGAAGACTTCAAGAAAGTCTTTGCGGACTATGATTTGATTTTAGGACCGACAGCACCGACTGTTGCCTATGATTTGGATTCGCAGCATCAGGATCCTGTTGCCATGTATCTAGCTGACCTTTTGACTATCCCTGTGAATTTGGCCGGTCTGCCAGGAATTTCTATTCCTGCCGGATTTGCTGATGGTTTGCCTGTCGGCATGCAGCTGATTGGAAAACCGTTTGATGAACAAACTATCTATCAAGTAGCAGCAGCATTTGAAGCAAGTACGGATTATCATAAACAACAGCCAGTCATTTTTGGAGGTGGCAACTAATGAATTTTGAAACTATCATCGGATTAGAAGTCCACGTTGAATTAAAAACAAATTCTAAAATTTTCTCACCTGCACCGGCGCATTTTGGCGAAGATCCAAATGCTAATACCAATATCGTTGACTGGTCTTTCCCTGGCGTCTTGCCTGTCATGAATAAAGGGGTCATTGATTATGGAATCAAGGCGGCCTTGGCGCTTAACATGGATATTCACCAGCGCATGCATTTTGACCGTAAAAACTATTTCTACCCTGACAATCCAAAGGCCTATCAAATTTCACAGTTTGACGAGCCTATTGGCTACAACGGCTGGATTGATATTGAATTAGAAGACGGCAGCACCAAGAAAATCCGCATTGAACGTGCCCACTTGGAAGAAGATGCCGGTAAAAATACGCACGGTGCAGACGGCTATTCCTATGTCGATCTTAACCGTCAGGGCGTTCCTTTGATTGAAATCGTATCAGAAGCTGATATGCGCTCACCTGAAGAAGCCTATGCTTACTTAACAGCTCTTAAAGAAATTATCCAATACACAGGAATTTCCGATGTTAAGATGGAAGAAGGCTCCATGCGGGTTGATGCCAACATTTCTATCCGTCCTTATGGACAGAAAGAATTTGGCGTTAAGACTGAGCTGAAGAATCTGAACTCCTTTAATTTTGTTCGCCGCGGTTTGGCCTATGAAGAAAAACGTCAGGCAGAAGTTCTGCGTTCCGGCGGTCAAATTCAGCAGGAAACGCGCCGCTATGATGAAACAACTGGTGAAACAGTACTGATGCGTGTCAAAGAAGGTTCAGCCGACTACCGTTATTTCCCAGAACCTGATCTGCCAATCTTTGAGATTGAAGATGAGTGGATTGAAAAAGTACGTGTAGAGCTGCCTGCTTTTCCGCAAGAACGCCGTGCCAAGTATATCAATGATCTGGGCTTATCAGATTACGATGCTGTTCAGCTGACAAGCTCAAAAGCCATTTCAGATTTCTTTGAAGCTGCAGTAGCTGAAGGAGCAGATGCTAAATCTGTTTCTAACTGGCTGCAAGGAGATATTGCTCAATACCTCAATGCAGAGGGTCAAACAATTGATCAAATCGGCTTAACCCCTGAAAACCTAACAGAAATGCTGCAATTAGTAGCAGACGGAACAATTTCCTCTAAAATAGCTAAAAAAGTTTTCCTTCATTTGGCTAAAAACGGCGGATCCGCAGAAGCCTATGTCAAATCAGCTGGCCTTGTTCAAATATCAGACCCAGCTCAGCTCCTGCCAATCATCCAAGAAGTCTTTGTTAACAACGAAAAAGCTCTTAATGACTACAAAGGCGGCAACAAAAATGCAGCCAAGTCCCTTGTCGGCCAAATCATGAAAGCCACCAAAGGACAGGCCAATCCACAAGTCGCACAAAAACTGCTTAATGAAGAATTGGCGAAATTATAAATTTAAAATCGGCTGCGGCCGATTTTTTGTTGCAAAATTATGCTACAATAAGGAAAAACGTATGATTGGAAGCAGGTATGAAAAAATCATTTAATGGGACAATTCTGGTTGTTCTGGCGGCTGTTTCTTGGGGCTTATCAGGAGTTTCAGGCCAGTATTTAATGAAACAGGGGATTTCCGTTAATTTATTGACTTCCTTGCGTATGCTCTTATCAGGCACCATCTTGCTTGCCCTTGTGATTTGGAAACAGCCTAAGCAAGTCCAAACGGTGCTTAGTGATAAAAAGACATTAAGCAGAATTTTAGTTTTTAGCATATGCGGCCTTCTTTTCAATCAATTTAGCTATCTGCAAGCTATCCATCATACCAATGCTGGAACGGCAACTGTTCTGCAATATCTGGCGCCGGTTTTAGTTTTGGCCGTTGTTTGTTTTAAGGATCGCAGTTTGCCGACATTGGGTGAAGTTGCTGCGATTCTTTTAGCCACTTTGGGAACCTTTGTTATAGCAACACATGGACAGCTGGGAAGTCTGGCTCTGACTCCGGCTGGTCTTTTTTGGGGGCTCTTTTCTGCTGTGACTTATACCCTTTATATGTTTTTGCCTATCAAGTTGATTCAACGATGGGGAAGCCTTTTGGTCATTGGTTTGGGCATGCTGATGGGCGGTCTGGTATTTGGTCTAAGTACCCAGTCTTGGCAATACAATCCCCAATTTCAAGCTGATAACCTCCTTGCTTATTTTGGCTTAATCATTGTCGGCAGTGTTTTTGCTTATACTGCCTTTTTAAAAGGGGTTAGCCTGATTGGTGCTGTAAAGGGCAGTCTTTTAGCGACTATTGAGCCAATAGCTGCAATCTTTTTCTCAGCTGCGATCATGAAAGAAGTTTTTTATCCCATGGATTTTTTAGGCATGCTCTTGATTATACTGGCTGTCCTCATCATTTCTGTAAGAGATTTATTAGCAGCCAGCAAAGGAAAAATTTGAAAAATTTACAGAGGTTTATTTATTGGATTCTTTGGTTGATTTTGGGATTGGTTCATGTGTCAACAGAGCGGTATAATTGTGGTATAAAGAATGGACTAGGATGCTGTCTGTCTAAAACTATTAAAAAATGCATGTCATTCACCGTAGATTTCATGCATTTTCTTCATGTTTTCAGACTGCCGCAGGTCTTTTTCATCCTCGCCTTATTCTTCATTTTATGTTAAAATAAAGGGTACTATTTTATTTGGAGAAGTCTGTGAGTATTGAAAATTATCGACCCGATTTTGTGGTGGAAGCTGTTTATGATTTAACCCCTGATAGCCTGCGAAAACACGGGATTAAGGCCGTTCTTGTGGATTTGGACAATACCCTGATTGCCTGGAATCATCCTGATGGGACGCCGGAGTTGCGCGACTGGCTGGATAGCATGACTGAAGCGGATATGCCGGTAGTTGTGGTCTCCAATAATAGCCATGCACGTGTCAGACGTGCGGTGGAGAGGTTTCATGTTGACTTTGTCAGTCGAGCCATGAAACCTTTTGCGCATGGTATTAACGCGGCAGTCAGCCGCTATGGCTTTTCAAAAGATGAAGTGGTCATGGTGGGGGATCAGCTGATGACAGATATTCGTGCGGCTCATCGTGCCGGTATTAAAAGTATTCTAGTGAAACCTTTGGTGGAATCAGATGCTTGGAATACCAAATTTAATCGTGCGCGTGAACGCCGTGTTTGGAAAAAAATTGAAGACAAATATGGTGCATTTGTCTATAAAAAGGAAATTTAAGTGGAAGCATTATTTTGTATCGGCTGCGGAGCCCAAATTCAAACAGAAGAAAAAAGTCGTGCTGGCTATACGCCGCAATCAGCCTTGGAAAAGGGACTGAAAACGGGGGAAGTCTATTGTCAGCGCTGTTTTAGGCTGCGCCATTATAATGAAATCACCGATGTTCATATTTCGGATGATGAGTTTTTGAAGCTCTTGCACGAAGTGGGTGACAGCAGCGCTCTGGTTGTCAATGTCGTTGATATTTTTGATTTTAATGGTTCTGTCATTCCCGGCCTGCCGCGCTTTGTCTCTGGCAATGATATTCTTTTGGTCGGCAATAAAGCTGACATTTTGCCGAAATCTGTCAAGGTCAGCAAGGTGAAACAATGGCTTAGGGAGAGGGCTCATGAAGAAGGATTTCGCCCGCTTGATGTTCTTTTAACCAGTGCTCAAAATCACTATGCCATTAAAGATTTGATTGCAGCTATTGAAAAACTGCGCAAGGGCCGTGATGTTTATGTGGTTGGAGTTACCAATGTCGGCAAGTCAACGCTGATTAACGCCATCATTAAGGAAATTACTGGTGACAAGGATGTGATTACTACCTCACGTTTTCCGGGAACGACGCTGGATAAGATCGAAATTCCGCTGGATGATGGCAGCTATATTTTTGATACTCCTGGCATTATTCACCGCCATCAGATGGCGCATTATTTGTCAGCTAAGGCTCTCAAGTATATCAGCCCTAAAAAGGAAATCAAGCCTAAGACCTATCAGCTTAATCCTGAACAAACCCTCTTTTTAGGCGGTCTGGGACGGTTTGATTTTCTTCAGGGAAATAAGCAGGGGTTTACCGCTTATTTTGACAATAATCTTAAACTCCACCGGACGAAACTAGCTGGAGCAGATGCTTTTTATGAAAAGCATGCCGGAGAACTTTTGACGCCGCCGGACAAGAAAGAATTGGCAGATTTTCCGCAGCTGCTGAGACACGAATTTGCTGTAGATGGAAAAACGGATATTGTCTTTTCCGGCTTAGGCTGGATTCGACTGGCAGGACAGGCAAAGATTGCTGCTTGGGCACCGCAGGGAGTTGCTGTGGTGACCAGAAAGGCATTAATATAAAATGAAAAAGGAAGCTTATGGCATTAACAAGTAAACAAAGAGCCTTTTTAAAGAGTCAGGCGCACTCACTAAAACCGATTATCCAAATCGGCAAGAATGGCTTAAACGATCAGATTAAAACGAGTATCCGAAGCGCTCTGGATGCGCGTGAATTGATTAAAGTAACACTGTTGCAGAATACGGATGAGAATATCCATGAGGTTGCAGAGATTTTGGAAGAGGAGATTGGCCTGGAGACAGTACTGAAAATTGGCCGTATTTTGATCCTGTATAAGGAATCAAGCCGCAAGGACAATCGGAAGATTTCAGCTAAAGTTAAAACAATCTAAAGAGTTAATTTTGATAGTGGAGGCAAGATGGCTTTAGAACTGTTGACACCTTTTACCAAGGTGGAATTGGAAGAAGAAAAAAAAGATAGTAACCGAAGACAAATTGGTATTTTGGGAGGAAATTTCAACCCTGTCCATAATGCTCATTTGGTTGTTGCTGATCAGGTAAGGCAGCAGTTAGGACTTGACCAGGTGCTGCTGATGCCTGAATTTATACCGCCTCATGTTGATAAGAAAGAAACGATTGATGAAAAGCACCGTCTAAAGATGCTGCAGCTAGCGATTGAAGGCATTGAAGGTCTGGATATTGAGACTATAGAGCTTGAACGAAAAGGCATCAGCTATACCTACGACACTATGAAATTGCTGACAGAAAAAAATCCCGATGTAGATTATTATTTCATCATCGGAGCTGATATGGTGGATTATCTGCCCAAATGGCATAAGATTAATGAATTAATGCAGCTGGTGCAGTTTGTCGGTGTCCAGCGGCCTAAGTATAAGGCTGGAACATCTTATCCGGTGATATGGGTGGACGTGCCCTTGATGGATATTTCATCCAGTATGCTCAGAGAATTTATCCGGAAAAATCGGAAGCCTAATTTTCTGCTGCCTAAATCAGTTTTGGATTATATTGAGAAAGAAGGGCTTTATCAATGACCTATGAAACCTATGTTAGCATGACCCGTGAGAACCTGCTGGAAAAGCTCAAATCTCAGGTCTCTAAAAAACGCCTGCAGCATATGCTGGGGGTGGAAAAAGCAAGTATCTACTTGGCTGAGATTAATGGCTATGATCCCGAAAAAGCAGGGCTTGCAGGGCTTTTGCATGACTATGCCAAAGAGCTCTCCAATGAAGAGTTTTTGGCTTTGATTGATAAATACCATTTGAATCCCGAGCTTAAAAATTGGGGCAATGAAGTCTGGCACGGCCTCGTGGGTATTTACAAAATTCAAGAAGATTTAGGTTTAAAGGATAAAGAGATTCTGCGGGCAATTGAAATTCATACGGTTGGCAGTTCTGAGATGACCATGCTGGATAAAATCGTCTATGTTGCAGACTATATTGAATGCAATCGCGATTTTCCGGGAGTCAATAAAGCGCGTGAGATAGCGGAGCAATCGCTGGATGAGGCAGTGGCCTTTGAAACCGTTCATACGGTTGAGCATCTGGCGCACAGGGCAGTGCCGATTTACCCGCAGACAATTGAAACCTACAATGCTTATGTGGGTTATTTAAGAGAGGACTAAATGAAGGAAAAAGACTTACTGAAATTAATTGTTAAAGCTGCTGATGAAAAGCGGGCTGAAGATATTGTTGTGCTTGATCTAGCTGGTTTAAGCAGTTTGACAGATTATTTCGCCATCATGAGTGCTATGAACAGCCGTCAGTTGGAAGCTATTTCGGATAATATCCGTGAAAAGGTTAAGGAAGCTGGAGGCAATGCCAGCCATATTGAAGGTGATTCTAAGGGTGGCTGGGTGCTGCTTGACCTCAATGATGTCGTTGTGCATATCTTTTCAGAAGAGGAACGGTATCACTACAATCTCGAAAAACTCTGGCATGAAGCACCGATATTGGATATTAATGACTTTTTGCCGCAAAATGACGAATAAAAAACAGCAGTCTTTTGGCTGCTGTTTTGATAAAAGAGAAAGGACAAAAGGCAAGCAAAGCGAGCCTTACCCGAAAAAAGATGAAAAACTACCAAAAATTCGCTGCCGTCTATGACAGCATCATGGACGACTCGCTCTATAATCTCTGGACGGACTTTTCGCTCCGCCATTTTCCCAAAAAGAAAAAGGCCAAACTCTTGGAGCTAGCCTGCGGAACAGGGATTCAGTCTATTTTCTTCAAAAAGGCAGGTTTTGATGTGACGGGGCTAGACCTGAGTGCGGATATGCTGGACTTGGCAAGCAAACGAGCTGAGGCAGAGCACTTAGATATTCCTTTTGTGCAGGGCGATATGCTGGATTTATCCCATGTGGGTCAGTTTGATTTGGTGACTTGTTATTCGGATTCTCTTTGTTATATGGAAGATGAAGCAGCTGTAGGCGATGTTTTCGAGCAGGTTCACGCTCATCTCAATGATGGTGGTACTTTTATTTTTGATGTGCACTCTACTTATCAGACAGATGAGGTTTTTCCGGGCTATTCCTACCATGAAAATGCGGAAGATTTCGCTATGGTCTGGGACACCTATGCCGATCAAGCGCCCCATTCTGTTGTCCATGAATTGACCTTTTTCATTCAGGACGAAGATGGCCGCTTCACGCGCTATGACGAGGTTCACGAAGAGCGTACCTATGAGTTGCTGACCTACGATATCTTGCTGGAGCAGACAGGCTTCAAAAAAGTGATAGTCTATGCGGACTTTGAAGACAAGGAACCAACAGCAACAAGTAAGCGCTGGTTTTTTGTGTGTGAGAAGTAAGACCCCCTAAATACGACTTTAGACCCACTCAAGAGAGTGGGCTTTTTTGCTATAATATAGATAATTTTCGTTTTTTGAGGTTAAATATGGCAAATATACTGATTATTGTGGGACTTGGCTTTGCTGGTATTGACCCTGTAGGTATGTTACTGTTGCTTGGCGGCTTAGCTAAAGGATTTGATAAGAAGAAAGCCCTCATTTTTACGCTAGGTGTTTTTCTGGGAACCAGTCTTCTGGGAACGGTTTTATCTGCTATTTTTGGCAATAGATTGAGCTATGTCATAGAGAATCTATTATCCAGTCTCTTTAAGCTGCCTGATAGTCTATGGGTTGTCATTTACATTTTTACCATTTTCTTCCTTGTCATTTTAGGATTAAAGAGACTACGAGCTATCGAAAAGACTGCGCAAGATAAAGCAGCAAAGGGAGGTGAAAAAGGGCTTTGGGGGATGATTGACATTATGATTGTGACAGCTCTCATTGATCCCACCTTCATTGCTGTTTTAGCCCTTTCAGGACGACAGCATTTAATATTAGCTTTTATGAGCAATCTTATCTGGGTTGTTTTAAGCCAGCTGCCTCTTTTTTTACTGACGCTCACCATTTTGACTAACAAGCATCTAGCATTTACAAAATGGTTTAATAAGCTTGTAGCAAAACATCGACAGCCTGTTAGAAATATGGTAACGGGCCTGGTTTTTCTAGCGACTTTTGTTTTGTGTTCAGATTTGATCACTTATTTGATAACGGGGACTTGGCTCATTAACTAAAGAAACAGTATAAGCCACAAAAGCTGGTTATTTGATAGCCTTAGCTTGAAGAAAAAGTCCTTTTTCTTTGATACTTCCTTAGGTAATGTCGGATGGCAGCGACTTCCTAGAATTCCAGACCTAAACTTTGAGCCACGATCTCAAAGTTTCCGAGTGTCAGAATTGGCTAAAATTCACCATTTCTGACACTTTCATCACGGCGGAAGTATCCTTTAAACTCGTTTGCGTTCGTGAAATTTATATGGTAGTCTGCAGACTTCTTTGCTGATCAAGCTAGGCAAATGGAGATTTGTCTACAGTCTGTGGCTATTTGATAGCCTTTTATTGTTCCGTAAACCGTAAAACGTTGTTCCGCTAAAACATCTATTGTTCCGGACTATGGTATAATAAAGTAATAGAAAAGGATGGAAGTGAGGGCTGTTGAAAGGTTCCCGTTCGTATCGTGGGAGCCACTAACGAGCCTGCTCAACTCTATATAATTCGCCTCTTGATGAAACAACTATTAAAAGATTATACCATTAGTCAAGAAAATATAGTGACCAAGATGGCTTGTTTCCATATCCAATTTAAAAGTATTCATTCGTTCATTGACGGGAATGGTCGAACAGGAAGGCTACTAGTTAACTTATAGCTGATGAAGGCAGGTTGCCACCCTATTGATATCAATTTACAGATAGACTGGCTTATTACCAAGCATTCGATGATTTTTATACAAAAGGCAACCTATCGGCAATGGAAAATCTATTTTCACGTTATTTGAATGAGAGATTGGATACTTATTTGGCAATATTATACTATACATATACAGAAAATGAGATATAGCAAAATAGTTACGTCTTATAAAACAACTGGAAAGCCCTAAAACAAGGTTTTTTTGTGATATAATGATACTGTATTATAAATTTATTCAAAAATAATTGGTAATAACAAAAAATTAAGAAAACCTTAGCTAAATGATTGGCTGTTGCCGATGTTGATGAATGAGTAGATAAAGATATAAGTCAATCACTTTTTGGTTGACTTTTTTCGTTTATTTTCTTGTTTTGGTCAACTGATTATGATATAATGTTGTAAAGAAATGAGGTGAACTAATGACTAACTCGATGAGTTATAATTCTAATTTTATTGCAAAAATTCTTGTACCAATGGCTTTTACTAAAAAGGATTTAGAAGATGACTTTAGACAAGCGATATCAAAAACAAGTAAAAATGGACTTCCGCAAGCGGTTTGGGCAAGGAGATCCGACATGTTATCAGAAACTTTTGAAAAAGATGATAGTTTTCATGTGTTAGGTATCCAACGAGGTGGTCTGTGGCAGTTTGATCCTGTTTTAGAAGAAGAAACAGGAATTCTATATCTTTTCTTTACAAAAGCTAATTTCCGGAACATACAAAATAAGTATTTTAAAGAAGGGCAATCCACACATTATGCTTTGAGTTTGTTATTGAAAAATGAGAATTTGTTGCCTCAGGATGATGGAATTCAATTGCATCTATTTGGGGATGATGATTATGATGAACTTGAAAGAAAGCAACGAGATATGCAAAAAATGTTAGGTCGAGATGCTGACAATGTTTCGAAAGTTAGATTCGTTATAGTGGATTATGGTTTTTATGGTGAAGCTATTAGTGCCAAATTAGAGGAATATACCTCACAATTATTGATATCTGCGACAGTTGATATTACTCACCTATTACCAATGTCTGCTGGACTGGATGTAACTGAAACGGAAAATGTAGAAAGTGTGAGGGAACAGGAACCACAGCTGGTAACTTTAAAAGAACAAACAAAAGCAAAGGATGAATAGCAAATGTCAAACCTATTTAATGGTGAGAGATTGCGTGAAGCTAGGTATTTTAGACAACTGTCAATTACGCAACTTGCGGAGAAACTTGAGATTTCAAAGCAAATGATTTCAAAATATGAGAAAAATCTTTCAAAGCCAAGTGCTGAAATGATACAAAAAATTGTTTTTGAGCTTGGTTTTCCTTTGTCATATTATCAAATGGAAGATAAGTTTACTTCAAAAGATTTAGGCACTTTTTATCGAAGTCGCCTCTCATCTTCTCAAGCTGAAAAAAAGCCCAGTGATCTATTAAAAAAATCTTTAGCAACTGTTTCTCATTTCTTTGAGCAGTATGTAGATTTTCCACAATTAGATGAATTTAGTATTGATGATGAGGATAGTCCTGAGAAAGTTGCCTACAAATTGAGAAAGCTATGGGAATTGGGGAATGAACCAGTTTCAAATCTATTAAGATTACTAGAGATAAAAGGATTTCATCTAGCAGTTATAAATTCTCGATCTGAAAAAATTGATGCATTTGGAAGTTTTATAAAAATTAATGATAAGCCTTATTATTGTATTTTAATAGATCAAGATAATAATAATTTTTTTAGACAACAGTTTAGTTTAGCACATGAACTTGGACATTGGGCTATGCATGCCAAAACACTCAATCCTCAAGAATTATCTCCGATGGAATATAGAGAAATGGAAAAAGAAGCAAATCAATTCGCATCAGCTTTTTTATTACCAAGAAAAAGTTTCTCTAAAGATATCTTAGAAAAAGAGGAAGATATTTACAATTATTTATCATTAAAATCGAAATGGAATGTGTCTATTTCCAGTATGATTTATCGTGCAAAAGATTTGCACTTACTTGATGCTGAACAATACGTACGGTTGCAAAAAAAGTTAAGCGCTAAAGGTTGGAGAAAAGAGGAGCCTGAAGATGCTAGTAAACCTGTTTCACAACCAATATTATCCAAACAAGCTTATGAAGTGTTAAGAGATGCGGGTCTTTTTGATAGGAAATCGCTAACCAATTTCTTAGAAGAACAATATGGGCTGGCATTGCCTTTAGAAATATTGTCTGAGTTGATGAGTATTCCGAGAGAACAATTAATAACAAATCAAATGAATAAAATCGTTCAACTAAAAAAATAATATATAATTTATTTTCGAAAGGATCCTCATGCAACCTATTTACACTGTAACAGACAAAATGCTCAATCGTGTGGTGGAGATTTCGGAACTGACAGCGCTTTTGGTGCTGGAAAAACGTGATCTGCATCTGCGTAAAGAAAATCGCATCCGTTCAATTCAGTCCTCTTTGGCCATTGAAAATAACAGTCTGACCCTTGAGCAGGTGACAGACATCATTGATGGAAAGCGTGTCTTGGGTGCGCCTAAGGAGATTCATGAGGTGCAAAATGCCTATGAAGCCTATGAGCGTGTTTTCCAGCTAAATCCTTATCGGGTGGATGATTTGCTATTGGCTCATCAACTCTTGACCAAGGATTTGGTCAAACGTGCTGGTCAATTCCGATTAGGAGATGTTGGTGTTTATGATAGCCAAGGGACGGTGGTTCATGTTGGCGCTAGGCCGCAGTTTGTTCCTAAGCTAGTTCAGGACTTATTTGACTGGGCGGAGACCAGCGATTTGCCAGCCTTGATAAAATCTTGTCTTGTCCACTTTGAATTAGAGATGATTCATCCCTTTGAGGATGGTAATGGTCGTATAGGGCGGCTCTGGCAGAGTTTGATTCTCTATCAATGGCAGGATATTTTTGAGTGGGTTCCTATCGAGACGGTCATCTATAAGCATCAGCAAGCCTACTATGATAGCTTGTCGCTCAGCAATCATCAAAACGATGCGACTGTCTTTATCGAGTTTATGCTAGATGCTATTTTAGAGACCTTGCAAGAGTATTCGCTCAAAGAAAAGAGCGATAAAGTGGGCGATAAAATGAGCGATAAAGAGCTACTTTATTTTAAATTACTAGAAAAGCATTTGAAAAAGCATGGTGTGATAGGCAGTCGTGATTTTCAAAACATATCAAACCTCAGTCCTTCTGCCGCAAGACGCTATCTGACAAGATTTACAGACTTGGGTTTGCTTGTCAAGACAGGACAAAATCGCAATAGACAATATCAATTAAGGCAGGACCTCTCATGACCACAACAGGCATCATCGCCGAATTCAATCCCTTTCATAATGGACACAAGTATCTTTTGACTCAAACTGATGGTCTTAAAATCGTTGCTATGTCTGGCAATTTCGTCCAGCGCGGTGAACCTGCTATCATTGATAAGTGGACGCGGGCGCAGATGGCGCTGGCAAACGGTGCTGACCTTGTGGTTGAGCTCCCTTTTTTGGTGGCTATTCAGTCAGCTGATTATTTTGCCTGCGGAGCAGTGGCCATTTTAAGTCGGCTGGGCATTGACACTCTTGCTTTTGGAAGCGAGGAAAGCCTTGATTATCAGCGCTTGTCTGATGTTTATGGGGAAAAAGCAGAGCAGATGGAGGCCTTTGTCCAAACGCTGCCAGATGATCTGTCCTATCCACAGAAAACACAGAAAATGTGGGAAACCTTTTTGGGGATTGAATTTTCAGGAGAAACGCCTAACCACATTCTTGGTCTTGCTTACGCTAAAGCTTGCGCAGGGAAGAATATCCGACTGCAGCCTATCCGGCGTATTGGGGCAGGCTATCATTCTGATGAGAAGATCGAAATTGCTTCGGCAACGGCTATTCGCAGACACATCACCGATAAGTCATTTGTGGAAAAGTCTGCACCCAGCAGCAGCTTAATTTTAAGTTCTCCGCAGGTATCTTGGGAGAATTATTTCCAGCTGTTGAAATATCAAATTTTGACCCATCCAGATTTAACTCAAATTTTTCAAGTCAATGAGGAATTGGCCAGCCGTATCAGCTCAGCCATTCGGAGCGCAGCGACGACAGAAGAACTGGTGGAAAAAGTCGCTACCAAGCGCTACACCAAGGCGCGTGTGCGCCGCATCCTGACCTATATTCTGGTCAATGCCAGAGAAGCTGACTTACCCAAAGCTGTCCATGTCCTCGGCTTCACCGAAACAGGGCGCAAACATCTTAAAACGCTAAAGAAATCTGTGGATATCATCTCTCGCATCGGCGCTGAACCTTGGGATCTCATGACCCAGCAAGCCGACCAGGTCTATCAGCTGGGCAACCTCAAAATCACAGAACAAACCTGGGGGCGGGTGCCGATAACAATCAAAAATGAAGTCCAGTAAAAATGCTGCGCTTCATTTTTTTGTATTCTAATATAAAAAAATAAAATTTTTGCAGCAGAATACAAAAACTTTTGTTTTAATACTTTAAAAAAAGGTGAAAGCTATGATTGAAAGAACTGATTATTTAAATAAATTGAAAGAATTCAAAGATAAAAAGTTTATTAAGGTGGTGACAGGAGTCCGCCGTTCTGGGAAGTCAACGCTTTTTCAGTAATTTAGGGAATATTTGCAAAAAATGATGTAGGACAGAAATAAATCATCAATCTAAATTTTGAAGATTTGGCTATTGAAAAGTATAAAGAAACTGCAAAGTAGGGTATTAAAAATATGCTAATGCAAGTTATTCTGATAATATATTACAATCTTTTGTAGATGAACCTCAGTCATTATAACAAAATATTCGTTATTTAAATAATAGCAATAGTGAGATTAAATTAAACGATTTAAGCAGATTTAGAGGTATTCTGTCGGAGTGGTTGCTTTGTATGGAGTACAATAGGATGAAAAACAAAGGAAGTGTTGAATTTACTTTTGTGAACCCTGATTCAACTTCTAAGGCAGATTTACTCCATATTATAATATTAATGGAAATTATAAGGTTATAGCAGGACCAGACGTTAAAAGTGGTCAAGCAAGATATTTACTTGATCAATGGGAGAAGAACTTAAAAAGTAAGTATGAAATCCCTATGGTTGACATTGATGATATTCTAACAACTGATAAAAATCTGAAGAAGTTAAAGCCTAGACAACAAGAAAGATTAAAAGAGGAATTTCCAAACAAAATTCCAATTTCAACAGTAGTAATAAACCATTTCGTACAAAAATGGTTAGGTAACAGGGAGAAGTTAAACTTTATGTAAAAAGAATCTATGAGAAACATTCAGGTAAGTCTTGGGGATTTATTTCTGGACAAAAAGAAATCTCATTTAGACTTCCAATGTGGCTTGAAATTCATAATACAAAAAAATAAAAATGAAATTATCAGAGATTTAGAGGTTTCCCTATACCAAAATGGTAGGTTTCTGAGAAAGATGATTCAGGCTCAGTCTAGTATTAATGCAGAAGAAGTTTTTCAATATGGTGATAATGGAATATATTCATTTTTAATAGAGCCCCAGACAATAAAGAGATTTGACTTATTGTTTATTTTAGGTAGGAAAGACTTGAATGAAAATTTTGATACGATAAAAATTGGTTATTACAATGTGAAAGATGAACATGTGGAATATCTCCTGGATAAAGTGAACGGTGATTGGAATTTAGGTGAGAATCCAATTGATAATGATTGGAAATTATTGGTATGA
Source organism: Streptococcus orisasini (assembly GCF_001431045.1). Lineage (GTDB taxonomy): Bacteria > Bacillota > Bacilli > Lactobacillales > Streptococcaceae > Streptococcus > Streptococcus orisasini. The sequence continues at coordinate 34,454 of NZ_BCLE01000046.1, forward strand.
GTTCTCCTATCAATTTTTTAATTAGTAGTTATAATCTAAAGCCTCCAATCTCAGTGAGCTTTTGTGATATAATGGATTTGCTACAGTTTTGAAAGTGAAAGGAAACCATGCCTATTAAGGATTATAAATATATAGCAGAGGTGGCGGCCTTAGCTGGTATTATTATGCTGGAATCCAATGCCGAGTGCTATCGTGTGGAAAATACAGTTTCGCATATCTTAGAAACCAGCCAGCTGCCGACTGCTGAGGCTTTTGCTAATACTACAGGACTTTTTATTACTCTGGATGGATCTGAGTTGCCTCAGCCCATTAGTTTGGTCAAGCGTATCAAGAAGCGTTCGACACATTTATCGAGGATTCATGCGGTTAATCAGATTTCCCGTGATTTGACGGCGGGCTGTATCAGTATGGAACAGGCTCATCAGAGGCTGCTGGGGCTGACTGTTGATAAAACGAACTATTCTTTGAAATGGCATCATTATTCGCTTTTGTTGCTGGTACTGTCTTTTACCATTTTATTGGGCGGGAACATGATGGAGGTAGTCTTATCATTTGTTGCGGCGCTCTTGCTTTTATTGACCAATTATCTGAAAGATTGGCTCAAACTAAATGATTTTATTTTTGGGATAGTGGCGACTTTGATTGTTGCTGCTGTCATTCCAATACTGATTCATATGTTAGGAGATTCGGACATTTCCTTTGATAAGATTATTATTGCTGTCTTGATGCCGCTTTTTCCGGGAACCGCCTTTACCAATGGTTTTAGAGATTCTTTCAAAGGTGACTATGGTGCTGGTCTGGCAAAGATTTTGGAGGCACTTATCATTGCGGTCAGCCTTGGTGTAGGTGTTGCTCTTGGTCTCTTCTTATCGAAAGGAATCATAGCATGGGTTTAATTTTTCAAATTTTCGGAGCTTATCTGGCAACTGTGACATCAGGGGTTATTTTGAAGATTCCCAAATACCTGCTTTATCAAACGGGTTTTATCGGTGCTTTGGGCTATGCCGTTTATCTGCTGTGCCTGCATTTACGCATGGAAAATGCAGTAGCGACTTTGTTAGGCGGGATTATCATTGCATTTTTCTCGCAAATTGCTGCCAGAATCTTAAAAGCTCCCGTGACTGTTTTTTATATTCCTAGTTTTTTCCCGCTTGTACCAGGAGCTGGGGTATATAAAATTGCTTATTACTATATTCAAGGAAATGCTGAATTGGCTGGTCAAAATGTCATCGAATCTATTCTTGTATCAGGAGCCATTGCCTTGTCTATTTTCCTAGTAGATTCCTGCTTGGAAATCACTCATCTTTTAAAATCCTAAGTGTGCTTTACTTGGAAAAATAATATACTAACAACTATCATCTTTTAAAAAGAAAAAGGAGACTGAGATGACACTTCAAACTGTTCTTGCTTCTTTAGAAGAAATTAAAGACTGGCAAGAAGAAACTTATAAACACTTGCATGCCAACCCAGAATTGTCTATGCAAGAGCATGAGACCTGTGCTTTTATTGAAAAGACTTTAGAATCTTATGGCTATGAGACTCAGGCTATCGGAGGCGGTATTGTTGGCGTTTTGAAAAATGGGAATGGACCAACTGTTCTGTTTCGTGCTGATATCGATGCCCTTCCTGTTAAAGAGGAAACAGGTCTTCCTTATGCCTCCACAGTTGAAGTAGTGGATGCAGATGGTCAGACAGTGCCTGTGATGCACGCCTGCGGCCATGATCTTCATATCACAGCTGGCCTTGGTGCTGCTTGGGCTTTGGCTCAGCATCAAGAGGGCTGGTCAGGAACCTATATCGCTCTTTTTCAGCCGGGGGAAGAGATTGCAGCAGGTGCCAAGGCTATGTTGGCTGATGGCTTGGTGGACAAGGTTCCGCAGCCTGATGTCGCTTTAGCTCAGCATGTGCTGACTTCACCTGTAGCCGGTAAGGTGGGAACCAAGGTAGGTGCTTTTTTATCTAGTGCAGCTTCTGTCAAGGTGGTCATTCATGGTAAGGGGGCTCATGGCTCCATGCCTAATTTGAGCATTGATCCTATTGTTATCGGATCGGCTATTGTGTCTAAACTGCAAACGATTGTGGCGCGTGAAGTGGATCCTTTTCAGTTTGCAGTGGTGACAGTTGGTTCTTTCCAAGCGGGTCTGAAAGCTAATATTATTCCCAGCGAAGCCACTTTGCTCTTAAATATCAGAGCCTATGATGAAAATGTTAAGCAGGATTTGCTGGCAGCTATTGAACGTATTGTTTTGGGAGAATGTCAGGCAGGCGGCTGTGTGGAAAAGCCGGATATTGAAGTATTTGACAGTTATCCATTGACGGATAATGATGCTCAAGTGACCGAAAAAGTAAGGACTGCTTTTGAAACTTACTTGGGAAAAGATCGGGTAATAACTTATCAGCCAATGACAGCTTCTGAAGATTTCTCATACCTTGCACAAGCTTTTGGTGTTCCTTATTTGTATTGGGGATTTGGTGGCTTTACTGAAGGACAGGCTGTTTATCCTAACCACAGTCCCTACTTTGCACCAGCTATTCAGCCAAGCTTAACAACAGGAACTCAGGCAGCCATAATCGCCCTTTGGGCTTATCTAGGAAATTAAGACTCTTTAAAAAATCAAAATCATAGGTTATGGAGTCCTTGGCATTTTTTGCCTATTAACTTTGGTTAGGTTATGACGCGTATTTGAGCAGCGATAACACAGAGAAAACAAGCTAGTAAGGTGGCTGGGCGGACTGTGATAGCAGCCGCCATTAGCTGTTAGTTAATGAGGGAGATTAACCCTATTAACTTTGTCATCTTACCTAGTCTATTTTTGATTTTTATCTAACTTTATTTTACAGGAGGAGACTTGACAGTCATGGATCGTCAAACAGAAAACTTTCAGGGGAATGGCAAATTGTTATTTGGGCTCGTGTTAGCCGTCTTATCTTTTTGGCTGTTTGCCCAATCTATCTTAAATTTAACGCCTACTATTTTAGCGTCCGTATCAATTAGTAAAAGTGCTCTTTCTATCGGGGTATCGATCACGTCGCTTTTTTCAGGCTTGTTCATCGTTTTAGCGGGTGGCTTGGCTGATAAGATTGGTCGTGTCAAATTTACTTATCTAGGTCTTGGGCTCAATATTATCGGTTCTTTATGCCTTGTTTTGGCAGCTAATGCGCCGCTTTTTATTATCGGACGCATTTGTCAAGGATTGGCAGCTGCTTGTATTATGCCTTCAACTCTGTCTCTTGTTAAAGCCTATTATGACGGTCCTAACCGTCAAAGAGCTGTCAGTTACTGGTCTATGGGAACTTGGGGTGGTACAGGACTTGCTTCCTTCTTTGGCGGAGCTGTTGCAGGTTCTTTAGGCTGGCGTTATGTATTCGTCTTTTCTATTCTTGCTTCCTTACTCAGTTTTGCCTTGATTTGGGGAACACCTGAGAGTAAGATTCAGACTAAGAGCCGTTTTGATTTTCTTGGCCTGATGATTTTTATCATCAGCATGCTAGCTTTAAATATTGGCCTTTCAAGCGCACAGGGTAAGGGTCTCCTTCATCCTCAGACCTTGGGACTGTTTGCTCTTATGATTATTGGCTTTATAGTCTTCTATTTTGTAGAAATTCGCAAGGAGACAAGTTTTATTGATTTTGCTCTCTTTCATAATAAATATTATCTGGGTGCAGCTCTATCTAACTTTTTGTTAAATAGCGTGGCTGGAACTTTGATTGTTATCAATACTTATATGCAGCAGGGACGCGGTTTGTCTTCCCGATTTGCAGGAACCATGTCGTTGGGTTATCTTGTCTGTGTCTTGATTACCATTCGTATCGGTGAGAAATTACTGCAGCGTTTTGGTGCCCGCAAGCCCATGATTTGGGGACCTAGCTGTACTTTGATAGGTATTGCCTTTATGGCACTTGTTGGTGTGCAGGGACCAGCCTATTTAGCCTTAGTTTTTATTGGCTATGCTATTTTTGGTATTGGTTTGGGAATTTATGCGACACCATCAACCGACACAGCTATTTCAACGATTGAAGAAGAAAAAGTGGGAACCGCATCAGGCATTTATAAAATGGCTAGTTCCCTTGGTAATTCTATCGGTGTAGCCATTTCGCTGGCAGTCTTTAATACTGTTGCTGCCGGAGGAAATTTCGATAAGGCTGCAGTATTTGGCCTCTTGACTAATATTTTCTTTGGCTGCCTGTCTATTTTGTCAATCATCTTTATTATTCCTAAAGCTAAAAAATAAGAGATGTAAAAAGGCGCTGGGTTATGACAATTATCCAGTGCCTTTTGGATGACGAAAAATAATCTTGTGACTGATAAATGATTTAATTTCTCCCTTGACTCTAACGTAGGGTCATAGATTATACTGCTAATTATGAGAGGAGTTTACCTATGAAAACAGTTAAGGAAATGAGTCAGCTTTCAGGTATCAGTGTGCGCACCCTTCATTATTATGATGAAATAAATTTGCTGACGCCTAGTTTTGTTGCTGATAACGGCTATCGCTATTATGACAATGAGGCTTTTGAAAAGCTGCAGGAAATCTTGCTGTTTCGGGAGCTGGAATTTCCTCTCAAAGATATTAAAAAGATTGTAGGGAATGCTGCTTATGACAGAGATGCTGCTTTAAGAGACCAGATCAAACTTTTGGAGCTGAAAAAGAAGCATTTGGAGAAGGTCATAAAGCATGCCAAATCCTTGCAGCAGAAGGGGGACAATTGCATGGATTTTCAAGCATTTGATAAGACAGATTTGACAGCCTTTCAGGCAGAAGCCAAAGAACGCTGGGGAAATACAGCAGCCTTTCAGGCATTTGACACTAGAGTCAATCAGCAAGATTTTGCTCAAATCAGTTCAGAAATGTCTGCTATTATGGCAGAATTCGGACGATTGAAGGACTTATCGGCTGATGATAGCAAGGTGCAGCAGCAGGTGGACGTCCTGAAAGCTTATATCAGTGATCATTTTTATCCTTGCAGCAATGATGTTTTAGCAAGTTTAGGGCAAATGTATGCTGCGGATAATCGATTTAGTCAGTTTATTGATCAGGCAGGCGGTCAAGGAACAGCTGCTTTTGCAGCTCAGGCGATTGCGGCTTACTGCCAGTAAATCTTGCTCTAGAGGCCAAAGTACTAGCTTTGGTCTATTATTCTGGGCTTCTCAGATTCTAATTTGTATGTTCATTTTTTCAGTTAAGAGTGTTTCCTTCTTATAAAATTTGTTATACTAGCTATAAAACTAGAAAAGGATTCTTATGATTAGACCTATCGTTAAAGATATCTTCTTTTTACAGCAAAAAGCGGAGCCGGCGACAAAATCTGACTTGTCTGTCGGTCAGGACTTGCAGGATACGCTATTAGCTAATAGGGATAATTGCCTTGGCATGGCTGCCAATATGATTGGTGTTAACAAACGGATTATTATTGTTTCTGTCGGCTTTAGCACTCTTGTCATGTATAACCCAGTCATCACAGCAAAAGCACAGCCCTATCAGACTGAAGAAAGCTGCCTGTCGCTGTCTGGCAGCAGACCTGCTAAGCGCTATTGCCATATCACTGTTGACTTTTTTGATAGCCGTTGGCAAAGGCAGAGTCTGTCTTTTAAAGAGCTGCCTGCTCAAATTATCCAGCATGAAATGGACCATTTGGAGGGAAGATTAATTTAAGCGAATTCTCAAATGACTTATCTTGTGCTATAATAATTAACGATTGAAAAATACAAAGGAGAATTTTAATGGGACGTAAATGGGCAAATATTGTTGCAAAGAAAACTGCTAAAGATGGTGCAAACTCAAAAATTTACGCTAAGTTTGGTGTTGAAATTTATGCAGCCGCTAAGCAGGGAGATCCTGATCCAGAGTCAAATTCAGCCTTGAAATTTGTTTTGGAACGTGCTAAGCAAGCGCAGGTGCCAAAGCATGTTATTGATAAAGCCATTGATAAGGCTAAGGGAAATACTGATGAAACCTTTGTTGAGGGCCGTTATGAAGGTTTTGGTCCAAATGGTTCAATGATTATTGTTGACACCCTTACCTCAAATGTCAATCGTACAGCAGCCAATGTTCGGGCTGCCTTCGGTAAAAACGGCGGTAATATGGGGGCTTCTGGTTCAGTAGCTTATATGTTTGACCGCAAGGGTGTTATCGTTTTTAAAGGTGATGATGCAGACACTGTTTTTGAACAGCTTTTAGAGGCAGATGTAGATGTGGATGATGTTGAGGCGGAAGATGGCAGCATCACTGCTTACACAGCGCCGACTGATTTGCATAAGGCGCTTGAAGCCTTGCGTGCTTCAGGCATTGAGGAATTTCAGGTTACAGAACTTGAGATGATTCCTCAGTCTGAAGTGACACTTGAAGGAGAAGATTTGGAAGTCTTTGAAGGCTTGATTGACGCTCTTGAGGATGATGATGATGTCCAAAAAGTTTATCACAATGTAGAAGGCTTATAAGAGTCTGCTTGGTGGGTATTTCAGGCTGTAGACAAACTCTATAGTTAGCATTTCACAAGCACACACATCTTAGGATAATATCAATTCACAATCTATAAGAAAAATAGGCGAATTGAACG
>NZ_BCLE01000047.1 GCF_001431045.1 Streptococcus orisasini
ATACCTCTCAACCACAATTATAACAGATTTTTTCACTTATCTAACCGATTTTTTCAAGACATTGTCATTTTCGATTGACAATCTTATCCTAAAATAAAAGAAATCCTGAGAATAAATAAAAAAGAACCTGAGACAATAAAGCAATGTCATTAAGTTAAGGACATTGGTCAATTGTGCCACAAATTCTTTCCAAAAGAAAACACTCCATGAAAATCCATGAAGTGTTTGTAATTGCTGTAGTGTAGCTGGTTCTTAACGTTTTGAGGCACGGAGAATCCCCTTTGCAGCCGTATCTGTAAGCGACTAAAGTCGCAACAGCTACGTCAACTGTTCCGTCAATTTAGATAAAAAACACTTCCCTAAATAGAGAAGTGTCAGAGTTGTAAAATAATCTGAACAAACAGATTAACGTTTACTAAATTGACTAGCTTTACGAGCTTTCTTAAGCCCTGGTTTTTTACGTTCAACCATACGTGCATCACGTGTAAGAAGACCAGCGCGTTTCAATGAATCGCGGAAGTCTGGGTCAACTTCAAGAAGTGCACGTGCGATTCCGTGGCGGATTGCTCCTGATTGGCCTGCATAACCACCGCCAATAACGTTAACAAAAACGTCGTATGAACCTTCAGTAGATGTTACTGCAAAAGGTTGGTTGATAACAAGACGAAGGTCAGCATGCGGAATGTATTCTTCAACATCTTTTTTATTTACTGTAATTTTACCAGTACCTGGTACCAAACGAACGCGTGCTACAGCGTTTTTACGGCGTCCAGTTCCTGCATATTGTGCTTGTGCCATTATATTATGCTCCTTTCCTCTTAGATAAGTCCTGTAATATCAAGTACTTCTGGCTGTTGTGCAGCATGAGTGTGCTCAGAACCAACAAAGACTTTCAATTTCATACCTTGTGCACGTCCAAGAGTGTTGTGTGGAAGCATACCTTTAACAGATTTTTCAATCAAACGCACAGCATTTTTAGAACGCAATTCACCAGCAGAGATTTGTTTCAATCCGCCTGGATGCATTGAGTGAGTGTAGTAGATCTTATCAGTTGCTTTTTTACCAGTTAATTTAACTTTTTCAGCATTGATAACGATAACGAAGTCACCAGTATCAGTATGTGGTGTGAATGTTGGTTTGTTTTTTCCGCGAAGAACGCTAGCAACAACTGCTGAAAGACGTCCAAGAGGAACATCAGTTGCATCAACAACGTACCATTTGCGTTCAACTTGGCCTGGTTTAGCCATAAATGTTGTTTTGTTCATGATTTCTCCTATACGAATCTTATGTTTACAAGTAGTGGATGTTCCGGTCCACTGGTTATTTGAAGGGTTCCGGGGCCTTTCAAATGGGGTAAACAATACCGTCTTATATAATATCAAAAAATCAACCTCAAAGTCAAGAGGTTTTTCTTGTAAATCATAATTTTTCACACTACTGAGGGCTCAACAATTTGGCGCGATATACTACAGGTTCTGCTGCAATCTTTTCTCACCACTTTGAGGAAAGGAAAAGAGAGGACCAAAAGTCCCCTCTAGATAGTCTCTATATTGTCGTAAACAGCCCCTGTATTATAATTTCTATCCCTACTGCTCTAGACAAGCAGACACCGCTCCTTTAGTCCTTGAAAAAGCTCTATCTGCCTTTTTGCTTCTAAGACTAGCGCTTTTAGTCTTCCCAAAAAAGCTCATCCAAGGTTTTATCTAAAGCCTTACAAATCTTAAGGCAAAGGTTAATGGTCGGATTATAATCTCCTTTTTCTACAGCTGCGATGGTTTGACGGGATACGCCAATCAAATCAGCTAAAGCTTGCTGCGACAAATCTTTACCCGCACGCGCAGCTTTCAAACGTAAATTTTTCATTCGACTGCTTCTTTCTTATTAAGATAGTGACGATAAAGGATACTTACCCCCATGCAAATCAAGAAGAGAGCCATTACTAGCACAAAAGAACTTTTAGCAGTAAAAATCTCCCATAAACTATAATCTTTTATAAAAGCTACAACAATGGAGACAAAAAATATGATCAGGCCCAAAACGATAGCCATGATTCCAAATACTCTACCGTATTTACCAAACTTTCCAAAGCGTGGTTCAGCAAAAGGACTGGCACCTTTAAGAGTACTGTAACAAAAATTAAGCGTTAAACTACCCCAAAAAGCAAAATTGATTAAAAAACTGTTTTTCTCTACAAGCAAGGCTATATAAAGCACAAACATGACAAACCAATAAGAGAGGACATAGCTTTTATGAGTAATTTGTATCTGCCGTTCATCATAAATATAAGAGGATTTTTTATCTGATTTTTGATTTCCTATTTTCATTCTTTTCCTTTAAATTTTCAAAATAAGCGTACTTTTACTAAGAAGGCCTTCGGCTTTACTTTGCCTTAATATTAGACCAATAGGCAGCCGATTGTCTTATTTTATCGATTCTTCGTTTCCTTTTTATCCCGAGCCAATTTATAAGCAGCAACTAAAGAAATAATAGCAAAAGTCAGCACAAACAGCAGGCTTATTGACTTTTCTCCCCTTAAATAAAGGTGTCCGCCTTGGCTGAAATCTCCCTGACTCCAATTTCTATAAACAGCAAAAATCTGAACAGCAAGAATGCAGGCATACAAGTATAAGAATTTTTTGCCTTTTTCCGCCGTAAAATAAGCATCATTTAAAATACTGCCGCAGGCAAAAACTCCCACTATCAGAAAAAGACTGGCAGCACCTGCAAAGGATATCGAGATATACTTTGCCATTTCTTCTCCCCATATAGCAAGAATAAGATTGAAGCCCATCACAACCCAAGCCGCATTAGTATAAGCTTTCTTTTGCATGAGAAGCTGGCGTTCATCATAATTTCGCCTGCCTTTTTTATCAGCGTAGTGCCTCAAGAATACCAGACTTCCTACTACAATAAATAATAAAATTAAATTAACAATAGAATCAAGCATAAGAAACACCTCCTTCTTTTTTCACTTTTATCATACTCTTTCTATGGCATAATGTCAAGTATATTTTACAATATATCTGAAATATTTTTCTAAAAGTAAAAAATTTTGGGACAGACAGCATTTATAGCTATCTGTCCCAAACTCTTTTTCTGTTTATCTGGCATCCTTACCAATGGTAAAGATTGCCAAGGTATTCGGTCCAACATGGGTTGAAATAACTGGACCCAAAGGCAGTATAATCACTTTTTTAATGTGTTCATTTTCCAGCAGCTGCTCTTTTAATTTTTCAGCAGCATCACTGTCATTAGCATAAGCAACAACAGCAGTATCATGCGCCACATCAGCTGTTGCCCGTTTCAACATTTCTCTCATGCCCTTTTTACGGCCGCGCAATTTTGCAAGAGGGATTAGTTTCCCGCTGGCATCCAGCCATAAGAGCGGTTTAATATTGACCAAGCTCCCTACAAGAGCTGAAGTTTTAGAAAGTCGGCCGCCTCGCATTAAGTGATACAGGCTATCTACCAAGAAGAAGGTGCGCAGGCGCGGTCCCACATCAAGAATCATTTCTTTGGTTTCCTGAAGGGATTTGCCTTCTTTGCGAGCTTTGGCCGCCAGCATAGCCAAATAGCCCTCTCCGCCAGCTGCTGCTAAGCTATCAATAATTTCAATACTTGCCTGCGGATATTCTTCCAAAATAATATCTCGTGCCATAACAGCAGACTGGTAAGTACCTGATAAAACTGATGAAAAGGCAACATAGAGCACTTCCTGCCCGTTTTCTGCAGCTTGACGAAAATAGGCTTCAAACTGCCCCACATTAACTTGACTGGTTGTGGGCTTACTGCCTTCAGCAATTTTTTCTAGCAAGACCTCGCTTGTCAGACGGTTAGGACCTACTGTTTCATAAGTGACATCATCTAGCTGGACGGTTAAGCCGAGCACCTGAACATCATTTTCGTTGGCCCAGCTTTCGGGCAAGTCGGCAGTTGAGTCGGTCAAAATTTTAAAAGTCATTTTTATCTTCCTTTTCTAGAGCGTTACTTTCGATTTCTAAAAACTTCATACATAAGAAGGGCAGCTGCCACACTGGCATTGAGGCTTTGGACATGCCCATTCATAGGAATAGTAATCATCTCATCCACTTGTTTTTTGATGTTGGTAGAGATCCCTTTACCTTCATTGCCAATGATAAGAGCCAACTTGCCAGCTGTGTTCCATTTGTGAGAAGGCGTGCCGTTCATATCTGTCCCAAAAATCCAGAAACCTGATTCTTTGAGCTTATCAAGAGTTTGGCTGAGATTGGTCACACGGGCAATAGGAACATGTTCTACTGCTCCAGTTGATGTCTTGGCAACAACTGGTGTTACTCCAACCGCGCGGTGTTTGGGAATAATTACCCCGCAGACATTGGTCGCATCAGCCGTCCGCAAAATGGAACCAAAATTATGCGGATCAGTCAGTCCGTCCAAGATAAGGACAAGAGGATTGTCCTCCTGCTCTGCCTTTGCCAAAAGAGCATCCAGCTCAGTATAGGCGAACTCAGAGACGCGCAAGACAAAGCCCTGATGAACAGCGCCATTAGCCATGTCAGACAAAGTTTTCTTGGCCGTCCAGGAAATTGAAACCTTCTTCTCTGCGGCCAGTTCTTTGATTTTTTCAACATTTTTACCGCGCAGGTCATCCTGAATGTACAGTTTATTGCCAGTATTGGCTTGAAGTGCCTCAGTTACAGCATGAACACCGTACACAATATCTATATTGTCAGTTTTTTCTTTCATAGCCCTATTATACCATGAAAAATGGTCCTCTTGACAAAATCAAGATTATTTAACATTTAAAAAACGCAAAGGAATCTATCTTTGCGTTTGAAAACTCTTTTTAACCATTCTCCACCGTCTCAATACACCAATCAATCAACTCTTCTAAGCGTCCGATTTGCTCAGTCATATGGAGATAGCCCATGACCGCCTCAAAGCCTGTTGACATCTTGTAAGTGACAATGTCGGTATTCTTAGCCTTGGTGTTGGCATTGGCATTTCGTCCGCGACGGTAGATATCTTCTTCTTTTTCGGTCAATAGCTGCGCTTCCAGCATTTTATTGATTAGCATAGCCTGAGCCTTGGCTGACACGTAGTGAGTGGCTTTGCGGTGCAGCTGATTAGGCTTGGTAAGACCCTGAAAAATCAGGTACTTGCGAATGTAAGTGGAATAAACCGCATCCCCCTCAAAGGCCAGAGCAATGCCATTGATCAGATTGACATCAACCACCTTAGTCACGTGTCCACCTCACGCCGTCTTTGGTATCTAGAAGCTTGATACCCTGCGCAGCCAGTTGATCACGGATAGCGTCAGCCTTAGCAAAATCACGCGCTGCCCGCGCTGCCTGACGTTCTTCAATCAAGGCTTCAATGTCTGCATCCAAGACTTCTTCTTCAAAGACAATGCCAAAGACAGCAAGCATTTTTGCAAAGGCTTCCTTGACTGTCTGATCATAATTGCCAGAGTTAATCCACTTAGCCATATCAAAGACAACAGTGATGCCATTAGCGGTGTTGAAATCATCATCCATAGCCTCTTGGAACTTGTCCAAAAGTCTGGCAAAATCAGTTTCGTCCACTCTATTTGTAAAAGGCTGTTCATAGGTGTTTTTCAAATATTTGAGATTGACTTCAGCATCATGAACAGCTTTTTCTGTGAAATTAAAGGGTTTACGATAATGCTGGGTCGCAAAGAAGAAACGCAGAACTTGTCCGTCTATTGTCTTGAGAGCATCATGGACAGTAATAAAATTACCTAAGGATTTGGACATTTTTTCGTTGTCAACGTTAACAAAACCATTATGCATCCAGTAATTAGCAAAGGTCTTCCCCGTTTTAGCCTCAGACTGAGCAATTTCATTGGTATGGTGGGGAAATTCCAAATCAGCGCCGCCACCGTGAATATCAATGGTATCGCCTAAGATTGTCGTTGCCATAACCGAGCATTCAATATGCCAACCCGGGCGGCCAGCTCCCCAAGGGCTGTCCCAGGAAATTTCCCCTGCTTTGGCTGCCTTCCAAAGCGCAAAGTCCAAAGGATCTTCTTTGAGATCACTTTCAGCATCCACTCGGCCGCTGGCTCCAATTTCCAATTCTTCCAAAGTCTTATTGGCAAGAGCAGCATAATGATCAGATTTGCGAACACGGAAGTAAACATCTCCTGATGATTCATAAGCAAAACCCTTGTCCACCAAAACTTGAACAAAATCAATAATTTCCTGCATGTAATCAATAACCCGCGGATTTTCAGTCGCAGGTTTGACACCAAGGGCTGCAACATCTTCCTTGAAAGCCGCAATGAACTTATCAGACAGCTCTTTTGTTGTCATACCAGCTTCTGCAGCTGCTTTGATAATTTTATCGTCAACATCTGTGAAGTTGGAAACATAATTGACAGTGTAACCACGGTATTCAAAATAGCGGCGAATGGTATCAAAGGCAATAGCCGATCGACCATTCCCCACATGAATATAATTATAAACAGTCGGACCGCAGACATACATGTTAACTTGACCCTCTTTGAGAGGCACAAATTCACGCAGACTGCGCGTCATGGTATCATAAATTTTAATCATAAATTCTCTCTCCAATCATTGCTCAGAATCTGCTTTCGTCTTATAAAAACAGCGTCACAGCCCCGATGAATGCATGCTGGCCTCTCGGGCTTCTTCAAGTTTTTTGAGGTAGTATTCCCGCTTCCCTTCTATTTCATGAATAGCCAGTTCATCCTTTTTACCATGCACGCGGACAACCTTGGCCGGAACACCAACAACTGTTACATCTGATGGTACATCAGAAACAACAACGGCTGCTGCCCCCACCTTAGCATTCTCACCGATTTCAACTGGACCAATAACCTGTGCGTGAGCAGACACCAAGGCCCCTCGGCGAACGGTGGGGTGGCGTTTGCCGACATCCTTACCCGTACCACCAAGTGTCACTCCATGATAAAGCATCGCTCCCTTTTCAACGATTGCTGTCTCACCAATAACCAGCCCTGAGCCATGGTCAATAAAAACGCCTTCGGCAATTTCGGCTCCAGGATGAATTTCAATCTGCGTCCAAAAACGCCAGAATTGACTGTGCATCCGTGCCAGCAATTTTAAATGATGTTTCCACAAGAAATGAGAGAGGCGGTGAGCAGCCAAGGCTTTAACCCCTGGGTAGGTCAAAAGAACCTCAAGCGATGTCCGCGCTGCCGGATCTTTTTCTTTGACAATGTTAATGGTTTCTTTCCACCAACCCATATTTGCCTCCTTTTGCTTTTAGTCCATACCAGACCATTCAACAACAATCTGTTTATCATCAAAGGGATTGATAACCACGCCCTGTGCTGCAGCTTTAGTTTCTGAATCTTGAATATCAGCTACTTTCCAGGTCATGATAACACCCTGCGCTTCCCTAAACGGAAGCCCAAATTCCTTGTCATGGTACCATTTGACAAAGCTTGGCAGATTGGAAAAAATCGGTACATAGCTTTCCCCGTCCGGATTGGACATAGTTGGAAAACCCTTGTCAAAATCCCCCTCGTCCTTAGGATGAATAAAGGCAGGCACCAGATAATACTTATCCAAAATAGTCGCTGCCTGATTGTCTTCACTGAAAACGGTATTCAAAATAGCAGTGTAGTTATTGATAAACTGTACCATTTCATTACTTTGAAAAATGGTCGAGTTGCCAAAATCCCCTGTTCTTTTAATATTATAAACAATACCGTTTAAACGATTGACAATAACTTCTTCTAAAACCTCAAGACTTGGACGCTCTACCCAATTTTGTTTTCTGGCACTGGTTTGCTGCGCCTTAAACAGCTTCAAATCTTCCATATCTGTAAAGACAGGTGTCACTTTTTGTCCTTCAAGCGAAATAGCATAAGGCTGATCGCTGGCCAAGACCGGAAAAGAATGAAGACTGTTCACAAGCGTCAAACTGTTTAAAAAATTATCGGGTTCCTTAATAAAACTCCGCAGAGCCATATCAAGTTCTTTGTTAAATTTATGCATCATAATTTTCTTCTTTATCCTTATGTTCTTTTCTAGGATGATAATGTTTTGCAGATTTATGGGCTTTAGATCCTTGTTCTGCTTTAGGCGGTCGCGGAAGGAGAGCCTTCATAGAAGCATCAACACGTCCCTTGTCATCTATCTTGATGACTTTAACAGTAACAGTATCTCCAACTGCCAGTACATCTTCTACCTTATTGGTACGGCTCCAGGCAATCTCAGAAATGTGAACCAAAGCATCTGTCTGATCGAAAAGATTTACAAAAGCACCAAATTTTTCAATACGAACAACCTTAGCCTCATAGACCTCACCAACCTTGGCTTCGCGTACCAAGCTTTTAATAATTTCTTTGGCACGGTTGATGGCCTCTTGATCACTAGAGTAAATAGCTACATTGCCTTCTTCATCAATATCAATCTTAACACCAGTTTCTTCAATGATTTTATCAATGGTTTCGCCGCCTCTGCCGATAACAATCTTAATCTTATCCACATCAATTTTAATGGTATCAATTTTTGGTGCTGTCGGAGCCAATTCTGGACGCGGCTCAGGAATGGTAGCTTCGATTAAATCAAGAATTTCAAAACGGGCTTTTTTAGCCTGAGCAAGAGCTTCCTGCAAAATCTGTGGGGTAATTCCTGCAATCTTAATATCCATTTGCAGAGCAGTAATCCCTTCACGAGTTCCAGCAACCTTGAAATCCATATCGCCGAAGTGATCTTCAAGACCTTGAATATCTGTCAGCACAGTGTAGTTGGTACCGTCTGAAATAAGTCCCATTGCAATTCCGGCAACTGGCGCCTTAATAGGCACACCGCCAGCCATCAAAGCAAGAGTTCCCGCACAGATAGAAGCTTGAGAAGAAGAACCGTTTGACTCTAAAACTTCTGCTACCAGACGAATCGCATAAGGGAATTCTTCCAGACTTGGAAGCACCTGAGCAAGAGCACGTTCGCCAAGAGCACCGTGACCAATCTCACGGCGGCCTGGAGCGCCGTAACGGCCAGTTTCACCGACAGAATACTGTGGGAAATTGTAGTGGTGCATGAAACGTTTCTTATATTCCGGATCAAGACCGTCAACAATTTGTGTTTCTCCCATTGGTGCCAGAGTCAGAACTGACAGGGCCTGAGTCTGACCGCGTGTGAAGAGACCAGAACCATGCACCTGCGGCAGAAAATCAATTTCAGCATCGAGCGGACGAATTTCATCAACACGGCGGCCATCAGGACGAATTTTATCCTCAGTGATGAGACGGCGCACCTCCGCATGCTCCATCTGCTCGAGAATCTCTGCCACATCACGCATGATGCGCTCATATTCTTCATCTTCTGCATAGCGCTCGTCATATTCAGCAATCACACGTTCTTTAACAGCTTCCGTTGCTGCTTCACGCGCTTTTTTCTCTTCGACTTGAACAGCTTGAGCCAGCTCTGTGTTGTAATTTGCAATAATTTCAGCCTGTAAATCGCTGTCTACCTGCAGCAATTCGACCTCAGCCTTTTCCTTGCCGACTACAGCCACGATTTCTTCCTGAAAGGCAATCAGTTCACGCACAGCTTCATGTCCCTTAAGAAGGGCTTCCAGCATGACCTCTTCTGGCAATTCTTTGGCACCGGATTCAACCATGTTGATGGCATCCTTGGTTCCGGCCACAGTCAATTCCAGCAGCGAAGCTTCTTTTTGTGCCGCTGTCGGATTGATAATGTATTCGCCATCAATATAGGCTACCTGAACCCCTGCAATAGGTCCGTTAAAAGGAATGTCAGAAATAGACAGAGCCAGCGAGCTGCCAAACATAGCTGCCATCGGAGCACTAGCATCTGCATCATAGGAAAGGACAGTATTGATAACTTGAACTTCATTGCGGAAGCCTTCAGCAAACATCGGACGGATAGGGCGGTCAATAAGACGAGCTGTTAAGGTTGCATCGGTTGACGGACGTCCTTCACGTTTGTTGAAACCGCCAGGGATTTTTCCAGCCGCATACATTTTTTCCTCATAGTTGACCTGCAGTGGGAAAAAATCTCCTGTTGACATTTTCTTAGACATAACAGCAGCCGTAAGAACGGTTGAATTCCCATAACGAACGACAGCTGCTCCATTAGCCTGTTTTGCAACCTGACCAATTTCCACAACTAACTTTTTACCAGCAAAGACTGTTTCAAACACTTGTTTTGACATTATTTTCTCCTGAAAAATTGTTCTACGTGTTTTCCACAAAATTGAGGGAGTAAGCCCAAAAATGGTAAGCCAGTAGTCTTATTTTGATGGCTGATGAATTTTTCTTTGTGAGCCATCCAGCTGCGTCTTATGGTTAGCCTTGAAATCAGGCCGAACTTACTTCTTCAACTTTGCACAAAACCACGTATCTCGTCTATTTTAACATATTTTTAAGGAAAAGAAAAAGAGGGGAAGTAGCTTTTTACTGGTTTAAGCTAGAAATTTATCTGCCCCCTTCTTTTTGTTTATAGTCGATGAAACAAAAGCAGCCCGCTGGAAATTATTCTCCAACAGGCTGCTTTACATGTTCTTTCGGATATCTTCAAATTAACGACGAAGTCCGAGTGAGCTGATGAGATTACGGTAACGGTTAACATCTGTACGGCGAAGATAAGCCAAGAGGTTACGGCGATGACCGATTTTTTTCATCAAGCCACGGTAAGTTGCGTGGTCTTTTTTATGCTGTTTGATGTGTTCGTTGAGGTGGTTGATTTCCCAAGTCAGGACAGCAACCTGTACTTCTACTGAACCAGTGTCGCCTTCGTGGCGAGCATATTGTGCGATGATTTCATTCTTTTTCTCTTTTGAAATTGCCATAATATTTTCTCCTTCTGAATCCCTAATCCGAGTGCTGGGTTTTGGCGAATCCCAGAACCAAGAAAAGGTTACTTGTCTTTAAGACAGTTCTTATTTTAGCAAATTAGCCCCCCAACGTCAACTGATTTTCTTTGATGACAAAGTGCAAACTCTAGCTGACAGTATCAGAAGAATTTTTATATTAATTGAAAAAGGCCCGCCGAAGCGGACCCTGACTGCAAACTATATTGATAGGGTTTAGAACATATCAATCAAAAGCTGTTTCAATTCTTCAATGTATGGCTGACGCGGATTAGCTGGCGTACATTGGTCATCGTAAGCCAAGCTTGCCAAACGATCAACTGCTGCATCAAAGGCTTTCTTGGTAACCCCATTAGCTGACAGTTTTGGTTCGACACCGACAGCGTGCATCAATTTGTCAATGCGTGCGCAGAGAGCTTCAACTAATTCAGCATCATCCTTGCCTTCAAGGCCGAGGTGACGAGCGATATCTGCATAGTCACGCTGTGCACGGTATTCTTCGTAACGTGGATAAACAGAGCGTTTCACATTGCCAGAAACCCCGTTGTAGCGGATAACATGCTGCATAGCGATTGAGATAGCCAGACCATGCGGAAGTCCAAATTCACCACCTGTTTTGTGAGCCAGTGAGTGGTTGATACCAAGGAAGGCATTACCGAAGGCCATACCTGCGATGGTTGATGCGTAATGCATGTTTTCTTTAGCTTGTTCACCGCGAAGAGTTGGGTTCTTAGGATCATAGTTATAAGCATCTTCCAAGTTTTCAATAATCAACTTAATAGCTTCAAGTGACCATGGACGTGTGAAGTCAGATGCCATAACTGATACATAAGATTCAAGTGCGTGTGACAATGCGTCAAGACCTGACCAAGCAGCTGTACGTTTTGGTACAGTCATAACAAATTCTGGGTCAACGATAGCGACTTGTGGCACCAATTCATAGTCAGCAAGAGGGTATTTCACGTGTGTGAAATCATCTGTGATAACGGCAAACGGTGTTACTTCGGCACCTGTACCAGATGTTGTTGGGATACAGAAGAGACGTGTAACTGTTTGATGTTTGAATTTCACGATACGTTTGCGGATATCAATGAATTTTTGTTGCAATTCAAGGAAGAATTCGCTGACGTTTTCGTAAGAATCAAGCCAAGTGTCTTCTCTATCAAGAGATACTTCATAAATGAGACGAGCAATCTTAGACGCGTCAATGGCAGAACCACCACCGATAGCGATGACTGTATCTGGTTTAAAGTCACGCATTTGTTTAGCGATTTCAATTGTTTGGCCAAGTGTTGGGTCAGGTTTGATAGTACCGTAAAGAGATGTCACTACCTTTTCATCACGAAGAGACAATTGTGCATAAACTGTATCAACGAAACCAAATTGAACCATACCTGGGTCAGCAACAATAAGTGCACGTTTCATTGGTTCGTATTCATCTTGCAAGTAAGAAATCGCATTCTTTTCGTAGTAAGTTTTTTCTGGCAAACGAACCCATTGAGGACGGTTACGGCGTTTCGCAACAGTTTTCACATTCAAGAGGTCGCCAGTAGATAGGTTGTGTGACAATGAATTTTTCCCCCATGATCCTGTTCCAAGAGTTAAGCTGGCTTGCAATGCATCCGTATAAACGTCACCGATACCACCGACTGAGTCTGGCTGGTTAACCAAGACACGAGATGAATTAAGGGCATCACCGTATTCCGCAACGAATGGATCAGCTTGAGAACCAATTTGGATAGCACAGTTGTGACCAGCACCTTGATAATCAAGTAAAGCAGCTACGATTTCGATACCGTCTTTACGGTCTTTAGCTTTGTAAACAGAAAGGAGCGGAGAAAGTTTTTCGGAAGACAGTTTTTCACCAATGTTTTTCTTATCCAATTCAAACAAGAGGACATCTTTACCTTCTGGTAATTTCACACCAGCTTGTTCACAAATCCATTGTGCTGACATACCAGCAACTGGTCCGTTAACTCCATGATTGTCATTAAAGACGAAGTCTTCAAATTTCTTGTAATCTTTTTTAGGAACTAAATAAGCACCTTTTTCCTGCATTTTAGCAAGCCATTCTTTATAAATTGGTGCTTCCACAACTGCTGAATTTTCAGTTGCACAAATCATACCATTATCAAAACGTTTTGATAAAAGAAGATCTTCAACCGCACGGTCAAGGTGAGCAGTCGCATCAACGTAAACCGCACCGTTACCAGCACCAACACCCATTGATGGGTTACCAGATTTAAGAGCGGCATTAACCATACCAGGTCCACCAGTTGCAAGAATGGAAGCAATATTTTTATTTGAAATCAAAGCGCTTGTATTTGCAAGAGACGGAGTATCAATCCATTGAACAATATTTTCAGGAGCGCCAGCTTTAACCGCTGCATCATACAAGATTTGAGCAGCATGAGCAGAACAATTTTGCGCTGCTGGGTGGAAGGCAAACACGATAGCATTACGTGTTTTCAAGGCAACCAAGATTTTGAACATGGTCGTTGATGTTGGGTTTGTGGTTGGTACAATACCTGCTAAGACACCAAGAGGTGCAGCAATTTTGATACTGCCAGAAACCTTGTCTTCACCGATGATACCTACTGTTTTTTCGTTTTTGATGCGTTCGTAAACATATTCTGTCGCAAAGTGGTTCTTGGTATCTTTATCTTCGACAACTCCGCGGCCAGTTTCTTCATGAGCTTCTTTAGCCAATTCTAAGGATGCTTCAGAACCAGCAAGTGCCATAGCAGCTACGATTTTATCCACTTGTTCTTGTGTATAAGTCGCGTAAATCTTTTCAGCTTCCAGCGCTTTTTCAACAAGCGAATTAGTGTACTGCTGTGCAGCTTCTTCAACAGTCAGCTCTTCTGTCTTTGCTTTTTTTGCCATTCAAGAATTCCTCCCAATAAATGATAGTTGGTAAATAATGATTAAGAAGAAAGATGCTTTTGTGATTTTCTTCACGTATTATTGTAATCCTTTTCAACAAAAAAAGCAAGTGTTTTTGTGAATTTTTTCTCAATTTTTTTAACTTTTATTTTTAAACGAAAGCTTTAATCGCCTGTAAAGAAAGCACCAGAATCATTTTCTGGTGCTAGATAAATTTTTTGTCTGTATCAGTAGGACAAAACTTAAAATCAAACTGACAGCTGCAAATATTAAAAAGGCCATATTTAATCTTGGATTGATTTGTGTAAAGAGCTGCAAAACAAGAGATGCACAGCCCCCACCTAGATTGCAGCCGATAAGCACTAATGTTGTTGCTGCTGTTAGCTGATGGTGAGGAATACACTCTGAAATTTTGTGAAAGACCAAGGTTACTCCTAAACTGTAGACAAAACCGGTAATCAAGGCTCCCAGTCCCAAATGCCATAATTGCTGAGCCTGCCAAAGCAGCAAGAGACCCAAGCCTAAAACCAAAAGCACCAAGGGCATCAAATAGTCCTTGAACCAGCTAAGCAGAAAACTAAACAGGGTTCCCGCTAAAATCCCCATCAACATCATTAAACTTAGAATCAAACTAGCCTGACTGGCAGTTCCCAAATGCAGCTTATCAACTAAAACAGGAATGCGAAGGGTGTTAGCCGAATTAACCAAAATGACAAAACCAGCATAGAGAGCCATCCCTAAAATATAGAGCAGCTGATTGGCATTAAGTTTTTGACTGTGTTTTTCCTCACTGCCTACTTGTCTGCTTTTTTCCGGCTTTTGCGGAACAAACATAAAGTACAAAACCAAAATAGGCAAACCAAAGCCATAAACCAAAAAGGCAGCTGGCCAGGAAAATCTCAGTAATTGACCGGCTAAAAAGGTCAAAACTGCTGATCCCAGAACTTCCATGGAACCTCTAAGTCCTAACATCTGTACCCGTGTTTTCCCTGAAAAACGTTCGCTGATAATACTAATGGCACGCGCATTAATCAAGCCGATTCCAAATCCCAAAATCAGGCGCGAAAGGAAAACCAAAGGATAAACTTGGAAGAAAACGGGCAAAAGACCACCGACAGAAAGAAGGGACAGCCCTAGAACAAGGCTCAAGCGTTCCGACAAGATACGATTTAGCCAGGGATTAAGCAGCAGGGTCGCTAAGATAGCAAAGGACGATAAAGATATGAGTAATTCAACCTGAGCACTGCTGTAGCCTCGTGCTTGATAAAAAGTCAGCATTTGAGGCAAGGCAGGAGCAACTGCAAAAGTTGACACCAGCATCAAGGATAAAGATAAGAGACTGGCCTTCTCCAGAAAGTGTTTCATAGAAACTCCTTAAACTTGTTTTTTCTTATAAAGAGAGTATAATCAAACTTAGCTAGGAAAAATATGACATATGTCACAATTAGGAGGAAGAAAGCAGTGAAAAAGTTAAAAGATTGGATTAAAAAGTATCAGCTGGAAAAAATTTTCCCTGCTCATTACTTTGAAAAGCTGCAAATCAAATCTTTCCCAGCTGGAGAGTGTATCTGCCAGCAGGGTCAAGACTTACAGGCGCTGTCTTATTTTGTTCAGGGTAAAATAAAAATTGTCCGTCGCCTCTTTAATGGTAAAGAACACATTTTAGATATTCAAGATAAGCCTACTCTTATCGGTGATATTGAACTATTAACAAATCAGCAGACGGTATCTTCTGTTGTCGCTCTTGAAAAGTCATGGGTCGTTCAGCTTCCGCTTGAGAACACTAAAACTATGCTGCTTAAAGATCCTCTTTTTCTGCTCAAATTAGGACAGGGATTGGCTCAGGCACTCTACCAGCAGAATATCCGTGCCTCAACCAATCTTTCTTATACGGTCAAAGAGCGCTTGGCCAGCCATATTTTAGCTATCCAAAAAGACGGCAAATTTCGTTTAGAACTGAGTACTCTGGCTGACTCATTCGGCGTTAGCTATCGCCATTTACTGCGTGTCATTGGAGAATTCATCGCTCAGGGACTGATTTGCAAGCAAAAACCTTATTATCACATCACCAACCACAAACAGCTGAGCCGGTGGCAAATCAAGGAATAAAGAGGCTTTCTAACTTTATTTATCCCCTATTTTGTGCTATATTTAACTTACTGTAAGAACAAGGAGAAAAGAATGTCTGTTATTAAAAAACTTACTCAAGCCAGCCATTTGATTGATATGAATGATATTATCCGCGAAGGCAATCCAACTCTTCGCGCAGTAGCTCAGGATGTCACCTTTCCTCTTGCTGATGAGGACATCATTTTGGGAGAAAAAATGCTACAATTTCTGAAAAACTCACAAGACCCTGCGACTGCTGAAAAAATGGGACTGCGCGGCGGTGTTGGTCTGGCAGCGCCTCAGCTGGATATTTCAAAACGCATTATCGCAGTTCTCGTCCCCAATCCAGAAGATAAAGATGGCAATCCGCCTAAAGAAGCCTATGCCTTGGAGCAAGTCATGTACAATCCCAAAATCATTGCCCACTCAGTCCAAGATGCTGCTCTGGCTGATGGTGAAGGCTGCCTGTCAGTTGACCGTGTCGTAGAAGGCTATGTTATCCGCCATTCCCGCGTTACTATTGAATACTATGACAAAGAAGGAAACAAACAGAAACTCAAGCTCAAAGGTTTTAATTCAATCGTGGTACAACATGAAATCGACCACACTAATGGCATCATGTTTTACGACCGCATCAATGAAAAAAATCCTTTTGAAGTAAAAGAAAATCTGCTGCTAATCGAATGAGGCAGTACAATCATAAAAAAGAGCGGAACATTGATTATGTTCTGCTCTTTTTAATTATTATCAAAGCTGCTTAGTATCCATTTGCTTACCTGTAAAAGATTAAGCATAGACCTGTTCACTTAAGCCACAATCGCTTTAGCGACTTCTTCTGTTGTCATGCGGCTGAAATAATGGGTTGTGTCAACCGTTTGGAGTTTTTCCAAAACATCTTTATATTCATAACGGCTGCCAACAAGGAGCTGTTCGATATCTGATACATCACCGATACCAAAGAAATCGCCGTAAATCTTGATTGATTTAATCAAAGACTTTTCAACATTAGCATAGATTGTAATTTTACCAGCAGGATAACGAACACTGCGTTTGATAGTATATTCTGGTGCTGCCCCGTAAATCCAATCCCAGTTGCCAAACTGCTCTTTTTCAGACTGTTTGATGCGCTCCAGCTCAGCTTCTGAAAATTTATATTCTGTCATATCCGGATTTTCTTCTTTAACTTGTTCCAGAAGGGCATCGCGAAAGGCCAGCACATCCATTTTCTGAGGCAGCTCATCATTAATATTTGTCACCCGAGCTCGGACGGATTTGATGCCTTTGGATTCAATCTTGTCCTTGCTTACTTTAAGTGCATCTGCTAAAACAGACGTATCCACATCAAACATCAGGCAGCCGTGATGCATCATTCGCCCTTTGTAATAAGCCTGAGCATTGCCGCAGAATTTTTTCCCGTCAATTTCAAGGTCATTGCGGCCGGTAAATTCGGCTTTGACTCCTAATTTAGCCAGAGTATCAATAACAGGCTTTGAGAAAGTCTTGAAATCAAAAGCTCCCTCATCTGCCTTATTTGAAATAATCGTATAATTGAGATTGTTAAGGTCATGGTAGACAGCTCCGCCGCCCGATAAACGGCGAACGACATGAATACCGTGAGCATCGGTATACTCCTTGTTAATCTCTTCGATAGCATTCTGGTGTTTGCCGATAACAATAGTCGGCTCATTAATCCAGAGAATAAAAATTTCATCTTCATCCAGCATTTCCCTAAAGGCGTAAGCCTCTAGAGCAATATTAAAAGCCGGATTATTCGAATGACTGACAATATACTTCATTTTTTCTCCCAAAAATTATTTAAAAAGGGACAGCTGTATAAACTCACATTTTATATCATCTGTCCCATCAGATAGCATTTCTGTCTAGAAGATTTGCCCTATTAGTGACGCTTAGGCGGATTGTGAACAGCTTCTCCCAAAACATCGGCAAAGGCTTCATACATATTTTCTGAGAAAGTTGGGTGACCGTGAATTGATTGAACTACTTCATCAACCGTTAATTCATTTTCCATGATGGTTGAAGCTTCGTTAATCAATTCTGCCGCAGCCGGACCTAGAATATGGACACCGAGAATTTCATGGTACTTGGCATCAGCAATGACCTTAACAAATCCTTGAGCTTCGTTTGAAGCAATGGCGCGTCCATTGCCTGTAAAGCTAGATTTTCCAATCAGCACATTGCCATATTTAGCCCGCGCATCTTCTTCGGTAATTCCGCACATCGCCACTTCAGGATGTGTGTAAACCGCTGCTGGCGTAAAGGCAAGATGAGCCTTGCGGGTATTGCCATGCAGAGCATTTTCAGCGGCCACTTCTCCCATGCGGTAAGCAGCATGAGCCAACATCTTAAGACCGTTGACATCACCAGGAGCATAAATTCCAGGAATAGAGGTTTCTTGGTAATCATCCACTTTAATGCGGCCGCGTTCCATTTCAAGATCAAGTTTTTCAAGTCCCTTCATTTGTGGCACACGTCCGATTGATAGCAGCGCCTTTTCAGCCACAACTTCTTCGCCGTTATTGAGCTTCAAAGTCAGTTGGTTATTGGATTCAACAATTTCTTCCACACCGACAGATGTTTTAATCGTCATGCCTTTCTTAGCTAAAATCTTTTGCAATTCAAGAGAGACTTCTTTATCCATGGCAGGGATAATGCGATCAGCCATTTCAATAACGGTAACTTCAACACCGTATGATGCCCAAACCAGTCCAAGCTCAATACCAACGACACCGCCGCCCATAACAGCTAAGGACTTAGGAATTTCACGCAGATCAAGAATATCATCTGAGGTCAGAACAAGCGATGAATCGATACCTGGAATATTAATGCGCGATACTTTGGATCCGGTCGCCAAAATAATGTTATGGCCTTTGATTGTTTCCGAACCAATGGTCACTGTTTTATCAGGATTCACCTGTCCAAGACCATTGAAGATAGCAACTTTGTTGGCTTTCAGCAGGCCTTGAACCCCGCCTGTCAATGTCTTAACAACTGAATTTTTAAAGTCAACCGTTTTATCCATGTCAATGGTATAGTTGGTTGAAGCAAAGTTAATACCACGGCCAGCCGCCATCTTAATACCATCAAGGATTTCAGCATTTTTCAGATAAGTCTTAGTTGGGATACAGCCCTTGTTCAAGCAGGTACCGCCAAATTCCGATTTTTCAACAATAGCTACCTTGCCGCCCAGCTGGGCACCGCGAATAGCAGCATAATAGCCAGCAGGGCCGCCACCAACAACAATAATATCATATTCATCATCAGCCAGCGGTGCCCTTTGAGCAACTGCCTGCTCTGCTGGTGCATCAGGAACTTCAAGACCAGCTGCCTTGAGAGCATCAGTAGAAGCTGCAGGAGCCTCCGTTTCAACCACTTCACCAGCGGCACCAATGTAGCCAATCACTTCTGTTACCGGAACAACTTCTCCATTACCCTTGACAATTTTCAGCAGAACTCCTGAATCTTCCGCTTCAAGTTCCATGTTGGTCTTGTCTGACATGATTTCAAGCAGGATATCTCCCTCCTTGACCTCATCGCCTTCTTGTTTTTTCCACTCGATGATTTCGCCTTCTTGCATATCAACACCGAGTTTTGGCATTATGATTTCAACTGCCATTTCTTTCTCCTTTTATTTTTATCATACGCTAACGAATGAATCCGTTTATTTTAACTGTTTGTACTTCACATTATGAGAGCCATTAAATCAGCAGCTCAAATGGATTTTCTATTAATTTCTTCAAATCAACCATGAACTTAGCACCATTCATTCCATCGACAATGCGGTGGTCAATGGTCAGACACAAAGCCATAATCGGCCGCACAGCAATTTCGCCATCAACAACTGTCGGCGTCGGAATAGTTGCCCCAACACCTAAGATAGCCGAATTTGGCTGATTGATAATCGGATTAAAAGTCTTGGTGCCAAACATTCCCAGGTTAGTGATTGAGAATGTTGAACTGGACATTTCAGCCGCTTTTAATTTGCCTGTTTGGGCTTTTTTGATGACATCCTTTGATGCTACAACAAACTCTGACAGACTCATCTGATCAGCTCCGTGAACAACCGGCACAAGAAGGCCTTCGTCAAGACCTACAGCAACACCTAGATTGACAAACTTGTGCAGTTCGATTTCTGTCGCATCATTAATCAAAGAAGCATTGAGGTACTGATGTTCAGGCTTCAGCAAGGTTTTGACAACCGCCATACCAATAAGATCGGTAAAGCTGACTTTCAGACCTGTTTTTTCCATGATTGGCTCAATCAGTTTTTTCCGCAGAGCAATCATTTCTGTCATGTCAATGTCATAATTGAGGGTAAAGGTTGGCGCTGTCAGATAAGAATTCACCATACTTTTAGCCACTGCCTTGCGCATAGCTGACATCTTAATAATTTCAACACCTTCCGGCAATTCAACTGCCGCAGGAGCCACTTCGGGAGCGCTAGTTTTCTCTTCGGCCGGCTGGTTAGCTTCAAGAGCTGCCAGAACATCTTCTTTAACAATCTTTCCATCAAAACCAGTCCCTGAAATATCGGCCAGATCAATTCCTTTATCCTCAGCTATCTTACGAGCCAGCGGCGTTGCCTTAGGCTGAGCAGCTTTAAAATCTTCAACATCATCTTTATGAATGCGGCCATTGGCACCTGTACCCGGAACCTGACTGAGATCAACATTGAGCTCACGCGCAGTCTTGCGCGCTGCAGGTGTTGCCCGCATTTTCTTGCTGTTTTGAGTCATTGTTGCTGCTGGCTGGCTGGAAACTGCGCTTGCTTCTGCAGTTGGTGTTGCGGCTTGAGTAGGCTCTGGCTGAGCCGCCGTTTTCTTAACATCAACCACTTCTCCAGCAGCACCGATGTAGCCAATCACTTCTGTCACCGGAACAACTTCTCCCTTGCCCTTGACAATCTTCAGCAGAACTCCTGAATCTTCCGCTTCAAGTTCCATGTTGGTCTTGTCTGACATGATTTCAAGCAGGATATCTCCCTCCTTGACCTCATCGCCTTCTTGTTTTTTCCACTCGATGATTTCACCTTCCTGCATGTCTACACCGAGCTTTGGCATTATAATTTCAACTGCCATTTGTTTTCCTTCCTTATATAAAATCGAGATTGGAACAAGACTGTCCCAATTCTTATTTTATCCTTGTTACATGTAGAGACTGCGCAATTTCTAAAGTTTATACTGTTCTACCCAAATAAATTGCTGCAGCCTTTTTAGCTATAGCCAGTGTGATAACTGAAACACCCCAGCAGTCAAACAGATTTTGGACATTATATCAGTCTTTGCCTTTACGAACCTGCTTGTAAATAGCTGTTTTAATTTTTTCCACATTCGGCAAAATCGCATTCTCCAGAACATGGGAATATGGAACCGGCACATCTTCTGAGGCTAGGCGGACAATTGGTGCATCCAGATAGTCAAAAGCTTCGCTTTCAGTAATCACAGTCGCGATTTCACCAATAAAGCCGCCTGTCTTGTAGGCATCGTTGACCAAGATAACCTTGCCAGTTTTCTTGACAGAGTTGATAATCAAGTCTTTATCAAGCGGAATTAGAGTTCTAGGATCCACTACTTCAACACTGATTCCTTCAGCTGCAACCTCATCAGCTGCCTGAAGCACGCGCTCAAGCATACGACCGTACGATACAATGGTCACATCGCTTCCTTCACGCTTTATTTCCCCCTTACCGAGCGGAATGTAGAAATCAGGATCTAAATTAACTTCCTCTTTCTTGCCGTAAAGAGCCTTAGGTTCCATAAAAATAACAATATTGTTATCGCGGATGGAAGATTTTAACAAGGCCTTGCTGTCATTAACCGTTCCCGGTGCAACAACCTTAATACCAGGAATATGTGTCAGCCAAGCTTCCAAAGACTGTGAGTGCTGAGCAGCCGAGCCAATTCCTGAACCTGACGCCACGCGGAAGGTCACCGGTGTTTTCAGGCCACCGCCAAACATGTAATTAGCCTTGGCCCCTTGATTGACAATAGCATCCATGGCAATTGTAATAAAATCCATAAAGGTCAAATCCACAATCGGACGAAGTCCTGTCTGGGCAGCACCGATAGCAGAACCTGCAATAGCAGCCTCTGAAATTGGGGTATCTTTAACACGTTTTTCGCCAAACTCAGCCAGCATACCGACAGAAGTCCCGAAGTCTCCGCCGTAAACACCGACATCTTCTCCCATCAGGAAAACCTTATCATCTTTGCGCATCTCCTCGCTCATAGCAAGATTAATGGCTTCGCGCAAAGCTACTACTTTTGTTTCAGTCATTTAAATTTTCTCCTCTATCAAAAAGTAAATTGCTCTTTTTTCTAAGCACAGAGCATGGGCAAAAATGCTACCTTGCCTATTAAGCTCTTCAAAAATCAAAACTAAACGTTGTTGCCTTCGCTTTGGGAATGGAATCAACCCAAAAATTGAAAATTTGGGTTCGTTCGCCCAATCTCCTACAGCTCGTTACGTTGCCTAGTCTATTTTTGATTTTTATTGAGTATAATGTTACAGTTCTCAGACTGTTTTTGACAAGATAGCTTAATCGACCCAGACATCTTCAAAGGCCACTGAAAGTTCTGGCTCTGGACTATCCTGAGCAAATTTGACAGCTTCTTCAATTTCCTTGGCAACTTCTGCCTCAATAGCATCCAGTTCCTCATCGCTGACAATTTTATTGTCCGTCAAATAAGTACGGTATTTCTTCAGAGGATCCTTAGCCTTCCAAGCATCTACTTCTTCCTTGGTACGGTAAGCACCGGCATCAGCAGTTGAATGCCCAAACCAGCGGTAAGACTCAACTTCAATGATGGCTGGTCCATTGCCAGACCGAACATAGTCAATCACTTCCTGCATCTTTTCATAAACAGCAATGACATCGTTGCCGTCTTCAACATAATATCCCGGAATGCCATAAGCCTCTGCACGCAGGTAAAGGTGAGGAATCTTAGTTGAATAATTAATATCAGTTGAAATCCCGTAACGGTTATTGATGATAAAGAAAACAACCGGTAAATTCCAAACTGCAGCTAAATTGACAGACTCATGAAATGAGCCTTCATTTGTCGCAGAATCACCTGAAAAAGCAACAACAATGTTGTCTGTTTCTTCATACTGTTGGGTCAAGGCTGCACCGACTGCCAAAGCATAACCACCGCCAACAATCCCGTTGGTTCCGTAGTTACCCTTTTCAAGATTGGCCAAGTGCATGGAACCGCCGCGGCCCTTAGAAGAACCTGTTGCCTTACCAGCCAGCTCTGCAAAAAGCGCAGGAATATCAATTCCTTTGGCAATCGTCTGACCATGCCCGCGGTGATTGGAAAAGATAATATCCTGATCCGTCAGGCCGGCAATTGCACCGACTGAAGCAGCTTCCTCACCGACTGAAAAGTGAGTCATTCCTTGTACAAAACCGCGGCGTACAAGTTTATTAAGTTTCATATCAACATCGCGAATGCGCTGCATTTTTAGAAACATATCTAAATATTGTTCTTTAGACAAAGTTGTCATAATAACCTCCAGAATTCTTTCTTATTCTCTTATCATAGACCAAAAATTCACAAAGTGCAAGAATTTTAACCGCTTTATTTATCTAAAACAAAGGTTTTTTAGTGTTCTTAATTATTTATTTCACAAACTTTTTCAAAGGTTTTCAGACTGCTGTCTTAGCCCAATTTTCCCTTTATTGCCCAAAAACGTTTAAGTCTGAAGACATCTCATAAGCTTCCTCATGATAAAATTCTGTGCTTCGTTTGATAAGCTTGTCGATTAAAAAAACTGAGACACTTGCACACGCATTCTGCCTAAACAAAGGCAGGATCGGCACAAGATCTCAGCTTCTTTAAAACCTAAATTTCTTAACATCATTTATCACTGGCAGCCAGCAAGGCATCTGCCTGAGCAGACAATTCTGCTAACTTTTCTTCTGAAACTTCAAGAACTCCGGTTTCCCAAGCTTCTGGATTAATCGGTACACCCGTAAGCTGATCCACCAAGTTCATACGGATAAATGAAAGCAAAGAGCGATAGTCTTTAAAAACTTCCTTTGAAGATACACCGTTAGCCACAGATGAAACAGTTACCACCTTATCCTGAAGAACTGAAGGGCCTGTCGGATCCGACAAGTCAACAGCACGTGACAGCCAGTCAAGTAAATTTTTCATCACGCCCGGAATAGCGTAGTTATAGACTGGCGAAAAAATCCAGATAGCGTCTGCTTCTTGAATCTCTTCACGAGCATGAGCTACTTCAGGATGTACTGGCACTTCCAAATCCTGATTGAAAAACGGCACATGTTCATAATCCAAATAGGAAACATGGGCTCTGTCCCCAATTATTTTTTCTGCTTTTTTGGCCAATTGACGATTAAACGACCCCTTGTTAAATGAACCAATGATAAATAAAACTCTCTTTGACATAAAGTCTCCTTAAAATATTCACTTTATCACTAAATAGTAATATTTGTTAATTCTCTTCCTTAATATTCGTTTTTTCCTAAAGTGTTTTAAATTTTTTTAACAAATCTATCAGAATTAACTGCTCCTCTTTTGTCATTACAGAGAAGGCTTTTTCTACCATAGTGATATGCTCAGGCAAAGCTTTTTGAATCAATTGCTTACCGGCCTCAGTCAGACCAACAACAAAAGCACGCCCATCCTCTGGATTGGGGCTGCGGTAAATCCAACCGTTGCGTTCCATATTTTTAATAACGACTGTCATATTTCCCGATGTCGCCAATATAGAAGCAATCAAATGGCTAATTGTCATTTCGCCTTTGGCATAAAGAACGTCCAAAACCGCAAACTGTGTCGGTGTCAGACCATTGTTCTTATAGCTTGAAGCAACTTGGGCATCAATTGTTCGCATCGCTTTACGAAAAACAACCATAGCTTTAACTGCAGGATTCTTA
The DNA here is from genome assembly GCF_001431045.1 of Streptococcus orisasini. Classification (GTDB taxonomy): domain Bacteria; phylum Bacillota; class Bacilli; order Lactobacillales; family Streptococcaceae; genus Streptococcus; species Streptococcus orisasini. Next base: position 24,749 of record NZ_BCLE01000047.1, read on the forward strand.
TCTAAATCACCCATACAACTCCCTTCTATGACCATTACCTTTTTCTATTTTACTACTAATTAGTGTTATTTTCAAGAAGATTTTTTCCTTTTTATGATTGACTGCTGGCAACCTTTTTTTATTCAAATTTTTCAAGCACTGCATCCTTTGTGAGTTAAAAATAATCATAAAATAAAGCCTTTATAATAGCCACCTTTAACTAGGATATACAAATGGAACTGAGGAACTTAAACTGACTGTCCCATTCTCATTCGGAAGACCCTTTCAGATCCAACGCTTAAAATTAATAAGAGAGCAGATAAAAATCAATTTTTACGAAATTACGATTTTCATCTCACTCTCTATCAATCGTTAAAAAAGATCATCAAAAAGTGACAGTTGATTATCCTCTGGCATGTTACCAAGTATGCCCATCTCACTCATCTTCTCAACCAAGGTAGAAGACAGGCCGCCGCGCTTGCGCAGTTCAGTTTTGGAAAGAAATTCTCCCTCACTGCGTGCCTTGACAATCTGTCTAGCAACATTTTCACCCAAGCCTTCCAAGGCTACAAAAGGTGGTATTAAAGTATCACCGTCAATAAGAAATTCAGTCGCTTCGCTGCGGTACAAATCCAACTGGCCAAATTTAAAGCCGCGCTCCAGCATTTCATTGACGATTTCCAGAGTTGTGAAAAGATCAATTTCAACATTGGAAGCTTCATTGTTGCGCCTTTTCTGACTAATGTCAGCCATGCGTGCCTTAACAGCATCAAGACCAGCACTCATAGTCTTAAGCTCGAAGGCCTTAGCACGGATAGAGAAATAAGCACAGTAATAGTAGATAGGGTGATGCACCTTGAAGTAAGCAACACGCAGAGCCATCAATACATAAGCTGCTGCATGAGCCTTGGGGAACATGTATTTAATTTTCCCACAGGACTCAATATACCAGTCTGGCACGTTATTTTCACGCATAGCTGCTATATAACCGTTGCGCTCTTCTTCAGAAATCTTAAGCCAAAGCCCCTTACGCACGCGCTCCATAATGGTAAAGGCCATCTTAGGTTCCAAACCCGCATGCATAAGATAAACCATGATATCATCACGACAGCCGATAACTGTTGACAAGGTAGCAATTCCTTGTTTAATCAGATCCTGAGCATTACCCAGCCAAACATCTGTTCCGTGGGAGAGACCTGAGAGCTGCAAAAGCTCCGCAAAAGTTGTAGGGTGGGTTTCATCAACCATGCCGCGGACAAAGTTAGTTCCAAACTCAGGAATCCCCAACATTCCTGTCGGTGTTCCAATCTGTTCTTCAGTAACCCCTAAGACCTCTGTCCCTGAAAAAAGCTTCATCACATCTGGATCGTCTGCAGGAATTTGTTTAGGGTCAATACCCGACAAATCCTGTAACTTCCGAATCATGGTTGGATCATCATGTCCCAGTACATCAAGTTTAAGGACATTTTCATCAATATCATGGAAGTTAAAGTGGGTTGTCTGCCATTCAGCAGTCAAATCATCAGCTGGATACTGCACAGGTGTAAAATCATAAACATCCATATAATTAGGAATAACAACGATTCCCCCTGGGTGCTGACCAGTGGTCCGTTTCACACCGGCTGAACCCTGGGCCAATCTGTCCACTTCAGCATCGCGGTAAAATTTTCCGTAATCCCGCTCATAACCCTTAACAAAGCCATAAGCTGTCCTATCGGCAACAGTACCTACAGTACCCGCACGAAAGGCGTATTCTTCACCAAAAATATCGCGGACATCCAAGTGGGCGCTAGGCTGATCATCACCAGAGAAGTTCAAATCAATATCGGGAACCTTATCCCCATCAAAGCCTAAGAAGGTCTCAAAAGGAATATCCTGACCGTCTTTTTGATATTTATGACCACATTCAGAACAATTCTTATCCGGCAAGTCATAGCCAGAGCCAACAGAACCATCTGTAATAAATTCTGAGTGCTTGCAATTGGGGCAGACATAATGGGGTGGCATCGGATTAACCTCTGTAATCCCAATCATGGTTGCTACAAAGCTGGATCCGACAGACCCCCGTGAACCAACCAAATAACCACGCTTATTGGAACGATTTACCAGCATCTGCGAAGCTAGATAAATCACCGCAAAGCCGTTCCCCAAAATTGAAGTCAGTTCCTTTTCAATACGCAGATCAATAATATCAGGCAGAGGATTGCCATAAATTTCAAAAGCCTTTTCATAGGTCATTTCAGCGACCTTTTCTTCGGCATTCTCAATAAATGGAGTGTAAAGATCTCCTTTAACAACCTCAACATCCTCAAAGCGCTCCAGCATATCGTTAGGATTTTTTATGACAATCTCGCGCGCCAGCTCTTCACCCAAAAAGGCAAAATCATCCAGCATTTCATTAGTTGTTCGAAAATGTGCCTCAGGCAAAGGAGCAGGCTGGGCATCCTCACCACGACCAATCGGACGGTTGATCATAGCTCCCTGCCCCAGACTTCTGACGATAATCTCACGGTAGATGCTGTCTTCTGGTTCCAAATAATGGACATCACCTGTTGCCAAAACCGGTTTGTTCAAACGCCTTCCAACTTCAATCAGATCCTTAATAATCTGCTGAATTCCCGCCTCATCTTTAACCAATTCACGAGCCAAAAGGGGCTCATAGAGGGCAGGCGGCATGACCTCAATAAAATCATAGTATTTAGCTGCTTCGACAGCCGCATCAATGCCATTTGACAAGACCGCATCAAAAACTTCACCGTCAGAGCAGGCTGTCCCCAACAGCAAACCTTCACGATGCTTATCAAGCACAGTTCTCGGTATTCTGGCCACACCAGCAAAGTAGGTTACATGGGATAAACTGACTAATTTAAAAAGATTTTTCAAGCCCTTTTGATTGAGTACATAAATCGTAGCATGTTTAACGCGAGCCTTTTTATAAGAGTCATCATCAACAATCTTAGTATTTAAGTCTAAGAGATTAGTAACACCGTGTTTTTCTTTAGCTTCTTGAAGAAAGATGAATAATAGGCGTCCTGTTGCCTCCGCATCATAATTGGCCATGTGATGGTGTTCCAAAGAAACCTGAAAACGTTTTGTCAAAGGGCCTAAACCATGGCGCTTGTATTCAGGATAAAGATTACGGGCAAATTCCAATGTATCAATAACAGGCTGCGTAATTGTTGGCAGACCATTACGCTCATAGTTAGCATTCATAAAGCCAACGTCAAAAGTCGCATTGTGGGCAACCAAAACCGTATTCTGGCAAAAGTCTTGAAATTCTTGTAAAACTTGCAGCAAAGGTTTTGACCCTTTAATATGCTGATTAGTAATCCCTGTTAAGTCAGTTGTAAATTGGCTGAGAGGATAGCCAGGATCGATAAATTCATCAAACTGTTCAACAATGTTTCCCTTATACATTTTAGAAGCAGCAATTTGGATCAAATCATTATTGACAGCTGAGAGGCCTGTTGTTTCTACGTCAAAAACAACATAGGTCGCCTCATTCATATCCAGATCAATTTCATTATAAGTAATTGGCACACGGTCTTCAACAAGATTTGCCTCTAGACCAAACAAAACCTTGATGCCATTTTTCTTACCTGCATGATAGCCATGGGGAAAACTCTGCACATTAGCATGGTCAGTAATAGCCACAGCAGGATGGCCAAACTGGGCAGCCTTGGCCACTAGCTGCTCAACAGTTGGTAGGGCATCCATGGTTGACATGTTTGTATGGGCATGAAACTCAACACGTTTTTCTCCCTCAGGCATTAAGTCTTTTCGCTCCTGATGGACAATGGTTTTAACATTCTGCACATTCATGGTCAAAGCCTTAGTAAAGGGATTATTTTCAATATTCCCGCGTACCCGCAACCAAGATCCTTTGGTAATCATGTCATATTTTTTAAGCTCTTCATCATCTTTCGCCCACTTTTGCATAGGAAAACTAGAAGTGTAATCAGTCATTTTAAAATTAATGATATGACGGCCAGTCCTTGTTGTCTTGCGCTCAACATCAAAAACCATGCCTTCAAAAGTAATGCGATTTTCTTCTGTTTCAATTTCAACCATGGGCGTAATATCAGCTTTTTCAAAAGCCTGTTGCCGCTCTTTGATACGTTCTTTAAAATCATAAGCAGGTTTAGGAGCCTCTTCAGCAGGCGGCATAGACGCTTCCAAAGATTTCTGCACCTGCAGAGCCTCCTGAGTCGCCTTTTGAAGCTGCTGCTCCCGAGAAGCCTCAAAATGCGTCTTAAGTTCCTCAGTCATTGCCTGATCAGAAATAATATCAAATTTTAACTGACCAAAACCAAAGTGTTCAAATTGTTCTTCAAGTTTAGGCAAATGATTCTGGCGAAAATGATCATTATTAACAAACTGCGGTGCGGCAATAAGCACCTTATCCCCATCATAAGAGACTTCTAAATGGGCAAAAGAGCTCTTAAAACTAGCACTGTTGCAAGAAGGTTGTTCAAAAGCTTCCCGGTAATAAGCCTGCAAAAGCTCATCAGAAAACTCAGGATTTTTCACTTCAATGTCAAAAATAGCTTTAATATCAGCCTTTTCAAAGCTAGAAACAAGACGGCTCGATAGTTCTTTATAGAGATCAATCGGCAAGATAGCATCGAAAGAAAAGTGAAAATCCCAGACCCGGCTTTCAGGCCAAACCTTCACTTCCACGATATCGGCAGACGAAAAAGCCCTTGAAGTTTTCATTTCAAGCGGCATTTCAATCTGATCCATCAACTTTTCGAACATTTCTGACATATCAATTCCTCGCAATTACTACTCTTATTTTATCACAATTCAAAACGGTTGACGAGGTAAAAGTCATTCTTTCACGACAAACACATGAAGAAAAGATGTTGTCAGAAAACAAGTTCACAAGCACAAACTCTCCTCTTAAGTATAATAGACTTAGGAGGTGTTTTGAATGGCTGAAATCCTTAATTTTCTGATTGCGGTGCGTAATAATTGGAATAATCGGAAAATCAAACACTGTTAAAACATTCCCAACCTTTGCCAAACATCTGCTGGCTTTTGATGACAAGACGATAAAAGGCAATGACAAGCATGCCAAAAAAACCTTACCTGTTGTCTCTGCTTATGCGACATACTTGGGCATCTGCTATGATCGAGTAACAACTGATGAAAAGGGTAATGAAATCACAGCGATACCAGATTTATTAGATTACCTGTCAGTAAAAGGTTGCCTCATTAGTATTAATGCTATAAGCTCTCAGAAAGCCATCGCCAACGAGATTATCAAGAAGTAGGCAGACGATAGCTATAAGACAGTCAAAAGAGCCTATGGTCAGATTGAAAACAGACACTACGAAGTCATTCATGATACCCGTTGGCTGTGTCACGAACACCCTGAATGGGAGCATGTTCAGTGTATAGAAAGAGCTCGTATCCAGATTAATAAGAACGGTAAGAAAAGTGAAGACAATCGTTACTTTATCTTGACTTGCCAAGTTAGTGATAAAGAATTTAATGCTTATGTGCGAAGCCATTGGTAGATAGAGAGCCTGATTGGCACAGTTTTTCTTTCGAGAAGATGCCGCATTTAACTTAAATATGCTGGATAAATTGTGCTTAGCCGTTCTCAAAAACCAGATGTTGTGAAAGAGATGAGTTTAAGAAGGAAAAAATATAACCTCTGTATGGCTTTTGACCACTATTTGGATCACTTATTGTAAGAAAAAATGGCCAAAAGAGGATAAGGAGGAATATCATCTTTCACACGCTGTAAGGATAAGCTGAATTAGCTATCTTTTAAAAATATTTTATATATTCTAATGCGTAAAAGTAATAACTAGTAGGTAAATTCGATTTTTGAACACTTTATTAAAAAATTTCAACATCGCACATACAGGTATCTTAAACTAACAGCACAGAGAACTATTAGTTCAGTTCCTTATCAGGGATCCCTTTGATCATTTTACTGTCAAAGGCATTACACAGCAGTTTAAATGTATTGAAAATACATTTCGGAGTATAGAAAAAGCCTTGATCTAC
>NZ_BCLE01000048.1 GCF_001431045.1 Streptococcus orisasini
AAAAATTAGCTTTCCTAAAAGTTTGTTCTTGACAGTATTCTAAAAATGATATATTATTCTAGAAGTTTATATCTTATAGGAAGTATAGAATATTGGCAAGCAAAACGATAGAAAAAACTAAGAAAACAAGCAAAAAACGAACAGCACCTAAGAAAAATTTAGTCATCGTTGAGTCTCCTGCTAAGGCAAAGACGATTGAAAAGTATCTTGGACGTTCATATAAGGTTGTTGCTTCAGTAGGTCATATTCGTGATTTGAAAAAGTCAAGCATGTCTATTGATTTTGACAACAATTACGAGCCTCAATATATCAATATTCGCGGCAAAGGTCCTCTAATTAATTCTTTGAAAAAAGAAGCTAAAAATGCCAAACAAGTTTTTTTAGCTAGTGACCCGGACCGTGAAGGAGAAGCGATTTCTTGGCATTTAGCACATATTTTAGAATTAGATCCTAAAGGAAAGAACCGTGTTGTTTTCAATGAAATCACCAAAGATGCTGTAAAAAATGCTTTTGTTGAACCGCGTCAGATTGACATGAATCTTGTTGATGCTCAGCAAGCGCGCCGCGTCTTAGATAGAATTGTTGGTTATTCGATTTCGCCTATCTTATGGAAAAAAGTTAAAAAAGGACTTTCAGCAGGCCGTGTTCAATCTGTTGCTTTAAAGCTTATTATTGACCGTGAAAATGAAATTAAGGCTTTTAAACCAGAAGAATATTGGACTATTGATGGCTTCTTCAAAAAAGGGAGCAAGAAATTTCAAGCTAGTTTTTACGGGCTTGATGGTAAAAAAGTTAAACTAAAAAATAATACAGATGTCAAAGAAGTATTGGCACGTATTAAGAGCGATGATTTTCTTGTCAATAAAGTAGAAAAGAAGGAGCGTAAGCGCAATGCACCGCTCCCTTATACCACTTCATCCTTGCAGCAAGATGCTGCCAATAAGATTAACTTTAGAACTCGTAAAACAATGATGGTGGCTCAGCAGCTTTATGAAGGAATCAAGCTGGGTTCTAGCGGCCAGCAAGGTTTGATTACTTATATGCGTACAGATTCGACCAGAATCAGCCCTGTAGCTCAAAATGATGCTGCAAACTTTATTTTAGAGCGTTTTGGAGATAAGTATGCCAAACACGGCAATCGTGTGAGAAATGCTTCTGGAGCGCAAGATGCCCACGAGGCTATCAGACCTTCTAATGTCAATCAGACACCTGAATCTATTGCTAAATATTTAGATAAGGATCAGCTGAAGCTTTATACACTGATTTGGAATCGATTTGTTGCCAGTCAAATGACAGCAGCTGTCTTTGATACAATGAAGGTTAACTTAGAGCAAAACGGTGTTCGTTTTACAGCTAACGGTAGTCAAATAAAATTTGATGGTTATCTGGCTGTCTACAATGATTCTGATAAAAATAAAATGCTCCCTGATATGGCAGAAGGGGACTCTGTTAAAAAAGTTTCTACCAATCCTGAGCAACATTTCACTCAGCCGCCTGCCCGTTATTCTGAAGCAACGCTTATCAAGACTTTGGAGGAAAACGGTGTTGGCCGTCCATCAACTTATGCACCAACTCTTGAGACGATTCAAAAGCGTTATTATGTACGGTTAGCGGCTAAACGCTTTGAACCTACAGAACTTGGTGAGATTGTAAATTCCTTAATTGTGGAATTTTTCCCTGATATTGTTGATGTGAAGTTTACCGCTGAAATGGAAGGTAAATTAGACGAAGTTGAAGTTGGCAAGGAAGAATGGCAAAAAGTTATTGATCAATTCTACAAACCTTTTGAAAAAGAGGTAAGTAAAGCAGAAGATCAGATGGAAAAAATTCAAATCAAGGATGAACCTGCTGGTTTTGATTGTGATGTTTGCGGTCATCCTATGGTTATTAAATTGGGGCGCTACGGCAAATTCTATGCTTGCAGCAATTTCCCAGATTGCCACAATACTAAGGCTATTACAAAAGAAATTGGAGTTATCTGTCCACTTTGTAAAAAGGGTCAAGTGATTGAACGAAAAACTAAGCGTAATCGTATTTTCTATGGTTGTGACCGCTATCCTGATTGTGATTTTACATCATGGGATAAACCAATCGGACGGGATTGCCCTAAATCGGGAGATTTCTTGGTTGAGAAAAAAGTTCGTGGCGGTGGAAAACAGGTTATCTGCAGCAGTGAGAATTGTGACTATAAAGAAAAAGTTGTCAAATAGGATATATAAAAAGCGGAAGTTTGCATAAGAATAATTATGTAAACTTTTTTTGTTTAAAGAAATTTTCTTGATTTGAGAATCTCGCAAATTAAGGTATAATGGATGAGTATCAGCAAAAATTAGAAAATCCGTTCACATAACAATAGTTGAATTTGCTGGTTCATCTCTCTTTGATTATTAATTTCATATAAAGCATTAATCAAAGATATTATTAATTTATTATCTTATATAGAAAGATTTGTGGGAGAAGTAGATAAATGTCTCAGTCTTATATCAATGTCATCGGAGCTGGTTTGGCCGGTTCTGAGGCAGCTTATCAGATTGCCAAACGTGGTATTCCTGTTAAACTTTACGAAATGCGCGGTGTTAAGTCGACACCGCAGCATAAGACAAGTAATTTTGCAGAATTGGTCTGTTCAAATTCATTCCGTGGTGACAGTTTAACCAATGCAGTTGGCCTTCTTAAAGAAGAAATGCGCCGCTTGGATTCGCTAATTATGAAAGCTGGTGAAGCTTATCGTGTGCCTGCTGGCGGCGCTATGGCAGTTGACCGTGAGGGCTACGCTGAGGCAGTAACAGCTGAAATTGAAAATCATTCCTTGATTGAAGTCATCCGTGATGAAGCTACTAAAATTCCTGAAAATGCTATTACAGTCATTGCAACTGGCCCCTTGACTTCGGACACCTTAGCAGCTAAAATCCATGAATTAAATGGTGGTGATGGTTTTTATTTCTACGACGCGGCTGCACCGATTGTTGACAAAGCTTCTATTGATATGAGTAAGGTTTACCTTAAATCACGCTATGACAAAGGTCAAGCTGCTTATCTTAATTGTCCTATGACCAAGGAAGAATTCATGGCTTTTTATGAAGCGTTGATAAATGCCGAAGAAGCTCCGCTTAATTCATTTGAAAAAGAAAAATATTTTGAAGGCTGCATGCCAATCGAAGTCATGGCTAAACGCGGCATCAAAACCATGCTCTATGGGCCTATGAAGCCAGTTGGTTTGGAATACCCCGAAGACTATAAAGGACCGCGAGATGGCGATTATAAGACGCCTTATGCCGTTGTACAGCTGCGGCAGGATAATGCTGCAGGAAGTCTCTATAATATTGTTGGTTTTCAGACGCATCTTAAATGGGGAGAGCAAAAGCGTGTCTTCCAAATGATTCCAGGTCTTGAAAAGGCAGAATTTGTCCGCTATGGAGTTATGCATCGTAATTCTTACATGGATTCGCCGAATCTTCTTAGGCCGACTTTTGCGACTCGAAAGAATCCTAATCTTTTCTTTGCTGGTCAGATGACAGGAGTAGAGGGTTATGTAGAATCAGCTGCTTCAGGACTTGTCGCTGGCATCAATGCTGTCCGTCGTTTCAAGGGTAAGGAACCTGTGATTTTTCCTCAGACAACAGCTATCGGTGCCCTGCCGCATTACATCACTCATACTGAAAGCAAACATTTCCAACCAATGAATATCAACTTCGGTATTATCCAAGAGCTTGAGGGATCGCGTATCCGCGACAAAAAAGAACGTTATGAAAAAATTGCGCAGCGTTCACTGCAGGTTTTAACTGATTTTATCGATGTTTAAGGTGAGGTACTTGTGAATTTTTAAAAGGAATAGTAATCATTTTTTAGCTAAATTAAAGATGCATTACCATACATTGATAGCAATCTGATTCTAAATTTGGGAGTCAGATTGTTTTTTTTGTGTATTTTTTTCGGACTTTATTTTCACTTATAAAATGATTTTTTCAAGCTGTTTTCAGTCCTTATTATATTTGCGAAAAAACGCTTTGGATAAAGCTTAATTACTGATTTTTGTCAAATATTTTGTCTGATTTTTTCTTAATCTGAGAAAACTTTTCAAAAATTTGAAAAACGTTTACATTTTTTAAGATTATTTAATAATAATTGCTTTTTAATTAGAAAAATGTTACACTAATACAGTTTTGTGAACAAAACATTTTAAATTTTGGAGGTTCCTATGGACAAGAAAGTGCGTTATAAACTACGCAAAGTTAAAAAAAGATGGGTAACAGTTTCTGTAGCATCTGCTATGATGACTTTAACTACACTTTCAGGTGGTTTGGCCAAAGCGGATTCTACTGAGGCTAAGGTTCCATTTTCTAATGATTCCAATGCTAGTGTTGTTACTACTGCAGAGGTATCTGTTGTAACAGCAAATGATAACGTTACGACTCAACAAGAAGTTGCGAGTTCGACTGAAGAAACAACAGCAGCTAGCAGTCTTGTAACTCCGGCTGAACACCAAACTAAGGCGACAAACGCAACAACACAGGCAACAACAGCTCAAACAGCAGCACAACAAAATCGAACAGCTGCAGCACAAACAAGCGCTGTTGAAACAACAACGACAACTGCCAGCAGCCAAGCTCAAACAGTAGATAATTCTGCTGATATTGCAGTTCTTGAAGGCTTGACTAATGTCAAGAAAGTTAATGGTAAATATTACTATTATAATGCTGATGGCTCTGTTCGAAAGAACTATACTCTAGTTGTCAATGGAAGAACCTTGTATTTCGATGAAACTGGTGCATACACAGATACATCAAGTGTCAACGTTAATACAGATTCTTCAAAAACTGACAAAAATTCTTTTGCTAAGTACAATCAGGTGTACAGTACTGCAGCTGAAAACTTTGAACAAATTGATAATTATTTGACTGCTGAATCTTGGTACCGTCCTAAATATATATTAAAAGATGGAAAGACTTGGACTGAATCAACTAAAGACGATTTCCGTCCGCTTCTGATGAGCTGGTGGCCAAATAAGGAAGTGCAACGTCAGTATGTTAATTATATGAACAGCCAGCTTGGGCTTGATAAAACCTACAGTACATCAGCTAGCCAAGCCGAATTGAACTTAGCAGCACAAATGGTGCAGGCTAAAATTGAAGAAAAAATTTCTGTCACACAAAATACAAACTGGTTGCGTAAAACAATTTCTGCTTTTGTTAAGACACAGTCAGCTTGGAACAGCGACAGTGAAAAACCATATGATGACCATTTGCAAAATGGTGCTTTGCTTTATGCCAATGACAGCAAGTTAACACCTCATGCTAATTCAGCTTATCGTATTCTTAACCGCACACCAACTAACCAAACTGGTAAACATGACCCACGTTATCAAGATGATAAATCAATTGGTGGATACGAACTCTTGCTTGCTAACGACGTTGATAATTCAAACCCAGTTGTTCAAGCAGAACAATTGAACTGGCTGCATTTCTTATTGAACTTCGGTACGATCTATGCTAATGATCCTGACGCCAACTTTGACTCAATCCGTGTTGATGCGGTTGATAACGTTGATGCTGACCTTTTACAAATTGCTGGGGATTACCTTAGAAAAGTAAAAGGAATTGATAAAAATGATAAGACAGCTAACGATCATCTTTCTATTTTAGAAGCTTGGTCTGATAACGATACTCCATATCTTCATGATGATGGCGACAACATGATTAATATGGATAATAAATTCCGTTTATCAATGCTGTGGTCTTTGACCAAACCTTTGAATCAACGTTCAGGACTTGAACCATTGGTAACAAACAGCTTGGTTAACCGTTCAGAAGACAGTGCTGAAACAGCAACAATTCCTTCTTATTCATTCATTCGTGCACACGATAGTGAAGTTCAGGATTTGATTCGCGACATCATCAAAGCAGAAATCAATCCAAATTCCTTCGGTTATTCTTTCACAATGGATGAAATCGAAAAAGCCTTCAAAATCTACAATGCAGATTTGAAAGCGACAAATAAGAAATACACGCATTATAATACTGCGCTTGCCTACGCTTTGATGCTGACTAATAAATCAAGTGTTCCTCGTATCTATTATGGAGACATGTTCACTGATGATGGTCAATACATGGCTAACAAGACGATTAATTACGATGCTATCGAAAGTCTCTTGAAAGCACGTATTAAATATGTTGCCGGTGGTCAAAGCATGAAAGTTAACTACCTTGCCAATACAGATCGTACAGAATGGAATCAAACTGTTTTGACTTCTGTTCGTTATGGTAAGGGAGCAATGAAAGCCACTGATCTCGGTGATGCGACAACTCGTCTTTCTGGTGTTGCGGTCATTGAGGCCAACAATCCAAACTTAAAACTTAACCAAGGTGAGCGTCTTGTAATCAACATGGGTGCTGCTCACAAAAACCAAGCTTATCGTCCATTAATCTTAACTACAAAAGATGGTGTAGCAACTTATAATTCAGATGCTGCGGCCACTGCATTTGTCCGTTACACAAATGCTAATGGAGAATTAATTTTCACTGCAAGTGAAATCAAAGGATATGCTAATCCGCAAGTTTCTGGATATCTGTCAGTCTGGGTACCTGTAGGAGCAGCAGCTAATCAGGATGTTCGTACAGCTGCAAGTGAAGTAAAAGCTGCAGATGGCAAAGCTATCCACCAAAATGCAGCTCTTGATTCTCGTGTTATGTTTGAAGGATTCTCAAACTTCCAAGCATTTGCAACGACAAAAGAAGAATATACCAATGTTGTCATCGCCAAAAATGTTGATAAATTTGTGGAGTGGGGTATTACTGACTTTGAAATGGCTCCTCAATATGTATCATCAGATGACGGTACTTTCCTTGACTCTGTTATCCAAAATGGTTATGCCTTCATTGATCGTTACGATTTAGGTATTTCAAAAGCTAATAAATACGGAACTGCTGATGATCTTGTGAAAGCTATTAAAGCACTTCATAGCAAGGGAATCAAAGTTATGGCTGACTGGGTTCCAGACCAAATGTACACTTTCCCTGAAAAAGAAGTTGTTACAGTAACACGTGTTGATAAATACGGTAAACCTATTACTGGATCTCAAATTAAAAACAGTCTTTATGTTGTTGATACTAAGAGCTCAGGAAAAGACCAACAAGCTAAATACGGTGGTGAATTCTTAGCAGAATTACAAGCTAAGTACCCAGAACTCTTTACAAGAAAACAAATTTCAACTGGTCTTCCTATAGATCCATCTGTTAAGATTAAACAATGGTCTGCTAAGTATTTCAACGGAACCAATATTCTTGGACGTGGTGCTGGCTATGTCTTGAAAGATCAAGCAACCAACTCTTACTTTAACCTTTCTAAGGATAATTTCTTCCTGCCAAAACAATTGCTGAACCAAGCAAGCCAAAGCGGTTTTGTTTATGATGGTAAAGGATATGCTTATTATTCAACCAGCGGCAATCAGGCTAAAGCTACCTTCATCAGCGAAGGTGATAAATGGTATTACTTTGATGCTAATGGTTATATGGTAACTGGCATTCAAGTTATTGATGGTAATAATTATTACTTCCTGCCAAACGGTGTGCAATTGAGAAATGCTATCTATGACAATGGAAATAATGTTTTGTCTTACTACGGTAACGATGGCAAACGTTATGAAAATGGCTACCATCTCTTTGGTCAGCAATGGCGCCACTTTAAAGACGGTGTTATGGCAGTTGGCTTGACGACCGTTGATGGTTTTGTTCAATACTTTGACGCTTCTGGCTTCCAAGTTAAAGGTGATTTTGTAAAAGATAAGAACGGTCAATTAAGATACTTTGATAAAAATTCTGGTAACCAAATTACTAACCGTTTCGTTAGAAATTCACAAAATCAATGGTTCTATTTTGGTAATGATGGCGTAGCAGTAATCGGTGCTAAAACAATTAACGGTCAACGTTTGTACTTCAAATCTAATGGTGTACAAGCTAAAGGTGAATTTATCACTGACCGCTATGGACGTTTGAGTTATTACGATGCTAATTCAGGCGAACAAATCCGCAACCGTTTTGTCCGCAACACTCGTGGTCAATGGTTCTACTTTGACCGTAACGGTACAGCAGTAACTGGCGCTAAAACAATTAACGGTCAACGCCTGTACTTCAAATCTAATGGTGTGCAAGCTAAAGGTGAATTTATCACTGATCGCTATGGTCGCTTGAGCTACTATGATATTAATTCAGGTGAACAAGTTCGCAGCCGTTTTGTCCGCAATTCTCAAGGTCAATGGTTCTACTTTGACCGTAACGGTACAGCAGTAACTGGTGCTAAAACCATTAACGGCCAACGCCTGTACTTCAAATCTAACGGTGTGCAAGCTAAAGGTGAATTTATCACTGACCGCTATGGACGTTTGAGCTATTACGATGCTAATTCAGGCGAACAAGTTCGAAACCGTTATGTGAGAACTTCTGATGGCAAACTTTATTATTTCGATAATAACGGTTATGCGGTAACTGGTTGGAATAATATTCATGGTCGCAGACTTTATTTCGATGGCAACTATCAATATCGCCATGGAGGTCATTCACGGCATAGAGATAGTTTCCGTCACCAATATCGACTTAACCGCGGTTACAATCCCTTTGGCAATCTCTACGATTTCTTCCGTCCTTTCTTTTAAGAAATGAGCAGAAGTGCTAAGAGCTTGTTTTATCAGGTAATTCTGGTTAAACTTACAATTCTGTAAGAATAAGACATCCAAGTGTAAGTCTTGGGTGTCTTTTTTGATATAGAATGAAAGTACCTAAAGGAAGTGACCTTCCAAATGAATTAAGGTATAATGAGAAAAGGAGATCGTATGTTTTTAGAAATTAATCATTTAGAGAAAATCTTTCGCACGCGCTTTTCCAAAGAAGAAACACGCGCCTTGCAGGATGTTGATTTTAAAGTTGATAACGGTGAATTTATTGCCATTATGGGAGAATCGGGTTCAGGTAAGACGACCTTGCTGAATATCTTAGCGACCTTGGAAAAACCGACAAACGGAACGGTTATCTTAAACGGCAAGGACATCACTAAAATCAAGGAAGGTGAATTAGCCGGTTTTCGTCTGAAAAATTTAGGCTTTGTTTTCCAAGAGTTTAATCTGCTAGATACATTATCTGTCAAGGATAATATATTTTTGCCGCTTGTTCTGGATCGTAAGAGCTACAAGGAAATGGAGCAGCGCCTGCAGCGTATTGCTGCTAAGCTGAGAATTCAGGATTTATTAGAAAAACGCCCCTTTGAGCTTTCTGGCGGGCAAAAGCAACGTGTTGCTATCGCCCGAAGTCTAATTACAAATCCTCAAATTCTTTTGGCAGATGAGCCCACAGCAGCTCTTGATTACCGTAATTCGGAGGACTTGCTGAATTTATTTGAAGCCATTAATGCTGACAATCAAACTATTCTTATGGTTACTCACTCCGCTAACGCAGCCAGCCATGCTAAACGCGTTCTTTTTATCAAGGATGGTCGTATCTTCCATCAAATTTATAAGGGCAATAAAGACAATCAGGAATTCAGCAAGGATATCTCACTGACCATGTCAGCTCTTCTAGGAGGTGAGTAGAATGTTCTATTTAAAACTTGCTATTAATAATATAAAGCAGTCTTTTAAACATTTCGCTCCTTTTTTTCTAGTCAGTGTAACAACTTTTATCTTCAGCACTATTACAATACTCCTTATAGCCAGTCCGTCAGCCAAGTTTATGGGCTCAGGAGTCTATGCATTAGGTTTAGCTACCATCGTTCTTGATATTTTGGCGACTATTCTTTGTCTTTATAGCTATAATTTTCTGCTTAAACAGCGCAATAAGGAGTTTGGTCTATACAATATTTTAGGAATGAACAAAAAGCACATCATCTGGGTATCCACACTGGAGCTGATAGTTGCTTATTTAGTGACAATTATCCTAGGTTCTCTTTTAAGTGCTGTTTTCTCTAATTTTTTCTATTTGATTTTTGTCAATATCATTCGTTATAAAGAATTGCATTTCAAATTAACGCTAGTGGCATTTATTATTAATACTATTCTTTTCGCTGCTATTTTCTTAATTTTAGAGCTGGTTAATATTATCAGAATCAGTCGAACATCAGCTCTTAACCTCTTTAGCAATCAAAGCCAAGGGGAACGTGAGCCAAAAGGAAATTTCATTTTAGCTTTTGTTGGAATCTTAGCGATTGGCTATGGCTATTATTTATCTGTCACCTCTGGCAGCGTCAATTCTATATCCGGTACTACACGCTTTTTCCAAGCCATTCTGGCAGTTATTTTAGGAACTTATCTCTTTTATATCAGTTTCATTACCTGGTATTTGAAACACCGTCGTAAAAATAAATCATATTTTTATAAACCTGAGCATTTTGTAACAACTTCACAGATGATTTTCCGCATGAAGCAGAATGCTGTTGGCTTAGCTAATATCACCTTGCTAGCTATTATGGCTTTTGTCACTATCTTTTCGACAGTAGCCCTCTATACGAGCAATGAAAATCTAGTCAAAATGACCTATCCCAAAAATTCTCAAATTGAATTGCAGAGGATTAGTAATCGTCAACAGGCTGAAGAAATTTTGCAAAAATATGCTCTAGAACCACTGAAAAAAGCGGGCTATGATAGTAAGGCAAAGTTTTCAACTTATCTTGATTCAAACTATTCTGTAATTTTTACACAAAAGAAAAACTTAGTCCTTAATAAGTCCATTGTATCTGATAGATTTCTCTTTAAAAACAGGAACGCTGGTACAATGGAAATCTTGACGCAAGATGATTTTCGCGCCCTAGGCAATAAAGTTCCTCAATTATCAAGAGGAGAAGTAGCTTTTTATAGTTATGACCAAAATATTACTATTAAGCCTTTTAAAACCTTAACTTGGTTTGGTCAAACCTACAAGAATGTCTATCGTATCAAGTCGATCAAAAATATGGTAATTGCTAATTCAGCAGTACCTGCAGGTATTTTAATTGTGCCAGATGATGCTACTATGGAAGCTATGCGTAAACCTTATGATGATGCATCAAAATATGATCGAACTTATACATTTCTAGCTTTTGCTAATTTAACCAAGAAAGAAAAACAGGTTTTAAATAAAATCAGCCAGGCTAATGATGGAATCCTCTATAGCGATAATAATGGTAGGCTTGCCCGTTACACAACTGCTGCTAGCTATCGCATGGAAGGATTGAAAATGACTGGCGGTTTCCTCTTTACAGGTTTTCTGTTAGGAATTGCTTTCTTGCTTGGAGCTGCCTTAATCATTTATTATAAACAGTTGTCAGAAGGAACCCAAGACAAGCAGTCTTATAGGATCTTACAAGAAGTTGGTATGAGCTTGCAGCAAGTCAAAAAAACCATTAATTCACAAATTATCCTCGTTTTCTTCATGCCTTTACTAATGGCGATTATCCATTTTGCCTTTGCTTTGCCAATTTTGAAAAAGTTACTCTTGATTTTGGGAGTTCAGGGTGATAAATTCATCTACACAGTTAGTGGTTTGACTGTAGTTGGAATCTTGATTATTTACTTTATTATCTACAAACTGACAAGCAGAACTTATTACAAATTAATCGAAAGATAAGACAAGTGGCGATTTTTCGCCGCTTTTTTGGTAGAATAAAATTATGAAAAAGCAAGAGAAGATTTATATTGTTGAAGACGATACTACCATTGTCGATTTGCTGAAGAGCCATTTAGGTCAGCAGTACTATGTCAAAAGTGTTGATAATTTTAGAGCTATTTTGCAGGAAATCACCGAGTTTAAACCCGATTTAGTGCTGATGGATATCACCCTGCCCTATTTTAATGGTTTTTACTGGACAACTGAAATCAGAAAGAATCTGCTGACTATGCCTATTATTTTCATATCCAGCGCTGATGATGAAATGAATGCCGTAATGGCCATGAACATGGGCGGTGACGATTTTTTGAACAAGCCTTTTTCGTTGCCCATATTAGATGCCAAAATCGCTGCATTTTTGCGCCGGGCTAATGAATTCACTAAGCAGAGCCATCAAATTGGGAACTTCGAGCTGACTTTGGACGGAGTTTTTTCCAATACAGAAACAAATCAAAAAATTCAGCTAACACCAACAGAAACCAAGATTCTCTCCTTGCTGATTGATTACAAAGGAGAAGTAGTCACCAAAGAAGCGCTTCTCAATAAGCTGTGGGAAGGTGAAGAATTCATCGATCAAAACACGCTCAGTGTCAATATGACCAGACTACGCAAAAAGGTGCTGGCCTTGGATTTTGATAAAATTCATACAGTCAGAGGAGTGGGGTACCTAATCAAATGATCAGAGCTTATTTAAAAGAATACAGTCGCTGGTATATGATGTATGTGCTGCTTAGCTTGATTTTTTTGCTGACCTTTTATCTCTATCATCTGCCGCTCTCTTACTTTATCAGCAGCCTTATTTTTAATGGGACTATTTTAATTATCATCAGTCTGTATTGGTACTGGAAATTTTATCAAAAAATAAGGACTCTGCAGCATTTTATCAATGTCAGAGAGCTGAAAAATTTGGATTTTTTACAGGCTCCCAGTGATTTGGCTTATAAAGCGGCGCTCGAAAAGCTCTTGGAAAGACAGGCTGAAGATAGACTTAATTATAAGACACGGGAAGAGAACCTACAGCAGCTCATAAAAATGTGGTCGCATCAGATGAAAGTGCCCATTTCTGCTATTTCTTTGATGGCACAAACCAACCAGCTGAAACAAGGCGATGTTCAAAGTCAGCTTTTAAGGCTGGAAAATGATTTGGCTCGGCTCTTAAACTACATCAAATTTAGTCAGAATCAGAGTGATTTCCGTTTTGAAAAATGCCAGGTTCGTGAGATACTGGTTGATTTGGCCAAGAAAAATCAGGTTTTCTTTTTACAGAAGGATATTTCTTTGACAATTGAGGGTGAGTGGGAGATTAATTCTGATAAAAAATGGCTGAGTTTTGCCTTTTCACAGATTCTGGACAATGCGATAAAGTACAGTAAAAAGGGCGGTCATATCACCATTCTTATTCAAGAAAACCAAGTGCTTATTGAAGATACAGGAATGGGAATTCTAAAGGAAGATATTCCTAGACTTTTTGAAGAAGGTTTTACGGGTTACAATGGACATGAACATCAAAAAGCTACAGGATTGGGACTTTACATGGCCAAAAAAGTCTTAGACAGCCTTGAATTAGCGATTAAGATTGACAGTCAGATAGATGAAGGGACTCAGGTCTATATCACGAGAAAGTGAAGCTTACTCAAACGTTTTGAATGCTAAAAAGCTTTTTTAAACGTCCGGTGGTCAAAAATAGAGCAGAATTTTAGGAAACCTGTCGTAATTAAAAAAGAAACCAAAAGGTTGATATTCTTTGCTAAGAATTGGCCTTTGGGTCTCTTTTTTGTTTATTTTAACTAATAGTGAATGACATTGCTCTCTTTTTGGATTTTGTGAATGAGCGGCTGAGCTTGGGGGCTCAAAAAATAATTTAGACTGCTTGGAGGAAGCAGCTCTTTTAAGATATCCATATTCCCTTCTTTGAGAGCCTGTCGGACAGTTGAAGCGCTGATTGGACCCTTTGAGTACCCTTTACGAGGGATGACCAGACAATCAATGTCTTGTTTGGGCAATTCTTCTAGCATAATTTTATTGTAAATACCGGTTACCAGACTTGTTGGTTCTTCACCGACATAACGCTTTTGAATGCCTAGATGATGGGCAATGCGCGTAAAAATATTTAAATCAATACGAGCCTGACTTTCAATAACTGCAGCCTGATCTTTTTGGAAGTAGCTTGGAAACGTTGATTTACTGATGATATATGGTCCGGTTTCATGGTAGCAAATATTAGACAGATGAGCTGTTCCTTCTAAAATCAGTTGTTTTCGAACAGAAAAAGGAATCAGGCTGCTGTCTTCACTGACCATAAAAAGATGCAAAATTTCATTTTCAGCCGCTGCTTTTTCAACCAGATACTGATGGCCTAAGGTAAAGGGATTGGCATTGATAACTAAAGCAGCAGTAGAAGCAGACTTTTGTTTTGGAAACTGAAGATTTTTAAGATAATTATCAAAACCATTTTTCTTATTTTCCATAAAGACAATTTGGTTAGCAACTTTGCTAATCTCATAAAAACCTAAATCGCTAAAAAATTTTGCTGTACACGGTTTGGTATAAAGAAAAATGTGAGTATTGCCGCGTTCAAATTGAACATTGATGAGATGGGTAACAATTTCATTGAGCAGACCTTCGCCTTGGTGGCGACTGCTGACACTCAAACAGCGAAGGGTATTGCCGAAACAGCTGCCTGTTGCAATAATGTTAAGCTTGTCATCAAACATGGCACAGGTATAATCCAAATTGGTATCTCGTTGAATGCCTTCTTCTTCCAGCAGAGAATCAATCTTTTGCAGACTGTTTTTATCAGCAGGATAAATTGTTGAAATTGGATAGGTTGACATAGCTTGGCTCCTTCATGATAGAATAAGGGAAAGGGGGAGTTAAAAAATTGATAAAGCGCTGATATTTCTTATATTTTAGCATTAATAGGACTATTTTTAAATATAAAGGAGCATCTTAAACACTTTTAAAACAAGAAAAGGACTTTCTTAATAGCCTAAAATGTGCCATAATAAAAGGAGGAGCTGTTTTTTCAATTTTAGATGGCAGCGAAAGTTAGAAGGAAAAAATATGATTTTACAAATCGGGTTTACGCTTTTAATCGGCCTTTTGGGCGGTTTAACAGCAAAAAAGCTGCAGGTGCCAGCCCCTTTTATGATTGGCAGTATGGTCGCTGTAGCTGTTTTTTCGATTATTACCGGAGAAATGAAAATGGAAGGCTCGCTGAAAATTTTTGCTCAAATTGTCAGCGGTGCTTACATTGGACAGCAAGTTTCAAAAAAGGACTTTCTTAACCTTCCGAAACTAGCAGCCTCCATTGCCAGCCTCATGTTGCTCTTCACTGTAAACATGATAGTGATAGGTTTTGTATTTATCGCTTTTTTTAAGATGGATGCTGTAACCGCTTTTTTGTCCTGCCTGCCTGGAGGGATTGTTGATGTATCTCTTATGAGTATTGACATGGGGGCACAATCGGACATTGTTGCGACCCTGCAGTCTGCCCGGCTGGTAGGAATTTTGATTATCCTGCCTATGTGGGTAGCCTTTATCACTAAACACTTTGCACCCGAAGACAGTAAACAGGAAGCAGCGCTTTCTTCAGGTTCAATAGAACCTCATGCTTTTAAAGACAAGAAAAGCAGAGAAAAAAGGCGCTCGCTAAAAAAAGAATGGACCAACAATGCTTTGATTTTAGTAGTTGCCAGCATTGGCGGTTTGATTGGACTATGGCTGGGTATTCCAGTTGGTGCTTTAATTTTTTCGCTTATTTTTTCCAGTATTTTGAAAATCATAAAAAACACAGAGCAGTTAACGAAGGCTATTCGTTATGTCGCACAGGTCTTTGCTGGTTCCTTAATCGGAATTAATTTCACGCAAAAAAGCCTGATGGAACTGGTTCATCTAATCATACCGATTATTTTGCTGCTGACCAGTTATTTGATTATCAATGCTTTCTTTGGTTTTATTATGTACAAGAGAGGTATTTTAGATTTGCAGTCTGCTCTTTTTGCCTCCTCCCCAGCAGGTGCAACAGATATTTCTCTGCTTGCTGGAGAATTAGGTGGCGATATGCCTAAAATTGCAGGAATTCAAATCAGCCGTACCCTGTATACTGTTATTATTATGCCTATGTTAGTAAGGCTTATTGTTCATTTGCTGTAAGAATTCAAATAAAAGATAATAGAAAATTAAGAACATGCTGAGGTTTTCGCCCCAGCATGTTTGTTATGATTTACAAAAGATAAAGACGGTCTGGCCGTAGAGCTATGATACTCAAAGAAGATTCTCTAAAAAAGCGAAGTAGAAGGTTAGTGAAAGTAAATCGGCAGAGCCCCCAGGACTCAAGTGCTGCTCAATCAGTTTTTGGTTGTAAATAGACATCTGACTGAGAAGTTCCTCAGAAGGAGTATTTTCTAAGAGAGCCTTAGATTCCTGTTTGACCGCCTTCCAAGCTGTAATTCCACCGCGATGAATCAGATTGCCATCTTCCACAAAAGTCATCAGATAAAGCAGCAACTGCAGCTGGATAGTATGACTATCTTTTCCTTTTGCCAGTTCCTGTCTTAAAAACGGCAGGGCTTTTTGAGTAAGCGAAGCATAGCCGCTAGTGGCTTCTCCACGAGGACCTTTAATGCCATGTTGAAGAAAAAGCCGTTCGCCGTGTGTCAGATTAGTTTTCTTTTCCAAATGGCTTAAATCATTTTCTACCAGTCCTTGAGCCATTTGCCCAGCTAGCTGACAAACAGATAAACTGTCC
Source organism: Streptococcus orisasini (assembly GCF_001431045.1). Taxonomy (GTDB): domain Bacteria; phylum Bacillota; class Bacilli; order Lactobacillales; family Streptococcaceae; genus Streptococcus; species Streptococcus orisasini. Next base: position 16,375 of record NZ_BCLE01000048.1, read on the forward strand.
TTAGAACTGAAAAACGTTTTTTCTCGCAGCAGATGAGGCTGTTTGGCCAAATAAGCACCCGTAGCACCGAGCAGTAGGGCAAATGAAAAGTTAATCCCTTTGTGGGTGTTAATATTATGAGTTGCTGCAAACATGGCAGATTCAGCCTGAATTCCTAGCTCTCTAAGCCGGTGAAAGAGCTTTTCTGGCTGTTCTTCATGATAAATCCATCCTATTTGAATGTAAGAGTGAAAATAAGGAGATAGAGCCATGATGCTGTCTGTAAAAGTATAGAAGTCCATGTCATCATGAGCTCCTGTATCATAGCGGTCTACCAGTCCGGGTTTGGGCGTTAAGGCCAGCTCATACAAGAGAGCCTTGACAGCTAAATCACTGAATGGAGCTAAACTTTTTTCAGTGCTGCTCATCTTGCTTGCTTTCCATTTGCTGCAAAATAAACTCTAAGGAGGAATTTAAATGTTCGTGTGTAATAAGGGTGATCTGCTCGACATCTTTGTTGCGCATACCACGGTAAATGATCCAGTGTTCGGCCAATGCACGTTTGCGCCGCTCCAAAGAAGCAATAGATATTTCCCGGAAATATCTCAGATAAGTTTGCAGCTCAGTGACAATTTCTCTCAGCCGCAGCATCTGGCTTTTGCGATAAATAAGATCATTAAATTGATTGAAATTATCTAAAATGATTTCGATGTCTCCATCTTCGATGAATCCTTCGCAATCAGTTAAAATCTTTTTCATGTCTGCAAAGTCCTCATCTGTCATCAAATACATGGCCTTGGTTGCTGCCAAAGTATCCAAAGCTTTGCGAATATCAAAAATTTCAATGGCGTCCTTTAAAGAAATCCCGCGGACAATAATGCCACGTTTGGGAATATGCTCAACTAATTTTTCTTCTTCCAAGGCTCCTAGTGCATAGCGAATCGGTGTCCTACTGATATTAAGAGCTGTTGCCAGCTCTTTTTCATTAATGCGAGAACCAGCAGGGATTTCACTAAGAATAATAGTTTTTCGTAAAGCTTCATAAAAAGCAATTTTCAAAGGAACATTCTGCGATAAATCTAAATTATTTTTCACAGCATTTACAACTGAATTCATGAATTCTCCCTATATTTAAAATGATAATTTCATTATACCTAAAATATTATAAAAATGCTTAGCTTTTTATAATATTTATAAAAAGGACTTGGGCCGCACTGCTCCAAGTCCTTGATTAAAAAGAGTATAAGCGCTGCAAGAAGTCTATAGCTGACTCTTGTTGTTTATTGTGGAATGAAAAATGGCAAACGTCCGACAAGCAGAATGGTTACGATAAAGATAATAAAGACAACAAGTGCGTATTTAGCAGATTCTCTTTGCCATTCGCCCATGTCCAAACCTGTCAAACGAAGCAGTAAGTAAATGAAAGCAACCAGCGGACTCAATAAGTGGAAGGCTTGTCCCATCAAGGAAGCTAAGGCCATAGCCATATTGTCAAATCCGTATTTAGCACCAGCTTCCGCCAAGACGGGCATGATTCCGTAGTAGAATCCGTCGTTTGAAAGGAAGAAGGTACCTGGTGCAGAAATAAGAGCAATAACCAAGCCCCAGAAGCCAGCCAATTGCTTTGGAATAAGAGTTGTGAAGCTTTGTGCCAGAGCACCAGCCATACCAGAACCTTGGAAGAGTCCCATGAAAATACCTGCAGCAAAGACCAAGATAACAACTTGTACAGCGTCACCGCCGTTTTCACCGATACGTTTTGACTGATCTTTCAAGTTAGGATAGTTGACCATCAAAGCAATACAGGTTCCAGCTGCAAAAAGGAAGAGTGATGGCATTTCAATAGCTGGGATAAATGATCCTGCAACCAGCCAAGCAATTAAGACAATTGTCAAAATACCATTAAACCAGAAATTTTGAGGACGACGAATTTTAAGGGTTTCAGGATCGTCAACAGTAATTAATTCGGATATTTCTTCGTTTGATAATTCGGTGACACCTAAACGTTTGCGTTCTTTTTTACCCATGCTTCTAGCTACAAAGAAGATGACGTAAAGCAGTGATAAAACCATACCAGGTGCTAGATAACCTAAAATTTCAGAACCAACATTTAAAACAGACATGGCACGAGCAGTAGGGCCGCCCCAAGGGAGTAGGTTCATGATAGTATTTTGCAGGATAATCAAAACACCTAGATTCATGATTCTCATGTTAAGTTTTTTGTAGATTGGAAGAAAGGCTGAGCAACAAATAAGAGTAGTTGTTGTTCCATCACCATTAAGGGAAACAGCAGCCGCAACAACAGCAGTGGCCATCAAAACTTTCATTGGATCGCCTTTGGCAAAGCGAATCATTTTTTCCGTAATAGGGTCAAAGAGACCTGCATCCAGCATTAATGAGAAGTACAAGATGGCAAACAGGAGCATAATTCCTGTGTTAGCAGTATTACTAATCCCATATAAAATCATAGGACCAATAGCTGTCAGATTATGTGGTATCTTATCGTCTCCCAAGAATTCTACAAAACTTTTGTCAGCTGTAAAGTTTGCAGAACCTGTCAGGATAACGATAATAGCAGCTACCAAAGGAACTATGATCAATGCCGTGAAAGGCGACATTTTTTTCTTCATGACAACATACATGAAGACGATAATCATAGCATAAGCTAAAATCGTTAATAACATAAGTTATCTCTCCTTTTTAATAATCCCTCTTATCTAAACTCAATACAAAAAACAGAATTTAAATAAGAAAAACATGATTTTTTTTACAAAACTAGTATAAATGAAAGCGCTTGAAAAGGGAATAGTCTTTCTTAAGAAAAACACAAAAAAAACATTATGAAAGGGCTTTGAAAAAGAACACAAAAAAGCCATGAAAAATCTGAAAATCCATTATATAATAGGCTTAGAAGCAATGGATGGGCGAATTGTATTTGCCTGCTCAAGATAAAAAAGAAAGGAGAAATAAATGGGTCTTTTTTCGCAATTGTTCCATAAATCACAGAAGCCTGCTGAAAATGTTGATGATAATAAGAATGAAAATGAACTAAATTCTTTTCAGGCCGAATGGGAACCTGTCCCTGCTTTTATTCCAGCTGATAAATCTGATTATCAACTAGTCAGTGTCATCGCAACAGCTATTGCGGCAGGTGATTATCCCGACAGTCAATTTGCTGTTAAAAAAATTTTGCAGCGCAATCCTGAAGCCTTAAAACTTTCAGTGATTGCAGCCAGTATTGCAGCTGGAGAGTCCTCGGATTGCCAGTTAGCTGTTAAAAATATTTATCAAAAGAAATAATAAGGAGGCATTTATTAATGTTACGTAAATTTAAAATCTCAGTTGATGGCAAGGAGTACTTGGTTGAAATGGAAGAAATCGGTGCTGCACCGGCACCAGCAGCTCCTACAGCGCCTGTAGCTCCTGCACCTGTTCAGGAAGCGCCAAAAGAAGCACCGGCAGAACCTACACCAGCTCCCGCTGCGCCAGCAGCATCAGCACCTGCAGGCAATGATGCTAATGATGCTATGGCTGCTCCAATGCCTGGAACAATTTTAAAAATTCTTGTTAATGTAGGAGATACGGTTGCTGAAAATCAACCTTTGATGATTTTGGAAGCCATGAAGATGGAAAACGAAATTGTAGCTGGCTCAGCTGGTACCGTTTCAGCTATTCATGTGACACCAGGGCAAGTTGTTAATGCTGGCGATGGTTTAATCACAATTGCTTAGTATATTTAGAAGGAAGTGAGTTTGTGGAAACTTTAATTTCAGGAATTACATCCATTACACTTCCCCAGATTATTATGATGCTCATTGGAGCCGTTCTAATGTATTTGGGGATCAAAAAAGAATACGAGCCAACGCTTCTAGTGCCTATGGGCCTTGGAACACTCTTGGTAAATTTCCCTGGTACGGGGGTTCTGACTCAGGTTGTCAATGGCGTCAAACAAGAAGGGGTCTTTGATATTCTCTTTAAATTTGGGATCAATACAGAACTTTTCCCTTTGCTGATTTTCATCGGAATTGGAGCTATGATTGATTTTGGTCCTCTGCTTCAAAATCCTTTCATGCTGCTCTTTGGAGCGGCAGCGCAGTTTGGGATTTTCTTCGTTGTTGTCGTAGCTGTTATGGCTGGATTTGATATCAAAGAAGCGGCTTCAATCGGTATTATCGGTGCAGCGGACGGCCCAACCTCCATTTTCGTTGCCAATCAGCTGGCGCCTAAATTGTTAGGTCCGATAACCGTTGCAGCCTACTCATACATGGCTTTGGTACCTATTATTCAACCTTTCGCTATCAAATTGGTTACGACTAAAAAAGAACGTCGCATTCGTATGACTTACAAGGCTGAAAATGTTTCTAAACTGACAAAGATCTTGTTCCCGATTGTCATCACAATTGTTGCTGGCTTTATCGCACCAATTTCCCTGCCTTTGGTTGGCTTCTTGATGTTTGGTAATCTCCTGCGTGAATGCGGAGTCTTGGACAGACTGTCACAAACAGCGCAAAATGAACTGGTTAATATCGTCAGTATCTTGCTGGGCTTGACTATTTCAGTGAAGATGCAGGCTGATTTGTTCCTTAATGTACAAACCCTGCTAATTATCTTGTTTGGTTTGGTGGCATTTATCATGGATTCTGTCGGCGGTGTTGTTTTTGCTAAAATTTTAAATATTTTCCGTAGGAAAAAGATTAATCCTATGATCGGTGCAGCCGGTATCTCAGCTTTCCCAATGTCCAGCCGTGTTATTCAAAAGATGGCAACAGACGAAGACCCTCAAAACTTCGTTTTGATGTATGCAGTCGGCGCCAATGTTTCTGGACAAATCGCTTCTGTTATTGCAGGCGGCTTGCTGCTGTCATTCTTTAGCTAACAGCCCTAGTGAAAGGAGAGGTAATCGTATGAATATGGAACATTTGCTTCAAGCCTTTGAATTAATGGGCTTGGGGATGGCTGGTATCTTTATTGTTTTAGGCATTTTGTACATTGCTGCCGAGGGTCTTATTAAGATTTTCCCAGTCGATAAAAAATAATTAACGTGCAATCTAATATTATTGCGACACCCGTGAGATTTATCTCACCAGCGCCGCATATCAAATATATGAGGTGAAAATTATGGATATTAAACAAACAGCTGTTGCCGGTTCGCTGGAGTCAAGTGATATCATGGTAACAGTAAACCCTAGCGATGCTGAAGGCATTACTATCCAATTGGAAAGCAGTGTTGAAAAGCAATTTGGCCAACAAATTCGCAAAGTTATTGAAGAAACGCTCAAGCATTTAGATGTGAAAGCAGCAGCAGTTGAAGCAGTTGATAAAGGAGCTTTGGACTGTACTATCCAAGCTCGGACAGTCGCTGCCGTCCACCGCGCAGCTCAAGTAGAAGCTTACAACTGGAAGGAGATTGACTCATGGAACGTTTAAGAAGAACAATGATGTTTGTCCCTGGTGCTAATGCGGCTATGCTGAGAGATGCTCCTTTATATGGAGCTGACTCTATCATGTTTGATTTAGAGGATTCTGTTTCTCTTAAAGAAAAAGATACTTCCAGAGCTTTGGTTCATTTTGCACTTAAGACTTTTGATTACAGCAAGGTAGAAACTGTTGTCCGTGTTAATGGTTTGGATTCCTGTGGGGCTTTGGATATCGAAGCTGTTATCCTTGCCGGTGTTGATGTTATTCGTTTACCAAAAACTGAAACAGCTCAAGACATTGTCGATGTTGAAGCCGTTATTGAAAAGGTTGAACGCGATAATGGCATTGAAATCGGCCGTACAAAGATGATGGCTGCTATTGAATCAGCTCAGGGTGTTTTAAACGCACCAGCCATCGCAAAGGCTTCCGATCGTTTAATTGGTATTGCACTGGGTGCTGAAGACTATGTTACAAATATGAAAACCCGCCGCTATCCTGATGGACAAGAGCTGTTCTTTGCACGCAGTATGATTTTGCACGCAGCCCGTGCCGCCGGTATTGCAGCAATCGATACCGTTTATTCAGATGTTAATAATCCTGAAGGCTTCCAAAATGAAGTTCGTTTGATTAAACAGTTAGGATTTGATGGCAAATCAGTCATTAACCCTCGTCAAATTCCATTGGCAAACGAAATTTACACACCAACTGAAAAAGAAATTCAAAATGCCAAAGAAGTCGTTTGGGCTATTCGCGATGCTGAAGCCAAAGGTTCTGGAGTTGTTTCGCTCAAGGGTAAAATGGTTGATAAACCAATTGTTGAACGTGCAGAACGTGTCATTGCTTTAGCAAAAGCTGCTGGCTTACTTACTGAGGAGGATATTTGAGATGGTACAAAATAAATTAGGTCGTGATATCCCTCAAGAATATGCTGAGCATTACGGTGTATTCGAAGGAGAACTTGCACATATTAAGGATTATAAGGAATCAAGCCGACATGTTAAGCCGGTGAAACCTGCCGATGATAAGCTTTTATCTTCTATCCACGAAGCTATTGAAAAAACTGGACTTAAAGACGGAATGACCATTTCTTTCCACCATCATTTCCGTGAAGGAGATTATGTGATGAACATGGTTCTGGACGAAATTGCTAAAATGGGCATTAAAAATATTTCTATTGCCCCAAGTTCTATTGCCAATGTCCATGAACCTTTGATCGATCATATCAAAAATGGTGTAGTTACTAACATTACATCCAGCGGTCTGCGTGATAAGGTCGGCGCTGCTATTTCAGAAGGGATCATGGAAAATCCTGTTGTTATTCGCTCACACGGTGGCCGTGCCCGGGCTATTGCAGCAGATGATATCCATATTGATGTTGCCTTCTTAGGAGCTCCAAGTTCTGACGCTTACGGCAACGCTAACGGAACCAAAGGAAAAGCAACCTGTGGCTCACTGGGCTATGCCATGATTGATGCCAAATACGCAGACCAAGTGGTTATCATTACAGATACCTTGGTACCTTATCCTAATACGCCAATCAGCATTCCGCAGACAGATGTAGACTATGTTGTTGTGGTTGATGCCATCGGAGATCCTGAAGGTATTGCTAAAGGAGCAACGCGCTACACTAAAAATCCTAAAGAGCTTTTGATTGCCGAATACGCCGCCAAAGTGATTACAGGTTCTCCATATTATAAAGAAGGCTTCTCTTTCCAAACAGGTACCGGCGGAGCTTCATTGGCTGTTACACGTTTCATGCGCGAACAAATGCTCAAGGATGGCATTAAAGCTAATTTTGCCCTCGGTGGTATTACCAATGCCATGGTAGAATTGTTGGAAGAAGGATTAGTTAATAAAATCATGGATGTACAGGACTTTGACCATCCATCAGCTTTATCTTTGAACCGCAATGCTGAAAAACACTATGAAATTGACGCTAATATGTACGCTTCTCCGCTCAGCAAAGGCTCAGTTATCAATCAATTGGATACCTGTGTCTTGTCTGCTTTAGAAGTGGACACTGATTTCAATGTTAATGTTATGACCGGTTCAGACGGTGTTATCCGCGGAGCATCAGGCGGTCATTGCGACACAGCCTTTGCGGCTAAAATGAGTTTAGTCATTTCGCCATTAGTTCGTGGCCGCATCCCTACCTTTGTAGATAAGGTGAATACGGTTATCACACCAGGTACAAGTGTCGATGTGGTTGTTACAGAAGTAGGTATTGCTATCAATCCTAATCGCCCTGATTTGATCGAACATTTCAAGGATTTGAAAGTACCGCAATTAACCATTGAAGAGTTGAAAGAAAAAGCCTATGCCATCGTTGGCAATCCTGAACCTATTCAATACGGAGATAAGGTTGTTGCTTTGATTGAATACCGTGATGGCAGCTTAATTGATGTTGTGCGCAATGTCTAATAATACAGTTTTTAAAGGTCCGGAAGTGACACTTGAAGGTATGATGACAGCGCGGGAAGCCCGCAGCTTTAAGCAAAAACAATTACTTAAAAAATATGAGGGCAAGAGTCTGCTCTGTGCTACCATGAACATTCCTGGTCCTGTAAAAACCTCTCCGGACTTAAATCAAGCCTTTGAAGAAATTATCAAGACAGTCAAAAACCAAGTAGGCAAAAGTAATTTTGTATTTGAGAAATTGCTGCCGCTTGCTACAGGTTGGGAATACTATTTGGTAAGCTGCTTGCCTTTCAAAGAGTTAAAAAGAGAGATGATTGGTATAGAAACCAAAAACCCTGCCGGACGTCTGATGGACTTAGATGTTCTCAGTTTTAAGGATGGTTATATTCAGCCAATCAGCCGACAGGATTTAGGTTTTCCTGCAAGACAGTGTTATATCTGTCAAAATGATGCCAAAGTCTGTGGACGTTCTCGCAGACACAGCATCGAAGAAATGCAGCTAGCAATCATTGAGATTCTAAAACAAAATAAAAAAGAAAAGGGAGGATAGAAATGACAAAAATCCGTATTACGGAGACGGTTTTAAGAGATGGGCAGCAAAGTCAGATTGCTACACGTATGACTACTCAAGAAATGCTGCCTGTCCTTAAAACTTTAGATAAAGCCGGCTACCATGCTTTAGAAATGTGGGGCGGCGCTACTTTTGATTCCTGTCTTCGCTTTTTAAACGAAGACCCTTGGGAAAGACTTCGCACCATTCGCAAACATGTGAAAAATACAAAACTACAAATGCTGCTGCGCGGGCAAAATTTACTTGGTTACCGCAACTATGCCGATGATGTCGTTACTTCCTTCATTCAAAAATCAGTTGAAAATGGGATAGATATTGTACGTATTTTTGACGCTTTAAATGATCCACGTAATTTGCAGACCGCAGTCAGTGCGACCAAAGAAGCCGGTGGACATGCCCAAGTTGCCATTTCCTATACAACTAGTCCAGTTCATACAGTTGATTATTTTGTTAAGTTGTCCAAACAGTATGCTGAAATTGGAGCAGATTCTATTTGTATCAAGGATATGGCTGGTGTTCTAACGCCGCAAACAGGCTATGACCTTGTCAAACGTATCAAAGAAGCAGTTGATCTACCGTTAGAAGTGCATACGCATGCAACCAGTGGTATCTCTGAAATGACTTATCTTAAAGTTGCTGAAGCAGGGGCTGATATTATTGATACGGCTGTTTCTTCTTTTGCCGGCGGAACTAGTCAGCCAGCGACAGAGTCCTTAGTTATTGCCCTGGAAGAACTTGGTTTTGAAACAGGCATTGTTCTCAAAAAGGTTGAAGAAGCAGCAGCTCACTTTAACAAGGTGCGTGATCATTACCGCAAAGAAGGTATCTTAAATCCTAAGGTTAAAGATGTTGAGCCAAAAACTTTGATTTATCAAGTACCAGGTGGTATGCTGTCCAACTTGCTCAGCCAATTGACCGAACAAGGCTTAGCTGACCGTTACGAAGAAGTTTTAGCTGAAGTTCCTCGTGTTAGAGCGGATTTAGGCTATCCGCCACTGGTTACGCCTTTATCACAAATGGTTGGAACACAATCTTTGATGAATATTATTTCTGGTGAGCGCTATAAAGTAGTTCCTAATGAAATTAAGGATTATGTCCGCGGACTCTATGGGCGTCCTCCAGCAGCTATTGCTGACGATATTAAAGAGAAGATTATCGGAGATGAAGAAGTGATTACGGTACGCCCAGCGGATCTCATAGAGCCTCAGCTGCCAACTCTTCGTCAAGAAATTGCCCAATATGCTAGAAGTGAAGAAGACGTGCTTAGTTATGCATCCTTCCCGCAACAAGCTAAAGATTTCTTAGGACGGCGTGAAGATCCATTTTACGATGTTCCTGTGCAGAATGTTTCTGTTACCATCGATTTTGATTAAAAAATTAAAAATAAAGCTGAGTCAGGCAGGCTCAGCTTTATTTTG
>NZ_BCLE01000049.1 GCF_001431045.1 Streptococcus orisasini
CAAGATGTTACTAAGGACGTTAAGAAATCCGTATGAAAATAGGGGTCTGACAAGAAATCCTGATTTCTTAGTCAGAGCATCTTTTTCACTAGGATTTTAGTCCGAGTACAAATAGGTCCCGTGGTGTAGCGGTTATCACGTCGCCCTGTCACGGCGAAGATCGCGGGTTCAATTCCCGTCGGGACCGTAAAAGGAGGACTCGTTAGCTCAGTTGGTAGAGCATTTGACTTTTAATCAAAGGGTCACTGGTTCGAGCCCAGTACGGGTCATAGAGAGAGAATGCGGGTGTGGCGGAATTGGCAGACGCACCAGATTTAGGATCTGGCGCTTTAAGGGCGTGGGGGTTCAAGTCCCTTCACCCGCATAAGAGAGTAGGCCGGCTTAGCTCAGTTGGTAGAGCATCTGATTTGTAATCAGAGGGTCGCGTGTTCAAGTCATGTAGCCGGCATAAGCGAACGTAGTTCAGAGGTAGAACATCACCTTGCCAAGGTGGGGGTCGCGGGTTCGAATCCCGTCGTTCGCTTCCTTTGAGGCCGGGGTGG
>NZ_BCLE01000050.1 GCF_001431045.1 Streptococcus orisasini
TTAACTTTTGACTATTAAAATTGAATTTAATAAAAAACGACAGGAACAAATATTTCTGTCGTTTTTTCTATAAGAGTGATAAACAGCAGCTCAGTATGTGGGTAATGGGGAATCTGTCCTTTGCTCTATTTGCTGTCTGCTGTTAGAAGCTTATAGATTGGTGTCTAATTCATGCGGAAGAACAATCGTTTCTCTACCATTGTTATCGACAATTTGGACGATTTCTGGATAAAAAGGGTCATACTTAGTTGCATAATCAAAAACGATAACTGTTTGGCTATGCTTGCTATCATAATATTTGAAACTCAGCTGACCGTGATTGTTAAGTAGCTGAAAGGTTAATACTCTGTCTAAAGTGAAGACGCCTTTCAGATTGTTATCAAGAATCTCCCAGAAAACATCAATCAGCTCCGGCGGCAGGCTGGTAACAATTCCAAAACTTGCATATCGTCCTTTTGTATTTGCAAATGCCATAATATGAAGACTCCTTTCCTTCTATAAAAAGAAAGCACCTTGCAGTGCTTTTTTGACAACCTTAACGATTCTTAAGTTCAAGATAACGTTTGTACCAAATATTAATATAGGATTGTGAAAAAGGCCCCTTACCATTATTAATCCAATCAACTAAAATTTTAACATTTTCTTTTAAAATGTAGTCAATGTTAGCAGAATAGCCCATTTTTTGTTTGTGTGTTTCATATTCATCAACATCCAGAAGTTTTTTTTCGCCATCGGCGAAAACTTTAACGTCTAAGTCGTAATCAATATACTTCAGTGCTTCTTGATCAATCACATGAGGACTGGCCAAGTTGCAGTAATAAGAAACGCCATTATCTCGGATCATTGCAATGATATTAAACCAAAATTTTTTATGAAAATAGACAATAGCAGGTTCGCGGGTTACCCAACGTCTGCCATCACTTTCAGTGACAAGGGTATGGTCATTCACACCAATAACAGCATTTTCTGTTGTTTTTAGTACCATAGTGTCGCGCCATGTTCGGTGCAAACTGCCATCATGTTTATAACTTTGAATTGTAATAAAGTCGCCTTCCTTAGGTAATTTCATTGCCTTACCAACTTCCTACAATTAAGTTTGTCTTTTACAGTTTATCATAATTTTTTGAAAAAATCACTTTTTCCATCAAATAAGTTTACACTAGCCAGTTATCGAACGATAAGACACACCGCTTATGTAGCAGTGTGTTTGACGAAATCAAAACAGTAAGTTTCAAAAAGAAGTCATTTTATCAGTAAATTTTCAGAAAAAGCAGATTAATGTGTTGAAAGCCAGTGCTTTTTACTGGATAGGATATTGGAGCAGTCTTTACAAGTACTCGCGAAGCGCACTTTTAATCTGATCAAAGTCAAATCCTTTTCTGGCTAGACTCTGTGTCAGACGCTGTTTGAGTTCGTAGCCATCATATTTTTTACTGTACTTGCGGTACTGCTTATCCAATTCTTTGTAAATCAGTTCCTCTTCATTTTCAGAAAATTCTTCCAAAGGGAATTCAGCGATTGCTGCTTTAGCTTCCTGATAGGAGAATCCTTTGTTTGTTAATGTCTGGCTGAGCTTATCTCTCAGTGCCCTTTGCGGAAGTTTGCCCTGGTATTTTTTTAATATTTTTTCAGCAGCTTTTCTGCAAATATCTGAAAAGTCAGCCTTTTCCAGAGCAGAATCAATCAGTTTTCGGTCAATCCCCTTTTGCAGTAACTTTTGCTTTAATACATAAGCCCCCTTGTCACCTGAATGAAGGTTTTGCTGAAGAACGGTTTTGGTGTATTGCAGGTCATCAATCCATTTCTCTTTTTCAAGTGCCTTAATGACTTTTGCAATAATATCTCTCTCAATGTCATGCTTTGTCAAATAGTCTCTGATTTCTTTTTCTGTGCGCTGTTTAAAAGACAGATAATAAAGAGCCAGATTTTTACCGTAAGAAAACTGAGCAAAAGCTTTGATTTGCTCCAAATCGTTCGATGTGATTTCTTTGTCTTTACTCAGCATGAAATGAACAATAGTATCTTCTGTGACATAAAGTTTATCCCTTTCGTCAATTTCAAGCAGATAGAGTCTTTTTTTCTTTTCAATTTTGGTAATTTTCATGCCTTTATTATAGCAGAAAATGATAAAATAGTAGTATGAATTTACGTGTGAAACAAAAGATTCCCTTGAAGATCAAGAGAATGGGAATTAATGGCGAAGGAATTGGCTTTTATAAGAGAACCTTGGTTTTTGTGCCAGGTGCCTTAAAGGGTGAAGATGTTTTTTGTCAGGTAACCCGTGTCAAAGCTAATTTTGCAGAGGCTAGGCTGCTTGTCATCAATAAAAAGTCGAAATTCCGTATCAAACCTCAATGTCCAATCTATGAGGAATGCGGCGGCTGTCAGATTATGCACTTGCGCTATGATAAACAATTAGATTTTAAAGAAGACTTGCTCAGGCAGGCTTTGAAAAAATTTAAGCCGCAGGGCTATGAAGCCTATGACATTCGGCCGACGATTGGAATGGCTCATCCACAGTATTATCGAGCAAAGCTGCAGTTTCAAACGCGCAGATTTGGCGGTGTGACTAAAGCTGGTCTTTTTCAGGAGGGAAGCCACCATTTAGTTGATATTAAAGATTGTTTGGTGCAGGATGAACTGACGCAAAGAATTGTCAATCACGCCTGCCAGCTCTTGGATAAGTACAACATTCCTATCTATGATGAACGTCGAAGTGCTGGTATTAGGACCATTATGGTTCGAAAGGCACAGGCGACAGAACAGGTTCAGCTGATTTTTGTAACCAGCAAGGAAGTTAATCTGGTGCCTGTTATCCGTGAGCTGACCGCAGATTTTTCAGAGATTAAGACCGTTGCAGTCAATTTTAATGCAAGTAAATCTAGCAGTATTTATGGTGACAGAACAGAAGTTCTCTGGGGAGCGGATACTATAGCTGAAGAAGTTTTGGATTATTCTTTTTCTCTGTCACCGCGCGCCTTTTATCAGCTCAATCCCACACAAACGCAGGTTCTTTACAGCCAAGCGGTCAAAGCACTTGATGTCCATGAGAATGATGAGCTGATTGATGCCTATTGCGGGGTTGGTACCATCGGTTTTGCTTTTGCAGACAAAGTGAAATCAGTAAGAGGTATGGATATTATTCCTGAGGCTGTTGCAGATGCGAAAGAAAATGCCAGACAGATGGGATATATTAATACGCATTACGAAACAGGCAAAGCAGAAGAGATTATTCCTAAATGGTATAAAGAAGGCTATCGAGCAACGGCGCTTGTTGTTGATCCGCCGCGGACAGGGCTGGATGACCAGCTGTTAAAAACAATCTGCCGTTATCAGCCCGAAAAAATGGTTTATGTCTCTTGCAATGTTTCCACACTGGCCAGAGACCTAGTCAAGCTGACTAAGAACTATGACGTTGTCTACATTCAATCCGTTGACATGTTTCCGCACACAGCAAGAACCGAGGCTGTGGTGAAACTAATCAAACGTTAGAAATATTTATCATAAAGGGGAAAAAGATGACATCATCAATTACTTTAGTTTATATTAGTCTGAGCGACAATACACAGAGTTTCATTTAATTGCTGTCATGTTGCAGTTTTCCTCTTATAATGATTTTGCTTTTCAGAGTCTTTTTTTCAGTGCTTTTAGTTAAGCACTTTTTTACTGCTTCGCTGCCCAGTTCATTTAGTCTAAAATCGATGGTTGAAATATTAAGAAAATGTCCAATAGCCTGGTTTTCTTGTCCAATAACTATCGGTGGCTCTATATTAGCTTCTTGATAATATTTTATAATACCAGCAGCAATTTCATCACTGTTTGCAAAGATTACTTCTATTTTTGGAGAGATAGAGTTAAAATATTGTGCAGCTTTGATACCATCATCAAAATTCCTGCAATTTTCAAAAATCATTTTTTCATCAAAGGTAACAATTTCTTTTTCAAAAAAATGAAAGACTTCTCTGGCACCAGAGCTGTTTTTTATTGTTCGACTGAAACAAAGTCCGACAGAATGAATTCCTTTATTGTGTAAAATTTTTAATATAGGAGCATAGCCTTCGGTTCTTTCTAATGTTATGGAGGCAACTCCGCTGTTTCCAGTTTCTTCACAGCTGACAATCATACCATATTGCAGGTATTGAGCTATAAAATTGTAGTCATTTGCTGCCGAGGCAATAATCAATCCGTCAAATTCTTTTGCCTGCAGCATTTTTAAGTAACGCAGCTCGGTGTCTTTGTCATAATTTGTTGGTAGAAAAGTCACTTTATATCCTGTACTAAAGGCTTCATTAATTATGGAATGCATGATTTTATCATAATAACTATTAAAAGTACTGTAAGGAACAATGACTCCTAATGTATAGCTTTTACCGGTACTTAAACTAACAGCCTTACTGTTTGGCAGATAGTTTATAGCTTTAGCAGTTTTTAAAATTTTAGTTCTGGTTTCTTGAGAAATCCGTCCCTTATTATTTAGTGCTCTGGATACGGTTGATTTTGAATAACCTGTTATTTTAGCTAAATCATTGATATTTGTCATTATCAATACTTCCCCGATTATAATATTTATTTAAAATACTTTTTTTGTCTGCGGATACTACTGTTAATGTATCCGCTTACCTATAGATTACCTTTTTCCTACAAACTTTTCAAGCAGCCCAAAAAGTCCTTGACAGGCAACGCGTTGCTCAAGATATAATTAATTAAAGTTTAATTTAAATGGTAAGGAGGAAAGGAATGAAGAAAAGACTTATTAGCTGCTATACAAGTGACGTTGCCAAAATGTCACCTAAAGACCTTAAAAATGCTATTATTGCAAGTGAAGGACGTGTTATCTTGGGAGAAACCGTAGTAACTGCGCAACCGCTATTGGAAGGAGTAACAAATGCTGAAGTTATGGCCAGTTTTAGTGCAGATATGATATTGCTTAATGAGTATGATGTCCAGACAAAATTTGTCTGCGGTTTGGAAGGTGAGGAGAATCCTATTGCTGCTATAAAAAAATTAACAGGCAGGCCTATCGGTATTAATTTGGAACCCGTCGACAATGATATTAGCGCTTTAGAAGAGCTTATCAGTTTACCCAAGGGAAGAAGGGCTGTAAAAGAAAACTTTATAGAAGCAATGAAACAAAATGTTGATTTCATTTGTTTAACTGGGAATCCTGCTACTGGGGTATCAAATGCCAGCATCGAAGAATCAATAGCTGTTGCCAAAAAGCACTTTTCTGGTTTAATATTTGCCGGGAAAATGCACGGAGCAGGAGTTGAGGAAAAGGTTTTATCTGAGAAGAATCTGCTGAGGTTTATTGAATTAGGCGCAGATGGAATATTGGTACCGACTGTGGGGACCATTCCAGGTGTTAATGAACAGGAAGTCCGTGCTATAGTGAACAGAGCAAAAGCATTAGGGGCTGTTGTTATTAGTACTGTTGGAACCAGTCAGGAAAGTGCAGAT
Organism: Streptococcus orisasini; assembly: GCF_001431045.1. GTDB lineage: Bacteria > Bacillota > Bacilli > Lactobacillales > Streptococcaceae > Streptococcus > Streptococcus orisasini. The sequence continues at coordinate 5,458 of NZ_BCLE01000050.1, forward strand.
TCTTTTACTATCAGAGAATTTGGACTTTCTAACAAACGCATTGGTGTTGATATTCATCATTTAGGCGATGGCGGCTTTGGCCGGATGCCGGATCCTGAAAATTTGTTGGCTCTGTCTCTTTGCATTCGCGGTAAACGTCATACTTATTTTCGAATGAGTCAATCACTTAATCGATAAAAGAGGAGAAATTTTATGAAAACTTATTTACAAAGAATCGGACGTTCTATTATGCTTCCCGTCTCTGTTTTGCCGGTTGCTTCTTTACTAATGGGAATTGGTTATTGGATTGATCCAGCAGGCATGAGCGGAAAAGGAACTAATGCTTTTGCCATCTTTTTGATTCAGGCCGGACTTGCTGTAATTGGGAAACTGCCTATCCTTTTTGCGGTTGGTATTGCAGCTGGAATGTCTAAGGATAAAAGTGGGGCTTCTGCCTTAAGCGGATTGGTAGCTTTTCTAATTGTGACAGCTATCCTATCTCCCAGTGCAGTTGGCCGGTTGCAAGGTATTGATCAAAAATTAGTTGATCCAGCTTTCAGTAAAATTGACAATGTCTTTGTGGGAATGATTTGTGGTATTGTAGCCGCTGAACTCTATAACCGTTACAGTAATATTAAACTGCCGATGGCACTAGCTTTCTTTAATGGCAAAAGATTTGTTCCTATTTTATCGGCTGGTGTTATGCTCGTCATTTCTGGACTTTTGTATTTTATTTGGCCTGTATCTTATGAAGCTCTAATTACTTTTGGGAAGGCAATTGCTAAGCTGGGTCCAGTAGGTGCTGGGATTTATGGTTTCTTTAATAAGCTGTTGATTCCGGTTGGACTGCACCATGCCCTTAATTCTGTATTTTGGTTTGATGTTGCTGGTATTAATGATATTGGGAATTTTTGGTCCAACACAGGTGTTAAAGGAGTTACTGGCATGTATCAGGCTGGCTATTTCCCTATTATGATGTTTGGACTTCCGGCTGCAGCCTTTGCAATATATAAAAATGCACGGCCTGAACGTAAAAATGTCACTGCATCATTAATGATTGCTGCAGCCTTTGCAACATTTTTTACGGGCATTACAGAACCTATTGAATTTGCTTTTATGTTTGCAGCACCACTGCTGTATGGTATCCATGCTTTATTGACAGGTTTATCCATGTTTTTAGCGGCTTCTCTCCACTTAACAGCGGGCTTTGGTTTTAGTGCAGGCTTGGTTGATTATGTCTTGAGTTTAAGGATGCCAATTGCTAATAAACCACTAATGCTAATTCCATTAGGGATAGTAATGGCTGTTATTTATTATGCTGTCTTTTCATTTTGTATTAAAAAGTTTAACTTAATGACACCTGGACGTGAGACTAATGACAATGGAGCTGATACTCCAACCTCAAACAATCTATCAAATGCTAATGCCGCAGCTCTTATTGAGGGGTTGGGCGGAAAAGAAAATATTGTATCTGCAGACTACTGTGCCACAAGGCTGCGATTAGTTTTGCAAGATACAAAAAAGATTGATGAAAAAAAGATTAAGGATACGGGAGCCTTAGCAGTAAATGTAATTGATGCTAAAAATGTCCAAATTATTATTGGCACTAATGTTCAATTTGTCTATGATGAATTAAAACAAAGTCTCTAAATAGTTTTTCTCAGAATAAAATATAAACAAAAACCTCCATTGAAGCCTGAAAAATAGACTATGGAGGTTTTCTTGAAGTCAAAATAGATCATGAAAATGTACTAAAAAGAAAATTTTGAAAAAGCAAACAATTCTTGTGGTGTTTAAAGCTACAGTCAGATTAATGGACTTGAAGGATAAAAAATTTCATGCTATCATGAAATAAAATTTTATCATAAAGGGGAAAAGATGACATCATCAATTACTTTAGTTTATATTAGTCTAAGCGGCAATACACAAAGTTTTGTTAAACGCTTAAAAGCTTATTTGGAATCAAAGACATCCCTGCCAATCAAGACTGTTAATGTTAAGGATTTGGTTAAAGAACAGGAAGATTTTTTTGCCATGACAGATTATTATGTAGCTTTTCTGCCAACCTATCTTGAAGGCGGCAATGGTCTGGACAGTGGGGATGTGGAAATATTGACAACGCCGCTGCGGGATTTCATAGCTTTTGCTGATAATTATCGCTATTGTTATGGCATTGTCGGATCTGGCAATAAGAATTTTAATAATCAATACTGTCTGACAGCTAAGCAGTATTCTGAAGCTTTTGGTTTTCCCATGCTGGATGATTTTGAACTGCGCGGTCTAACCGATGATGTCGAACGTATTGGTGAGAAGATTTTAAAACTGTATGCGGCAGAATAAATGATCAAATCAGAAGGAGAAACGTTTCTCTTTCTGATTTTTAGTGTGATAACTTTTTCTTTTTAAGCCGTCTAAAGCGAGTAACTATAGCAAAGAAAAAGATTTATGTCAACGCTTTCAAAATAATTTACTTACTCTTTTGCAGTCGCTTACAAAATATTTTTTTTAGTGTATAATAAAGCTGAGATATTTGTTTACAGGAGGTTTTTTGTATGAAATTAGTCGGTATTGTTGGAACCAATTCTGATCGTTCAACCAATCGAAAATTATTGACATTCATGGCCAAACACTTTGAGAACAAGGCAGACATTGAAGTGCTTGAAATCAAAGATTTGCCAGCCTTCAATGAACCAGAAGATAAGACGGCTCCGGCAAGTGTGGCAGCCTTTTCTGAAAAAATTGCTACCGCTGATGGGGTCATTATTGCAACGCCCGAGTATGACCATACCATCCCAGCTCCGCTGGCCAGCACTTTAGAATGGATTGCCTACACCAGCCGGGTTTTGATTAATAAACCGACCATGATTGTGGGCTGTTCGCTGGGTGCCCTTGGAACATCCCGTGCCCAAGCGCATTTACGCCAAATCTTGGATGCTCCAGAGCTAAAGGCGCGTGTCATGCCAGGAACCGAATTTTTCCTTGGTCATTCGGAACAAGTCTTGGACGATGAAGGAAACCTCAATAATCCTGAGAAAGTAGCAGAGCTGGAAGACCATTTTGCAGAATTTCAAGACTTTGTGACCATCACGCAGGAAATCGTCAAACAGGCTGATACAGATCGCAAAAAAGCATTCGCTTGGGAAGTAGGTGAATAGAATGAAATTAGTTGCTATTGTCGGAACCAATGCCAAGAAATCCTATAATCGCACCTTGCTGCAGTTCATGCAAAATCATTTTTCCAAAAAGGCAGATATTAACATCATGGAAATCACTGATGTCCCTATGTTCAACGAAACAGATGACCAAACCAATTCATCGATTATCCAAGATTTCAATACGAAAATTAGTGAGGCTGATGGCGTTATCATTGCCACACCTGAGCACAACCATACGATTCCATCCAGTCTAAACAGCCTCTTGGAATGGCTGTCTTTCACTATTCACCCGCTGGATGGCAAGCCTGTGATGATTGTCGGAGCATCCTATGATGTGCAAGGGTCTTCACGTGCTCAGCTGCACTTGCGCCAGATTCTTGATGCTCCGGGTGTCAATGCGACTGTTATGCCGGGCAGTGAATTCTTGCTTGGCCGTGCCCATCAAGCCTTTGATGAAAATGGGGATATCAAGGCTCAGGGAACAATTGATTTCTTGGATTCTTGCTTCTTCAAATTCCTGCGTTTTGCAGAAATTGCTAATCAGCTCAATGAGCCAGAAGAGGTACATTTTGAACCTGGAACCTACCAAGTGACAACCGTGGGTCACAATGGCGATTTGCCAATGGCAGTTACTCTATCAGAAGACCGTATTGAAACAATTGATATTGACTCTTCAGGAGAAACAGGCGGGATTGCAGATATCGTCTTTACCCGTATTCCAAGCGAAATCATTGAAGGACAGACACTTAATGTTGATGCTATTTCAGGTGCTTCGGTGACCAGCAACGGCGTACTTGATGGGGTTGCCCGTGCGGTGAGAATGGCAGGTGCCAATCCAGACGCCCTTCGCAGTCGGCCAAAAGCACCATCAGCTCTTGACCATGAAGATAAGACTTATGAGACAGATGTGGTTGTCGTAGGTGGCGGCGGAGCTGGTTTAGCAGCTGCAGCGCGGGCTCTTCAAGCTGGTAAAAAAGTCATTCTTGTGGAAAAATTCCCATCTGTGGGTGGTAACACTGTTCGTGCCGGTGGTCCAATGAACGCTCCAGATCCTGCTTGGCAAAACACTTTTGCAGCTAATGCTGGTGAAGCTCACACCCTGCAGGAACTGCATGACCTAGATGAAACTAGTATTGATCCAGAATACTTGGAAGATTTCCGCGCCCTCAAAGTGGAATTGGAAAACTATCTTAAAGATCCAAGCTATCTTTTTGATTCAAAACTGCTCTACCGCATGCAAACCTACCTTGGTGGTAAGCGTACTGACCTTAAAGGTAACGAAATTCATGGAAATTACGACCTCGTCAAAGTCTTGACTGAACGTGCCCTCGAGTCTGTTCGCTGGCTGGAAAATGTGGGTGTTGAATTTGATCGCAGCGAGGTAACCATGCCAGTTGGGGCTCTCTGGCGTCGCGGTCACAAACCTACCATGCCAATGGGTGTTGCCTTCATTTCTGTTTTGAAAGATTTTGTTTTGAAAAATGGCGGAATTATTCTCACAGATACACCTGTCAAGGAACTTATCGTTACAGACGGCGTCGTAACCGGTGTTAAAGGTACTGGTCGCAATGGTCAAGCCATTACTGTTAATGCCAAGGCTGTTATCTTGACAACAGGCGGCTTTGGTGCCAATACCAAGATGTTGCAGAAATACAATACCTACTGGCCTGAAATCGATGATAACATTGCCAGTTCAAACACTCCAGCCGTGACTGGTGATGGCATTGTTCTTGGTCAGTCTGTGGGTGCAGATTTGGTTGGTATGGGCTTTAGTCAAATGATGCCAGTGTCTGATCCAGTGACAGGTGCCCTCTTCTCAGGCTTGCAAACACCGCCAGCTAACTATGTTATGGTCAATCAGAAAGGTAAACGGTTTGTGGATGAATACGCAGGACGCGATACCTTGACCAAGGCAGCCTTTGATAACGGTGGCCTCTTCTACCTCATTGCTGATGATAATATCAAGGCGACAGCTTATAATACCAGTCAGGAAAAAATTGATGCCCAAGTGGCAGCAGGAACTCTCTTCCGTGCCGATACCTTGGAAGAATTGGCAGAGCAAATTCATGTGGATCCCGCAACCTTTGTGGACACCATCACTAAGTACAATTCCTATGTTGATGCCGGCTATGACCCTGAATTTGATAAGGGTGCCTTTGATCTCAAGGTTGAAAAAGCACCATTCTACGCAACTCCGCGGAAACCAGCCGTTCACCACACCATGGGTGGTCTTAAGATTGATACCACAGCGCATGTTATTAATGAAAGTGGCCAAGTCATCAAAGGACTCTTTGCAGCAGGTGAAGTCGCAGGCGGCCTCCATGCAGGCAACCGTCTGGGCGGTAACTCATTGACAGACATCTTTACTTTTGGCCGTATCGCAGCCGATACTGCCATTGAAGAATATGTCAATTAAATTTAATAAACTTTCTGGTAAAATCCCTGAAATATAAAAAGAGCGTGAGGCTGGACAAAAACTAGCCTCTGTACACAAAAACGAGCATTTCCGCAGCTGGAGATGCTCGTTTTGCCTGTCCCACACTCTTTTCTTCATGCGTAAGGTGCAGCGGCTTTTAGCTATTGCCAAAAATGTCAAAAAGAATCAAAAAAGCCGGCCTAAGAAGACTTAGGCTGGCTGACTTTCATGCCACCACCGAGAATCGAACTCGGAACGGAGCATTACCATTGCTCTATTATACCATTTAACTATAGCGGCGACTTTTATATAATACTATAAAATATAAAAGAATGCAAGCTCGAAAGAAAAATAGTCAATAGTATTTTCAATAGCCAGTTTTCCTTTTATTTTTCAAAAGAAAGAGCTATAATATAGAAAAATTTTTAAGGAGAAAAGTCATGAATATTTTTGTAGCTGGGGCAACTGGACGTGTTGCTAAACAATTAATTTGGAACTTAGCTGAAAGTCATTATGTTTATGCGGGTGCTAGGAAACCTGAAAATGTCATCAAGCATAAGAATGTCAAAGCAATTCCTTTTGATCTCCATGATGAGCTGTCAGTTTTAACTGAGCGTATCAAAGGTATGGATGCTGTTTATTTTACAGCTGGTTCCCGCGGTCGGGATCTGCTGCAGGTTGATGCATTTGGAGCTGTCAAATTGGCTCAGGCCGCAGAACAAGCAGGAATCAAGCGATTCATTCTTTTAAGCTCTATTTTTGCCTTAGAACCGGACAAGTGGCACTTGCCTGGTTTAGATAAGCTAACCAATTATAATATTGCCAAATTCTTTGCGGATAATTATCTGGTTCATCAGACAGATTTAGATTATACTATTGTTCAGCCGACTGGGCTGACAGAAGAAGCCGCCAGCGGGAAAATAGCTCTCAATCCTCTTAAACCCGGAACTAACAGCATTGCCGATGTTGCTCATGTTTTGGCAGCAGTTTTGGAACGTCCTAATACTTACAGCAAGGTCATCAAAATATCTGCTGGTGAACAAGCTATTGAAACAGCTCTTGAAAGTCTTTGAGTACTTGTTAGATAGGCACTCAAAGGCTTGTTTTTGAAGGCTTTTATCTTCAGCAGTTTTTCGCCTAAATAAAGCTATTTTTGATAAAATCAGAAAATAGTTTGAAAATACTCTCATTCACTTTGCTGCTCATGTGTTTTTTCATGTGTACATTGTGATGTTTTGCTCATTTACCTTGAATTCCCTTTGTTTTTGAGCTATAATGTTTACTGATTAATGAATGCCTTTTATTAAGGAGGGAAAATGTCTTACGAACAGGAGTTTTTAAAAGATTTTGAGGCCTGGATTAATACGCAGGTGATGGTCAATGAAGTAGCCATGCAGGAAAGTCAGAAGATTGCCAAAGAGAATAAAGATGAGTATGCAGCAGATGCTTACATTCGCTATGAAAGTAAGCTGGATGCTTACAAATTTATTCAGGGTAAGTTTGAAAACTACAAAAACGGCAGAGGATTTCATGAAATGCCGGATGGTTTATTGGGATCGCGTGAGTATTAATGAAAAGGAAATAAAATGGCAAAGAAAAAGAATCGTAAAAAAGCATTAAAATTACAAATGAAACGTCAAGGATTGTTGTCTAAAGCTAATACAGCTGTTGAGCAGGCTGCAAAAGCGGCAGAGTCAATCGTAAAGGAAGCCAAAAAATCAGTTAAGAAACTGAGCTTAGAAGAGTTTTCAGCACTTCCAGAGCTGACAGATATTCGCTCTAATCTAGCTGAAACACTGTATGGTGAAGGAATCGTTTCTGTACAAGATTTTGCTGACTGGACAGAAAAAGATTTACTTGCTCTTAAGGGAATCGGCCCTGCAACCGTTAAAAAGCTCAAAGAAAACGGGGTCAGCCTTAAAGCTTAAGGAAACTGTAAGTTGCTTTGCAACTAAAATTCTGCTAGAATAAAGCCATTCAGAGGAATACTGAGCTCTATCTGTTACAGAAAGCGGCGCTGCTGAGAAACCCGCACAGATATCAGTATGGGTTGCTGATAATGGTTATATGAAATAGAAAGAGCAGCGGGTATGTGATTTAGAAGCTTCACCAGCTTAGCAAAGGCTGAGCTGAAGTGTTTTCTAAGACCCGAATGTGGGTGGTACCGCGGATTTAGAAATAAGTTCGTCCCTGTCATTATTGATGGGGGCGTTTTTGTTTAGATAAATAGAAAAAGAGGAAATACCTATGAAAGATATATTTGATTGTCATCAGTTAGTTTGGACACGCCAGCCAAAATCTTATCACATTTCAGATAAGGAAATCATCATTGAAACCCTGCCTCACACGGATCTGTGGCAACGGACCTACTATCATTTTCGCAATGACAATGCGCCTGTCTTACAGATGACAACGGACGAACAGTATTTTTCTTTTGTTGTAAAAACGACCTTTGAAAGCCATCATCGTTTTGACCAATGTGGCGTGGTGGTTTATTTGGATAGCGACAACTGGATTAAGGGTTCAATTGAGTATGAAAATGAAGACTTTCAACATCTAGGTAGTGTTGTAACCAATCAAGGGTATTCAGATTGGGCAACGGTAGAAATCCCTGCTGAAACCAACAGCATGTGGTATCGTCTTAGCCGTCGTGGTCAGGATTTTCGTATTGAGAATTCGCTAGACGGTGTGACCTTTAAGCAAATGAGAATTGCCCATTTGGCAAAGGCAACTGATGAAATTGCCTTTGGGATCTATGCTTGTAGCCCAGAAGATTCCTCTTTCAAGGCAACCTTCACTAATTTTGAATTGATGGATTGTCAATGGCAGGCTCATGATGGGCAGCTACCTGATGAGGAGATAGAGTAGCTTTATGAAAATTCTTGGAAAAATTGAAAATAATATCTTACCTGATATTGAGACAGGTCGTCTCTATCTATGCCAACGCACGGTAGCAGATGCTGCAGATATCTTTGCTTATGCCAGTTTGCCAGAAGTTACTTATCCAGCGGGCTTCCCGCCGGTCGAGACGGTTGAGGATGAAGCCTATTATTTGGAGCATGTCCTGCCTAAAAGTCAGGCAGAGCAGCAACTGCCCTCCGGTTACGGCATAAAGCTAAAAGGAGAGGATAAGGTGATTGGTTCTGTGGACTTTAACCATCGGCATGCAGACGATGTGCTGGAAATCGGCTATACTCTGCATCCGGATTATTGGGGACAAGGAATTGTTCCAGAGGCAACAAGTGCCTTGATTGAACTCGGCTTTACCCTCCTCAAACTTCATAAGCTTGAATTAAATTGCTATGACACGAATAAGCAAAGTCAGCGTGTGGCAGAGAAATTAGGCTTTACCTTAGAAGCACGAATTCGAGATCGTAAGGATGTCCAAGGAAATCGCTGTGATGACTTACGATATGGACTGCTTAAGAGTGAATGGGAAGCGAGCAGATGACTAAAGAACATATTTTAGAAAATACCCGTCAGTTTGTCAAAAAAACTTTGTTAGGCGAAGCCAGCGGCCACGATTGGTGGCATATTGTGCGCGTCACTAAGACTGCACTCACCATTGCAAAATCTGAAGGTGCCGACCTCTTTATCTGTGAAATGGCTGCGCTCCTGCACGACATGGCTGACAGCAAACTCTTTGATGAAGGCAAAGCTTTGGCTGGAGTGAAGCATTTCCTCAGCCAGCAAGGCCTGACTCAAAATCAAATAGCTGCCATCACCAGCATTATGACAGGCATTTCCTATAAGGGCGGTCATAACAGCGCTGAACTCAGCTTAGAGGGCAAGGTCGTCCAAGATGCCGACCGACTCGATGCTATCGGAGCTATTGGTATCGCGAGGACTTTTGTCTACTCTGGCAATAAAGGCAGACTGATTTATGATCCCAGCATGAAACCGCGCGAGCACCTGACCCTAGAGGATTACCGCAAGGGTGAAGACACCGCCATCATGCACTTCTATGAAAAACTCCTCAAGCTCAAAGACCTTATGAACACTACTGAAGGCAAGCGCCTAGCCCAAGGCCGTCACCAATTTATGGAAAGTTACCTCCAGCAGTTCTACGCCGAGTGGGAAGGGGAGAGGTAATTGGGTCAGGGTTGTTCTCCTGTGGAATTAGGTAAATGTTTAGTGAATGACCATTCCATTTCCAAATCCCTTCGGAGCATTTAATAGTTTAGTATTTTATTTAAAAGGAGACCCTATGGCTAAAAAGAAGAACCGGAAAAAAGAACTCAGACAGCAGCAGAAACAAGAAAACAATAAGATTATTGATTTTAATGCTTTTGCAGAAAAGGCTGATAACCCCCTATCTTTTCAGGAATCTGCTCCGGATAAAGGGTTTGTTGAAAAACTTTTTGAAGAATTTGAACGGACTAACAATCCTGAAATTCTCGAGCAGTTAGCTGATATCTTAGATCTTGAAGATCTGGAAATGGATGAAGCAGACGAGCTCTTTTACCAAGCGATGGAAGAGGAAGATGAAAATGTTCAACTCCGTTTAATTACCAAGCTGTTAGCAAGATATCCGGAACACTTTGAAGCAAGATTTCAATCCTTGCTGTTAAGAAGCACAGAATTTTCAGCTGACTACTTAAAAGAACTGCAGGATTTTTATCAAGTGGCTTTGACAGAGTGGAAGAAAGCTGATTATGAATCTTGGTATAGTTTGGAAGCCCGCAGTCCCTTGACAGTCATCACTTTTGTGACAGAGACTTATCTGCAAGAAGGACTGGTCGGTCTAGCAGGGCAAGTGGTAGATTTTGTACGCTCTAAAATTGCTGCCGATGACAAGTTTCCGCCCGGTTTTGTTTACCTGATGCTGAGTGTTTATAATGCTCTCTATCAAGATGAGAAAATTCAAGACTTTTATGAAAATCAGCTAACGCAAGATTGGCAGGATGATGGTGTTATAGCGCATATGCTTATTGCCATGTTACTTACAGGTGACATGGATGCGGCTAAAGAATTATTTAAGTATTTAGCGAGCGTCAATAAGGAAGCCGTACAAGTTTTTGATAATCCTTACTGGGTTCAGCTGCTTGATATGGCAAATGAAGTTTCTACCTACCGTCCTAACTCAGCTGTATCTCTCCAGATTGCCTTGCACCCCCTACAGGCCTTTTTGGTAACCAAACCCTTTGTTATCCATCAAATGGTTGCTTTAGCAGAAGAGTATCAGGACAGTCTGCCTGATTCCCCGCGCAAACGATTAGAATTTTTCAATTCACCCTGCATGAAAGGGATTCAGATAGATAAAGGCCGATATCTATGCGATGCTGGTATTATGAGCAAGGAGGTTCTGGAAAAGCATACCGAAAAAGAAATCCTAGCCATTTCAGGCATCGGCCCCGCTACGGTTAAAAAGCTAAAAGAAAACGGTGTGAGGTTTAAGGAGAGTTAAGAATTTGTGTAGAACGGATTTCTGGACTGCTGAAAAGTGAGTGGAGTGGTAGAGATTAATAATATTAGATGAAGGTTGAGTAGTATGCAAAAGTTAGCTGAGGAATATATTAATAGTATAGTTAAATGTTATGAAGATGCAAGAAATGTTTTTTCAAAAAATAAAGATGAACTAGTGTTTAGAGGGAGGAGTCACAGTGTATCTTCTAATGTTGAAGATATTACTGCACTTCTACTGTATCATATATTAAAAAGCGAAGAAGATTTAATCGAAATATACATAGATCAATGCATTACTTATAAAGAGGAAATAACGAATAATAAAGCTAAAAGCTTTTATCCAGACATCCTCATCTGTGTAAAACGTAGCGAAATAAGGCACTGTATTTATATGTGTGATCTAAAAATGGATCCGGGATGGAACAGAAATGGACTTCCAGATTTAACTAAAAAGCACTCAGGACATATACAGATTTTACAAGATAATAAGATTATAAAGAGTTCCAAAAATGGAATTACAAAACAAAGTATTAACTTAACTTTTGAAAATTGTAGTAGTTATGATACAGTTTATATTACTAATCAAAATGGCTCTGATAAATTTAAAATGGATTATGAAAGTTTAAAGGATTGTCAAATCAGTAGACCATTTGTGCTTTTTAGCGGAAGTCATCCAAATGAATACAGTGAAGAATTGACAATTAATGTAACAGAGGATTTCGATAGTTGGATTAATAGAATTAAATCATTTTTAAATAACTTCAAGGAGCAAAACTAATGTCAAAAGAACTTTCACCCAAATACAATCCAGCTGAGGTTGAGGCTGGGCGTTATCAGAAATGGCTTGATGAGGATGTTTTTAAGCCGTCAGGCGACAAGAAGGCACATCCTTACTCAATTGTAATTCCACCGCCAAATGTTACTGGTAAGTTGCACCTTGGTCATGCTTGGGATACGACTTTGCAGGATATCATTATCCGCCAAAAACGTATGCAGGGCTTTGATACCCTTTGGTTGCCAGGGATGGACCATGCGGGGATTGCGACGCAGGCCAAGGTCGAAGCTCGTTTGGCTGAAGACGGTATTTCTCGCTATGACCTGGGTCGTGAAAAATTCCTCGATAAGGTCTGGGAATGGAAAGATGAATATGCAGCAACCATCAAGGAACAATGGGGCAAGATGGGTATTTCTGTCGATTACTCACGTGAGCGCTTCACTCTTGATGAAGGACTGTCAAAGGCTGTTCGTAAGGTTTTCGTGGAACTCTATAAAAAGGGTTGGATCTACCGCGGTGAGTTCATCATCAACTGGGATCCCAAAGCTCGGACAGCCCTGTCTGACATCGAAGTCATCCACAAGGACGTGGAAGGTGCCTTCTATCACATGAACTACATGCTGGAAGATGGATCTCGCGCTCTGGAAGTCGCAACCACTCGTCCAGAGACCATGTTTGGGGATACGGCTGTCGCTGTCAATCCAAACGATGAGCGCTACAAGGACCTGATTGGCAAAAATGTTATCCTGCCAATCGTGAATAAGCTCATTCCAATCGTTGCCGACGAGCATGCCGACCCAGAATTCGGAACAGGGGTTGTTAAAATCACGCCTGCCCATGACCCTAACGACTTTGAGGTCGGTCAACGTCATGATCTTCCTCAAGTCAACGTCATGAATGCTGACGGTACCATGAACGAATTAGCTGGTGAATTTGCCGGTATGGACCGCTTTGAAGCTCGCAAAGCTGTTGTTAAAAAATTGGAAGAAATCGGTGCGCTTGTTGAAATCGAAAAAATGGTTCACAGCGTTGGTCACTCAGAACGTACAGGTGTTATGGTTGAACCTCGCCTGTCCACCCAGTGGTTTGTTAAGATGGATGAGTTGGCCAAAAACGCTATTTCCAACCAAGACACTGATGACAAGGTGGAGTTCTATCCACCGCGTTTCAACGATACTTTCCTTCAGTGGATGGAAAATGTCCACGACTGGGTTATCTCTCGTCAGCTCTGGTGGGGGCATCAAATCCCTGCATGGTACAATGCTGACGGTGACATGTATGTCGGTGAAGAAGCACCTGAGGGCGACGGCTGGAAACAGGACGAAGATGTCCTTGATACTTGGTTCAGCTCTGCTCTTTGGCCATTCTCAACCATGGGCTGGCCGGACACGGATTCAGAAGATTTCAAACGTTACTTCCCAACCTCAACCCTTGTGACCGGTTACGATATCATCTTCTTCTGGGTATCCCGCATGATTTTCCAATCCTTGGAATTCACTGGCCGCCGTCCTTTCAAGAATGTCCTGATTCACGGGCTTATTCGTGATGAACAGGGTCGTAAGATGTCTAAATCGCTCGGCAACGGAATCGACCCCATGGATGTTGTCGACAAATACGGTGCTGACGCTCTGCGCTGGTTCCTCTCAAATGGGTCTGCGCCGGGTCAAGACGTGCGTTTCTCTTACGAAAAGATGGACGCTGCCTGGAACTTCATCAACAAGATTTGGAACATTTCCCGCTATATTCTCATGAATAATGAAGGTCTCACCCTAGATCAGGCGACAGCCAATGTCGACAAGGTCGCAGCAGGTACAGCTGGTAATGTGACGGATCGCTGGATTCTTCACAATCTCAATGAAACCATTGCCAAGGTCACTGAAAACTTTGACAAGTTCGAGTTTGGTGTGGCTGGTCATATTCTCTACAACTTCATCTGGGATGAATTTGCTGACTGGTATGTAGAATTGACCAAGGAAGTGCTTTATAGCGACAATGAAGACGAAAAAGTCATCACCCGCTCAGTCCTTCTTTATACTTTAGACAAAATCCTGCGACTCCTCCACCCCATCATGCCGTTTGTGACGGAAGAAATCTTCGGCCAAATCTCTGAAGGCACCATCGTGACAGCAGAATATCCAGTTGTGCGTGACGAATTTGTCAATGAAGCTGCACACTCTGGCGTAGAAAGTCTCAAATACCTAATCCGTGCCGTACGTAATGCACGCAGCGAGGTGAACGTAGCACCAAGCAAACCAATCACTATCCTTGTCAAAACAAGCGACAGCAAGCTTGAAAACTTCTTCAACAGCAATGTTAACTACATCAAACGCTTCACCAATCCAGAACATCTGGAAATCAGCTCTGCTATCGCCGCCCCAGAACTAGCCATGTCAGGCGTCATCACAGGTGCCGAAATCTTCATGCCACTGGCAGACCTACTCAATGTGGAAGAAGAACTCGAGCGCCTCAACAAAGAACTTGCCAAATGGCAAAAAGAACTCGACATGGTCGGCAAAAAACTCAGCAACGAACGCTTCGTCGCCAACGCCAAACCAGAAATCGTCCAAAAAGAGCGCGACAAACAAGCCGACTACCAAGCCAAGTATGATGCGACAGTGGAGCGGATTAAAGAGATGGAGAAGTTGGTTAAATAATCAGATAATTGCACAAAACCCAACCAGAAAAGGCTGGGTTTTGCGGTATAATGGAGTAAATAATTTTTGGAGGAGATGAATGAATTTGATTTGTGAATTTTTAAAAAGGTTCAAACATAAAAAAGTTTTAACAGTTATTCTATTTCTTCTATTTGTCATACTAGGTTGTTTGTGCTTATTTTTTATTCATGTAGAAACATCGACAAGTGAAGAACCTTTAACAATTTTTGACTGTATAGTTAGAAATATATATAATCGTTTTGCTCATAATCCTGATAGCACATATCTTATTTTGGTCATTTTTCTTTTAATTAGTTTTTATATTAGATTTCTGATTTTAGAGTATAGACCGTTTGAACCAAAGATTAGTCCCAAAAATATATTTGAAAAGGTTGAATTATGTATTACAAGATTTTATATTTTTATTATCTCTTATTTTAAATATTTATTTGTTCCAGAGACTCTCCAACAGAAAGTGATGTTTTATATTATTAATCCGATTTTGATAACAATTATTACAGTTCGTCTTAATAGTAGTACTATAGCTCAAAATTCCGTAATTATAAAAAATTACTATTACTATTTTTCTCGAAATGCTCTTGAGATTTTTATAATTATAGCTATTTTTAGTGCTATTTATGCGGTTGTTTCAGTAGTAGAATTTTTTGTTTGGTGGGCTCCAAAGCCGACGGATATATGGAAAATTTTAAAAAAAATCAGAGATTATAGTAATTATAAACGAATCTTCAAAAATATCTATAATTTCAAGAATTTAGAGAAAATTTATAGACTTTCTTCAAAACTTTTTTCTGATTATTTAACTTCGAGTTTGCTTAACCATCTGAGAAAATTACTCATTGTTTTTCCAGTAATATTTTCAATTTCAATAATTCTTATCTCTTTATCGGCTATGGATGATGATAGTTTAATTATTTTAACTTACTATGGATTATGAGTTAAACCAGATAGGGATAAAAATAGATATGTATCGGCAGGAGTACAGATTTACTCCTGCTTTCGCCTTTATTCAGGCGGTTTGACGTGTAGTACGCTGCATATATTCCCTCTCCATTTCCCGCATTTCCTCGTCTGTGGGAATATCCACAATCCCGACATAGGAATAGTAAATGTCGATTTGCTGTGTCCGTTTCCCGTCCTTTTTCTCACGCTCATGGATTACGATTTTATCCACAAATGCGTTTAGGATTTCGGGCGTGAGTTCGTCAATGCGGGTATATTTCTTTGTGACGGCTATCAGCTTTGATACATTGGTGGTTTCCATGTCGGCTTCGCTGACTTCGGCTGTTAAGGATTCGATTTCCTGTTTTAGCTGTTCCTGCTCCGCTTCGTATCCGTCTGACAGCTTGCAAAAGCGTTCGTCATTCAGCTTTCCGTTGACATTGTCCTCGTAGATTTTACGGAACAGGCGGTCAAGCTCATCCATCCGCTTTTCGTCCTTTTCTATCTGTTTCTTTTGCAGACAGTTCGTATCGGCGTTCCGCAAGGGTGGTGTCTATCTGTTGTCGGATAAATACACGCTCAAACTGCTGCAGATAGGACAGGAAATGCTGAAGCTGTTTCAAAACCAACTGATTTAGTGCGTCTTCTCGGATATAGTGCTGCGTACAGTTCTGCGTGCGGCTCGTCCGCTTGTACTGGGAACAGCGGAAATGCGTGTATCTATTGGCAGTGGCAAGGCTTAGTTTTGCCCCGCAGTCGGCACAATAAAGCAGTCCAGAAAACATGCTCGTAATCCCGCTGTTGGTCGGTCTGCGTTTATTTTCCCGTATCATCTGCACCTTATCCCACACTTCCCTGTCAATAATCGGCGTATGGGCGTTCTCAATATATGCCCGCATTTCCTTTGCGGTTGGGATACGCTTCTTGCTTTTAAAGCCCAAACGGGTGGATTTGAAGCTCTCCGTACAGCCGATATACGCCACATTTTCCAGAATAGCAGCTACGGCTGACGGCTCCCAACAATACGGATTTTCCGAAACCCTCGCCACGCCGACGCCCTTTGACGCTTTGTAGGCTGACGGGGTAAGCACCTTTTCCTCCCACAAAATAGTGGCAATGGCTGACATTCCGTTTCCCTGCATACAGAGGAAAAATATCCTGCGGACAACCGCCGCCGCTTCCTCGTCCACAAGCCATCGGGTATTATCATCAGGATTGCGTAAATATCCGTAAGGCGGCGCACCCAGATGTTCGCCCGCAAGCCCCTTCGCTTTCTTGACTTCCTTTACTTTTTTGCTCGTGCTTTTGGGATACCACTCATTAAAAAGGTTGGTAAATGCGGCAAATTCGTTGCTCTCAAGGCTGCCCGTGTCCACATTGTCCATGATGGCGATAAAGCGCACCCCTGCTTCGGGATAAATGATTTCGGAGTATGAGCCGACCTCGATATAGTTCCTGCCAAAGCGGGAGAGGTCTTTTACAATGACCGTTGTTACAAGCCCCTTGTCAATATCCTCTGACATTTTCTTAAAAGAAGGGCGGTTAAAATTCGTACCCGTATAGCCATCGTCCACATAGTAGGTGGGATTTGGAAACCCGTGTTCCTTAGCGTACTTGAATAGATATTCTTTTTGATTTACGATACTGTTGCTCTCGCCTTCACGTCCATCGTCCTGACTCAGACGACAGTACAAGGCGGTGATTTCTTCCTGCTGTCTTTGCAATGCTTTCTCCTTTCCGACAGCAGACACGATAGTATGAAGTGTAGATACAGTATACCACGCCTGCGGTCAAACTTCAACGCTTTAAAGCGATAATCTTTCCGATATTTCTTAATCCTCATCATAACCCTCGGAATCAAAACTGTAATCTGCTGTGTCCCGCATGAATATCCTGCTGAGAAGCCCAAGCAAGTCCCTCCCGTCCTCTCGGAAATGTGCGGTCACTGTATATTCCGTGCCGCCGATTTTCTCGCAGAGCGTTGCCTGTTCAGGGATACGCATAAGGGGCATAATGTTTTCAGCAGGCGGCAGGGGCGGGTACACCCTATTCGGGTTTACCATTGAGATACCCTTATTTTCGTCTAAAATTTCCGTAAGTTCCTGTTCTGTCAGTCTGCTCATCGCAATGCGTCCTCCCTCTTGCGGTCTGTCCTGCCATTCTGGTTTGACCTTTGATTTTCAACCGTATCGTGGATTTGGTTCAAGCAGTCATCAATGTGGGCAGAGCGTTTTTCAATCCCGTCCGCATATTTCAGCCGCTTTCGCAGCTCCGTTATCCGTTCCGTCACCCCGTTTTTTTCTTCTCGGAGCGTTTCTTTCTCGGCGGGTGAAGCACGCCGTATCTTATTCTGCAAATGCCGCCGATAGTTGGTAAGCCTGTCCATTTCCGTCTGGTTCTTCTCCCTGTCGGCGTGCAAATCGGAGAGGGTGGAGATGTTATGCTCCGACATATAGCGTACCTGTGTGGTAATCTCATCCAGTTTCCGAAGCTCCTCTTTCATAAGCGGGCTTGTCGGCTTGTAGTCCGTGCCTTTGGGAAATATCCCCAACTGATAGCACCAATAGTAATACAACGCTAAGATTCCCCTTGTTTTCTGGTGCGGTTTCCAAGCCTTTTTATATTCTTCGGGCATATGGGGAGAGTAGGAAATCTTTGCTTTGTAGTTCCCATATCTTGCCCTTGTGCCTAAATGTGAACGGATAAAATCGGGCGTTAAGCGTTCATCAAGCGTATCTAATCTTGTGAAATGCTTATACTGCGGCAGCTTCATTTTCCAATGCCCGCCCGAAAAATCAACCTCGTAGCCTTTGTCGATTAGATACTTCATCATGTGCGGAATATCCCGACTGCCGCTGATTGCCTCCGCTAAATCTTCCAGATAGACGTTGTAGCGTGTCGGCTTGCCGCTCTTTTCATCCAGATACAGCGGTCTTGACGGTGCTTTCTTCGGGTTCTCAATCACCGATAATCCGTACTCTCTGCACAAGCGGTCTGACGTTTCCCTTAGCCGTTTCTGCTCCGATTTTGAGTAATTATATTTGCTCCCATCCAGATAGGAAACAGAGTTGAAGCAGAAGTGATTGTGGAGATGCCCCCTGTCAAGGTGGGTGACAACGATTATCTGGTACTTGTCGCCCCACATTTCCCTCGCAAGTTTTAAGCCGATTTCGTGGCATTGTTCGGGCGTTACTTCGTCTGGCTTGAAGCTCTGGTAGCCGTGCCAAGCGATATACCCGCCTGTCTTCTGGTACTGCTTTTTCGTTAGAATCATCTGCTGTAACGCTGTTTCTTTTAAACAGTTGATGGCGGAAACAAACTCTCCATTGTCCGTTTTCTGTGGATTCTTCACATAGGAGAACACGTCAAAGAAGTCCTGCATCTCCTTATTCGGCACGGTCTTTTCTGGGTTTTCCACATAAGAAATTAAGTCTTTCAACCGTCCTTCGATGTGCCAGAGGCTCGTTGCCGCCATATCAGACTGCCCCCTGTTCCGTCAATTTTTCCATGTCAAACTGCTGTGGGAGGGTATAATTCCGTTGCAGTTCCAAGATAAAATCCTCAATCTCCCTGCATATTTCATCAGCGGAAGGGGCGTAGGGGATACACTTTTTAAAGGCTACGTGTACTTCGTAAAGCGTGCCTAATAGTTCCCAAAATTCTTTCTCTGGCTGTGGCTGCGGTGCGTTTCCCCTGCATAACTGACGCATAAATTCTGCGGTGGACAGACCGCAGGCGGATGAATACTGCTTTAATTTTTCATGTTCTTCTTCGCTCAATCTAAAAGTAATGCATACTTTTTCTGATTTTTCTCTACTCATTTTTCTTAATCCTCCAGTTTTATTTTTCCTTTTATCGGGGTAGCTAGGGGTTGTCCCCTAAGTTAGTCCACACGCCTTTAGGGTGTGGATTGGATTGTGGCTGACACAATCCGATGCTCGCTATCTCTGTGGACAACTCCGCAGAGCATTTTTCTGTGTAACGGCTTTCTTAATGCCTGCCTTTACCCTCCGAAAAGGAAATCCTATGTCCTTTCCACCTCCGTTCTGGATTTTATTGCCTTTGACTTTTGGATAAATGAAAAAGCCGCCACACTGCATCACGAACGACAAGAGGATTCCCTCCCGCTCTGATTCGCAATGCTATGTAGCGGCTTTGAAATTCAAAACCCATGTCAGCCTTGCCGATTGGCTGACATTTCAATCTTATATCTATGTGCTTATTTAATTTTCAATCTTCCAATTTCCCCATTGGTATTTCAGAATACCATAGCGGCAATATGGCTGTCAAGATTTTGCACAAACTTTTTAGTATTCTCTATGGACAGGGATTTTATTCACTTG
>NZ_BCLE01000051.1 GCF_001431045.1 Streptococcus orisasini
GGCTCTATAATTTCTGTAGTGGGTAACTCCACTATGGAGATTATAGGGCTTTTTGAGTATCAAAAAAGTCCCATAAGACTTATAATGAAAAGCGCCTAAACAACTCATTAGAAAGTATCTTATGGAACACATCAATCATACCACATTACTCATCGGAATTAAAGACAAGAATATCACCTTAAATAAAGCCATTCAGCACGATACCCATATCGAAGTCTTCGCTACACTTGATTATCATCCTCCTAAATGTAAACACTGTAAAGGAAAACAAATCAAATATGACTTCCAGAAACCTTCTAAAATCCCTTTTCTCGAGATTGGTGGTTTTCCTAGCCTTATTCGCTTGAAAAAGAGACGATTTCAATGCAAGTCCTGCCAAAAAGTCACTGTAGCTGAAACAACTCTCGTTAAGAGAAATTGCCAAATCTCTGAAATTGTTAGACAGAAAATTGCCCAACTCCTACTCAACAGAGAGGCTCTTACACATATTGCTTCTAAGCTCGCTATCTCTACCTCCACCGTCTATCGTAAGCTCAAGCAATTTCATTTCCAAGAGGATTACACCACTTTGCCTGAAATCCTCTCCTGGGATGAATTCTCCTACCAGAAGGGAAAACTGGCTTTCATTGCTCAGGATTTCAACACTAAGAAAATCATTACCATCCTTGATGACAGAAGACAAACAACCATCCGAAATCATTTCTTTAAGTACTCGAAAGAAGCCAGAAACAAAGTGAAAGTGGTCACTGTCGATATGTCTGGAAGTTATATCCCGCTCATTAAGAAATTATTCCCTAATGCCAAGATCGTTCTCGATCGTTTCCACATTGTCCAGCACATGAGCAGGACTCTTAATCAGACTAGAATCAAAATCATGAAGCAATTTGATGATAAATCTCTTGAATACAGAGCTCTTAAATACTACTGGAAACTTATCTTAAAAGATAGCAGAAAACTCTCTCTTAAGGCCTTCTATGCTCGAACATTTAGAGAAACCTTAACTCCTAGGGAGTGTCTGAATAAAATTTTTAATCTAGTACCCGAGATTAAAGATTACTATGATCTTTATCAGTTACTCCTCTTCCACCTCCAAGAGAAAAATACTGACCATTTTTGGGGATTAATTCAAGAGGCTTTACCTCATCTCAATCGCACCTTTAAAACCGCTTTGAACACGTTTATTCGCTATAAAAGCTACATCACTAATGCCATTGAATTACCTTATTCTAACGCTAAACTAGAAGCTACTAACAAACTCATCAAAGACATCAAGCGCAATGCCTTTGGATATCGGAACTTTGACAACTTTAAAAAACGGATTTATCTCGCTTTGAACATAGCAAAAGAGAAGACGACATTCGTCTCCTCTCGTGCTTAGCTATAAGTCACCCACTACAGTTGACAAAGAGTCAATTTTTACTAAACTAAGTGCACTTCCAGCAACGACTGTTGTTCTTAATGCCTAAAATGTCTGACACCTGTAAAGACCATGGCAATGCCGTACTTGTCAGCCATTTCAATAGACTCTTGGTCACGGACAGAGCCGCCTGGTTGGATGATGGCCTTGATACCTGCAGCTGCGATTTCTTCGACATTATCAGCAAATGGGAAGAAGGCATCAGAAGCAAGAACAGCACCATCAAGGCGGTCTTTAGCTTGGTCAATAGCGATACGAACAGAAGCCACACGGTTGGTCTGACCAGGTCCGACACCAAGAGTCATGTGGTCGTTGGTTACAATGATACCATTAGACTTGACGTACTTGATAGCTTTCCAAGCAAACTCAAGAGCAACTCGCTCACGGTCATCAGGCTGGCGCTTGGTGACCACCTTCCAGTCAGCGGGATTTTCCTTGACCACGTCTTGGTTTTGCACAAGGAGGCCGCCGACAACACCGGTGTATTCTTTCTCAGCTTCACTCGCTTCTTGAGCATCAAAGGGCAGCTCAAGGATGCGCAGGTTCTTCTTCTTAGTTGTAAGAATAGCTAGCGCTTCGTCTGTATAAGATGGTGCAATGATAATTTCAAGGAAGATTGCATGCATCTTCTCAGCTGTCGCGGCATCTACTTGACGATTGAGCACCACGATACCGCCGAAGATCGAAACGGAATCAGCTTCATAAGCGTAATCCCAAGCTGTTTCAATGTCATCAGCCTGACCGATACCGCATGGATTCATGTGCTTGAGCGCTACAACAGTTGGACGGTCTTTGAAGTCACGAATGATACGAATAGCCGCATCAGCATCACGGATATTGTTGAAGGACAGTTCTTTACCGTTGAGCTGCTTGGCAGATGCAATAGAGTAGTTGGTTGGCAGGGCTTTTTGATAGAAATCAGCATCCTGCTGTGGATTTTCACCATAGCGCATGGGCTGCTTGAGATCGTAAGTCAGTGTCAGCTTTTCAGGTTTCGTTTCCCCGACTTGGGCTGTAAAGTATTCTGCAATTAAGGCATCATAGGCTGCGGTATGACGGTAAACTTTTGCTGCCAAGCGTTGGCGCGTTTCAAATGTTGTCTGACCTGCGTCAGCCAATTCTTCCAAAACAACAGCATAATCAGCAGGATCGACCACAACCGTTACACTGGCATGGTTTTTCGCAGCGGAACGGAGCATAGAAGGACCACCAATATCAATGTTTTCAACCGCATCCGCATAGGTCACATCTGGCTTAAGAATCGTTTCCTTGAAGGGGTAGAGGTTGACTACAACCAAATCAATCGGTGTGATGTCATGCTCTTTCATGGCCTTGACATGACTGTCAAGGTCACGACGAGCTAAAAGACCGCCATGAATTTTCGGATGAAGGGTCTTAACACGGCCATCCATCATTTCAGGAAAGCCTGTCACATCATCAATAGCAATGGTTGCTACCCCTGCATTATCAAGGGTAGTTTTTGTTCCGCCCGTTGAGATAATCTCCCAACCAAGGGCTGTCAATTCTTGGGCAAAGTCCACAATGCCCGCTTTGTCAGATACACTGATTAGTGCACGTTTTGTCATTATACTATCTCCTATATCTTATCTTCAGCAGGGTCTACTTTAAACCAATGTTCTGGATTTCTTCTACATTGTAGCGCTGGTGTTCTTTTAGTTACTTCAGTCTTTGTCTTACCGTCAGAATAGACTATCTCTTTAGTTTCAATAGGTTTATTAAAAAACTTCATTTCCCCATTACAGATTGGACAGTTATGGACCTTTATTTTTTCAAGAGTAAGTCTATTACCAAGTCCACTAATTGCGTAATTAAGTACCAAGGGATATCTAGTTTGCCTACTAGTAATCGTACGTAGCGAGAAAATAATTATAGTAATTAGTAAAATTCCTAAAAAGATAAACATATAGACTTTATTAATTCCAGAAAATTCTCCTTGTTTAGAACTATTAACCCATTTCAATACCGGTTCAAAGGCTTTTAATATTGAAAAAATCCCCCCCAATGAACTAAAGAACCCCAACCATGTTAAAACTGCCATAGTAATTGGACTTCTCCAAATAGGTTCAACATTGTATTTAGCAATCGGTTGCTTTTCTTGAGAAGATGAAGATATATAATTATTAATTATTTGATCTCTTCCGGCCGAATTCCCTGACCCTATATTTGTCCCACCATTAAAATTATTATTTAACATTACAACTCCTTAAAAACTATGTTTATAATTGAGTAAATCTATTTCAACTTTGGAATATCTTTACCTTTTACATTCACTCCTAAGATTGCCGCTCCTAGTACCAAAGCTCCCGCAGCAAAATAGCCACCATATCGAATAACTTTTTCTAAAAATTCTTTGTTTTCTGTATCCTTGGCAGAAATCAAAAGCAAGCTTTAACTCTTGACTGATTCTTTTTACCAATAAACTATCGAGATAAACCAATTGACTTTTGTCTGTATTGACGACCATAGCCCGCATGGTATTTGCCAAAACAAATAGCAAGTCCGACTGACTCTCTAGCTTTTTTGGTTTCGACTTTAGCATCTCTTTTAAAGCAATATAGTATGTTTCAACAGTCATCCTTCCACTCCCAACTCTCTCAGCACTTCTGGATAAAGCTGATACTCCGCATCATGAATTCTCGTTTCAAAACTGTCAAGCGTATCATCTGATAAACGTGGTACACGGACTTGTTTGATAACTTGTCCAGTGTCCACACCAGCATCCACCCAGTGAACGGTCACACCACTTTCAGAAACTCCTGCATTCCAAGCGTCTTCGATACCGTGAGCACCCGGAAATTCTGGCAAGTAGGCTGGGTGAATATTGATGATGCGACCTTCATAAGCAGACAGCAAGGTGTGACTCACAATTTTCATATAACCTGCCAAAACAACCAAATCAATTTGATACTTATCTAGCAATTCCACAATGGCTTCTTCGTAAGCTACCTTATTTTCAAATTCTTTGAGTTCGAAGGTATAGCTGGTCACACCCAAATTTTGAGCACGTTCAAGAACATAAGCCTCCCGTTTATCTGAAAAGACAAATTCCACCGGAAATTGCTCTGCAATGACCTGAAAATTAGACCCGTTACCCGAAGCAAATACCGCAATTTTCTTGCTCATTACTTAATCACCACACTTGCGTCAGCTTTTTCCACAATACGACCGATCTCATAAACAGGTTCATCCAGAAGCTCTGTCACACGCGCCACATTTTCAGGACTAACTGCTAACATAAGGCCAATTCCCATATTAAAGATTTCAAACATTTCCTCGTGTTTAATCTCACCGTATTTCTCAAGAGCTTTGAAAATCGGCAAAACTGGGATTTTATCCTCATCAATTTCTGCAGCCAAGTCGTCCTCAAACATACGAGGAACATTTTCGATAAAACCACCACCTGTGATATGGGCAATCCCATTCACTAACTCTTCTTTGATCAATGGCAGAGCAGCGTTGACATAGATACGAGTTGGCTCTAAGAGAACATCTTTTAACTTTTGTCCTTCTAATTCAGGTAATTCTTCCTCACCTGTATAGTCCGCAAAGACACGGCGGACAAGTGAGTAGCCATTTGAATGAATACCACTGGAAGCAAGCCCCAACAGCACATCGCCTTCCTTAACTTTTGAGCCATCAATGATTTGACTTTTTTCAGCCACACCGACCGCAAAACCAGCCAAATCGTAATCATCTTCGCCATACATGCCAGGCATTTCAGCCGTCTCACCGCCAATCAGACCAGCTCCAGCTTGGACACAGCCTTCAGCCACACCGGCAACCACCTGCTCCAATTTAGCTGGTTCATTTTTACCAGTCGCGATATAATCAAGGAAGTAGAGAGGCTCGGCACCCGCAGCGATAATATCATTGACACACATGGCCACACAGTCCTGACCGATGGTATCGTGTTTGTCGTATTTGATAGCCAGCATGAGCTTGGTTCCCACACCGTCAGTTCCTGAAATCAAGACCGGTTCTTTGACGTCGAGCTGAGATAGATCAAACATCCCGCCGAAACCGCCCAGAGCTCCCATGACACCCAGACGCTCGGTACGCGCCACATGTTTCTTGATGCGTTCAACGACCTCGTAACCAGCCTCAACATCAACACCAGACTGAGCATAAGCATTTTTAGACATAATAGATTTCCTTCTCTTTTTATTTGTAAAAACTACATTGAAAATTGCAAGATTTTTTCAACTCAACCATCAATAAAAACTTGTTTTTTCCTTCAGGCTTTCCAGATAACGTTTTTCATAATCATAGAGCGGAGTTGGGTACTTGCCGTCAAAGTAAGCGACACAAAGTCCGCCATTTGGTGCATCTGTTTCTAGGCCGATGGACTCAATTAAACCATCAATGGATAGATAAGTCAGGCTGTCAGCACCGATAATTTGGCGCGTTTCTTCCACAGAGTGATTGGCCGCAATCAACTCACGCCGCGTTTGAATGTCAATGCCATAAAAACATGGATATTTGAGCGGCGGACTGGCAATGGCCACATGGACCTCTGCCGCACCCGCTTCACGCAGCAGCTGAACAATGCGGCGGCTGGTTGTTCCCCGAACGATAGAGTCATCCACCATGACCACACGTTTGTCTTTGACAATACTTGACACCGCCGATAATTTCATGCGCACACCCTGTTCACGCAATTCCTGTGTGGGCTGAATGAAGGTGCGCTGTGTATATTGATTTTTGATCAGGCCCATTTCATTTGGCAGGCCTGATTCTTCGGAAAAGCCGCTGGCCGCAGACAGAGATGAATTCGGCACCCCGACCACAATATCCGCTTCATGCTTAAATTCCTGAGCCAAGCGGCGTCCGGTGTTTTTCCGAGCTGTATGGACATTGACCCCATGAATCACACTGTCCGGACGTGAAAAGTAAATATATTCCATCGAACAGATAGCTAATTGAGTCTCATCTGTATACGTGTCATAATGGATACCTCCTTTATCAATGACTACCAGCTCTCCGGGTTTAACATCTCGAATCCACTTGGCACCAATGACTTCAAAAGCACAGGTTTCACTGGAAACAACGATAGCTCCATTGGCCATCTGTCCAAGAGACAACGGTCTAAAACCATTAGGATCAAGAGCGGCAATCATTTTATCTTCCAGCATGAGAAGGTAAGCAAAGCCACCTTTGACAGTATTGAGAGCTTCTTTAACCTTGCCCATAAAGCTAGGATTGTGGCTGCGGCGGATAAGATGAGCCAAGATTTCTGTATCAGATGATGAAGAAAAGATGGCGCCATCACGTTCCAGTTCTTTCTTCAAGGTTTGGGTATTTGTTAGATTTCCATTATGTGCCAAGCCAAATTCCATATCATAAAATTTGAAATGGAAGGGCTGAATATTGTCAATCGAAGCCTCCCCAGCTGTCGCATAACGGACATGACCGATAGCTGCCTGACCCTTGAGTTTTTCCAAATCAGCTGGATTTTTAAAAACTTCTGATACCAAACCAGTGTCGCGATAACGCAGAAGTTTACCGCTGTCATTCGATAAAATACCAGCTCCTTCCTGTCCGCGGTGCTGCAGGCTGTGAAGACCAAAATAGGTCACCTGAGCGGCTTGGGCATGCCCCCAAATACCGAACAAACCGCATTCTTCATTTAGAGATTTTACTTCGTATGTCATTTTATATACCTTTTGCACTTAAATTCTAGGCTTCAATAAATTTGCTTGCCAATTTGTAAACGTGATGAATTTCTTTACTTTCTAATTTCCAATTTTTCAATTCAATTTTCACCAAATCTGGAAATTTTTTGCTAATATCCCTTTCTACAAACAGACCGTCAGCAAACATCTATTCCCCAGTAAAATATTTCACTGCACTTTCGAATAATTTTTGGTCTTTGTTTCCTGGAATGTTTTGGAAAAGGCCGTCTTCATAGCGTTCGGAGTGTCCCATTTTGCCGATAATCTGACCGTTCTTGCTTGTAATGCCTTCGATAGCGTTGACAGAGCCGTTCGGATTATATTTGGAATCCATAGAAGGTTTGCCATCAAAGTCAACGTATTGGCTCCAGATTTGGCCGTTGTCCCGAAGTTCAGCAAATTCCTCTGCTGTCACGACAAATTTTCCTTCGCCATGAGAGACTGGGATAGCATGAATATCGCCGATTTCAACCCCTGCTAGCCATGGAGAGTTAGTATTGGCAATACGGGTTTCAACCATCTTAGCCACGTGTTGGTTGGCATCATTGTAAAAAAGGGTTGGACTTGTCTCAGCAGCTTCTTCAAAATTACCATAAGGCAGAAGACCAGATTTGACAAGAGCTTGGAAGCCATTACAGATACCGATGATAAGTCCGCCACGCTCGATAAAGCCATCAATGGCAGAGCGAACTTTTTCATTAAGTAAGATATTGACAATGAATTTGGCTGAACCATCTGGCTCATCTGCGGCTGAAAAGCCACCAACAAAGAAAATAATATTAGCTTTACAGATGTTGTCAACCATCGTGTCAACTGAATTTTCAATTTCCTTTTCATTAAGAGTTACAAATGGCACCAAGTTTACCCTTGCTCCAGCCTGTTCAAAAGCCTTAGCTGAATCATATTCTGAATTGGAACCAGGGAAAACTGGAATGTAAACCAATGGTTTTTCCAATACTTCTTTGGCTTTAGTGACATTATTAGTCACAACAACTGGCACATCTTCCAAATGCGTGTCTTGTTCAAATTCTGTTGGATAGATGTCTTCTAACTTCCCTTCAAAAGCTGCAAGCAATTTAGTTCCAGACAAGTTGACACCGTTGACAGTTACTGTAAAGCTGTCAACCGTCTGACCAATTTTAACTGCGTCAGCAATGTCTTCAGCTGATGTAAAGACAAAACCGCCAAGCTGTGCTGTCAAGCTACTATCAAGTTCTGTCAATTCTACAGAGGCACCAATACGGTTACCAAAACTCATGAGAGCCAGACTCTCAAGAACACCACCGTATTTAACAGCTGAGGCTGCTGTCACCTTGTGAGCAGCTTGAATAGTTTCAAACTTGGTAAAGTTAGCTTTAATCAAGTCAAAGTCAATATCATCTGAAATAGCTTGACCTGGAAGGTAGTAAATATTTTCACCACTTGCTTTAAATTCTGGCGAAAGAACTTTATGACTATCAGCTGTTGTTACCCCGAAAGCAACCAAAGTCGGTGGTACTGTCAAGTCTTCAAAGGTACCAGACATAGAATCCTTACCGCCAATTGATGGCAAACCAAGTTGGATTTGAGCTTCAATTGAACCAAGCAGAGCCGCAACCGGCTGACCAAAACGTTCAGCTTGTTTATCCATACGCTGGAAGTATTCTTGATAAGAGAAACGAGCCTTAGACCAATTAGCTCCTGTTGCAGCTAACCGTGCTGTCGCTTCGATAACGGCATAGGCAGCCCCATGGTAAGGTGACCATTCCGCAATATAGGGGTTATAACCTTGCGCCATGACAGAAGCTGTTCTTGTCACCCCATCTTGTACTGGCAATTTCTGAACAGAAGCCTCAGTCGGTGTCACTTGGTAGCGTCCTCCAAGTGGGTGATTGACAGTTGAACGGCCAACGGAGCTGTCAAAGATGGTTTGAAGACCTTTTTGGCTGGCGTGGTTAAGGTCTGATAAGACCTTGATCGTATCTGCTTCAAGGGTTTCTGCTGAAGTAATTCGCTGCTCAGGCAGCTTGACACCATTGTCAACCACATTGGCATCAACAACCACGCGCACTCCATTGGTATCAAGGAAAGAACGCTCGATATCAACAATAGTCTCACCGTTCCACGTCATGACAAGGTTTGGTTTTTCAGTCACAGTTGCAACGACAACCGCAGCAATATTTTCCTTGTTACATGCAGCAATAAAGGTATCCACATCATTTGGACGAACCACGACTGACATGCGCTCTTGTGATTCGGAAATGGCAATTTCTGTTCCATTGAGACCTGCGTATTTGAGCGGCACCTTATCAAGGTCAATTTCAAGACCGTCAGCCAATTCACCGATAGCCACACAGACACCGCCAGCACCAAAGTCATTTGATTTCTTGATGAGACGAGTGACATTGCCATCACGGAAAAGACGTTGAATCTTACGCTCTTCAATGGCGTTACCTTTTTGAACCTCTGCGCCAGCTGTCTCCACAGATTCAGCTGTTTGAACCTTAGAAGAACCTGTGGCACCGCCGACACCGTCACGGCCTGTTTTCCCACCGAGAAGGATAACCACATCACCAGCTTCTGGCTTTTCACGAACGACATTTTCTTTTGGCGCAGCACCGACGACAGCTCCCAATTCCATACGCTTAGCGACAAATCCCGGATGGAAATACTCCTTAACATAAGTTGTCGCCAAGCCAATTTGGTTACCATAGGAAGAATAACCGTGCGCTGCCGTTTTAGAAATAACTTGTTGTGGCAATTTACCAGCACGCGTTTCTGCAATTGGTGTCGTGATATCGCCCGCACCAGAAATTCGCATAGCCTGATAAACATAAGAACGACCTGACAAAGGGTCACGAATAGCGCCACCGATACAGGTTGCAGCCCCACCAAAAGGCTCAATTTCCGTTGGGTGGTTGTGAGTTTCGTTCTTAAACATCAGAAGCCAAGGCTCTTTGACGCCATCAACATCAACTTCAATTTCAACAGAACAGGCATTAATTTCGTCTGACACTTCCATATCGTCCAAGCGACCATTGGCACGCTCATAACGGCCAAAAATCGTTGCCATATCCATCAATGTCTGCGGTTTTTCAGAACGACCAAGCTCATTGCGCATGGCAAGGTATTTATCATAAGTCGCCTGCAATTGTGATTGGAACTGCGAAGCTGAGAAATCTATTGATTTCAACTCAGTCTCAAAAGTCGTATGCCGACAGTGGTCAGACCAGTAAGTATCTAGAACCTTCAACTCTGTTTCCGTTGGCACACGCCCGATTGACTTAAAATAATCTTGAATAAAGATAAGATCATCCACTTCCATCGCCAATCCTTGCTCTGCCTTATAAGCCGCAAAATCCTCAGCAGTATAAGTCTTAAAGAAATCAAGAGTTGGGATGGTTTTGTCTGAATTTAAAAATTCCTGCGGATGAATAGGCAAAGTAATATCTTTAAAGCGAGAATCAACTGGATTCAAAAGATAATTCTTGACCGCTTCTAACTCAGCAGCATCAACATCCTTATTAAGCAGATAAAGCTGAGCTGTATTGACTGTCACCTTGCTGTTGCTGCCAAGTAAAAGAAGAGCTTCCTGAGAACTAGCAGCTCGCTGGTCAAATTGACCCGGCAAACTCTCAATGGCAAAGAAAGCATAATCAGCAAGATCAGCTCGCACAGCTTCTTCATCTAAAATTCTATCTGTTACTTGCTCAGAAAAGATATGCTTCTCTGCACGTGCAAGTAAACTTTCTTCTAAGTTAAAGACATCATAAACCTGTACAATGCGCAGACTCTTCAAAGATGTCAACTGCAAATTATGGGTCAGCTCTTTAAGCAGTGATTCTGATTTAACGCCAAAGTTAGCTTTTTTCTCAATAAAAATACGTTTATCCATACTTTTTTCCTACTCGATTCCCTTCAATCTCTCCAAAACGACCTTATAAACATCTGTCAGCTCACCCAAGCCACGGCGAAAGACATCTTTGTCCATGTGATGACCTTGTGCATCCCAGAGACGACAGTTATCTGGTGAAAATTCGTCTGCTAAGATAATCTTCCCATCCTTGTCAAAGCCAAATTCTAACTTAAAGTCAATCAATTTAAGGCCGATTTGCTGAAACCAGTCGGATAGCAAGTCATTGA
Organism: Streptococcus orisasini; assembly: GCF_001431045.1. GTDB lineage: Bacteria > Bacillota > Bacilli > Lactobacillales > Streptococcaceae > Streptococcus > Streptococcus orisasini. Next base: position 11,233 of record NZ_BCLE01000051.1, read on the forward strand.
TGCGGCGCGTTTCTGCCTTGATATAGGAGATATCCTCATCATTAGCAGCACCTAAAAATTTTACGTGTTCATCATTGATGAAAGGGTCGTCCAAATCATCATTTTTATAGTAAAATTCCACAATCGGATCATCCAGCTTGATGCCTTCTTCAACACCAAAACGTTTAGAAAAAGAGCCCGCTGTATAATTACGAAGCACCACTTCAAGCGGAATAATAGTGACTTTTTTATTCAATTGTTCGGTTTCTGAAATCTTCTCAATAAAATGCGTCGCGATACCTGCCGCATTTAATTTTTCAAAAATTAAAGACGAAATCTGATTATTTAACTGCCCCTTGCCTGCAATCTGCTCTTTTTTAACGCCGTTAAAAGCAGTTGCTTGGTCCTTGTACTGTGCAATAATCACATTTTCGTCTTCCGTTGCAAAAATATCTTTAGCCTTACCCGAATAAATAAGTTCTCTGGTCATTGAATTGTTCGCCTTTCATATGTTCTACCTTAAATTTTAACACAGAGGTTTCTATAATTCAAGATTTAGCAAACTTTATTACAGAACAAAAATAAAATCGTCCGTAAATAACGAACGATTAACTCTTTAATTTCAGTTCAAGATAATCTACCAGTTCTCCTATGGTTTGAATATCTTCTATATCTTCATCAGGAATATCAAGATTCAACTCATCTTCCAGCCTAATAATAAATTCTACAAGAGCAATTGAGTCAATTCCCAAGTCATCATGAAAAGTAGTCTGCTTTGTGACCTTCAAGCTTTCATTATGTAACTGTTCTTTCATCAAAGCAGAAAGTTTGTCAAAAATCTCATCATTAGTCATTCCAGTCCCCCTTCTTTGAAAATTCCTCTACTAATTGACCAACAACATTTGTTTCAAGCATTATTCGGATTTGCTTTATCGTGTAATAAACAGATTTAGCATCGCTGGAGCCATGACATTTAACAACAGGTGCCTTAAGGCCGAAAAGCACTGCACCGCCAGCACCCGAATAATCCAAGCTGTTTTTCAAATCATAAAGACTATTTTTCAGTAAAAGAGCCCCTAATTTTGCCCTTAAACCGCCTTTTTTAATAGATGTTTTCAGCTGTCCCATAATAGAAAGAGCTGTACCTTCAATAGATTTTAAAACAGCGTTTCCCGTGAAACCATCAGCAACAACCACATCGGCAACGCCATCCAGTAAATCACGTGCCTCAACATTTCCTATGAAATGAAGAGATGTATCAGCAGATAAAAGCTCAAAGGCTTCCTTACGCAGCGAATCTCCCTTAGTCGCTTCAGTTCCATTATTGAGCAAGCCAATGCGTGGCTTAGCAATACCCCGAACATTTCGAGCGTAAAAAGAACCTAAGATAGCGTATTGATGCAAATGGCGAGCAGTGTTTTCCGCATTAGCTCCCAAATCAAGCATATCAAATCCCTTACCATCAGTGGTAGGAAGTAGTGACATTAGCCCAGGGCGGTCAATATTTTTGATCCGACCGACAACAAAAAGACCGGCTGCCAGCAGAGCTCCCGTATTTCCCGCAGAAAGCACAGCGTCTGCTTTACCGTCTTTAACTGCCTGCGCTCCCAAAATCATAGAAGCCTGCTTTTTCTTGCGGACGGCCTTAGCTGGCTCATCATCTGAATTAATTTTTTCATCGGTGTGAACAATGGTAACCCGTTCATTTGACTGAAGATAAGGTCTTATCTTCGTTTCATCTCCATATAATTGGATTTCAATATCGGGGAATTCTGCTAAAGCTCGATTAACCCCCTCAATTATAGCCTGAGGGGCATTATCTCCCCCCATAGCATCAACTGCAATTCTTTTCATTTTTCATTCCTTTTTTACAATTATTTTTAATTATACCATGAACAAAAGGTCTTTAAATATTACAAAAAAGCAACAAATATCTCATAATTTCAAACATAAGAGCTAACAATCCAAAAGATTGTTATTTTAATCATCCCTTTTCATTATACTGCCCCATTTATCCAAATCATCAATAAATTTTTTACTTTTTAGATGAAGTCCCACATAATCTTCGTAAAGATCATCAATAAAAGTTCGAAGTTTTTTCTTCATTTCTGATTTTACAGAAATAGTTTTTAAATCTTCAAAACGAAGAGATTGAAAACGATCCAAAAGATAAGGCACATTGGGATCTAAATGACTGCGATGCTCATCTTTTTCATAATGTTCCGGACACAGCAGTCCAGAATAACGGTGAGAAAAATCAAAGGCCAAACCCACACGGTGACAAAAACAGCATTCATGAAAATTAAGCTGAACACCAAAACGTTCCAGAATCTGGACTTCAAAGATATTCGTCAAAATCTCATAATCAAGCCCTTCATTCATTAACTCCAATGTTTTGACCAGAAAGGCAAAAAGATTAGCATCAAAGCTAGCATCCAAAATGGCAGCATCTGCCAAAGCCACAAGATAACTAGCATAGGCTAGCTTATAAATATCAGCGTTAATTTCCTTAAAAAGAGAGACTTCCTTATAATCCTCTATATAAGAAAGTCCTGTATCATTAATCTTTAAGATAAAATCAGCCACAGTCAGCGGCTGAATAACAGAAGACAGCTTTGAATTGCCGGCATGACGCACAAAAAACATATGCTTACCGGACGTTTCCGTAAATATTTTAACTAGTTTATCATCCTCACGGAAAGGGCGATTGTAAAGCACTAAGCCCCTAGTTTCCTTAGTCTCCATATTGTTCCATAAATTCTTTCAAGCGTTTCATAGCTTCCTTAATCGTTTCCATGCTTGCTGCATAAGAAATTCTAACATAGCCTTCGCCGTATTTACCAAAAGCAACACCTGGAATAAAGGCTACTGCTTTTTCTCTGGCAAAATCCTGCAAAAATTTAAAGGAATTTTGGCTCTTTTCAGCAGGGATTTTAGCGAAAATATAGAAAGCTCCGTCCGGCTTAATAATTTTAAAGCCCATGTCTTCCATTTTTTCAATAATATAATCCCGGCGCTTGATGTATTCTGCCTTCATTGGCAAAGCATCATCTTTACCATTCACCAAAGCCTCTATAGCTGCATACTGCACACTGGTAGTTGCCGCAGTAACCAAATACTGATGACTTTTAATCAGCTGCGCTGTTAAAAGAGCAGGTGCAAAAATCAAACCTAAACGCCAGCCCGTCATAGCATGTGATTTCGACAGGCCAGATATAAGAATCGTCTGTTCCGGCAAGTATTCTGCAATCGAAACATGGCTTTCGTCAGTATAGGTTAATTCTGCATAAACCTCATCACTAATGACAAAAATATCGTATTTTTTAAGAACGGCAGCTAGCTCCTTTACTTGCTGGCGCGAATAGGTAATGCCTGTCGGATTAGTTGGGTAGTTAAGAATAACAGCCTTTAATGCTTCTCCTTGGTCCACAATGGCCTTCTCAAGCATATCAGGAGTTAGTACAAAATCATTAGCTCTCGTATCAATTTCAACGATATCTCCTCCGACCAAATTAACAATAGGCTCATAGCCAGGATAAGCAGGTGCCGGCAAAAGAACTTTATCTCCAGGTTCTATAATAGCTGTAAGAGCAGCTGAGAGGGCCTCAGTAGCTCCAATCGTAACCAAAATTTCATTATCAGGATTGTAGTCCAGATGATATTTTTCTTTAACAAAGGCACTGGCTGCCTGCCGTAATTCCAAAAGCCCTGCCATACCAGTATAATGACTCTTATCAGCATCAATTGCCTTCTTGGCAGCTTCTTTAATATGTTGTGGTGTTGTAAAATCTGGCTCACCTAAAGTTAATTTTAAAACCCCCGGAATATCTGAAATTGATTGATCAAACTGGCGAATCATCGAAACTTCAATTCGATCTAAATTCCTATTAAAACGTTTTGTCAAATCCATAAACATACCTCTTACAATATATTATCATTATTATACACCAAAATACCCGCTTTTTCATCCTATTAAAAAAATCGCTAATCAGCGATTTTCAGATTGTAGACAAACTCTATATAGTTAGAATGTCACAAGCACAAACCTCTTAGGATAATATCAATTAATAATCTATAAGATAAATAGACGAATGAAACGAGCCTGGCCCAGATACTTTCCGCTGTAGCAAAAACGCCAGAAATAAGTGATTTCTGGCGTTCGGAGATTTTGAGACTTGGGCTCAAAATCTAGGTATGAAATTCCAAAGGAAGTTGCTACCGTCCGTGCTACCTAAGGAAAGTATCATAACACAATAGTTCTTTTGATAAACATTGACTTTTTTTCAGTCTGATCGCTAATCAGCGATTTTCTTTTAGTATGAAATGGTAAATTCAAACAGAGGCGAGAGTGGCCGTTTTTCATGAATACGAATAATAGCTTCCGAAATTAAATCAGCAATTGAAATTTGTTCAATCTTATCAATCAAACGTTCCTGCGGTAAGTCGATAGTATCCAAAACAATTAACTTTTCAATGGCAGAATTCTGAATATTGTCTAAAGCAGGACCCGATAGTACAGGATGGGTACAAGAAGCATAAACCGCTGTTGCCCCAGCCTCAGCAAGAGCGTCTGCAGCATGAGCAATTGTCCCTGCAGTATCAATCATATCATCAATTAAAATACAGGTTTTACCAGAAACATTACCAATAATGTTCATAACTTCACTGGTATTCATTTTATTAACATTTCGCCGTTTATCAATAATGGCAATCGGCGTTTGGAGAAATTGAGCCAGTTTGCGTGCACGTGTAACACCACCATGATCGGGACTGACTACAACATAATCGCTGCCGCACATTCCGCGACGGACAAAATAATCAGCAATCAAAGGCGCCCCCATCAGGTGATCAACAGGAATATCAAAGAAGCCTTGAATCTGCGCAGCATGTAAATCAACTGTCAAAAGGCGATCAACCCCAGCAATGGCAAGCATATTAGCAACTAATTTGGAGGTAATTGGTTCACGAGAACGTGCTTTGCGATCTTGACGAGCATAGCCATAATAAGGCATAACAACACTGATTGTTTCAGCACTGGCACGTCTAAGAGCATCAACCATAATCAAAATTTCCATCAAGTGATCGTTAACAGGTGAACTGGTCGACTGCAAAACAAACACATGTTTTCCACGAATAGATTCTTCAATATTAACTTGAATTTCACCATCAGAAAACTGACGAACAGTTGATTTCCCAAGGCTAATTCCAATAGTTTTGGCCACTTTTTCCGCTAATTCCCTGTTTGAAGACAAAGCAAACAATTTTAAATTAGAATACGACATAATTCCTCCAAAGTTTTAATCCTTTACCATTTTAACGTTTTTAAGATAATTTTTCAATCAAATTTACAAGGATATCTTTTGAAAAAATAAAAAGATAAGACGAATCTTATCTTTTAATTAACTTCTTAGTGTGGATAAATATAGCTTACGCTGCCTGGATTGAACCAACCACGGTAGTTACCGATAGATTGATTACCAGCATAGTTAGCTTCTTGAACTTGAATTTGACCGCCTTGAACACCTGTAACATAAGCAACATGTCCATAACCGCCATCATTCCAAACAGCTACAGCACCTGCTGTAGGTGTAGAACCAACTCTGTATCCTGCTGCTGCTGCGCTTGCTGCCCATTGGCCACCATTACCCCAGTAATTACCAACCCAAGGAGCTAATGATTTAACACCCCAAGTACATTGTCCAACTGGGTATGTATTGGCACCAGAAGTATCGGCTACTGGAGCTGGAGTACTTGAACTTGCAGCTGGCTGTGCTGCTGGTGCAGCATTTTGTTGTGGCGCTGAAGCTTCGTTATTAGCTGCTGGCGCTGCTGGTGTTTCAGCTGCTGCTTGATTATTATTTGCTTGTACATTATTATCAGCTGCTGGTGCTTCTTGACTTTGTTGATTTGCAGCTGCTTGTTGTTGCGCTTGTGCTGCTTGCTCTTGTAAAGCTTTAGCTTCTGCCGCTGCTTTAGCCTCAGCTGCTGCTTGTGCTGCCGCTGCCTGACGAGCTGCTTCTTCAGCTGCTGCTTTTTTAGCAACCAAAGTAGCTTTTTGATTTTGTGCTGTAGACAATTCAGCTTGCAAGTTCAACTGAGCTGCTTCCAATTGTGCTTTTTGTGTTGTTAAAGCATTTGTATTTTGAGCAATTACTGCTTGGTTAGCTGCAACAGTGTTAATTGCTGCTTGATTTTCTTGTTGTTTTTGTTCAACAGCAGCCTTATCCTGTTCTTGTTGTTTAAGCATTTTTTGATTTGCTGAAACAACTTCACGGATAGCTGAAACACGGTTAATAGCATCAGAAACTGATTTCGAATTTACAATGGCATTAACATAGCTGGCAGCTGCATTACTTTTTTGAGCACTACGGGCTTGTTTCTTCAAAGATTCATTGCGTGCTACAATCTTATTTGAAAGAGTTTGAATTTCTTTGCCTAATTCAACTGATTGAGCTTCAAGTCTTTGATTTTCAGCTTGCAACTGAGCCTGTTGTGATTCTAAAGCACTTACTTGCCCTTGAATTGTATTAACCTGCGCTTGTGCTGCTTGCTGCTGAGCATTCAAATTATTAATTTTGGCATCTTGTGACGCAATTTGTGAATCAAAATCCTCAGCATGTACAGATGATAATACTGTCGCAGAGCTAAGTGTTACACCACTAACTAAAACTGCAGATAAAATTCTTTTTTTCATTACAAATATAACTCCTTTTTCGATAAGACTTTATTATTATATCAAAAAAAACAATCTTATATATTACGACATTATTACATTTATGTTTAAAAAGCTTTAATGGCGCCCTTTAATATAAGTTTTCTCTAATAATTTTTGCAAAAAAAGAAAAATCAGCATATTGAAAATTAGAGAAGGGGCTAGATTATAAGTAACAAAATCATTTAAAGGGTAGGCCGTTAAGTGATAAAAATAAGCTATCCCAATACTGGCAAAATCAAGAATAAAGATCAAAACAAAAAAAAGTAAAAAACGCGAAAGCGGCTGCTCACTGCTAATATGCTTCCAAGCTTTAATCATGATAACCACCATTAACGGAAACATAAGGGTAGCAATTCCAAAATTATAGATGCCTAAATAATAAAAATCATAAATGATCCCTAAAATAAATGATAGAATAAAAACAAAATAAGGATTAAAAACAATAGTGTAAAATAAGAAAAAAATAATTAAAAGATGGCTGGAAACAATAAACTCACTCTGAAATAGGGTTCGTGACAATAATGACAGGTGCCCATCTAAAAGCAAGAGAAGAAAGGCCAATAAAACAGCAAAAGCTTTATTTTTAAAAACAGACATGTTAATCACCCACCAAGGTTACATGAGAAATATCTGACAAGTCGACCGCTGGTTTAACAAAAATTTTCCGAGAAAGATTATTGGAGTTGTTTTCTTCAGAGACAACCTTGCCAACAGAAACTCCTTCTGTACTCTGACCATCCAAACCACTTGTTGTAACAGCATCTCCCTTTTGAACTTTTAAAGAAGAGGTCAGCTGCGTAATTTCAAAAATTCCAGATTCAATATCATAATGCGTTAAAATGCCAAAAACATCTCCTTTTTTAGCTGCAATTTTGACAGGAATCTCATCAATATCTTTGGTATTAGAAAGCAATTTTACAGAACTTGAAGTAGCTCTTACCTGAGCGATTTTTCCAACTAAACTGCCATTAGAAAGAGCTAACATATTTTTTGTAACACCGTCTTTTTCTCCCAAATCTATCGTTAAAACATCCAGCCAAGATACCGGTGAACGGACGATAACCTTAGAAGATAAGACTGTTCGATCAGGAAAAGACTTTTTTATTTTTAAAGTTTTGCGAAGGGCCGCATTTTCTTCTTTGAGTTTTTCTATATCGCCTGTTTGACCCTGAAATTGTTCCAATTTATGCTTCAATGATCTATTTTCCGAATTTGTCTTAAAAAGATGCTTGGTATCATCAATTAATCGAAAAGGAAAACTTAAAACTTCATCAACACTAGAAATAGTTGTATTAATCGGTCTAGCTACTGATTTTATAACAATTGAATCCTGAAAAATAAAAAAAAGTCCTATTGAAATTGCTAATACTGCTGTAACAACAAAAACAATAAAACGTGACAATCTAATTTTTTTCATTTCACCCACCCGCGCACAAGCTATAAATAAAACGAGATATCAGCAGATAATCTCGTTTAACTACGGAGAATGGGGGATTCGAACCCCCGCGCCAGTTTCCCGACCTAACGATTTAGCAAACCGTCCTCTTCAGCCTCTTGAGTAATTCTCCAAATATATATGGGCACGAGTGGACTTGAACCACCGACCTCACGCTTATCAGGCGTGCGCTCTAACCAGCTGAGCTACGCGCCCAAGCTTATTGCTTGGTTAATAATTCATCAATGATGATAAAGCGGGTGACGAGAATCGAACTCGCGACAACAGCTTGGAAGGCTGTAGTTTTACCACTAAACTACACCCGCTAATGGCGCGGGAC
>NZ_BCLE01000052.1 GCF_001431045.1 Streptococcus orisasini
ATGTGTGTGCTTGTGAAATGTTAACTATAGAGTTTGTCTATAACCTGTAAGTTATCTTTCCATTGAAATTTTTTTCTTTTTCTGAAATCCTTTTCATTTTCTATAAAAAAAAGTATAATATGAGAGAAAGTGATAAAAATGTTAAATAGCTTTTCTAGAAAGGTGCTACTATGATCCAACCCTCTACTACCGCAGCCAGTCCTTTTCAGGAAAAAATAGCTGCAGCCTGCCGCAAAAAAGAAGCTCTTTTTGATGAGAGCATCGGGCGCTACGCTCTACGCTCAATGTTTGCAGGTGCCTATCTAACAATGAGTACCGCAGTCGGTGCCATAGCTGCCGATGTTATTTCTCAATTTTCTCCTGCCTTCGGCCGTTTTGCCTTTGCTTTTATTTTTAGCTTCGGCCTAGTTTATGTTTTGCTTTTTAATGGTGAGTTGGCAACATCAAACATGATGTTTCTCTCTTCAGGAGCTTACTACAAACACATTTCTTTCAAGAAAGCTGTGACCATTCTCTTGACTTGTACTTTTTTCAATTTGATTGGTGCCATTATCTTAGCTTGGCTTTTCAATCAGTCCTTTTCTTTTGATCAGCTGACAAATAAAAGCTTTTTGGTCAATGCTGTGCAGACAAAGCTGGCTAAGAGTGACTGGCAAAATTTCTTTGAAGGTATTACAGCTAATATGTTCGTTAACATTGCTATTTTGGGCTACATGCTTCTCAAAGAAGAAAGTGCCAAAATCACCATTGCTCTCTCAGCCATTTTCATGTTTGTTTTCTTAGTCAACGAACACTTGATCGCTAACTTCGCTTCTTTTATGCTGGCTGCTTTCAGTTCTGTCGAACATATCAAGGGACTTGAACTCATCAATGTTCTGCGCCAGTGGATTGTTGTCTTCTTTGGCAACTGGATCGGCGGCGGTGTCTTTATTGGTCTGGCCTATGCTTGGCTCAATCAAACAAAAACTCCGCATAAGGAATAACCAATCGACTACCCGTCAAATGGGTGGTTTACTTCTTTCGTTCTTAAAGCTGCGAAACGAACTCATAATCACACAAATAATCAAAACACTCAGTATCGGTTATGCTGAGTGTTTTTTGGCTAAGCAGTAAAAAATACTAATTTTGAATTTCTGCTCTTCTTTCTGTTTTTTATTTTCTCTTTTTTTGATACACTAAAATCATGAAATTTATAACATCTTATCTGGGAAATTTTAATATTGAGGAGATAATCTTTGAATTCTCCTCCAAACTTCTGTCCATTGTACTGTTACTTTTGCTCTTTTTCATCAGCAAAAAATGTATCGGCTATCTTTTTGAAAAAACGGTTAAAAAATCCATTTCTCTAGCTAGATACAGCCAAGGTCGGCAAAAAACACTTATTAAGCTGTTTCACAACCTCATGGACTATAGCCTTTATTTTTTGTTGATTTACTGGGTGCTAGCAATTATCGGACTGCCTGTTTCAAGTCTTTTAGCCGGTGCGGGAATTGCTGGTGTGGCTATAGGACTTGGTGCACAAGGCTTTCTGTCTGATTTAGTCAACGGCTTTTTCATTTTACTTGAGCGCCAGTTTGATGTTGGTGACTCTGTTAAATTAAATGCAACAACCGGAAATATTTCGGGAACAGTTTCCAACGTTGGTATTCGAACAACACAAATCCGTGACTTCGATGGAACCCTGCATTTCATTCCCAACCGCAACATTAGTATCGTCAGCAATCTGTCCCGCGGTGATATGCGGGCGCAGATCGACATCCCCATTTATGCTAATACCAATCTTGAAACAGTAACCACCATTATCAAAAAAGTCAATGAGGAAAATCTCCCAAATTATCCTGAAATCGTTGGCGTCCCTAATATCTTGGGCGCAACCACTTCTTTGACAACAGGACAGATGGTCTTTCGGGTGGACATCTTTGTCCAAAATGGCAAACAGGTTCAGATTTATTATATTTTCTATCGTCTGTATCAAGAGGCACTAACGACGGCTGGCATTCCTCTGCCTACAGTTAACATTATGCCTCAAGCTCAAAAATAATGTTAAATCCCTCTTATCAGAGTAGTTGTCTGCTCCTTTGATAAGAGGGATTTTTTTAAAATTTACGAATAGGATCAGGCTGATAAGTTGCCCGGCTACCGCCGATAAGTTTGGGACGGCTGGCCAAGGCTGTTACATGTGCTCCACCGAGTTCTCGCAGAATAGGACGCAGGGGAACCTGCACGCGCTTGACATGCATACCGATAGACGTATCGCCGATATCAAGACCCGCATGGGCTGTGATTTCTTCGACTTCCACAGGATCTTTCATGTATTTAAAGGCCGCCAGCTGTCCGCTCCCGCCGGCATGAAGAGTCGGCAGAACATTGACGATTTCTAAATCTTTTTTCTCAGCCAATTCACGTTCAACCACCAAAGCACGATTGAGATGCTCACAGCCCTGAACCGCCAGATAAACACCCCTGTCATCAAGATAAGACAAGATTGTCTTAACAATCGTTTCGCCAATCTCAAGACTGGAATTCTGCCCAATCACACCGCCAGAAACTTCACTACTGGATAGACCCAGCACAAAAATCTGACCTTGTTTAATAGCCGATCGCTCAATGATGTCAGCAATAATGCTGTGCGTTTGTTTTTCTATTTCTTGTAAATCCATCTTATCTCCTTCCCAAACGTTTAAAAGTTAGACAAGCAAGGTAACCAATCAGCATGCCAAAAAAGTTTTGCAGGACATTGCCCCAAATACCGGCCAGCGAAGCTCCCAGACCATAAAAAGGAATAGAAAACAAAAAGTAGAATCCAATCATGGTCAAAGAGGCTAAGACGAGCCCGAAATAACGTTTTTTACCGGTCCAACCAGCAAAATAGCCCTGCCCTCCGTGCGCCAAAAGACTGATGAGCATCCAGTTAGGATAGCCTGAAATCAGATCAAGCAAAAAGCCTGACAAACCGCCAACAAGAGCACCTTCTTTTCCTCCCAAATAAAAGGCTGTAAAATAAACACCCGCATCTAGAAGAGTCAAAAAACCTGTCGGTGTCGGAATCTTTAGAAATAAACCAAAAACAACACTTAAAGCCGTTAAAACAGCCACAAGACTTAATCGCTGCACTTTATGATCGGTCATAATTTTGCTTCACTCCGTAATCATTTGACTGTTCAATCGCGTGATAGACAAAGGCTTTAGCTTCCCGAACAGCCTCGTTAGCAGTTTTTCCAAGCACTAACTGGCTGGCAATACTCGACACAAAGGTACAGCCAGCACCGATATTATTATGCTCTAATATAGGATAGTCTAAGATTTGAAAATCCTGCCCATCATAAAAAACGTCAATTGCTCTATCTTTGCTTAGACGGTTTCCACCTTTAATAACAACCGTTTTAGCTCCTAAGTCACACAAAGCCTGCGCTGCTTCTTTCATCTCTTCTAAATTGCCGATCTTTTTTCCTATCAAAAGTTCCGCTTCTGTCAAATTTGGTGTGATAATTTTGACATAGGGAAAGAATTTCAAAAGCTCCTTTCGCAACACTGACACTTCTGTATCATGACTTTCTTTACAAACCAGAACTGGATCCAATACTACTGGAATGTCAGCGTGCGCTTTAACAAATTCTAAAGCCTGCCTTGCTATATCTCCATTAGGCAAAAGCCCCAGTTTAATCCCTGAAAACGGCACATCTCTAAGACTGTTGAGCTGATGACTAAAAACGGTACTGTCAGTGGCAAACACTTCAAACCCCTTGTCAGTTAGGGCAGTTAAGCAGGTCACTGCTACAAACCCATGGAGATTGTTAACTGTATAGGTCGCTAAATCCGCATACAAACCGCCGCCGCTAAAAATATCATTCCCCGAAATCGCTAAAATGTATTTAGTCGTCATAAATAATCTCCTTAAGATAAAGCCCATTGCCTGCAGCTGTCGGACCTGCTAAATGGCGGTCTTTCAACTCCAAAATGCGGTCAATCTGTTCAACCGGCATGCGACCATTGCCAATTTTCAGCAGAGTTCCGACCATATTTCGAACCTGTTTATACAAAAAACCATTTCCTGTAAAGGTAAAAATCAGCAATTGTTTTTCAGCATCAAAGGCAACGTCGGCACGGCTGATTGTTCTAACTTTATTATCAACACTTGTCCCAGAAGCTGTAAAGCCTGTAAAATCATGTGTCCCTCGCAGCTTCTCAATAGCCGCTTCAACAGCAGCAATATCCACTTCATAAGGAAAATGAGTGGCATAGTGGCGCATGAGAGGATTTTTGGGACGTCCTAGATCAACTAAAAATTCATAGGTCTTGCTGTGTTTGCAATATCTGGCGTGAAAATTTTCAGAAACTTCTTCAACCCTAATAACATCAATATCATCTGGCGTCTGCGTATCCAAACCAAAACGCAGCCTTTCCAAATCACGCTTTTGTTCCAAGTCAAAATGAATAACTTGACAATAGGCGTGAACTCCAGCATCTGTCCGACCCGCACCGTGGATCTTAACAGCTTTGCCACTATTTAATTTTAAAAGGGTTTTCTCGATTTCTTCTTGAACAGTTCTGGCATTTTTCTGCCTCTGAAAGCCAGAAAAATCTGTACCATCATAAGAAATAATTGCTTTATAACGTACCATGGTTTTATTCTATCATTTCTTATTTTCTTTCTCTAGGTTATTATCAAGCATCTGTCCCCGTACAGATTTTACAAAAGTGTTTTTATAGTTAATATTATTTGATACTTATTATTTTTTATGGTAAAACTATTTTTGGTATTTTTTTTAGAGGAGATTGTTTAATAGAATGAAAGAAGACAAAATTCGATACAGAGCTTATAAAAAGGGAAAGTTTTGGATGTTTGCTGCTATTGTAACGTCCTCCGCTCTTTTTGCATTTGGAGGAAGAGCTTATGCTGATACTTCTGCTAATACTGAGAATCATATATCAGTGACTGCAGAGGACCAGCCGCAAGCAACAGCCGAAACCCCATTAACGACAGCTCCTGAAACAGGTTTAACATCTGAAGCCAATACAGCAGCAACAAGCCAACCAGAACAAATAACAGCTGCTGAAACTGCAGATGAAAACACTGATAAGACTGTCATCAGTGAAACGGAAGCAAACCTTCAAAGTACACCAGCAGCAGAAACTGCTGAAAACTCTGACACTGACACTAAAACTAGTTGGAATTTCAACTCTAGCAGCGATGAAAATGCTGCTGCGGAACTCACTAAAACGGGAACCCTTGAAGGAACAAGCGGAAACTATGCTGGTATTGTCATTGACACCAGTCAAACTGGGGCTAAATTTGCTCCTCGACAAACAGATACACAAATCAATACAGGAACCAAATTAAGCATCCCTGTTGCTAATGCACCCTACGGAGCAGAAGTTACTTTAGTCTTAGCCGGCGGAACAACTAGTTTGTACACACAACTAGGAAGCATTGTAAACAGTGGCAGTCCTGTAGTTATTGCTCTTCCTAACGGAACAGCCGCAGGTTATTTTGATCTCATCTTTGATCAAACAAGCTACCTAAGCCAAATTAAGATTCAATATAAAGATGCACCCGTTGATTTTCCTGGAACACCTCAGAACCTAAAAGCAGAAGACACCACTTGGGACTTGGCTAACAGCGAACGTCCTAACGCCCAAGGTGATAAGGACCAAGTCTTCCAAGGCATCAAAATTGACGCCAGTCAAGCTGGAGCCAAATTTACACCTCGATCAGGCGACACACAAGTTAACGCTGGGACTGTTCTTTATATCCCTATCGCAGCTAATCAGTACGGAACTACTCTTGCCTTCTCACTTTCCGGAGGCACAACTAGTCTTCATACCGATTCTGATCAATTAAGTAATGTCTCTGGAACAGCTACTTTGAGCGTGCCAGCTAGCGATAAAGCTTATTACTTAGCTGTTACCTTTGATCAGACAACTTATCTCAATCAGATCCTGCTTTCTTATGGCAAAGCTCCTATTGCTTTTCCGGGAACTCCTGAAAATACAAAAGCGGAGGACACCACTTGGGACTTGGCTAACAGCGAACGTCCTAACGCTCAAGGTGATAAGGATCAAGCCTTCCAAGGCATCAAAATTGACGCCAGTCAAGCTGGGGCCAAATTTACGCCTCGATCAGGCGACACACAGATCAATGCTGGGACTGTTCTTTATATCCCTATCGCAGCTAACCAGTACGGGACAAGTCTTTCCTTCTCACTTTCTGGAGGCACAACAAGTCTTCATACCGATTCTGATAGTTTAAGCAATGTTTCTGGATCAGCTGTTTTGAATGTGCCAGCTAGCGATGAAGCTTATTACTTAGCTGTTACCTTTGATCAGACAACTTACCTCAATCAGATCCTGCTTTCTTATGACAAAGCTCCTATTGCTTTTCCGGGAATCCCTGAAAATACAAAAGCAGAGGACACCACTTGGGACTTGGCTAACAGCGAACGTCCTAACGCTCAAGGTGATAAGGACCAAGCCTTCCAAGGCATCAAAATTGACGCCAGTCAAGCTGGGGCCAAATTTACACCTCGATCAGGCGACACACAAATTAATGCTGGGACTGTGCTTTACATCCCTATCGCAGCTAACCAATATGGAACAAGTCTTTCCTTCTCACTTTCTGGAGGCACAACAAGCCTTCATACCGATTCTGATAGTTTAAGCAATGTCTCTGGAACAGCTATTTTGAGCGTACCAGCCAGTGATAAAGCTTATTACTTAGCTGTTACCTTTGATCAGACAACTTATCTCAATCAGATCCTGCTTTCTTATGGCAAAGCTCCTATTGCTTTTCCAGGAATCCCTGAAAATACAAAAGCAGAAGACACCACTTGGGATTTAACAGCTACAGGCGGACAAAGACCTAACGCCCAAGGTGATAAGGATCAGAACTTCCAAGGTCTTAAAATTGATGCCAGCAAAGGAAAATTCAGCCCACGTGATACAGATACACAAGTCAATGCTGGGACTGTGCTTTACATCCCCGTAGTGGCTGATGCTGCTGGAGCAACCCTGTCGATCAAAGGAAATAACTACAACAACCTTACAATCACACTAGATGGGCAAGAAGTCCAATTAGGCAGCGACATCATTATAAACACAGAAACAACTCGGTATATTCCTTTAGCATTCAGCAGTAAAGACGGTTCTGGCAGTGCTTATCTGACATCTATTGATCTTGACTATGCTAGTGACAATACCGTCACTTCACATACAGTGACTGTCGGAAAGAATGGACAATATCAATCCATTCAAGCAGCGCTGGATAATAACAAATCATCTTTAAAAGATCGCTTGATTCTCGAAATTGAACCCGGTGAATACCGTGAAAAAGTTACCGTTAACCTACCTGGTGTAACTTTCAAAAATGCTGATAGCACTGGTAAAAATAAGGTCATTATTCGCGCTTCTTACTACTCATCAAATAATTTTGATGCCAATGGTGTTTTCCATCCTAAAGATGCCTACGACCTCGGAACTGACCAGAGTGCTACCGTTATTATCAACGCCAGCGGAACAGGCTTCTCAGCTTACGGTATTACTTTCCAAAATGATTATAATATCACAGATCACCTAGGTGAAAATGAGCAAACACCAGCTGTTGCTTTCAATTCCAAAGCTGATAAAATCACCATTCACGATTCAAGCTTTATCGGACGCCAAGATACTCTCTACTTACAAGGAGA
Organism: Streptococcus orisasini; assembly: GCF_001431045.1. GTDB lineage: Bacteria > Bacillota > Bacilli > Lactobacillales > Streptococcaceae > Streptococcus > Streptococcus orisasini. The sequence goes on from NZ_BCLE01000052.1 coordinate 7,683, forward strand.
TGGCAATCGTGTCGTTATTGTTAACAGCTATATCGAAGGAACTGTGGACTTCATTTTTGGAAATGCTGACGCTTATATCAAAGATTCTTATATCTATATGACTTACTTCCCAGGCAGAAAGAGTGGTTACTTTACAGCACCAAACACTGCCAAAGGCTATACGGGACTTGTCTTTGACAACAGCACTTTTGGTGTTTCAGAAGATTATCCTAGTAAGTCAAACATCTACCTAGCTCGTCCTTGGCAAACAGAAATTGCAACACAAACAAAACGAAGCTCTAATGGTTCTACAAAATTGATCAGCTATGATCAAAATGCTAAAAATCCAACTTACCTGAATACCTCTTCTGCAACAACCATTATAAACAGCAAAGTTTCAGAACGTGTCTCAGACCAACGTTTTAGTCCTTGGACACGTAAGGATAACAAGGGTAGGCTGATTGATGTTACTTATCATCCTGATGTCCGTTTTGTAGAATTTAACAGTCAAACCTTGCATGGAGAAGCTGTAACTCCTCATGAGATTAAACTCGGTCAAATATTAACAGGCGACAGTCAAGCTTACCGCCAGCAATTGCTGCAACAAATGAAGATTGGCAATCAAGTTGGTAGTTGGGATGCCGATTTGGCTTCTTATGGTCAGGGCAATATTCGTGTTGTTTACCTTGATGAAACAAGCAATCGAATCTTAGCGACTCAAGAGCTCTCTGGTGATTACGGCAGCCAAGAAACCTATCAAACTGCCGATACTATTCAAAACTATCAAAGCCAAGGTTATGTTCTCGTCAATGATGCTTATCCAAGTCAAGGTCTTATTTACTCACGTGCCAATAAAGGCCTGACTTATGAAGTTCGCTTCCAGCATGCAACTTCTACTGTTTCAGAAGAAAAAGCTGTGCTCCAAACCATTCATTATCTGTATGAAAATGGCGAAAAAGCTCTGGAAGATCATGTTAACAGTCTAAGCTTTAGCCGCACGGTAACAACTGACCAAGTGACTAAAGAAATCACTCGCGGAACTTGGCAAGCCTTAAATGGTAATACTTTTGAAGCCGTGACATCTCCAATTATTATTGGTTACACAGCCAGTGAAAAACAAATCAATCGTATGAAATCAATTACGGCTGATTCTGCTAATGTTGAAGTGACTGTCACTTATCTGCCCAATACTGTAAGAGCCCGTGTCACCTTCATTGATGATACAAGCAATAAGGTATTAACGACTCAAAAACTTTCTGGTAAATTTGCTACAAAAGCAGCTTATCAAACAAATGATACCATCCAAAAATATATAGCTAAAGGTTATATGTTAGTCAGTGATAATTATCCGACTGAAGGGCTTATTTACAGGCAAGAAAATGCTTCCTATGAAGTCCATCTTGCCCACAGTTACACCACTAGCGATGAGACCAAAACAGTCACACAAACCATTCGTTATCTTGATGAGAAAGGCAAAAAGGCAGCTGATGACCATGTTGCAACTCTGACCTTTAAGCGTACCGCAACTAGAGATAATGTCACCAAGAAAGTAACCTACGGTGATTGGATAGCCGTTAACGGCAATCGTTTCAATGCTGTTGATTCTCCAAGGATTATAGGTTACACACCTCAGCAAAGTCAAATTAAGCCAGTTGAGAACGTAACTGCTAACACAGCTAATATAACAATCAAGGTCACCTATACCGCTAATACTCAAGAAGCTAAAATCTATTATATTGATGACCAGACTCATAAAGTTGTCCTTACTAAAACGCTAACCGGGAAGTTCAAAACTAAGAATTCCTACCGCACAGCTACTGATATTAAGACGCTTAAAAAGCAAGGCTACATTGTGGTTAGCGATAATTATCCTAAAAATGGAATCATCTACGATCAGCCAGATGTTGTCAAGGAATATGAAGTTCACCTGAAACATGGAACAATTACCGTTTCAGCTAAAAAACCAGGAAAACCTGGCAGTCCTCTTTCCGCTGGAAGCCAAGTCAAATGGCCGGCTGGAACAGATAAGAATTCTCTGACCAAAACAGTTACACGTACTATTGAATACCGTTACAGCGACGGCAGACAGGCTGCTAAGAGTAAGATTGAAACCATTACCTTTAACCGAGAACTTGTTTTAGATAGTGTTACAGGACAAATTATTGAAGATAAGGGCTGGAAAGCAAGCAAAAACGGAGCCTCTTTCAAATCAGTAACTTCCCCTAAAATTAAGGGCTACAGTACTGATACTAAAACTGTTCAGCCTCTTCCTAATATCACGGCAACTACTGATAACATAACACAAACTGTTATTTATACAGAAGTTCCTAAGGCTCCTAAAACCCCTAAAACATCAAAAACTAAAAAGAGCAAGAAAGCTAAAAAGGTTAAAAAGAAAAAATAGTCTTAAACTAAAAAATATTTGCAGGCTAAACTGAGAAAATGGCAGAACTCTCAGTTTACCTTGCCTTTTCTTCTAGACAATAACAAAAAGTCGAGACCGGTTAGAAACCGATCTCGATTTTTTATTTAAGATGAGCATTAACACTCAATTGACATTAAAATTAATTCTCTGTTTTTATTAATCACTTTGTTAGAAGGGCAAGGATTAGATTGTAGACAAACTCTATAGTTATCATTTCATAAGTACACACAG
>NZ_BCLE01000053.1 GCF_001431045.1 Streptococcus orisasini
GAGCTGCAGCATCTAAAGTGGAAATCCCAGATGAGTGATCGTCCAAAATTTTATTAATCTCTGCACGCTGAGCATCTGAGGCGGTAACTCGATTCTCCACAGGAACTGGCTCTGAGATCTGTTTTTCTGTGATACCTTTAGTTGTAGTCGTTAATTGTTCCGATTGACTAACAAGCTGAGGACTTTGGGCATAGACTACACCACCATCAGAGGCAGGGGTGACCGAGTCACCCTCAGCTCTTGGATTGCCCGAGTCGGCAGTAGTTTGATTAAGTTCAGGTGAATCCTGATGATCATCTTGAGTAGCGATAGAACCTGCTTGGGGCTGGTTAGCTTTAGTCACTTCCTCTGCAGAAGCAGACTGGCTATTAGTTGTACTTTCTTCTGCTTGAATAGGTTGCTCAGAACTACTAACCTGAGCCCCATCACCAACGACTGATTGATCGTTCTGAGTTACTTGAACCGCTTGAGAATCCTGAGGCTGACTATCGGCACTAACAGATGATGTAGTCCCAACCGTCATCAAAGACAGACCAGCCATAGTTGTCACAGCAATTGCCACCCATTGTTTCTTCACTTTGTGAAGTTTATAGTGTGTAGTTTTCATTAACTATTTCCTCCTTAATTTATAGCATTTTCATGAACTACTAGTATCCTAGCATATCTTTTTATGATTTTTAGAAATTCTCAAAAGTGAATTTTTTAATTTTACGTTTATCAACGAGTGCTGTTAGAGTGGAGTGCGTATCAATTACATAACTATGTTCAAAATAAGCATTACCAAGTTTATTGTTTTCTGCTGCTTGAGTTAGGTAAAGCAACAGTCATTTTTGTGATAAAAATAAGGATAAGCAAAATGAGTGAAATAATAATTCCAGAACTATATAGACCAGTAGTTTTGACTGGCAGACTATGAAATTCCTTAGAAACATAATCGGCTACCATAAATACTAGAAAGTTAAATAATAAAGCAACGATGAAAGTTGTTAAAGCATGAATAAGACCCTCACAAAAACGAACGAGGCCGATATCCCTTCTTGTTAATCCTAGTAAATCAAACTGATTGGCATCTTCTCTAGCCCTGTCAGAAGCTAATACGGTGATCGAAATAATATTGGCTAGTATCAGTAAAAGCGGAGCCAAAAGATACATGAGAAAAGAAAGTAAAGTATTCACCTCTCCTGTACTTGCTAAGAATATTTGAAAGCCTGAGATGAGAGTAACCGCCATTGTCACAGACGATTGCAATAACTTTAAATAGGAACGATCGTATACTACTAGCCATTTGGAAATGGTAAAATGATAATCTAAGAAAGAAAACAGGTAGCTCAATCCTTCGATGACAAATATCTGTATGTAGGGAGAAATGAGTTGAATTATCATCAGATTCACTAATAATAAAGTAGTTACTAGACTCATTTTTATAGCGACAACATCTCTTTCTACTAGATTTAGAGGTAGAAAAACTGCGACAATACAAGCAATCCAAGAAGAAAGAAGTAACAATACCATAACTGCTTTCCCCATAGAAAGAGACAGATTTCGTTTCTGCTGTCCCGAAACTTTCTTTAAATTTTTCCATGAGTAGTGATATCCACTAATAGCAGCGATGCCAGATACAATTAAAACTGTCAATAAACAGCCCAACATATCAAATGAGATTGATAGAGGAGGCATTAATTCTTTTCCAACTTTCAATTGTAGGTAGTTATAAAACTTCTGAGTCGCAAAAATAGACAGAAAGGAGCCAAATAGACTGGTAATAAAGGCAATGATAAAAAGCTGCCCACTGATAAGAAAGGACAACTGTGAACGGTTAGCTCCCAAAATTGTCCATAGTTCATAATCCTTTTTAAAAAGAGATATTAAAAACTGGATAAGTCCTGAAACCAATAAGAACAAGGTTAAACCACCAAATACAATCAATCCATTAAAGACGACAGATGGTCCATTATCACTATTAGCTAGCGATGGATCTTTTGAAATGCTTATAATACCATTTACTGCTATTCCTGCAACTAGACTAGCTACAAATAGGACTGGCACTGTACCCAGCCACTGCTTTTTAGAATATTGAAACTGATAATAAATCAACCTTAGCATAGAATCCTCCTTAGTTATGCTTATCAATCTCTAAAGCTTGGTAGAGATCTTGAGCTGAAGGGGCTTGTAACTCTTTATAAATATTACCATCTTTCAAAACCAAAGCCCTATCCGTATAAGAAGCCAATTCGATATCATGGGTTACCATAAAGACACATTTCCCTCTGTTAGCCATATCTCGCAATAAATCAAAAATGACTTCTCTAGAAGTACTATCCAAAGCACCTGTAGGCTCATCAGCAAAGATAAGCTGACTATCTGATAAAATTGCTCGAGCAATTGCCACTTTCTGTTGTTCTCCACCTGATAAAGTATTGACAAATGAATTCATATCTGCTTGAAATTTCATTTGTCTCAGTAAATCCCTAATCTCTTGTTTATTCACCTTTTTATGGGATAAATGTAAGGGTAAAGCGATATTTTCTATAACTGGTAAAGCAGGAACTAAGTTATAAGATTGAAAAATAAAGGAAATATTCTCTTGCCTTAGCTTGGCGAGTTTTCTATTATTAAGCTTATAAGGGGCAACATCATTTATCATGACATCTCCACTTGTCGGTTCCAGTAAACTAGAAATACATTTTAATAATGTAGACTTTCCCGAACCACTGACACCTAAAATAGAGATAAACTCCCCATATCTTGCCGTAAGTGAAATATCTTTTAACACCGAAACTGCCTTACTCTTATCTAATTGAAAGCTTTTAGATACATGAGATGCAATTAAAGCACTTGCCTTTTTCATATGCCTTCCTTCCTATATTGAAACCAATTACAATGAAGAAACTAATTTCCAATTTGTTCCAAAAAATAATTCAGCACATTGATTGTTAGATTAATATCTTCGTTTCTTAATCCACTATGTCCAGCATTATAGTTCAAATAAATTAAACTATGGATACCACGCTTTCTTAACTCATTAGACCATAGGATGACATCATTATTATTAATATAAGGATCCATCTTTAATTAACCTCATTCCGATTGATAAACCGTTTCAATCAGACTTCTTTTTATAAAACTCATAAACGGTATCACTTTAACAAGCAATCTTAATAATTCATTCGGCAAAGTAGATCGACTAAGATCAATTCCAAGATGATTATCATCTATATTCTTTTAGTGAACTTAATGGAAGCATCGTTAAATAATTTTTAGCTATCCAAACAATGAATAATTGTAAACTTCTTTTTCTGTAGAGTCTGGATTTTTTAAATTCTTAACTGTTCCGCTGTCAATAGCATAGACATAATCTGATACACGTTCCAATTCATCTATGTTATGTGATGTGAGTAAAATAGCTGCACCAGCTGTTTTTAAGCGCTTTATAATATCCATCATGATTAATGCCGACGGAACATCCACTCCTGAAGTAGGTTCATCAAAAATATAAGCATCAAAATCCCCAACAGCACATTGGATGAAGGAAAGCTTCTTTTTCATTCCAAAAGAGTAACCAGAAATCTTACCTTTTAAGTTTTTGTAAAGGCCTAATTCTTTAGATAGATTTACAGCGTATGATACATCTGTCTTTTTAAGTCGAGCAATGAATTCCAAAAATTCTAAACCCGTCCAGTCAGAGTACATGTTATCAGCATCAGGCATAACAGGCACTGTTCCCTTTTTGACCTCCCCAGAATCACATCTGTAGTAATCCATTATCAAGCCAATTAGGGTCGACTTACCAGCACCATTTTTACCAACTATAGACGTTATCATTCCATTTTTTATCTCAATACTAATCCCTTTTATAACTGGTGTACCATGAAAGCTTTTAATAATATTAAAGCATCCTATCATCTCTAAATTTCCTTTCTTTTAAAACAGCTTATTCCTAAAAAAATAATAGAAATGGCAAGAAATAGCAAAAAGACAACTTCCCACATTTTAATTAAATAAATATAAGGCATGAACCATTGGACACCTTTCAATATAGGCCAATTTTTAAAATAAGCTATACCATATACAATCGGAAAAGCTAAACTTAAAATTGATTAATGTTGAAAACCTTTCACTTTTTGAAACAGTTAATATAAGTAACACGAGACTCTGGATATAAGAAAAAAACTATAATAGATAATAGAATAAATTGGAAAACAATTGCACCTCTAAACAGAAATAATACAGCTAGAGAAACTGCCAAGATAATTAAAAAATAACAAAGTGATACAAAATAGTTTGCTAAATCAATAGCTTTTCGAGATAAATAAGGAGTCACATATCTCATCGTTTATGATTCTACTTTCTTGGAAATAAGGCCAGAAAAAATGTAGCCTAGAAAACCATAAATTCCAAATAAAAGATCAATTAAATCCGAACTTCCATTACTATTGAGAAAAATACTAATAGAAGTTGTATAATTCCCTGTTAAAACAGATACAATGATGAATAATCCTCCTATGACAAAAGATTTGATTGAAAAAATTTCTTTTTTCAGAGTTAAAAAACAACGCTCGCTATACATCCTCCTATAGTGACAACAATGATCAGAAGCAATTTGATAGTAATCACTTTTTTACGTACTATAATACGGTCAGTTTACCTAAATAATATAAGTTACTCTTTTTAAAAAAAGGCTGCAATGGAACTGAACAAGAAAGGAGATACAGCAAGCAAAGCTGTTTTCAAACTATCATTCCTATGATAATTAATAGAAAACATAATGATAATAGAAATAAATGCTGTCAACTTTAAAATACTTAAAAGATTGGATGTTGGATAGATTAAAAGTAGAAAACAGTCAATCATCAACATGATAGTTCTAGACAGCAGTATATCAAAAAGAAAGATTTCCCCATCCTCAATAAATAAGGTTATAAGAAATTTTGCAAGAAGATACCCAACCACTGCACTAACAATATTACTAACAATTGAAATGACAAATACCAGCTTTTGAGGAGACACTGTTATAACACTCTTTAGTTCGTTTAATGCTGATAGTCTTTTGTCTAAAATCCCTGTTTTCAGCAATAAATCTACAAATAAAAACAAGATAAAAAGATGACAAAGAAAATTTCCCAACGAAACAATAAAAGTTTTATATTTCACAAATCTTTCCTCCTTCTATATGAAGAATGTGGCTATTTTGTTCGAGCATCGGGCAGGACAGATTGTGAAAAACATAAATAATTGTGGATGTTTTAGACAGCTTAACCAACTGTTTTGCCACTATTTCTAAACTAGCATTATCAATTGTAGATAAAGTTTCGTCAATAAAAATATAGTCCCACTCCTTAACCAGCAACAATGATAAGCCCAGCTTTAATTTAGTGCCAACTGAAGCATGCAGGTAATCATCATTATAGGAATCACTAAAAAAGGCCTCTACATTAGCTTCTAATTCTGGAGTCAACTTGACCTGATAAGTCTTACACAATAAATAGAAGTTATCCTTAATAGAAAATGGTGCCAGACCAATTGGATTCAAATCAAGAAATAGTATATCTCCTTCAAGCTTTAATCTTTTCTCATTATCAAATGCAGACAGTCCTGATAATAAGCGAATGAGAGTACTCTTTCCACTGCCATTTTTACCTGTCAAACGATGCAATCCCGTATGAATCTGAAAGGAAGTATCGTCAAAAAGAACTTTATGACGAATTGTTTTTGACACATGTTCTAATTTCATCCTATATACCCTTCTAAAAAAGCTGCACAAATCAATACAAAATATGATCCAAGATAATATTTCCAAAAAGATAGCTGCTTTTTCAACCCTTTCTTAAAACTTTTTTGCTTGATAGAATAATACAAAAGATATTGACTTAAGCCTTGATAGAGTAAAAAATTGGGCAATTCAATGACACCATGCGGTGTTAGCTTGCTTAGTGTATAACTTACTCCATTTAACTGTATTCCCATACTAATTTGAAAAACAGTACCCAAAAGATCAAAAAATTGTAATATGGGAGAAATGGCAAAAAACAAAATATAAACTACAAAATTACCCGTATTATTTATTAAAACAGTAACAAATAACTGATGACTAGCTGGCAGAATACTAGACTTAAAAAGTGAAGATTTGACTACAAGACTCAGTATTACTCCTATAAAAATAGTACTAAAAATAAAGATAATATAATAACTTTTAAAAATTTTATCAGACACTATTATCCTCCCAAACTCATACAAATGATGCAAATAAGATACAGCAGAAGGAAAGAATATCTTAAAAAATGATTCCTTTCTTCATATACCAGATAATCCAGTTTTCTGAAATAGGTAAAAGCAATCAAAATATTTAAGATTACTAAAATAACCGCTTTAACAGTTACAATAAACGGAGAACTTGCAACAAGTGCAGGCAAGGCAGTAAGATGTATAAAATTGGCATAAACTGTCCACAAATACAAACTGCTAACTTTAAATCTGTCATAAAGCGTTAAATGATTATTGAGAATCATCAAACGGTGGCGCGTTGAATCAATATCTATATCCTCGCTATGATTACCAATAAGAAGTTCCAACAACGCCAAATAAATAGAAGTATACAAAAAAGTAACCGGAACCAGTACCGTCCTATTCAGGTGATTAAAAAAAAGCTGACCAAAATAGGTTATCAATAAATTAAAAACGATAATTAAAAAGAGCAGAAAAAGATTATTTTTAAAAATAATTAGTTGTAACTTTAACAAAGATACATCGGAAAACGCACTCCTCTCATACTTGATAAAGCGAAATAAGAAATCGTCAATTCTAAAATGAGAAAGAGTATAAACTATAAGGATAAGCAGTGATGCCAATAAATTTAGAACCAATAAGTCAATATTTCCTTGACTTAGATAAAATAAAGAACCTAAGAATAAGATTTGATTAATAATTGCTGACATGCCAGATAACAAATGAGATAGAAGATTTATAGCAATAACAGCACAGCCAAGAAAAGCCAACGTTAAACTAACAGAATGATTACTGACTAAGTAACACAAAGCTACGATTGTAAGGACAAACTGTATTCTGTAAATATAATAAACAGAAATAAGAATATGCCTTAAAATATAACGACGCTTGATAAAAAAAGTCCCCAACTTTTGCTGATGATAAGGGAAAAGAACACTTGAATGTTTCATTGTCCCAAATAGACTAATAGATACAAGTAAGATTTGTTCTTGCATCCTCAAATTGATTGAATTATTGTTGGGGATTACTAAAATAACGATTAAGAATAAAAAGGTCATCCCGAGTGTATTGAGATGACCTAAAAAGTCAGAATCCACATGCAGAAATCTTTTTTTCATAACTACCTCTTAATATAGAGCCGCTGCTGCTTTTCCTTTTTTCTTTAGAATATAAAGAACTGCTGCCGCTACTCCTGAACCAATGGAGCCGACACCCGTTATGGCACCAACAATAGAAATAACAGTAGTTACTGTACTATAAGCACTGATTAGATTTACAACTTGATTAGCCGCTGTGGTACTAATTCCTAAAGCACCAGCCAATAAAGGACTGGTCAGCAGACCAAATGAGGCAAAAGCCATCACTGCACAGGCGATAGAAGTATAATATAATTTTTTTGAATCTGATAATTTCATAATCTTATCCCCTTTTCTATTTTTAAAATGGTAAGACAATTGTCACTGTTGTAAATATTTACACTATGATTATAACATTGATTATTTCAATAATAATTTATTCGCAAATCTGAAAACTATTATTAATATTTTTTCTAATTTGAGAAAAACAGTGTTCTGATAAGTTGACTGTTATAATAAACATAAAATACAGAAAGAGGTGCTTAATATGTTTGATTGGCTTATTAAATTGTTTACTGGTGGAGGCAATGGCGGCGGAGGTGCTTTCTAATTTATTAAGATTCGCTGGAGGTTTATTTATGTTAAAAAGATTGGTTGCATTAATTCTCGTATTTCCATACTTTTTATTGCCTTTTTTATAGATAAAAAGTAAACTTTTATACAATAATTCCGAAAAAGGTTATCAGAAAAAACATTGATAGCCTTTTTATTTGTTACTGTCAAAATTCCGTAGCAACTGCTCCATATTTGCTCTGAGAAACATAGCCATTGTTGGATTTCCCAACTTTTCAACCATATCAATGTAATGTTCTAATTCAGATTTATCAGTTATTTCTCCTTGTAGGTAAGCAATCATTTGTTTCAAAAAATTTAAAGAAACAATGATAAACATGTCTTGATACGTTAAGAGCTTTTCTAAATAATTTATAAAATAGTTGGCATGGTAAAGCTCTTTGCTCTCAATAAGAATCATTATTAAATTTAAAAGAGCAATTTGCGCATTTTTCTTATTAGTCGGAATGGAAATATATAACTTATTCCGCTCTATAAAGGCTTTGCCCAAAAAGATTAAGTCTTCAATTGATAAGATAATCATCGTATTGCCAAAGAGATTGAGCTCATACTCGGTCCACTCTTCGATATTATAAAGATAAGTCGTAAGAAATTCTTTATCCTCATCTGATATAATATAGCTAGGATCCAAAGTATGAATAGCCACACGAACAACTAATCTATTTAGTCGGTTATAAGTATCAAAGTTCTCATAATCTCCATAAGTATCTAAGATCTTCTTTAAACTTTCGATGTCTCGCTTTGACTGGAGTTCTACAATCTTATTTCCTATTTTGAAAAAGTCACTTTCTTTATAATTATTTAAAGCATGACCGAACTCCGAAAATGTCATGTGAATACCTGAAATAGCTAATAGTAATTTATCTGCGGCTAGCATATTTTGTCCGTTTTCAAACTTCGATAACTGTGAAACTGATAAATTATCACGAGCAACATCTTTCAGCTTCAATCCTCTGGCCATTCTCAGTTCTTTATATAGTTCACCAAGTTTGAGCGATTTACCTAACATTTAAAATCTCCTTAAATAAAATCCCATTCTCATAGAAGTTACCATACTTATTCATTTCAACGGTATATGATTACTCTATTATACCATACCTATTTTTTCATCTTATGTCTATTTATATCGTAAATGTATCATTTTTTAACCCTGCCTCTCAAAACTAAGAAACAGAGGTTAGTATTTTATAGATTCAAATCCACATAAAGTATACAGTATCCGATTTGCAAGATTCTAGCTCTATAATTTCTGTAGTGGGTAGAATTCTCACCAGAACCAGAAGTTATAGGGCAGTTTTCCTCGACAACATCCGTCTTAGAGACGACTACTCTCCTGCAGTTTTTGCACTGAAAGCGTCGCTTCTTGAACTTGAGAAGGGTTGGCATCCCAGCTTGCTCAAGGAGAGGGATTTTAGAAGGTTTCTGCCAGTCGTATCTGATCATTTGCCTTGGCAATGAGGGAAAGAAGGAGCAGGATAGTCAAGGGTTGCTTGCACCTCAATGTGAGATTGGTGCTGATAAGCAAAGATTATTTTGGTATTTTGGTCTTTCATTCCGATGAGTAATGTGATATGATTGATGTGTTCCATAAGATACTTTCTAATGATGGTTTGGTCGCTTTTCATTGTAAGTCTTATGGGACTTTTTTGGTACTCAAAAAGCTCCATAATCTCCACAGTGGATTTTACCCACTACAGAAATTATAGAGCTTTTCTATACCGGCGGCCGGGGTCGAACCGGCACGTCCTTGCGGACACTGGATTTTGAGTCCAGCGCGTCTGCCAATTCCGCCACGCCGGCTAATATAATTACAACTGGGGTAGCTGGATTCGAACCAGCGCGTCAGGGAGTCAAAGTCCCTTGCCTTACCGCTTGGCTATACCCCAATAATAAATAGGCGAGTGATGGGGATCGAACCCACGCATGCCAGAGCCACAATCTGGTGTGTTAACCACTTCACCACACCCGCCAAAATATTATTAACACGGGCAGTAGGAATTGAACCCACACTGAAGGTTTTGGAGACCTTAGTTCTACCTTTAAACTATGCCCGTAAAATATGGAAGGGGAGGGATTCGAACCCCCGAACCCGAAGGAGCGGATTTACAGTCCGCCGCGTTTAGCCTCTTCGCTACCCTTCCTAAATCATATTTATTATGGCGCGAGAC
>NZ_BCLE01000054.1 GCF_001431045.1 Streptococcus orisasini
GAGTTTTTAAATACTTCTGCCGGACAGCAGGGTTATAGGGAGTTTGTGTTCTTTTTCTGTTATAGTTTGCCCTGCGATTTTTTTGAGCAGCAGCTCAACAGTTAGCTGAGCGATATCGCGAATTGGTTGCTTAATGGTGGTCAGCTGTGGCAAATAATTTTCAATAAAGGCAGTTCCGTCATAGCCGATTAATTTTAAGTCTCCAGGAATCTTGATATCTAGCTCATTGGCGACTTTCATCACCAACATAGCTGTCAGATCATCAGAGGTGAAAATTCCATCTGGCTGAAAACGCTCAAGAATGTTTTTGATTTCCATTTCCTTGCGAATAGGAGAATAGTCGCTGGAAACGTTAATAAAATAAGATTTGGGTAAGACAGAACTAAAGCCTGTGCGGCGCAGAGCTGTCGGTGAGCAGCTGTCATCATTACCAGTAATCATGACAGCTCGCTTGCAGCCAGCTTGCTCTAAAGTATGGGCAGCCAGGGCTCCGCCTTGAAAGTTATCAGATGAGACAACAGGAATATTGGGTGATAGGTTGCGGTCAAAGGAAATAATAGGAGCAGTAACACGGTCATAATCAGGAATTCCTAAATTATGACTGCCGGAAATGATACCGTCTACCTGATTAGCCTCCAACATTTCCAAATATTCACGCTCCTTGTCAGAGTCGTGTTCGCTGTTACAGATAATCGTTTTGTAGCCCTTATCAAACAGCTCGAGTTCCAAATGCTCAATTAACTCAGCGTAAAAAATATGACTGATATTGGGAAAAATTAAGCCGACCAGCTTAGAAGATTTCCCCTGCAGGCTTCTGGCCAGGTTGTTAGGTTTATAACCTAGCTCGCGCATAGCCTCATTGACCTTTTGAATGGTTTTCTTGGAAAGATAGCCTTTATTATTGATCACACGTGAAACAGTAGTAGGACTGACACCTGCTAACTCTGCAACATCTGTTAATTTTGTAACCATAAACTAATATTTTAATTCAAAGTATTTACCACTTGGCTGTCCCTGCTTGATAACAATACCGGTTTGGTCTGCATGCGGGAAGACGCGGCCAGTAAATACTTTTTCTCCCTTGTTAATGAAAATTTCAAAAATTGATTTGTCGATAAAAATATTTGCAGTTGTAAGGTCATTGTCAATCGCACAGGAACGAGTTGTACCGTATTCAAGAGCATACTGTTCCCCTGCTTGAGAACGATCGACCAGGATTTGTCCTTTTTTAGTATCAACGATCACTGACAAGCCCTTCATCTTTTGATCAGCAAATAGAACAATCTCACTGCGGCTGTCCTTGTCAAAGGTCAACTCCAGCTCATAAGTATTGTTGGTTGAGCTCATATTAGTGAAGGTCTTTTCTTCCTGACGCAGGTCAGTAATGGCATCAACAGGATATTGGTACAATTTTCCGTCTTTAATCGTCAGTTCTTTGACCAAGCTCATGGCTCCTTGGTAGTCATATTTATCGGTTGGATATTCTACATCTGGCAGTCCAATCCAGCTGATAGATAAAGCTCGGCCGTTAGGAGCATTGAAGGCCTGTGTCGCATAAACTTCAAAACCATAATCCAAATTATGAATTTCAGAAGGATTAACAATAGCTGCGTTTTCTGTGTCAAACGTTTGACCTATTTTATACATATTCGGATAAATATTATGGTAATCAATGACACTTTTATCAAGTCCCTGAGGACAGTAGAGAAGAACTGGGCGGCCGTCCACAAAGACTAGATTAGGACACTCAATCATGTAAGAAGTAGCATCGTTGTCAAAATCCAAATCTCCTACAAAAGTCCACTCTTTGTAGCTGCTGTTTTTGGCCTTATAAAGCTTGATAAAGCCTTTTTTATCAAGGCTTTGAGCACCAATGATAGCGTAGTAGTCTCCATCATAGAAGAAGATCTGCGGGTCGCGGAAATGTTCGGTCACATCATCTGGCTTAGCAATCAATGTTTGAGGAACCTTTTCTAAATGTCCGCTGCTGTCAAGCAAACCGCCGTTTTGATAGGTATGCCGCACCCAGTTTTCATCGCGGACATTGCCTGTATAAAAGATGAACAGTTTATCACCAAATTGCATGGCAGAACCGGAATACATACCGTGACTGTCCAGAGAAGTATCTGGGTATAAAATCGTCCCTGTTTCATTAAAATGGATTAAGTCGGTTGACTCTGTCTGTACCCAGGACTTAAGGCCGTGAGCGGCCCCAAAGGGAAAATATTGATAGAATAACTGCCATTTTCCCTTGAAATAGGAAAAACCGTTAGGATCATTGAGCAAACCATAGGCTGGTTCAACATGAAAGACTGTGTGCCAAGGAGAGCTCGCGGCATTTTTTTTGATTTTTTGAACTTCTTCCTCGGTCCACTCATTATAGGGCCTATACCTTTGTTCTGTTGTTAGTGACATACTGCCTCCATCATATAATTCTATACTATTATACTAGACGTTTTCTTCTTAAAAATCAATATTTTAACGTAAAAAGTAACTTTTTTATGTAAAACGATTGACATATTGTCAAAAAATGATAAAATATAAAGCGTGGAAAGTAAAAAAACGCTTTCAAAAATTCAAAAAATAAAAGGAGTTTTTTGCAAATGGATAACACACAAATTGCAAAAGAGGTTATTGCAGCTGTCGGCGGCCGCGATAATGTAAAAAGTGTCGCCCACTGTGCAACACGTCTCCGCGTTATGGTTGTTGATGAAGGAAAAATCGATAAAAGTAAGGCGGAAAGCATTGACAAAGTTAAGGGAGCCTTCTTTAACGCTGGTCAGTATCAAATCATTTTTGGTACCGGAACAGTTAATAAGATCTATGAAGAAGTCGTTGCTTTAGGCCTTCCTGCCTCATCAACAGGCGATCAAAAAGAGGAAGCCGCAAAACAAGGGAATGCTTTCCAGCGTGCTGTCCGCACCTTTGGGGATGTCTTCGTACCGCTGCTTCCAGCAATCGTAGCAACCGGTCTTTTCATGGGTATTCGCGGTGCTATCAACAATGACACCATTCTCGGACTGTTTGGAACTACTTCGAAGGCCTTCTCTGCTTCGAACTTTTACACTTACACAGTTGTCTTAACGGATACGGCCTTTGCCTTCTTCCCAGCCTTGATTTCTTGGTCTGCCTTCCGTGTTTTTGGAGGAAATCCAGTTATTGGTTTGGTTCTAGGGCTTATGATGGTTAACTCAGCTCTTCCAAATGCTTGGGATGTAGCTTCTGGCGCTGCTAAACCGATTTATTTCTTTGGCTTTGTTCCAGTTGTTGGTTATCAAAATTCAGTACTTCCGGCCTTCTTTGTTGGTTTGTTAGGTGCTAAATTTGAAAAATGGCTGCATAAGAAGATTCCAGATGTCTTGGATCTGCTCTTAGTACCGTTCCTGACATTTACCGTAATGTCTATCCTTGCTCTCTTTGTTATCGGCCCAGTCTTCCACTCTGTGGAAAATTATGTCCTTGCAGCAACAAAATTCCTTTTAGAATTGCCTCTTGGTCTGTCAGGTCTGATTCTTGGTGGTCTTCACCAAGTTATCGTCGTTACTGGTGTTCACCACATCTTCAACCTTCTTGAGTCTCAATTGATTGCTGCTGATGGAAAAGATCCGTTTAACGCTATCATTACTGCGGCCATGACTGCCCAAGCCGGAGCTACACTTGCGGTTGGTGTTAAAACTAAATCAGCTAAACTTAAAGCACTAGCCTTTCCAGCTGCCCTTTCTGCAGGACTGGGAATTACAGAACCAGCTATCTTCGGTGTTAACTTGCGTTTTGGTAAACCATTTATAATGGGGCTTATCGGTGGTGCTGCCGGCGGTTGGTTAGCTTCTATTCTTAATCTTGCTGGTACTGGTTTTGGAATTACCATTATTCCAGGAACGCTCCTTTATTTAAATGGTCAAGTCTTTAAATATGTTATCATGGTGCTTGCAACAACAGCGATTGGCTTCATTTTGACTTATATGTTTGGATACAATGAAGAAGAAACTGCTGAGGAAGCCGCTGATACAGCTGCACCTGCTGAAGAAGAAAAAGCTGACCAAGCTGCTGAATCAGCTCCAGCAGCAGAAGTAACAGATGAAATTTTGGCAGCTCCTCTTGCTGGTGACGTTGTTGATTTAACTGCCGTTAATGATCCGGTCTTCTCCAGCGAAGCCATGGGTAAAGGTGTTGCTATTAAACCTAGCGGCGATACTGTTTATGCTCCAGTTGACGGAGTTGTTCAAATTGCTTTTGATACAGGCCATGCTTACGGTATTAAATCTGATAAGGGAGCAGAAATCCTGATTCACATCGGTATTGATACTGTTTCAATGGAAGGTAATGGTTTTGAGCAAAAAGTGAAAGCAGAACAAAAAGTTAAAAAAGGTGATGTTCTGGGAACATTTGACAGTGCTAAGATTGCGCAAGCCGGTCTTGACAATACAACAATGTTTATCATTACCAATACAGCAGATTATACTTCAGTTGAAACTGTTGCATCAGGTACAGTTGCTGTCGGCGATGATTTGCTGGATATCAAAAAATAACAGCTTTTGCTGGGGTTAGTACACCTATGCTAGCCCCAGCCTTTTATTTTATTCTGTCAGATTAAAAGCAGAATTTTTTCTCAATACTTCTTTTAATTATGATATAATTAATGAAAAACGGCTCTCTGTAAAATCAAGCTTAAAAGCAGATAGCTATCTGATATTAAAAGTAAAAAAAGATTCGAGGTTTACTATGTCTAAATTGTATGGCAGCGTAGAAGCTGGTGGAACAAAATTTGTCTGTGCAGTTGGTGATGAAAACTTTCAGCTTGTTGAAAAGGTTCAGTTTCCAACAACAACGCCTTATGAAACAATTGAAAAAACAGTTGCTTTTTTCAAAAGATTCGAAGCGGATTTAGCCAGTATAGCAATTGGCTCTTTCGGACCTATTGATATTGACCAAAATTCAACAACCTATGGCTATATTACCTCAACTCCTAAACCTAATTGGGCCAATGTTGACTTGGTGGGACTGATGGCTAAAGATTTTAAAATTCCTTTTTACTTCACAACAGATGTCAACTCGTCGGCTTATGGTGAAGTCATTGCACGTTCAAATGTGAACAGTCTGGTTTATTACACTATTGGAACGGGCATTGGAGCTGGCGCTATTCAAAACGGCGAGTTTATTGGCGGTCTTGGTCATACAGAAGCAGGGCATACTTATGTGGATCTTCATCCAAGCGATGTGGCTAATGAATTCTATGGTACCTGTCCTTTCCATAAGGGCTGTCTGGAAGGTTTGGCAGCAGGTCCTAGTCTTGAGGCTAGAACGGGTATCCGTGGGGAGTTGATCGAACAAAACTCAGATGTCTGGGATATTCAGGCCTACTATATTGCTCAAGCTGCCATTCAGGCAACAATGCTCTATCGACCGCAAGTCATTGTTTTTGGTGGTGGTGTTATGGCTCAAGAGCATATGCTGCGCCGAGTTCGTGAGAAGTTTGTTTCCTTGTTAAATGATTATCTGCCTGTACCTGATGTCAAAGATTACATTGTCACACCAGCAGTTGCTGAAAATGGTTCTGCAACATTGGGAAATTTTGCCTTGGCCAAAAAAGTTTCAGAACGCTAAGTTAAAAAGTCTTTTTAGATTTTTTAAAAGGCTCAGCCCTGAGCTTTGAAACTTGAACTGATAATTTATTGAAACTGTTAACTAGAGACCGAAGTAAAAACTTTGGTCTCTTAACTATTTAGCAATATTTCTAAGATAGAAATCAGCTGAATACCTTGAATTTCAGTTATTATCAAGCGCTTGTTAGGTTGTTTGAAAGGATGAGTTCTACATTAAAGAAACAGGAAATGATTTTTTGCTGAGTTCTAGCTTTTTCTTTTGGTAAAATGTGATATAATGAGAAAAAATGACAGGAGTAAAAGCGAATGGCAGAACCTTTATTTTTACAATCGCAGATGCATGAAAAAATTTGGGGTGGTAACCGTTTAAAAAAAGAATTTGGTTACGATATTCCCAGTGAAACAACCGGAGAATACTGGGCGATTTCTGCCCACCCTAATGGGGTTTCTCTTGTTAAAAACGGCCTTTATAAGGGCTTTTTGCTGGATAAGCTCTATGCCGAGCACAGAGAACTGTTTGGGCAAAGTAAAAGTCCAGTCTTTCCGCTCTTGACCAAGATTTTAGATGCTAATGATTGGCTGAGTGTCCAGGTTCATCCAGATGATCAATATGCTCTGGAGCATGAAGGAGAATTGGGCAAGACTGAGTGCTGGTATGTTATTTCCGCTGAGGAAGGCGCAGAGATTATTTACGGTCACAATGCCCAATCAAAAGCTGAGCTGCGGGATTTAATAGAAGCAGAAGATTGGGAACAGCTTTTAACGCGAATTCCAGTTAAAGCCGGAGATTTCTTTTACGTTCCTAGCGGCACCATGCACGCGATTGGTAAGGGAATTATGATTCTAGAAACTCAGCAATCCAGCGATACGACTTACCGTGTTTATGATTTTGACCGAATGGATGATCAAGGGCAAAAACGAGAGCTTCATATTGAGGCATCGATTGATGTGTTGAATATTGGTGTTCCGGCTAATTCAAGTCCTGCCCGCTTAGCTTTAGAGGGCATAAAGACTACTCTTTTGGTTTCCAGCCCTTTCTTTGCTGTTTATAAGTGGGAAATAAACGGTTCTGTCAAGATGCAGCAAACTGTTCCTTATCTCTTGGTCAGTGTACTAGATGGATCAGGCAGCATCACTGTTGACGAAGCAAGCTATCCTCTTAAAAAAGGCGACCATTTTATTCTTCCAAGTGATGTCAAAGCTTGGGAATTTACAGGAAATCTGACGATGATTGCCAGTCACCCTAATGAGCACTGAGATGAGAAATCTGCTCCTGCCAAGGAGTGGATTTTTAAATAAACTGCTGTTAGCAGCAAAACATAGGCTTGGTTCGAAAGATTATTTGCCCAGCAGTTAAGCGGAAATTTTTGCTTGTGCCAGAGATGCGCTTGGTTATCAGAGGTAAGAAAGCAAGAGCTGAATTTGCGAATAAAAATAGGTGTATGAAAAGCGCTTATTTTTAGACCAGTTTAGCTTTGGTTCTGCCCATTGTTGAGGCGTGAAACAGCTCCATGGAATTC
>NZ_BCLE01000055.1 GCF_001431045.1 Streptococcus orisasini
ACGTTTTGGCGGCGCAACCTGTGACGACAAATCTGCTCAAATTTATGCGCGCTTCGATAAAAATGATTGGCGTATCCAACCTGCAGAGTTTTATCGCTTCCATGACGCAGAAGTTAACACTTTCGGATATTTCTGATGAGTCGAAAAATTATCTTGATAAAGCAGGAATTACTACTGCTTGTTTACGAATTAAATCGAAGTGGACTGCTGGCGGAAAATGAGAAAATTCGACCTATCCTTGCGCAGCTCGAGAAGCTCTTACTTTGCGACCTTTCGCCATCAACTAACGATTCTGTCAAAAACTGACGCGTTGGATGAGGAGAAGTGGCTTAATATGCTTGGCACGTTCGTCAAGGACTGGTTTAGATATGAGTCACATTTTGTTCATGGTAGAGATTCTCTTGTTGACATTTTAAAAGAGCGTGGATTACTATCTGAGTCCGATGCTGTTCAACCACTAATAGGTAAGAAATCATGAGTCAAGTTACTGAACAATCCGTACGTTTCCAGACCGCTTTGGCCTCTATTAAGCTCATTCAGGCTTCTGCCGTTTTGGATTTAACCGAAGATGATTTCGATTTTCTGACGAGTAACAAAGTTTGGATTGCTACTGACCGCTCTCGTGCTCGTCGCTGCGTTGAGGCTTGCGTTTATGGTACGCTGGACTTTGTAGGATACCCTCGCTTTCCTGCTCCTGTTGAGTTTATTGCTGCCGTCATTGCTTATTATGTTCATCCCGTCAACATTCAAACGGCCTGTCTCATCATGGAAGGCGCTGAATTTACGGAAAACATTATTAATGGCGTCGAGCGTCCGGTTAAAGCCGCTGAATTGTTCGCGTTTACCTTGCGTGTACGCGCAGGAAACACTGACGTTCTTACTGACGCAGAAGAAAACGTGCGTCAAAAATTACGTGCAGAAGGAGTGATGTAATGTCTAAAGGTAAAAAACGTTCTGGCGCTCGCCCTGGTCGTCCGCAGCCGTTGCGAGGTACTAAAGGCAAGCGTAAAGGCGCTCGTCTTTGGTATGTAGGTGGTCAACAATTTTAATTGCAGGGGCTTCGGCCCCTTACTTGAGGATAAATTATGTCTAATATTCAAACTGGCGCCGAGCGTATGCCGCATGACCTTTCCCATCTTGGCTTCCTTGCTGGTCAGATTGGTCGTCTTATTACCATTTCAACTACTCCGGTTATCGCTGGCGACTCCTTCGAGATGGACGCCGTTGGCGCTCTCCGTCTTTCTCCATTGCGTCGTGGCCTTGCTATTGACTCTACTGTAGACATTTTTACTTTTTATGTCCCTCATCGTCACGTTTATGGTGAACAGTGGATTAAGTTCATGAAGGATGGTGTTAATGCCACTCCTCTCCCGACTGTTAACACTACTGGTTATATTGACCATGCCGCTTTTCTTGGCACGATTAACCCTGATACCAATAAAATCCCTAAGCATTTGTTTCAGGGTTATTTGAATATCTATAACAACTATTTTAAAGCGCCGTGGATGCCTGACCGTACCGAGGCTAACCCTAATGAGCTTAATCAAGATGATGCTCGTTATGGTTTCCGTTGCTGCCATCTCAAAAACATTTGGACTGCTCCGCTTCCTCCTGAGACTGAGCTTTCTCGCCAAATGACGACTTCTACCACATCTATTGACATTATGGGTCTGCAAGCTGCTTATGCTAATTTGCATACTGACCAAGAACGTGATTACTTCATGCAGCGTTACCATGATGTTATTTCTTCATTTGGAGGTAAAACCTCTTATGACGCTGACAACCGTCCTTTACTTGTCATGCGCTCTAATCTCTGGGCATCTGGCTATGATGTTGATGGAACTGACCAAACGTCGTTAGGCCAGTTTTCTGGTCGTGTTCAACAGACCTATAAACATTCTGTGCCGCGTTTCTTTGTTCCTGAGCATGGCACTATGTTTACTCTTGCGCTTGTTCGTTTTCCGCCTACTGCGACTAAAGAGATTCAGTACCTTAACGCTAAAGGTGCTTTGACTTATACCGATATTGCTGGCGACCCTGTTTTGTATGGCAACTTGCCGCCGCGTGAAATTTCTATGAAGGATGTTTTCCGTTCTGGTGATTCGTCTAAGAAGTTTAAGATTGCTGAGGGTCAGTGGTATCGTTATGCGCCTTCGTATGTTTCTCCTGCTTATCACCTTCTTGAAGGCTTCCCATTCATTCAGGAACCGCCTTCTGGTGATTTGCAAGAACGCGTACTTATTCGCCACCATGATTATGACCAGTGTTTCCAGTCCGTTCAGTTGTTGCAGTGGAATAGTCAGGTTAAATTTAATGTGACCGTTTATCGCAATCTGCCGACCACTCGCGATTCAATCATGACTTCGTGATAAAAGATTGAGTGTGAGGTTATAACGCCGAAGCGGTAAAAATTTTAATTTTTGCCGCTGAGGGGTTGACCAAGCGAAGCGCGGTAGGTTTTCTGCTTAGGAGTTTAATCATGTTTCAGACTTTTATTTCTCGCCATAATTCAAACTTTTTTTCTGATAAGCTGGTTCTCACTTCTGTTACTCCAGCTTCTTCGGCACCTGTTTTACAGACACCTAAAGCTACATCGTCAACGTTATATTTTGATAGTTTGACGGTTAATGCTGGTAATGGTGGTTTTCTTCATTGCATTCAGATGGATACATCTGTCAACGCCGCTAATCAGGTTGTTTCTGTTGGTGCTGATATTGCTTTTGATGCCGACCCTAAATTTTTTGCCTGTTTGGTTCGCTTTGAGTCTTCTTCGGTTCCGACTACCCTCCCGACTGCCTATGATGTTTATCCTTTGGATGGTCGCCATGATGGTGGTTATTATACCGTCAAGGACTGTGTGACTATTGACGTCCTTCCCCGTACGCCGGGCAATAATGTTTATGTTGGTTTCATGGTTTGGTCTAACTTTACCGCTACTAAATGCCGCGGATTGGTTTCGCTGAATCAGGTTATTAAAGAGATTATTTGTCTCCAGCCACTTAAGTGAGGTGATTTATGTTTGGTGCTATTGCTGGCGGTATTGCTTCTGCTCTTGCTGGTGGCGCCATGTCTAAATTGTTTGGAGGCGGTCAAAAAGCCGCCTCCGGTGGCATTCAAGGTGATGTGCTTGCTACCGATAACAATACTGTAGGCATGGGTGATGCTGGTATTAAATCTGCCATTCAAGGCTCTAATGTTCCTAACCCTGATGAGGCCGTCCCTAGTTTTGTTTCTGGTGCTATGGCTAAAGCTGGTAAAGGACTTCTTGAAGGTACGTTGCAGGCTGGCACTTCTGCCGTTTCTGATAAGTTGCTTGATTTGGTTGGACTTGGTGGCAAGTCTGCCGCTGATAAAGGAAAGGATACTCGTGATTATCTTGCTGCTGCATTTCCTGAGCTTAATGCTTGGGAGCGTGCTGGTGCTGATGCTTCCTCTGCTGGTATGGTTGACGCCGGATTTGAGAATCAAAAAGAGCTTACTAAAATGCAACTGGACAATCAGAAAGAGATTGCCGAGATGCAAAATGAGACTCAAAAAGAGATTGCTGGCATTCAGTCGGCGACTTCACGCCAGAATACGAAAGACCAGGTATATGCACAAAATGAGATGCTTGCTTATCAACAGAAGGAGTCTACTGCTCGCGTTGCGTCTATTATGGAAAACACCAATCTTTCCAAGCAACAGCAGGTTTCCGAGATTATGCGCCAAATGCTTACTCAAGCTCAAACGGCTGGTCAGTATTTTACCAATGACCAAATCAAAGAAATGACTCGCAAGGTTAGTGCTGAGGTTGACTTAGTTCATCAGCAAACGCAGAATCAGCGGTATGGCTCTTCTCATATTGGCGCTACTGCAAAGGATATTTCTAATGTCGTCACTGATGCTGCTTCTGGTGTGGTTGATATTTTTCATGGTATTGATAAAGCTGTTGCCGATACTTGGAACAATTTCTGGAAAGACGGTAAAGCTGATGGTATTGGCTCTAATTTGTCTAGGAAATAACCGTCAGGATTGACACCCTCCCAATTGTATGTTTTCATGCCTCCAAATCTTGGAGGCTTTTTTATGGTTCGTTCTTATTACCCTTCTGAATGTCACGCTGATTATTTTGACTTTGAGCGTATCGAGGCTCTTAAACCTGCTATTGAGGCTTGTGGCATTTCTACTCTTTCTCAATCCCCAATGCTTGGCTTCCATAAGCAGATGGATAACCGCATCAAGCTCTTGGAAGAGATTCTGTCTTTTCGTATGCAGGGCGTTGAGTTCGATAATGGTGATATGTATGTTGACGGCCATAAGGCTGCTTCTGACGTTCGTGATGAGTTTGTATCTGTTACTGAGAAGTTAATGGATGAATTGGCACAATGCTACAATGTGCTCCCCCAACTTGATATTAATAACACTATAGACCACCGCCCCGAAGGGGACGAAAAATGGTTTTTAGAGAACGAGAAGACGGTTACGCAGTTTTGCCGCAAGCTGGCTGCTGAACGCCCTCTTAAGGATATTCGCGATGAGTATAATTACCCCAAAAAGAAAGGTATTAAGGATGAGTGTTCAAGATTGCTGGAGGCCTCCACTATGAAATCGCGTAGAGGCTTTGCTATTCAGCGTTTGATGAATGCAATGCGACAGGCTCATGCTGATGGTTGGTTTATCGTTTTTGACACTCTCACGTTGGCTGACGACCGATTAGAGGCGTTTTATGATAATCCCAATGCTTTGCGTGACTATTTTCGTGATATTGGTCGTATGGTTCTTGCTGCCGAGGGTCGCAAGGCTAATGATTCACACGCCGACTGCTATCAGTATTTTTGTGTGCCTGAGTATGGTACAGCTAATGGCCGTCTTCATTTCCATGCGGTGCACTTTATGCGGACACTTCCTACAGGTAGCGTTGACCCTAATTTTGGTCGTCGGGTACGCAATCGCCGCCAGTTAAATAGCTTGCAAAATACGTGGCCTTATGGTTACAGTATGCCCATCGCAGTTCGCTACACGCAGGACGCTTTTTCACGTTCTGGTTGGTTGTGGCCTGTTGATGCTAAAGGTGAGCCGCTTAAAGCTACCAGTTATATGGCTGTTGGTTTCTATGTGGCTAAATACGTTAACAAAAAGTCAGATATGGACCTTGCTGCTAAAGGTCTAGGAGCTAAAGAATGGAACAACTCACTAAAAACCAAGCTGTCGCTACTTCCCAAGAAGCTGTTCAGAATCAGAATGAGCCGCAACTTCGGGATGAAAATGCTCACAATGACAAATCTGTCCACGGAGTGCTTAATCCAACTTACCAAGCTGGGTTACGACGCGACGCCGTTCAACCAGATATTGAAGCAGAACGCAAAAAGAGAGATGAGATTGAGGCTGGGAAAAGTTACTGTAGCCG
>NZ_BCLE01000056.1 GCF_001431045.1 Streptococcus orisasini
GATATTGCTGTCTCAAACAGCAACTCTGATAGTATATCAAAGCTTTTATAAGTTTGTCAATACTTTTTTTACAAAAAATTTCAAAAAATAAAAAAACAAAGGAAGGCCTCCCCTCCTTTGTTCTATCGTTTACTTAATCTGTTAAGATTGACAGTGTTTCCAGCAGATTTTCAGCATTGACTTCAATCGTGTCACCGCTTGATTTGATTTTGACTTCGACAATGCCATCTGGGGCTTTTTTGCCGACAGTCACACGGATCGGCAGTCCAATAAGGTCGCTATCTGAAAATTTTGAACCAATCCGCTCATTGCGATCGTCTGTCAAAACAGAATAATTGGCCTGAATTAAACTCTCTTCAACTTTTTGTGTTAACTGCTGAGCAGCCTCATCCTTGACATTAACTGTAATCAAATGAACATCAAACGGAGCCAGAGTTTTAGGAAAATTAATCCCCCACGCAAATCGGTAAGCTCCTTTAGGTGTTTTATTGACAAAAATACGAGCATGCTGTTCAATCACTGCAGAAAGAATCCTGCTGACTCCTATACCATAGCTGCCCATAACAACAGGAACAGAACGGCCGTTCTCATCAAGGATATTAGCATTCATACTTTCAGAATAACGTGTACCCAGTTTGAAAATATGGCCAATTTCAATACCGCGGGCAAATTTCAGAATACCCTTGCCATCTGGTGACACTTCTCCTTCACAAACTTCCCTAATATCTGCATAAACCGCTTGAAAATCACGTTCTGGATTAACGCCAGTCAGATGGTAACCATCTTCATTTGCTCCAACAACAGCATTTCCTAAATTCTGTACCTTGAGGTCTGCTACAATTTTCACATTTTCTGGCAGATTGACAGGTCCTAATGATCCAAACGAAGCTCCTAAGATTTCTCTAGCTTCTTCTTCAGCAGCAGGTGTTAAGAAGTCAGCTCCAAGATAATTTTTCAGTTTGACTTCATTGATGCGGTCATTGCCAACAAGCAAGGCTGCTACAGGTTCATCATCTGCAATGAAAAATAGGGTTTTAATTGTCTGTGACTCATCAACATCTAAAAAGGCTGCTACCTCATCAATTGTCTTGCAGTTCGGAGTTTCAACACGCTGAATTTCTTCATGGGAGACAACCTTGCTGCTTGGTTTATATTCACTCACAGCCATTTCAAGGTTGGCAGCATAATCAGACTCGCTTGAATAAGCAATTGTATCTTCACCTGATATGAGCCAAGAAGAAAGCTCTTCTTTAATCTCAGCTAAAACATCTTCAGGAATTTCTTCAATTGAAGCAATGGACTTGTCCAAAACCAGCCAATGATTTAAATCTGTACGATCCGGCGTAACAGCCATAAATTCTTGGCTGTCTTTACCACCCATGGCTCCACCATCACCGATAATCGCCTTAAAGTCCAAGCCAATTCTGGTAAAAATTGCTTCGTAAGCTGTTCGATAAGCTTCATAAGTAGTATCCAGGCTGTCATAATCCGCATGGAAACTATAGCCATCTTTCATAATAAATTCACGGGTGCGAAGCAAGCCGTTTCGAGGCCGTTTTTCATCACGATATTTAGTCTGAATTTGATAGAGGTTCAAGGGCAGCTGTTTATAAGATTTTACAGCATCTCGAATAAGACTTGTAAATGTTTCTTCATGAGTCGGACCTAAAATAAAGTCTGACTGGTCACGATTTTTTAATTTATAAAGATCTTCTCCGTATGTTTCATAACGGCCGGATTCACGCCACAGATCGGCTGTCAAAAGAGCGGGTGCCAGCATCTCAACCGCACCGATTTTATCAAATTCTTCACGCATGATCTGCTTGATTTTTTCGATTACCCGGTTGGCCAAGGGCAAATAAGAATAAATCCCTGCTGACACTTGGCGGACATAGCCTGCACGCACCATAAGCGCATGGCTGATAACCTGTGCATCGCTTGGCATTTCACGCAAGGTTGGAATTAGCATATTACTTTGTTTCATGAAAAATTTTACTCCATCTTATTAGTTTAGAAAAAGGCTCGCATGATATCATTCCATGTCACTGCAATCATCAGTGCAACCATTACCAGAACACCAGCGAGGGTAATATATGTTTCTGTCTCTTGTTTGAGTGGCTTTTTGCGCATGGCTTCTATCAGGTTTATCAGAATTTTCCCACCATCAAGAGCAGGAATTGGAATCAAATTGAAAATACCTAAGTTAATAGAAAGCATTGCCATTAGGTTAAGAAGCGGTGCTAAGCCTTCTCTGGCTGCTGTATTGCTCATCTGATAAATAGCAACAGGGCCGCCTAATTTATTGAGATTCGGCTGAAGAATCAAGTTCTTAAGTCCATTCAAAATAGCAAAAGCTCCATCCCAGGACATTCTGAAAGCACCAACTATCTTATCAGCAAAGCCTGTCTTTAGACTTGGCATAACACCGATAACATAACTGCCATTAACCTTTTTAGGACGAACCTGCAAGACTTTTGTTCCTGTTTTGGTTCTGACCTTAAAGGGAATGGTTTCCTTCTTTTTTAAACCTGCAGTTGACTCAGCTACTGCTTTGGTCAAATCTTCCCAATTGTCAACTTTATTCTTGCCAATTTGCAGAATCTGATCATTATCTTTAACGCCCAGCTTTGCAACAGCACCATCAGGTGCTACCTGTATATGATTGCTAGATCTATCTTGGATACCGCCTTGTACAAAAACAAGGATAATAAAAACAAGGATGCCTAGAATAAAATTATTCATAGGCCCTGCAAAATTTGTGATTAAACGTCCCCAAATAGTAGCATTTTGATATTGAACATCCAGTGGCGCAATTCTAATTTCTGTTCCATCTTCTTCAACAATAGTCGCATCGTGGTCTACCTGATAGGTTCTAGTCTCATCCAAAACGCGACCGGTAATTTCCAACCTGTCTTCTAAATCATAGGCTGTTACATTCATAGGCAGAGCCATCTTGTCCAGCTGCTTATCAGAAAGATTGATACGAACAACATCTCCCTTATCATTAAGAGTTAAAGCTGCAGGTGCTCCTGTCTTAATTTCAGTATCATCTTCTCCCCAGCCCGCCATACGAACATAGCCTCCTAAAGGAAGGATGCGAATAGTATAGGCTGTCCCGTCTTTGCCCTGATGTTCAAAAATTTTCGGTCCCATGCCGATGGCAAATTCTCGGACTAAAATTCCTGATTTTCTGGCAAAATAGAAATGTCCAAATTCATGGACAAGCACTATAATTCCAAAAATAATAATAAATGCAATTAATCCTGACATATTTTCACTGTTCCCTCTCTTAGAATAATCCGAAGAAGTGCATAATCGGGAAAACAAAAATCATACTGTCAAAACGATCCAATATACCGCCATGTCCCGGTATAAGTTTACCTGAATCTTTGACACCAAAATGGCGTTTGATAGAACTTTCTACTAAATCGCCAAACTGGGCAAAAATGCTAAAGAGCATCACAAGAAGGAGCATCACAAAGAAATTGTGAGGGGCATAGACATTCTTATCAAAAAGCATGAAAATAAAGGCGACAACAAGCGCCGACAGAATGCCGCCTAAGCTACCTTCAACCGTCTTATTGGGTGAAACACTCGGCATGAGTTTGCGTTTCCCAAACTGCCGTCCAATCATATAAGCACCGATATCTGTCGCCCAAACAATAAAAAGTGCTAGGAAAACTTTGTCAAGACCTGTATTGCGGGCATTGATAAGATTTTGAAAACCAACACCTATATAAAAGCTGCAAGCAATAGGAAAAGCTGCATCTTCAAAAGAATAATGCCCAGTGTTTAAAACAGTTCCTGCTAAAATAAGGAACATAACCAAGCTAAAAGCACTAAAGCTGCCATCAATCGGTAAAAAGGTTAAATAACTGTCCAAAGGAACCGTCAGCACAAAGGCTGCAAGCATTGCCAGAATTCCTTCAAATGAAAAAATTTCCAATCCCTTCATTTTTAACATTTCTGACACACCAATCATAGCTAAAATACCGATAAACAGCTGAAAAAAGATTCCGCCCAAAAACAGGAAAGGCAGAAAAATGGCCAGCGCCACTCCTCCAAAAATAACTCGTTTCTGCATATGATAAATTCCTCTTTCTAAACGCCCCCAAACCGACGGTGACGGTGATTGAATTCTTCAATGGCTAAAAGCAGACCTTCTTTGTCAAAATCCGGCCACAGAACTTCAGTAAAATAAAATTCACTGTAGGCCGCCTGCCAAGGCAAAAAGTTGCTGAGCCGCATTTCTCCGCTGGTCCTAATGATTAAATCAGGATCTCGATACAAATACGGAAGACTATCGGTCATTAAATAATCAGCAATTAAATCTTCCGTAATATCTCCAGGATTCAGCCGAGCATCCAGAACATCCTGAGCAATTAATTTTACAGCGTTGGTAATTTCCGCACGGCCTCCATAATTAAGAGCAAAGTTCAAAATTAAGCCTGAATTGTGCTTGGTCAGCTCTCTGGCACGTTCTAAAGCATCCAAAGTGGGCTTAGGAAGTCCTTCTTTGTCCCCAATGACTACTATACGAACATTGTTTTTATGCAGTTCAGGAACATACTTATCAAAAAATTCTACAGGCAGATTCATGATAAACTTAACTTCTTCTTGAGGTCTGGTCCAGTTTTCCGTTGAAAAGGCATAGACTGTCAAAACCTTGACCCCTAAATCAGAAGCCGCTATAGTCACTTTCTGCAGCGCATCCATTCCAGCCTTATGTCCAAAAACGCGTGGTTTCATTCGTTTTTTGGCCCAGCGGCCATTGCCATCCATGATAATAGCAATATGTTTAGGAATTTGGGTTAATTTTACGTCTGGTTTTTTTCTCTTAAATGTAAACATTATTTTTCCTTAAAAAATACTATTATTCTTATTTTACCATAATTTAGGAATTGTGACTGAAATTTCTTCTGCTTAAAAACCCCCAATCCAGCATGATTGAGGGGTTAAGTTTATTCTTCAATAGCAGATTCGCTAGCTGATGCTTCTTCTGAAGTATCATTAGCTTCTGCAGTCTCAACAACTTGGGCTGATTCTGTCTGTTCTGAAAGTGCTTTTTGTGTGTCCCCTTCTCCCTTGGCAACAACACGCTTAATAGCTGTCAGTTCAAAAGGCAGAAACACTCCGTCAACATCAAGAACAATTTTCTTACTGTCATTGTCCACTTCATCAACAATGGCATACATACCGCCGATAGTCACCACTTCGTCGCCCTTAGTAATAGCATTCAGCTGATTTTGGCGTTCTTGAGCCTGCTTTTTCTGAGAGCGCTGCATCAAAAAGATAGCTCCAATAAGGACAGCAAACATAATAAGTGTTGTATAAGGCATAGTCTAATCTCCTCATCTAATAAATAAAGTCATCAAATACTATAACAAAATTAGACCTTAAGAGCAAGTGGAAAGTCAGCAAAAAATCCCTGCAAAGAGGGATTGTAAGCGTTAAGCAATAAAATCACGAATAGCTTCTTCTGACAGTGATGAGTCACAAACAACCTTGATTTGACCATTTTGAGCGACCAAAAGACCTGGAACAGTATTCACAGAATAGGCACTGCGAAAGTCCTGAATTGCCTTTAAATCATTTTGATCTTCGCTGTTTAAAAAAGCAACTGCCTGATGATCAGCTTTAGCTACATTGCTCAATTTAGGCGCAAACCGCCGACAGAAAGGACAAGTAGAACGTCCGATAAAAAGAACAAACTTCTCTCCGCTGTCAATTCTTTTTTGTGCTTCTTTGGCTGTTACAGGTTCAAAATCTTTTATATCTTCTGCAAAATTCGACATGACTTTCCTCGCTTCTTTTTGATAATCATATCATAGCCCAATTGAAATAGATTTTCAAGAATTTACGCCTGAAGAAAAAATCGATTTTTATCAAAAGAACTATTGTGTTATGATACCTTCCTTAGCTAGCGCGGACGGCAAAACCAAACGCCAACGCTATAGCTTTTGACTAGGTTTTGCATTAGATTGCCGTTAGAAATCGATACTATTTCTAACGGCAATCGTCGCAGTAACTTCCTTTGGAATTTCATACCTAAGTTCAAGATACAAAGGGCGTCTGCGGATAAAGGCAAAATAGGGAGTACA
>NZ_BCLE01000057.1 GCF_001431045.1 Streptococcus orisasini
TTATTCTAAAATTGGGTGGGAGAATTTTATCCCCCACCCAATAGCCCATAAGAAAGCATGCTGTATTAGATGACTATAAAATCTTCCGCAACTTTTTTCTAAGATGGTCTAACCGTGCATAGATAGCACCCGTCGTTAAATGCACAAGCGGGGCAATCTCTTTTGTGGAATACCCTTTCATTTTCAGCAGAACGATTTGCAGTGTACGCCTGTCCACCGTAAGTAATGCCTGATACAGATTTTCATCTTCGATTTCATCCAGTAAATCTTCAACGGTCTTTACTTCGGCTGACTGTTCCCTGTCTGCCATTCCCTCAAGGTATTCCCCGAAATCGCTTGTCCAATGGTAAAACCGCCTGTTGGAATTAAAGTCTGCCCTGTCGTCAATACGGATTTGTTCGATGGTAGCTTCATCAACTCCATGTTCCCGCAACACTTTTTCCTCGGCTTCTTTCCAGATACGCCACTTCCTGTCCTCACGTCCGTTGTTATATGCCATTCTTTTTTCCTCCAATCAATCTGAATCTTTGAAAACATAAAAATCCAGATTGAAAGGCGGCGAACGACACTTAACACCAATAATAGTCCTGCGGCACTTTCCAACCAAAAACGACAAAAGAAAAACCGCAAAGGCTTTGTGACCTTTACGGTTATGGGAAATACTAATTCTGTTGTATGGAGATTGTACTTCTACCTTCATGGTGGGAAGTACCGTTGCACTGGCAGGGATTTTTTTAACTGGCTTCCCGCCATTCCCTGATGTGCTATGTATAAATAAACTTTGCTTTATATAAGCAGATGGGCAACCGCCCGAAAAAAGGAACATAAAAACCCTCCAAATTTAAAAACAAATTCAGAGGGTAATTTAGGGTATAACAAAATAACCCACCCGAATATCGTTTTTTTTATTTGGTGAGTTTGTTCTTTCAAATACGAAACAAAAAGAGCCGATGATTCGTGAATTGTTCCACAATTTCATCGGCTCTGCGTCTTAAGCGTCTGGCTCTTTGATGACAGTTATCTTCAAGTTGTCAACTTTAATCAATCTTTCTTGTCTGCATTTTGGACAATAAAGGGGATAATTCTTCAAAACAGTGTCCTTCCTAATTTTATTACGGGTTTTGCTCCCACAAACAGGACATAATATCCATTCGCATTTCATCATAATTAGCTTCTAATCCTTTCAAATCTCATTTTATACGACTTATGCAAGCTGTTAGGCTAACTTGTGGAACATATGCCGAACCTTATCTATACGGCTATTCGGGCGGCGGGGTTGGCAAATAAGTTTACCAGTAGCTGGCTGGTATCCTTTTAACTCTGTCAAGCAGACTCCCTGCCCATTTGTGAAATAAGTTAAATCGTTCCTGTATTCTTGAATACATCTGGCAGGGATTTCTCCTTTCAGAATGACCTCGTCATTCTTTATCTGGGTACTTACAATATCTGCACAATACCTTGGGGCATCATGATACGCCCGTGAGAGATATTCCTGCGGTGCATAAGTTTCAAAGTGGAGATATGGCTCTAATAGTTCTGTCCCTGCTTTTTTTAAAGCCTGCTCCAATACGATAGGGGAAAGCAGCCGAAAGTCTGCGGGGGTACTTACAGGACTATAATACAATCCATATTCAAAACAGATTTTACAGTCTGTCACTTTCCATCCATACAGCCCCTGCCCGCAGCCATAGAGAACCCCCTCCATAACCGCATTTTGGAACGATTGGTTTAAATATCCAAGTGAAACTCTGCTTTCATACTGCACTCCGCTTCCAATAGGGAGCGGCTCTATAGACAACCCGACAGAAGCCCAGAAAGGGTTTGGCGGGACTTCTATGTGGATGGTATATTCTGCTTTTCTAAGCGGTCTTTCCATATATATAACAGTAGGCTCTTTTATTTCTGCCTCCACATGATATTTTTCCTCAAGGATGGCACAAATGACTTCCATCTGCACTTTCCCCAAAAAAGAAAGTATAATCTCATGCGTTGTAGTATCCACATAATATTTTAAAAGAGGGTCGCCATCTGAAATTTCTGTAAGTGCCCCAAGCAATATTTCCCGCTGTTCAGATTTCTTTGCTGCAATCGTTGTTTGGAGCATAGGGAGAGGATTTTCAATAAATGTTCTCTGCGGCAACAGCATTTCGTTCCCCAAAATACTGTTTAGCTGCAAAACATCATTTGGTAAAATTACAATATCACCAGAGCAGGCTGTATCGGATGAACATAATTCACCGTTTGTCGGAACACACATCTCTGTGATTTTTATTTTCTCTTTTTCAGATATTCTAATAACATCCCTCAAATGCAATGTTCCGCTATATATACGCACGTAAACAAAACGCCGCCGTTTCTCCGAATATTCAATCTTAAAAACCTGCCCGCATAGTTCAGATTGACCTTCAGGCGTTGATGAATAAAACTTACTGGCAATCACTTCTATAAGCTGCCGAATCCCAAGATTGTTTTTAGCGCTTCCGTGATAAACGGGAAATAACGTTCCGTTTTGGAATCTCCTGTTTTCTTCCTGTTCCAGTTCTGACATTTTAAACGGTTTCCCTGACATATATTTCTCTAATAGTTCATCGTTTCCCATAATTACTGCATCCCACTGTTCCATATCGTCATTGTCCGTTACATTTATATGGGGATGCTGCCCAACCTTTTGCTTCACTATAATTTCCGAAGAAAGCTTTGCTTTCATTTCCCGATATACCATTGGCAAATCAATCCCTTCTTGGTCAATTTTATTGATGAAAAAAATTGTCGGAATCTTCATTGTCTGTAGTGCATGAAACAGTATGCGGGTCTGTGCCTGTATGCCATCCTTTGCAGAAACTAATAATACTGCTCCGTCTAATACGGATAAAGAACGGTATACTTCCGCCAAAAAATCCATATGGCCTGGCGTATCTATAATGTTGACTTTTACATCCTCCCACTGAAAAGATGCCACTGCTGTCTGGATAGTGATTCCCCTTTGACGCTCCAAATTCATTGTATCTGTCCTTGTTGTGCCTTTATCTACGCTCCCTAGTTCTGCAATTGCACCACTGGTATACAATAAACTCTCCGTTAAGGTTGTCTTTCCTGCGTCAACGTGAGCCAGAATGCCTAAGTTAATTATTTTCATGTGATTTTCCTCCTATTAACACCCAAAAAAGGGCATAAAAATACCCAGTGATAAATACTCCTATCACTGGGTAAATAACTCCAATAGCCCCAAAACACTTATATGTTTTCGGGCATATAAAATTACATGATAAAAGTATTCTTAAACTGGGTACAAAAAACTAAGCCCCATATTAAAAGTGAAACGAGACTGCTACTTTTGTTCCCACTATCAAATTGACAGTTTATTTAAGAATACCTTGCCGCATATTTATTAACTCCTTGTATAAAACTGAATTTAATTATATTCCTTAACCCTTTATTTGTCAAGCTGACAAACTAAAGCAGAAAAAGCGGCAGGATTTCACCCTGCCACTAATCATCTGTTTATGCAAAAATAATTTCTTTCCCCACAATCTCCCTCGCACAAGCCCTTATGTTATTCGTTCTTCCAGTCCATTCTAAGGCGTTTTCTTCCTTTAGGCATTCCGTTATGCCCTGTGCTTGCTTCATGCCCTCTATGAGCCGTTCAAAGTGTTCCTGTGCCTGTCTGTCAATGTCGGCAAGGTAAGCATTGAGCCTGCCGCTTGTGAGAAGATTGGTGTATGTAATTTTGCGGTACTCCCGCAGATAGTCCAAGTGCCGCCGTCCGAATAAGTCTATCGACTGTTCCTTTTCGGGTGGTATGGTAAGGCAGGGTAAAATGTATTCGCCTTGCCGTTCGTATCTGCCGCCCATTTCCTCAAAGATTGATTGTACCATTTGTTTTTCCTCCAAATAAGATATTCACTCCATACTCATGTCTGCTATCATTAACACAATTTACGTTTTCTCCTTATCTGGTTTCATACATGTTTGGGAGTTCAAAAAATAGTTAGAGGCATTTATGAAAATAAAAGATTTTTTGATTAAATTTATACCTTTTTCGTTATTTTTTATTGTAGGAATATTTGTTATTTTTGGCTCAAATAATCCACATTATACTATTAGTGGTTCTTATTTTGAGTACAATGACCATCTAATTTCAAATAGCGAAAGTTTAAAGATAACAGAATATACTCAGGGCAATGACAAAATGTTTATCATAGAATTGTATAATGTAGATCTGCCACAAAAAATTTACTACTCTCTAATTCCAGATAGTAAGGGGAAAAAACATATTATTTGAAAAATGAAATTAATGGAAAAGAACTAGAGAATATAGAGATAAAATTTAAAGAAAATAAAATTTTTTTAAGGGAAAAAGATTCTAAAAAAGATTATTGTTTTGTCAAAAATGGAACAAAAGAATATATGGTTATAGCTTTAAAGAGGGTTGAAATAGTGTCAATTCCTCATTTGTTAGGAAATAGTTGAAGGGTTATAATTTTTAATTAAGGAGTTAACATGATAAATTTTGTAACTTCTCCGGACAATAAGAGGAACAATATTTTGGATTGGTTCTTTATCAACTAGACAGAACTATTTTTATGGGTTCAGCTTTTGAAGCTCAGTTGTTGGAGTCAATGCAGTTTGACTTTATTGACCGGGTGCGGTTTCGGGATGTGACCTATGCGCCCAAGATTTTGATTAATAATGCTGAGGAAAAGCGGTTTGTCCTGACGGATTTGCAGGAGGAATTGCTCAAGAGTACGGCCTTTTATTTCTCTGTGGCTTTTGTGACCCAGTCTGGGATTTCCATGATTAAGGCGCAGTTGGCTGATTTGATGATGTAGGAGTGGTTGGATGGTGGTCAGGGAACTTGCTCTTATGATGAGATGGTGAAACGCCACGGCTAAATGCTAAATATTAAATTCGCTATTTATGGATAAACTGGATAGGGGGAACACAAAAGGTCATTGCCAAATGGATTGATAAACATTTGGTAAATGTTGACTTTCCCAAAGCGCCAGGGAAATACCTAACAGGTAATTTATCTGACTGTGTTTGCTTTCGTGAATCTCGGCAAAAAGAAATATTTATAAATGACAAAAGCAAAAAAGGTAAAAAAAAGAGTTGACAAAAGAGAAAGGAGTTGATAGAATATAGTAGTTGCCTCGATACGAGGGAAGCCCTTTGAAAACTGAACAAGACGAAGCAAGTGCGGGTTACGGAAGT
>NZ_BCLE01000059.1 GCF_001431045.1 Streptococcus orisasini
TCTTCTTTGGCTCCTACCTATCCTGTACATGTGTGACAGATACCCAATATCAAACTGCAGTAAAGCTCCATGGGGTCTTTCCGTCCTGTCGCGGGTAACCTGCATCTTCACAGGTACTAAAATTTCACCGAGTCTCTCGTTGAGACAGTGCCCAAATCATTACGCCTTTCGTGCGGGTCGGAACTTACCCGACAAGGAATTTCGCTACCTTAGGACCGTTATAGTTACGGCCGCCGTTTACTGGGGCTTCAATTCACACCTTCGACTGACGTCTAAGCGCTCCTCTTAACCTTCCAGCACCGGGCAGGCGTCACCCCCTATACCTCATCTTACGATTTTGCAGAGAGCTGTGTTTTTGATAAACAGTTGCTTGGGCCTTTTCACTGCGGCTGACCTTATGCCAGCACCCCTTCTCCCTAAGTTACGGGGTCATTTTGCCGAGTTCCTTAACGAGAGTTCGCTCGCTCACCTGAGGCTACTCGCCTCGACTACCTGTGTCGGTTTACGGTACGGGTAGAGTATACATTTACGCTAGAAGCTTTTCTTGGCAGTGTGACATCACTAACTTCACTACTTAACTTCGCTCCCCTTCACAGCTCAATGTTATAGAACTAAGCATTTGACTCAGTTCACACCTCACTGCTTGGCCGGACTCTTCCAGTCGTCCGGTTTAGCTAGCCTACTGCGTCCCTCCTTCACTCTATACTCTAGTACAGGAATATCAACCTGTTGCCCATCGGATACACCTGTCGGTCTCTCCTTAGGTCCCGACTAACCCAGGGCGGACGAGCCTTCCCCTGGAATCCTTAGTCTTACGGTGGACAGGATTCTCACCTGTCTTTCGCTACTCATACCGGCATTCTCACTTCTATGCGTTCCAGCACTCCTCACGGTATACCTTCGCCACACATAGAACGCTCTCCTACCATAACACCTTAGTGTTATCCACAGCTTCGGTAAATTGTTTTAGCCCCGGTACATTTTCGGCGCAGGGTCACTCGACTAGTGAGCTATTACGCACTCTTTGAATGAATAGCTGCTTCTAAGCTAACATCCTAGTTGTCTGTGCAACCCCACATCCTTTTCCACTTAACAATTATTTGGGGACCTTAGCTGGTGGTCTGGGCTGTTTCCCTTTCGACTACGGATCTTAGCACTCGCAGTCTGACTGCCGATCGCAACCGCTTGGCATTCGGAGTTTATCTGATATTGGTAATCCGGGATGGACCCCTCAATCAAACAGTGCTCTACCTCCAACGGTCTCTCAATCGACGCTAGCCCTAAAGCTATTTCGGAGAGAACCAGCTATCTCCAAGTTCGTTTGGAATTTCTCCGCTACCCACAAGTCATCCAAGCACTTTTCAACGTGCCCTGGTGCGGGCCTCCAGTGCGCTTTACCGCACCTTCACCCTGCTCATGGGTAGGTCACATGGTTTCGGGTCTACGTCATCATACTTATTCGCCCTCTTCAGACTCGGTTTCCCTTCGGCTCCGTCTCTTCAACTTAACCTCGCATCATAACGTAACTCGCCGGTTCATTCTACAAAAGGCACGCTCTCACCCATTAACGGGCTCGAACTTCTTGTAGGCACACGGTTTCAGGTACTCTTTCACTCCCCTTCCGGGGTACTTTTCACCTTTCCCTCACGGTACTGGTTCACTATCGGTCACTAGGGAGTATTTAGGGTTGGGAGATGGGCCTCCCAGTTTCCGACGGGATTCCTCGTGTCCCGCCGTACTCAGGATACTGCTTGCTATAAAGACTATTTCAGATACGAGGCTCTTACTCTCTCTGGCTGACCTTCCCAGATCATTCTCCTATACTCTTTATATCCTTTGCGCAGTCCTACAACCCCAGAGTGTAAACACTCTGGTTTGCCCTCCTGCCTTTTCGCTCGCCGCTACTCAGGCAATCGCGTTTGCTTTCTCTTCCTGCAGCTACTTAGATGTTTCAGTTCACTGCGTCTTCCTTCTCATATCCTTAACAGATATGGATACTAACCATTAGTTAGTGGGTTCCCCCATTCGGACATCTCTGGATCTCAGCTTACTTACAGCTCCCCAAAGCATTTCGTCGTTCGTCACGTCCTTCATCGGCTCCTAGTGCCTAGGCATCCACCGTGCGCCCTTATTAACTTAACCTTATTTTAAAACTCTTTCAATATGATCTACAGCGTTTCGGTTTCTTTTTTTGTTGCGCTATTCAATTGTCAATGAACCATTAGGATACAAAGTGACGGTTCGCTTTAGCGAAAACTTCTGTAGAAAATTAGGAATCTGACGCAAGTGTCATTATAGACACGAGGAAGATTATCTATTTTCCTA
This sequence comes from Streptococcus orisasini, assembly GCF_001431045.1. Taxonomy (GTDB): domain Bacteria; phylum Bacillota; class Bacilli; order Lactobacillales; family Streptococcaceae; genus Streptococcus; species Streptococcus orisasini. The sequence goes on from NZ_BCLE01000059.1 coordinate 2,326, forward strand.
AGAAGTTAGTCACGTGTTCAACTTCACTTATACTTTAAGTTTAGTGAACCTCATATCCCATGGAGCCTAGCGGGATCGAACCGCTGACCTCCTGCGTGCAAAGCAGGCGCTCTCCCAGCTGAGCTAAGGCCCCACTTCCCTCTCAAAACTAAACAAGACTCTACAAGTGCTTCCGTGTAAGTACAGAGACGCCCTCCGTTACTTACTTTTCCTTAGAAAGGAGGTGATCCAGCCGCACC
>NZ_BCLE01000060.1 GCF_001431045.1 Streptococcus orisasini
TTCCGATACGGCTACCTTGTTACGACTTCACCCCAATCATCCATCCCACCTTAGGCGGCTGGCTCCTAATAGGTTACCTCACCGACTTCGGGTGTTACAAACTCTCGTGGTGTGACGGGCGGTGTGTACAAGGCCCGGGAACGTATTCACCGCGGCGTGCTGATCCGCGATTACTAGCGATTCCGACTTCATGGAGGCGAGTTGCAGCCTCCAATCCGAACTGAGATCGGCTTTCAGAGATTAGCTTGCCGTCACCGGCTTGCGACTCGTTGTACCGACCATTGTAGCACGTGTGTAGCCCAGGTCATAAGGGGCATGATGATTTGACGTCATCCCCACCTTCCTCCGGTTTATTACCGGCAGTCTCGCTAGAGTGCCCAACTCAATGATGGCAACTAACAATAAGGGTTGCGCTCGTTGCGGGACTTAACCCAACATCTCACGACACGAGCTGACGACAACCATGCACCACCTGTCACCAGTGTTCCGAAGAAAAATCCTATCTCTAGGACTGGCACCGGGATGTCAAGACCTGGTAAGGTTCTTCGCGTTGCTTCGAATTAAACCACATGCTCCACCGCTTGTGCGGGCCCCCGTCAATTCCTTTGAGTTTCAACCTTGCGGTCGTACTCCCCAGGCGGAGTGCTTATTGCGTTAGCTACGGCACTAAGCCCCGGAAAGGGCCTAACACCTAGCACTCAGCGTTTACGGCGTGGACTACCAGGGTATCTAATCCTGTTCGCTACCCACGCTTTCGAGCCTCAGCGTCAGTCTCAGACCAGAGAGCCGCTTTCGCCACCGGTGTTCCTCCATATATCTACGCATTTCACCGCTACACATGGAATTCCACTCTCCCCTTCTGCACTCAAGCCCCGCAGTTTCCAAAGCACACAATGGTTAAGCCACTGCCTTTTACTTCAGACTTACAGAGCCGCCTGCGCTCGCTTTACGCCCAATAAATCCGGACAACGCTCGGGACCTACGTATTACCGCGGCTGCTGGCACGTAGTTAGCCGTCCCTTTCTCGTCAGGTACCGTCACTGTGTGAACTTTCCACTCTCACACCCGTTCTTCTCTGACAACAGAGCTTTACGATCCGAAAACCTTCTTCACTCACGCGGCGTTGCTCGGTCAGGGTTCCCCCCATTGCCGAAGATTCCCTACTGCTGCCTCCCGTAGGAGTCTGGGCCGTGTCTCAGTCCCAGTGTGGCCGTTCACCCTCTCAGGTCGGCTATGTATCGCAGCCTTGGTAGGCCTTTACCCTACCAACTAGCTAATACAACGCAGGTCCAGCTTATAGTGGAGCATTTGCCCCTTTCAAATCACTAACATGTGTTTGTCATTGTTATGCGGTATTAGCTATCGTTTCCAATAGTTGTCCCCCGCTATAAGGTTGGTTACCTACGCGTTACTCACCCGTTCGCGACTCAGTCAATTCGGTGGAGCAAGCTCCGGTGAATTCACTGCGTTCCACTTGCATGTATTAGGCACGCCGCCAGCGTTCGTCCTGAGCCAGGATCAAACTCTCATTAATATAAAGTTTGAGCTTGCGCTCATTCGTCATTGCTGACTTATTGTTCTTGACAGGTT
>NZ_BCLE01000061.1 GCF_001431045.1 Streptococcus orisasini
TTAGTGTCGGGTTATTTTAGCCGACCGACGTCGGATTAAAATAACCATTTTTCATCGTATTAAAATAGCCAAAAGGTCATTACCAGACGTGTTTTTTGTCTTAAACTGATGTTACCCAACGCATCAGAAAAAAGGAGACATATGAACACAAATGAATCTAATAACGACCTTACACAAGTCATTCTATCACAGGCTATCGAGCAAATAAAGTTTGAGCAGGGTGATAAGTTTGACCTGAATAAGATTAATCTTGCAGAATTAGAACGACGTACCGGAATCACTCGCGCTAAGTTACGTCGCTACAAGAAGAATAACTTTATCATTCCACCACATGGACGAACAGGAATGAAAGCAGAGACTACAGTACTTACCGGTTTTTCGGGTGTTCTGGATGATCTGCTGAAAAACAATGTTTCAAATGCTTCTGTTTGTTTTGACAGACTATGTGAACACGGGTATAAAGGAAGTTTAACCCAGGTGCGTGTTTATATAGAACAGCACAAAGATCTTATCCCACCAAAACGTCTTCTGAAAAATCCACAGGGAAACCGGGGACGCAGATATCAGACCGGACCTGGAGAATCCTACCAGATGGACTGGGGATTTATCAATGTTGAAGACTATAACGGTAATAATTATCGTTTTGCATGTTTTGCGATGGTCTGTCATCATTGCGGTGAATGTTATATAGAATTCTTTCCAAATGCCAAACAGGAAAACCTGTTTATCGGAATGATCCATGCTTTCTATTACATGGGAGTTCCCAGATATGTTCTTACAGATAACATGAAGAGTGTGGTCATCTCAAGAGATTCGGAAGGACATCCTATATGGCAACGCGATTATGAGAGTTTTATGAAAACCATTGGTTTTTCTACAAAGCTTTGTAAGCCAAGACATCCTTTTACAAAAGGTAAAGTAGAACGTCTTGTTCGTTTCGTAAAAGACAACTTCCTTCCTGGAAGAGTCTTTACAAATATCACGGAACTTAACTACGACGCTTTGCATTGGTGCAACAGACATAACAGCAGGTATCATCGTGCTGTTGATTGTATCCCAGATGAAGTTCATCAAAAATCCTGCTGGAATGTTGCATCCGTTCTGGATCAGACTGAGGCAATGATGTATTATCTTTGTCCTGAAAGAGCAATCTCATTCGACGGATTTGTCAGCTATGAAGGTAGACGTTTTGGCGTTCCATTCTGGTATCAAAAGAGGATCTGTCGAATTCAAAGAAGCGAATATATCATTACTATTTATGACCAGGACATGAGTAGGGTCCTTGCAACACACAATGTTACATGGAGTAGAAAAGACAGCTTCTGTCATGATCAGTATGTAAAGGAGCAGCCTGAAGAGTACCCATCGATGCCGGTACGATCCAAAATCCTCCAGATTGAAGAAAGAGAAGCCGATTCTCTTTTCAGTAAGTTTAACTTTGAGGAGGGTCTTTGGAATGAGTAAAACGTTTTATGATCAGATCAGTTCTGATATAGAAGCTTTAAAAATATCAGCATACGCAAACGGGCTGTATAACTTTATAGATTCTGAAGCTATGAATCCACAGCAACTGGAAGCCATCGCAAAAGTATTCGAATTTTTGCATACACAAAAAGAAGAAACAATCCGAAATACGCTTCTGAAAATGAGTCGTCTGCCATTAAAAGAACCAAAGACATTTCAAAACTTTGATTTTGATCATGTAAAGGGAAAACAGGTTGAAAGATTAAAAAATCTACCCGCATTAACTGCTATAAATGCCGGTAGGAATCTTGCCTTTATCGGTCCACAGGGTGTGGGTAAAACACATCTTGCAATGGCATACGGAAGAGAATGCTGCAATCAGGGACTAAAAACCTATTTCTTAAAGGCAACTGAACTTAATCAGCGACTGAATGACGCCATAAAATATGGACGTGAAAGTTCAACGATAAACAGCCTTGTGAAACCATCCTGCCTCATTATCGATGAGATCGGTAGATGTGTTTTTAACAAAGAAGCCACCAGAATGTTCTTCGATATGGTCGACAGGCGATATAACAAAGAAGGACCTAATACCTTGATATTCACAAGCAACATGACCCCGAATAAATGGGGCGAATTCTTCAGTGAAGATTCGTCTCTGCTATGTGCTCTTGACCGAATCTTTGATGATGCAACTGTTTTTATGATGAAAGGGAACAGTTATCGTGGGCGTCGTCTTGAAACAATTGCAGTAGAAACTGGCAAACCCAAGCCAGGTGTAACCAACCACTTATAATGAAACAGTCTGATGCGTTGGCTGTTTTAATACGATGATAATTGGCTAAATTAACCCGATGAAAAATGGTTAATCTCGCCCGATGCTAACAAC
>NZ_BCLE01000062.1 GCF_001431045.1 Streptococcus orisasini
CACGCAAAAAAGTCGCTAAAGCCCGCCGCAAAAAGCGAGGCTAAAGAAAAGAAAGTCTCAACGACTGACCCGGAGAGCGGTTGGTTTCATAAGGGTGAGCATAAAGAAGTTTTTGCCTATAATGCTCAGGTTGCCTGCGACAAACATGGCTGGGCATTAGCCTATAGTGTAGAAGCAGGGAATGTTCATGACAGCCAAGCTTTTCCTGCGCTGTTTGCCAAACTTGAGCCCTTCAGTCCTCACTTCCTTATCGCTGATTCAGGTTATAAAACGCCTTCTATCGCTAAATTCTTGCTGGATAAAAACATTACCCCTGTTTTTCCTTATACCAGACCGAAAGGAAAGAAAGGCCTGTTACAGCCTAAGGATTTTGTTTACGATGAGTATTATGATTGTTACCTTTGCCCCGAGAATCAGACGTTAGAGTATTGTACAACGACTCGTGAGGGCTATCGGGAGTATAAGAGTAAGGCTAAGATTTGTGCCACTTGTCCTTTATTAGGGAGTTGCACAGAGAGTCAGAAGCATCAAAAAGTTGTCACGAGACATCTTTGGAAAGAGGATATGGAGATTTGTGAGGACATTCGCCATCAAAGAGGGATGAGGGAACGCTACCAACATCGAAAAGAAACCATTGAACGCCTCTTTGGAACAGCTAAAGAATATCACAATCTCAGATATACGAGAGAGATTGGCAAGTCCAAAATGGAGGATAAGGTT
>NZ_BCLE01000063.1 GCF_001431045.1 Streptococcus orisasini
TCCTCTCACGCTTGAATTCTTCATAAGATTTTCCGATTTTATGAAGGTATTGTTTAAAAGATGCAAGTTTCCACGGATGGGATTGTGGTGGAATATACTTGCGTCTTTCTTTTTTAGTTTTAAGCACCATTTCGAATTCTTTGGAGTGCTTCTCGTGTTTTGGTAACTTTCTAGTGGCATAAATAGTGTCTGCGATATTAAGGTAGATGTCTCCATCGAATGCCTCAATCACAAGTGCCTTTGTTTTACGCGTAAAATAGATTTCTTTATCCCCTTCGACGGGCAAGTAGAAGTTGTTTTGATATCGAATATGATGCCCGCTATCAATCACTCTTTCAGAGACTCTCGCTAACAGTAGGTTTCGCTGGGCTGGTTTAGGTGCTTTCTCAAAAACAGACTCACTAGCCAGTCCACCAAACTGCTTGTTAAATCGTTTAATCCATCTCTTAAGATAGCGATTCGCTTGAGAGATGCTGGTAATTTGATTCCTCTGTAAATCAATTGGTAGACGCGATTGTAGGGTCTGATTAAGACGTTCTACACGCCCTTTAGCTTGAGGGATAGAAGACGTTTCAATGGCAATACCAATCTGATGGCAAGCATATCCAAACTGTGTAAAGGTATCTTCCTCGATCTTTTTAGACTGACTGGAAGCATAAGTGAATACAGTCCTTTTATCAGTAAGGAACTGGAAAGGGATACCATGTACCTCTAGAATCTGTTCTAAGACATGATAATACCCGTTTAGCGTCTCCTGAGTATCAAAGTAAGCCCCGACAATATCACCGGAGGCATCGTCAATAGCGACATGAAGATGTGTTTCCTGTTGTCCAAACCAAGGGAATTGACTGGCATCCATTTGAATGAGTTCCCCTTTGAATTTCTTTCTTGCTCGGCTGGGATGAGCTTTGTCAGGTTCTTCAAAGAAGTTGGAAGCAGTTGGGAGTTTGGA
>NZ_BCLE01000064.1 GCF_001431045.1 Streptococcus orisasini
TTGAACCAATGAATATACTTGGACACATCTAAAATTAGATGTGCAATCGATGGAAACCGGAATTGATAAATCATTTCACGCTTTAATAGGGAGTGAAAACTTTCAATTTTGGCATTATCATATGGATGTCCTAGTTTTGAATACGAATGATCAATTTTATGTCGCTTTAACAAATTTTCAAAGCCAAAACTAGTGAACTGACTGCCCATATCAGTATGTAAATAATTTGGTTTTTTATCAGTTGACAGCGATCTTTGTAGTGTTGTAACTACCAATTTGGTATCCATCGTGGCACTGATTTGATGGGCTAATATCTTACGCGTTTGTAACTCTAAAACTGACGCTAAATAGACCCACTGACCATTACTCAACTTTAAATAAGTGATGTCCATGCTCCAAGCGTTGGCTTCGGGTAAATGCCTGATTAAGTTGGGACGTTGACGATAATCAACAGTTGTCGTTGGTTTGTTAAATCGACGACTCATGACAGAGTATATGCCAGCTTCTCGCATTAAACGACGAACTCGGTTGGTTCCATGATGCAAATTCAGATCAGCTAATGCTAATCGCAGACGTGGCGCGCCATAAGCTTTATAGTTATTTTGCCAAATTTCACGCAACAAAGCTTTTAAAATCGTGTCTTCTCGTTGTCGTTGGCTCTCAGTATAGTGAACCCAATTAAAGTAGGTGCTTTTGGGTATTTTGAGTAGGCGAAGCACCATCATGAGTTTAAAATGCTGTTTTAGCAATGATTGGACAATAGGAAAATGGGTCTTACGTGTTACTTGCGATGTTCGCCCAGCAAAACGGCCGCAATTTTTAAAATTTCGTTTTCTTCTTTGAGTCTTGCG
>NZ_BCLE01000065.1 GCF_001431045.1 Streptococcus orisasini
TGACACTTGAGTTTGAAAAGGCTCGTCTCAGAGGCGCTACCGATGTCACTATTTTAGCGGAAATTCAAAAGGCTGGGCGCGTCGTTCCCAATAATCTGACTTACCTCAGTGATTTCTATGATCATCAAACAGGAACCAGTGGGACTGCCTTTCGAGATAAAGCCAGCAACAAGGTTATTATCGCTTATACAGCTACTAATAATGATGGTAATGAATTGCAAGATGCCATGGGAGCCGATTTAATTGGGATTGGTTTAGCACGTGGGCAACATTACCAGCCAGCTTATGATTTTTATGACAAGATTGCTGGCCAGTATGGAGCTGGGAACATTGTTATTACTGGTCATTCCTTGGGTGGGAATGTCGCTCAGCGGGTAGCCCTGAAAAAGAATGTTGCCAAAACAATTGTCTATAACGCTGCCCCGCTTTATATTCCATCCGTAGCTTATTTGGGGAATAAAGCTTACGATTCCCTTCGGGAAAAACTTCAAGGAGACTTTAGCCTTCCTTCAAATAAGGCTGAGGCCCAGCGAACTATTGCGGATATTAAGAGTGATATCAAGGTCTTTACGGGTGATGTTATCCGTATCACGACCCAAAAAGATTGGCTCAACAATGCTATGCGTTGGCTAGGAGCGGTTTATCTTGGTAAAGAATATGTAATTCCTAATTCTGGTAATCACGATTTGAAAACGATTGCCGAAGATGCTAAGCAAGTAGCTAATGTGAAGCAATGGACTACCATCTAAATTTTTAACAAAAAGCCTGATCCTCTTTAAATAAAGAGGATCTAGAACTTCTGGTGGGAATTCTACCCACTACAGAAATTATAGAGCC
>NZ_BCLE01000066.1 GCF_001431045.1 Streptococcus orisasini
TCCTCTTTTTTCTGCCTCCTTTTTCTTTTGTTTGGCTTCTTGTTTCAATCGTCTTTTCGTTGCTCGTTGTGTCTTTGGAGATAGAAACCCTGCTTGGTAGAGTAGTTTTCTAACAGTTGTATCTGAATAGGCGATGTTTTCTTCTTCCGCTAGTAGTTCGCAGAAATGAACAACATTTGGTCTTAAAACACCGTAACGTTGATATTTCTCGATAATCCTTCTCTTTGTTTCTAAAGACATGGCATGAGTTGGTCTTTTTGATCTATTACCATGAACGAAAGCTGACTTTCCTTTCTCTCGATAGGCTAGTATCAATCGGTTCACCTGCCTTTTGCTTAACCCTAATTCTACACAAGCCCTGTTTTTCTGTTTTTTACCCTCACAAACAGCTTTGATGACTAGGTATTTCTTTGACTCTATCATAGTTAGTTCTATTTTCCTCATCTTTCTAGTTTAACAGACGGGACATTTTCACATTCGACCTAGCTAAGACATTATCACTTTCGAATGAT
>NZ_BCLE01000067.1 GCF_001431045.1 Streptococcus orisasini
GCCTCCCGTAGGAGTATGGGCCGTGTCTCAGTCCCATTGTGGCCGATCAGTCTCTCAACTCGGCTATGCATCATTGTCTTGGTAGGCCATTACCCCACCAACTAACTAATGCACCGCGGATCCATCTCTAGGTGACGCCGAAGCGCCTTTTAACTTTGTGTCATGCGACACTAAGTTTTATTCGGTATTAGCATCTGTTTCCAAATGTTATCCCCAGCCTTGAGGCAGGTTGTCCACGTGTTACTCACCCGTTCGCCACTCACTTGAAAGGTGCAAGCACCTTTCGCTGTGCGTTCGACTTGCATGTATTAGGCACGCCGCCAGCGTTCATCCTGAGCCAGGATCAAACTCTCAATTTGAAAATTTGAAGATTGCTCTTCGATTAAACTGACTATATTTCGCTATATCTCTATAACGTAATCCGTTTATTGTTTGTTACGAATTGACTTCGCAAATTTGTTTTTGTTACTTTACGTAACAGCTACAGATTCGTTTGTTCAAAGTTTTGTTC